>NZ_JBIVDS010000011.1:0-33193 GCF_044747265.1 Streptomyces sp. NPDC090106 | reverse complement strand
CTGTGGGTGTCGTCCAACCCCCACCCCCGGGCCCCCGCCCCCGGCCCCCCCCCCCCCCCCCCCCCGGGCGCCCGCCCCCCCCCCCCCCCCCGCCCCCCCCCCCCCCCGGCCGCCCCCCCGCCACTGGTCATTCCGCGGCGAGTCTCGAACGCAGGGCGTTGAGCGCGTAGTGGTGTCGGGACTTCACCGTGCCGACCGGTATCCCGATCAGATCGGCCGTCTCCCGCACACTGTGCTCGAACACATAGATGTGCAGGACCACTTCCCGGTGCTCGGGGGAGAGGCCGTGCAGCAGCGCGTGGGTGTGCAGCGAGGTGGCGACGGACTCGGCGTGGTCCGGCAGCGCCTTCTCCCGACGGCCCGTCTCGAACATCTCGTCCGCACCGACGACCTCGTTGCGCACCATGGAGCTCCGTGACCGGTCGATGATCAGGTGACGGGCCACGGTCAGCAGCCAGCCGCGGATGGAACCGGCGGTGGAACAGAGCCGCTCCGTGTGCGGCCAGGCCCGGATGAACGCCTCCTGGGCGATGTCCTCCGCGAGATGCCGGTCCCGGAGGATCTTCTCGGCGTAGGCGATGACAGCGGGGGCGTGCGTGGCCATCAGGTCATCCAGCAGGCCGGGTCCGAGCAAGGGGTTCGCGCGGGCTGTGTCAGGCATGTCCATCGTGCATCGGGTTTCTGGTGCGGAACGTCGGCGCCGCCGTCACCGGCGGTCGTCCTGGCCCGAACCAGGCAACCAGCCCCGCGTATACGTCCCGTTGATGACTTGTCTACGGCGTGCGCGACGCCACCGTGAACTCAACTGAGGCCCCGGGGCGTAGCAGTCCATGAGACCGGGGCGTGGCACAGGGAACGCGGCCCCGGGAAAGGAGCCAGGTGTGCAATCCGCAAACGGCATCGCCGACGCCGTGTACGACTACCGTTACGGTTCCGGCCGCCGCCTCACCGCCGACAAGCTGTTCGCGCCGAAGCTGGACCTGCCCCCGAACAGCTTGTGGAACACCTTCGACCACCTGGACCGGCTTCTGCGCGAAAGATGGCTCGTCCCGTTCTTCCGGCCGAAACCGGGAGACGTCGCCGCCGGGGCGGCTTCGAGGAGCAACGCGCGCGTGAGCAAGATGGTGGACGAGTACCGCGCGCACCAGGAGTTCGCCCGTGCCTACGAGGAGTTCATCGGTGCCCATAACGCCTGCTGGCAGCAGGTACATACTGCCGGTGAGAAGCGGGACGAGGCACTGCGCGAGGGAAGGGGACATCCCGGCGGCGCACGAGGAAGGAAGCGGCTTCTGCACGCGGAACAGCTGGGCTCGGCCGGCAATCGGCTGGAGTCGTTTCTGCACGAAGCACAGAGGCAGCGCGCCCAGGTGGACGAACTGATCAGCCTGCGCCTCTCATCGGGCAGGCGGCCCCTCGAAGTCGCCGATCTGACCGCCCGACTGCGCGAGCAGACGTTCACGCTCGGGTGGGCGTCATCGGACACACGCCGGTCGATAGCGGCAGTGCAGCGCAACGTCGAGACTCGAAGAGCGCAAGAGCAGGCATCACGACGTACACCGGCACCCCCGCCGGCCGCCCACGACCACCATGCGACGGCGACGGTGGCGGCGCTGCGCCGTTCCGGAGCCCGACGTCCCCTTCCCGAACCGCCTCGCAGCACTCCGGTAGCCGGTCCGTCGACCCCCCAGTGGCCCGCGCACGGCACCTCCCGAAGTACCGGGCCCACGCGCTGACATCAGCCGATGCCGCCGACATCCGGCCGGCCGTCACCGCGCTCCGACGCCTCTCTGCACGCCGCATCTCGCTCCTGAGAGACTGGAGGCCGTGCACGGGGATCGCGGAGAGGCTTCGACGGTGGAACAGCCCCTACGGTTCTCGCTGCTGGGACCGGTCCGGGCCTGGCGCGGCGGCAGGGAGATCAGCCTCGGCCCGCCACAGCAACGCGTGGTCCTCGCTGCGCTGCTGCTGGCCGAGGCCGCGCAGGTGTCCACAGCCGCACTGACGGAGGCCGTGTGGGGGCCGAACGGGCCCGCCTCCGCGGCAGCCGTTCTCCGCACCTACGTCCATCGGCTCCGCAAGGCTCTTGACGTGGGCACAGACCCCGCGGACTCCGTCATCCGCTCCGTCCAGGGCGGCTATCAGCTGCGCGACGCGGGCGAACTGGATGTGCGTCGGTTCCAGGATCTGAGCACCCGGGCCGAACGCGCGCGGACCGCGGGCGACGACGCGGAAGCGGTGAAACTCCTTCAGGAGGCGGAGACTCTCTGGCACGGCACCGCGCTCGCCGGACTTCCTGGAGATCACACGGCGCGGCAACGCCATCGCCTCACCGAGATGCGGCTGGCCGTCACGGCGGCCCGCCTCACCGCCGAACTGGGCCTCGGCGCCGCCGCGCAGGCCACGGCCGAACTGACAGAACTGGTCGTCGAGCATCCCCTGGACGAGCGTTTCCACGAACTGCTCATGCTGGCCTACTACCGCTCGGGCCGTCAGGCGGCCGCACTCGACACCTATCAGGAGGCCCGGGACCGGCTCGCCGAGGAACTGGGCGTCGACCCCGGCCCGGCCCTGCGGACCCTGCACCAGCGCATCCTCCGCGCCGACCCCGGCCTCCTCGGTCCCTCACCCACGTCCTCGCCGACCACCCCTTCCTCCCCGGCCGAACCGTCCACCGGGCTGGTTCCCTCCCAACTGCCGCACCTCATAACGGTGTTCGTGGGCAGGGAGGCCGAACTCTCCCGGGCGGAATCCCTGTCCCCGCACGGCACCGTCGTCGTCAGCGCGATCGCCGGAACGGCCGGCGTCGGCAAGACCACGTTCGCCGTGCACTGGGCCCACCGGGTCGCCGACCGATTCCCCGACGGACAGCTCTACCTGAACCTCCGAGGCTTCGACCCCGTCGGTGTGCCGACCGCTCCCGAGGAGGCGCTGCGCACCCTGCTGGCGTCCCTCGGAGCCGACCTGCGGACCCTGCCCCAGGACCTCGACGCGCTCACCACCGCCTACCGCACCCATCTTTCCGGCCGCAGAGTTCTCCTGCTGCTTGACAACGCCCGCGACGCCGCACAGGTACGCCCGCTGCTGCCCGGAACCACGGGGTGTCTGACGATCGTCACAAGCCGGGACCAGCTCACCGGCCTCGTCGCCGTCGACGGCGCCCACCCCGTCCGTCTCGACGTCCTCACCCCAGCCGAGGCCCGCGACCTGCTCTCCCGCCGTCTCGGCGCCGCCCGGGTGGCGGCCGAACCGGACGCCGTCGACGAGATCGTCACCCGCTGCGCCCGTCTCCCGCTCGCCCTCGCCGTCACCGCGGCTCGCGCCGCCCTCCGCCCCGGCTTCCCGCTCGCCGCCCTCGCGGCCGAACTCCGTGCCAGCGCGGCCGACCTGGGCGCCTTCGAGGACATCGGTGACACTGCGGCCGACGTCCGCGCGGTGTTCTCGTGGTCGTACCACGCGCTCTCCCCCGACGCGGCCCGACTCTTCCGCCTCCTCGCCGTGCACCCCGGCCCTGACATCACCGTGCCCGCTGCCGCGAGCCTCCTCGGACTCCCCCGCACGTACACCCGGCGCACGATCGACCGCCTGGTCCGCATCCACCTCCTCGACGAGGCCCGGCCAGGCCGCTACACATCCCACGACCTGCTCCGCGCCTACGCCGCCGAACTCGCCGACTCCGCCGGGACCCCCGAGGACCTCCGTACCGCGCGGCACCGGATGCTCGACCACTACCTCCACACCGCCCACGGGGCAGCCGGGCTCACCAACCGGGCCCGTGTGCTCATTCCGCTGACCCGGTTGAGTGAGGGAGTGCGGCCCGAGGACTTCGGCGGCGACGCGGCGAGAGCCACCGCGTGGCTCACCGCCGAGGAGCCGGTCCTCAGTGCGGCCGTGCCGTACGCGGCGGCCCACCGGCACGACACCCACACATGGCAACTGACCTGGGCCGTCGCCAACCACTTCCATCTGCGCGGCCTCTGGCGGGAGGAGGAGCGCATGCAGCGCTCCGCCCTCGATGCCGCCCGCAGACTGGCGGACCCGGCCGCCCAGGCATACGCCCATCGCGGTCTCGCACTGGCCATGGCGGGCCACGGACAGTTCGACGGCGCAGCGGACCAGGCCCGGCGGTCGGTCGAACTCTTCACCGCGGCAGCCGACCCCCGAGCGGCGGCCGAAAGCTACCGCACCCTGGCCTGGGCGGTGGAGCAGAGCGGCGATCCGGACGCGGCCCTGGCCGCTGCCCAGCAGTCCCTCGAACTGTTCCGGGCCTGTGAGAACCAGACGTCCGACATCACACGTGTGCGTACGTCGATCGCGTCGGCCCTCAACGCCGTCGGCTGGATCCACGTACTGCTCGGCCAGCACCGCCAGGCCCTCGACCACTGCCGCGAGGCACTGGCGCTCTGCCTGGAGCTGGGCGACGACCTCAACGCGGCTCATACCTGGGACAGCATCGGCCACGCCCATCACCACCTGGGACAGCACGCCGACGCCGTCACCGCCTTCGAGAACGCCCTCGACCTGTACCGGCGCCAGGGCGACCTGCCCTGGTTCACCGCAGGGACCCTGACCCGCCTGGGGGACACCCACCACCGTGCGGACGCACCGGTCGCGGCCCGCGCCGCCTGGACCGAGGCCCTGGCCGTCATGGACGACCTCGGCCACGCCGACGCCGAAGCCCTGCGCGAGCGGCTGAACTCCGGGCGGGGTGCCGACGATCCAGTGCCCTGAACCGGCCGACCCCGTCAGCGGCACGTCAGGCGGTGCCTTCAGGCGGTGTCCTTCAGACAGGTGCTCCGGCCTCCGGCCGGTGCCTGTCCGACGCCGCGGACGCGCAGTACTCCCGCCGTGGGGCTGCCGGCAGCCACGGGCGAACGCGGGCGGCCACCTCTGTCGAAGAAGTGAGTGCCTCGACGGAGGTGGCCTGCTGTGCGGGGACCACCCGCTGTCAGGTGCGCCGGGTCATCACTCAGCCGCGAACTCACCGATGAAGACCGAGCGGGTCTTGTTGTCGAAGTTCTGCGCGGCGAGGTTGGCAGAGACGCCACGCTCCAGCAGCAGGGACTTCCCGGTGCAGTTGGGACCGTCCCACAGCTTGATGGGCTTGCCGACGGACTGGTCGTCGTCGGGGCTGATCGCGGAGATCGCGCCGCCGAGGGCAGTGTTCTTGCAGCCGCGCCCGGAGACCGTTCCCGCGGCGCTCTCCGAGTCGTTGGGGTCGTCGACGAACTTGTAGAGGCCGTCCTCGGAGCGCTCCACCAGTTCCTTGCCGGCCGTCCCGCTTCCGGACGTACCGCCGGTGCCGTTGTCCTCGATCTCCGGCTCGGCGGCGTCGCCGTCCTGGCCGGCGCGCTGACCGTCGGGGGTCACACCGAACCATGTACCGCCCACGCCCTGGCCGTTGGTGTCACCCGGGGCGAGATCCTTGCTGAAGAGGTAGATGGGGGCCTTGTTCAGGGTCAGCTGGAATCCCTTGCCGCGCCGGATGAACCCGACATCGGCCTTGTCGATGCCGTCGATGAAGACCTTGCCGCTGGGCTTGACGAGGTAGGGGGGCCAGGTCTTCTCGCACGCGTCGAAGCAGTTGGACTTCGAGGGCTCGTCCTTGTCGAACCGGTAGAGCACGAATCCGGCCGCGTTCGTCACCACGGGGTCGAGGTCACCCGCGGAAGAGGCGGACAGCTGGACCCAGTTGCGGATGACAGGAGTCGATTCCTTGGACTGCTTGGCGGGAGCGGCGTTGGCAGCGAAGTCACCCGTGCTGAGGTCGGCCTTGTTCTGCTCGGCAGTACCGCTCTTGAAATTGACTTCACCCGCCGGGATCGTGGTTTCCGAATCCCGTACTCCTTCCGCGTCCCCGCTGCCGCAGGCGGTCAGAAGCAGCGCGCCGGCCAGAGCGGTCGCCGTGAGCGTGGCCATACGAAGGTGATACATGGGTTACCCCTGAAGATGATGGTGACGTGCTGGTCTTTTCAGATCCGTTGATGTCCGCAATACGGCTGCCGCCGTCTGCCGAGTTCTAAGAAAGCCGGCGCGTTACTCAACCGTGATCTCCGGCGGTCCGGGGAGGCGGACCGGGACCGCCGTGGACACGCGCCGTGAGCGGTCCGGGACGCGGCAGCGCCGACGCCCGACCCGAAGACCGGTTGTGTCCGTGCCTCGAAGTGGAGGTGGATGGCCCGGTGGCCGGTAGGCCGGTAGGTCGAATGATCGCAGGCGGAGGAGACCATGCGGTCCTCGATCGATGGCGAGGTGACGGGCGTCGCACCGGAGCCGCCTCCGCAAGCGATTCCGAAACCGCTGGGGATTCCGGATCGAACTGATTGTGTTGTCGTTCCCCATAGGCCGCCTCGCCTTCGACCTCGCCTTCGTCTTCGATCTCGACCTCATCGGGTTTTATTGCCGACGGCGTGGAGTAGGCGTCGCAATCGAAGTACGTTCAGAATTCGGCCCTGAATCCGCTCACTCCGAAGTTCTTCGTGAATTGAGGAGACGAGATGAATCAGGCACGGGGTGGCGGGCAGCTCACATACCGCTCCTCAGGGACGCGGCGAACGCCGGTGGAGTCACTCGGGCCATCGCCTGCATGCGCCCCTGGGCCGCCGCGTAGCGCTCGGCGCCCTCGGTTCCGCCGATCTGCTTCCACAGCGACAGCAGCCGCTTGCCGAGCGGTATGGCGGTGAACGGTGCAGCCAGCATCTCCCAGCTGGCCACCGCCCGTTCGATGTCCTCGCGGGCCCGAATGTCACCCTGCCGGTGCCGTAGCGCGGCCACCTGGAGCGAGAGCGTGGTCGCCATCGCGTGATCGCCCAGCAGATGGGCCACGTACGCCTCCAGGGCGCGGGCCTCCAGCGTGTACAGATGGTCCGGCCCGAAGTGATGGGCCGACTGCCGTTCCAGTACCGCCGCCTGAGCCTTGGCCTGCGTCAGCTCCCCGGCGGTCACGGCTTCGCAGACCAGGGTCACCGCCGCGGCGATCTCCTCCGGCACGGTGATCTCCTCGGTCGAGCGGGCCGGGGCGAGATCCTGAGGTGGTGCCGGCGCGGCGTCGGACACCTTGGCCGGCACCGCCCGAGCCGTCGGCGAGGTCCGGACCGCCGAGGCCGTCTGCGCCTGTGGGTGCGGCGCGGGCGCTGCGAGCGCGGTCAGCACGACGGTGTCGTCATTCCGCCGAAGGCCGCTCCCGCTCCCTGTCTCTCTCCCAGGCTGAGCCCCCGTCTCTGGAACGGCTGTTTCCTGTGCCGATGCCAGGGCGGGCGAGGGCGAGGGTGTGGGTGTGGGCCGCGCGTTTCGCGGTGCGGGCGGGCTGTCCAGGGATCGCACGTCCTCCGAGGAGTGAGGGCTCTCCACAATGTCCGGGGCCGCTCGGATTCCCGTGTCCGCCGAAGTGTTCGGAACCTCCGGCGCATCTGGATCTGCCGGTGGACCGGGGGCCTTCAACGGCCGTGGTCCCTCCGTCAGTTCGCTCGCGCCGTTCTGCAACACCCGGATGTGCAGTACGACGTGCTGCCGCTGGTCCAGAACCGACGCCTCCACCGGCGCCGCCCGCTCCAGCGCCAGCTGATGCAGACGGTCCAGGACGACGGTCTGGGCGTCGTCGATGGAGACACCCGCGGCGACGACCTCGCCGCCCACCGTCACCGTGCCGTCGTCCGAGATGAAGACGGGGCACGGTCCGGCCCCGAGGCGGTCCGCCCGGTGCATATCCGTGTCCAGGTCGGGCAGTGCTCTCCCGGCACCACGCCGGTCCGGTCGCAACATGGCTCTCACTGTCCTTCGTTGTCTGGGGTGGGTGCGGACGCGCACACCGCGTCCTCGTGGATCGCTGACTTGGGCCGGGTCGTCATCACGTACTGCCGCGAGGCGTTGGTTCGAGCGACGCGGCTGGCCTCAGACAGGGCTTCCTCACGCCCTTCGAGCCGGACGCCCCTGCGGAGTCACCCGCGTTCCCGTGCACCGATCACCTAGTTCCCCCGGCTGTCGCAGCGCGGACCAGTCCGTGCTTGGCAACGGCCGTGACGCTGACAGCGGTTCAATGCCGGGCCATCGGATTCGGGAGTGAACCGTGGACGAGTCCGGCGCCTGACGACGAGAACGGCCCGCCGGTTGCGACGGTCCGCTAGGGCGTGGACGGGTCGAAGACTGGCGAGGAGCCCGTCGGCGTTGATCCGGTTCTCGGGCCCACGCTGCCGGCACCGGTGGGGCCTGACGGCGGGGCGACCCGGCGTCGCCGCTGCGCAGGAGGGTGAAGCCGACCAGGAACCTCGCGGCAGCCCTCACCCGTCAGGGACACCGGGTGAGCGCGGACATGGTCGGAACCTGTTGCGTGAAGGGGGAAAGCATCGCGAGTTCCACGGAGTCCGGCCCACCGGATTCGGCAGCGGGCGCTACAGGAAGCTACGAGGAGCGGGGGCCCGCGCACACCCCGGCACCGTAACTCCCGCAGCCCGTGTCATCTGGCTCCGACCATGATCCAGGGAAGCGGTGTCTAGACGTCCGACCAGGAAGGGATGAGCGCGGCCTGACCGTGCACCACGCCGTCGAGTTCCGCGAGGTTCCAGATGGTGACGTCCTCTATCCAGAATCGCCGCCCGGTTCCGGAGATCCGCAATCCGCGATAGCCCTCGACGACACTGTCGCGCAGGACGTCCGACAGGGCGTGATCGCGTTCCGCCCGTGCCACGATCGGCGCGGACAGGCTGGATCGCAGGCCCGAGAACTCGTGCCACGAGTAGGAGAAGCAGCGTTGCGCCGTGATGTTGGCGTACACGAACGCCGGATCGTCGCCGCCATCCTGAACGAGTACGGCGAACGGGGCGTCGTGGTAGAGCCAGTCGGCCGGGTGGGTCCCGTGCGACGTCTCGGGCACCAGGGGTCGGCCCAGCAGCCGTTCGTAACTACCGCTCAGCAGAGAGAAGAAGGCCGGATCGAGCGGTGTCGGTACGGAGATCAAGACAGTCCTCGCAGCAATGGGGTCTCATGCCCGCCCCGAAGGGCGGGACGCTGTGGCTTCGCCGGGATCGACTGTGGTCGTCGGGAGCGAGGAACAGGGTTATCGCGAGAGCCTGTTGCGGTGGCATGCCCGTCCCTTTCGCAGTCGCCCTCAGGTGGTCACGCCGATGGGCGGAGCACCCTCACGACTCGAACTACGGCGGCGGAGGCCAGTGAGGTCAATCGACATCGCACCCCGGGAGAGCGGAGTGCGGCTGGCGGGGTGCGGGGTGCGGGGTATGCCGTACAGGGTACAGCGTGCGGGGCTGAAGTCGGCTTCGGAGCCGGGGACATGGGCGGGCGTGGCGCACACGTGCCCGCCGGGGACCCGGTCGCGGTCAGAGGTGTTTGTCCAGGAACGCCCGGACGAGTGGCAGGACGTCGTCCAGCGCGCTCTCCAGCAGGAAATGGCCGCCGGTCATCAAGTACACCTCGGCGTCGGGCAGATCGGTGGTGAAGGCGAGGGCTCCGGCGGGGCCGAAGATCGGGTCGTTCTTCCCCCAGATGGCGAGCATGGGGAACTGCCGCTGCCGGAAGCATCGTTGCACTTCGGGGTAGAGGCTGAGGTTGGTGGCGTAGTCCAGGAACAGGGCGAGCTGCACGCGGTCGTTGTCGGGCCGGGAGAGCAGATCGTGGTCGTGGGTCCACAGGGCGGGGTCCACCAGGGTCTCGTCCGCCACCCCCGCGAGATACCGCCAGCGGGTCAGCTCAAGGGTGAGCGCCTGCCGGACGTCGGCCTCGGTACGGGGGGTCTGCTCGCCCCAGTAGTCGCGCAGGGTGGTGAAGAACTCGGGCTGGAGCCCTTCGTCGTACGCGTTGCCGTTCTGGGTGATGATCGCCGTGACCGCGTCCGGTGTCCGCAGCAGGAGCCGCCACCCGATGGCCGCTCCGTGATCGTGGACGAAAAGGCCGTACCGCTCGACGCCGAGCTGGGCGAGAAGCGCCCCGGTGAGGTCGGTGAGCGAGTCGAAGGAGTACGGGAAGTCGTCGACGGGCGGTGCGTCGGAGAGCCCGAAACCGAGGTGGTCCGGCGCCACGAGGTGCCAGCGGTTCGCCAGCCGCGGCAGCAGATGCCGGAACATGAGCGAACTGGCGGGAAAGCCGTGCAGGAGCACCAGGGTGGGCCGGTCCCTCGTGCCGGCCTCCCGGTAGAAGATCTGGTGGCCATCGACCATGGCGTACCGGTGATGGACTGTAACCATGTCTTGTGTGCCGCCTTAGCCCGGTATGCGCGATGCCTCGATTGGAATCACTGCACGGTATTGACTCGCAGTGGACGAATAGTGAACCCGCCGGGCCGGCGTCGCGGCTGGTGTCATCGTTTGAGGACGGCGTGTGCCACCTGGCCGAAGAGCCACTGCCGCGCGCGCTCGGATCCCCACCCGAACGTCTCCACGGCGAGGACGAGTTGGGGGTTGCGGAAGTAGAAGAAGACGATGCGCGCGGCATCCTCGACCGACACCTCCGCGGCGAGGTCGCCGTCGTCGGCGATGCCTCCCATGATCGTCTCCAGCGCCTCGATGTGGCGCTGGTTGGCGACGTCGAGGAACTCCTGGGCGGCCGGGGAACTGGGCGCGGCGCGCTCGACGATACGCATGATGTCCCCGGCTTCCGCGGCCAGTTCGATATGGCCCTCGGTGAGGAGCTCCAGCTTGGCCCGGCCGGTGGGCGCGGCCATCGAGTCGTTGATGACCCGCCCGACCGTCGGGCTCGTCGTCCACAGGTCCATCAGCGTCCGGAGCAGGCCTTCCTTGCCTCCGCACTGGGCGTAGATGGTCGCGGGGGAGACTCGTGCCTCGCGGGCGATCCTGTCGACCGTGGTCTGCGCGTACCCGGGGTCGGCGTACAGCTTCCGCGCGGCCTTGACGACTTCTCTGCGCGTCATCCGGGCGTACTCGTCCCGGCGGCTCGGTGCCTGGCTGGACAACGTTCTGCTCCCCTGTCGGAAATGCGAGACTGGCTAGAGTGGCACTCCAGTAGATAGAGTACTGATGCTGTCGCACTAGCGTAACTCTGACCTCGCGCGTTGTGGGTGGCGGGCTCCGGGGCCGGGTCACCGAAGGGGTTGGACATGACTGCATCGCTGGTCGCACCCGAGAACACCGACCCGGTGGCCGAACCGCCGCCCGAGAGCCCGCTCCGCCTTCAAGTACTGGGCCCCCTGCGGGTGTGGCGGGGCGAGAGGGAAGTCGACGCGGGGCCGCGCCAGCAGGCGTACCTTCTGGCACTGCTCCTCGCCCGCGGCGGCCGGCCGACCGGCATCGACGAACTGATCGACCTGATCTGGGGCGAGGAGGCACCCGCCAGCGCCCTCAACGTGATCCACAAGTACGTCGGTTCCATCCGGCGTCTGCTGGAACCCCACCTGCTTCCGCGCGAAGCGGGCACCTACGTCCTGCGGCGGGGCAACGGATATCTGTGCGCCGTCGGAGGGGACCTGCTGGATCTCGCCAGCTTCCGGGAGCGGTCAGGCGCCGCCAGGGAGGCACGGGCCAGCGAGCGCGACGCCGCGGCACTGGACCACTACCTCGACGCGCTCCGCCTGTGGAGCGGCCCCGCAGGCAACGGCTGGGCCCACGGCCCCGCCGCCGCGCCCATCTTCTCCGGCCTCAACGACGAGTACTTCCAGGCATGCATGGAGGCCGCCGACATCGCACTGGCTCTCGGGCTGCCCGCCCAGGTCCTGCCGGCCCTGCACCTGGCCGCGACGATGGCACCCCTGCACGAACCGGTGCAGGCCGCCCTCATCACCCTGCTCGGCGCCACGGGCCATCAGGCCCAGGCCCTGTCCGTCTTCGATTCGGTCCGAGCGCGTCTGGCCGACGACCTCGGGATAGACCCCGGCCAGGCTCTCCGGACCGCCCACCAGCGCGTCCTCACCCAGACCTCCGCGCCATCCCGACCGTCGTTCAAGGAAACGGCCGTCGTCGTGCCCCGGGCGACCGGGCGGACCCCGCAAGCGCCGCCGCTCCCCGCACCGGAAGCACCTGGACCGCCGCTCCTTGGCCCGCTCCCTCCGGCGGGTCCCGTCGAAGGGCTGGTCGGCCGGTCGGACGAACTCGCGATCCTGCGCCACGCCCTCGAACCGGCTCTCAGCGGCGCGACCGCCGTGATCCTCCTGGAGGGGGAGCCCGGCGCGGGCAAGAGTCGGCTCATGGAGGAGACCGCCGATCACGCCCGCGAGCGCGGCGCCCTGGTGGTGTGGGGGCACTGCCTGGAGGACGAGGGGCAACCGGTGATGTGGCCGTGGGTCGAGACAGTCTCCGGCCTGTTCGACGCCATTCCGCAGGCGCGGCGTGAGCAGTGGACGGCCCGTGACCTCGGCCACCTCGTCGGATCACGGGCGCAGCCGCCGGCGGTCCCGGTGATCCCGGACGGCAACGCCAGGTTCCGCCTCCTCGAACAGGTGGTGGACCTGATCGCCGAAGCCGCCGACGAACGACCCGTCGTCCTGATGCTCGACGATCTGCAGTGGGCGGACACCAGTTCGCTCCAGCTCTTGGACCATGTGGTCTCCCGCCTGCCCGCGGGAACCGCCGTGGTGGGAGCGCTGCGCAACCGGGGCCCCTCACCCCGCCTGGAGCTGGTCCGGACGCTGGCCACCGCCAGTCGGGTCACCGGCCACCGGCGTCTGCTGATCGGCCCTCTGAGCCCCACCGAGGTGGCCGAACTGATCCACTTGGAGACCGGGGTCCGCCTCGCCCCCGACGTGGCGAGGTCGGTGCACACCCGCACGGCGGGCAACGCCTTCTTCGTACAGGAACTGGGGCGTCTGTGGGCAGCCGGAGGCGAGGTCACCACGGAGACGGTGCTGCGCGGCACCGTACCGGTGACGGTTCGCGACGTCGTCCGAGACCGCCTCGCCGCCCTCGACGGCGATGCGCTACGGCTGCTGGAGACCGCCGCTCTGGTCGGAAAGAGTGTCGAACTGGTCCTGCTGGCTCGGGCGGCCTCGCTGGACGTGGGCACCTGTCTGGAACGCCTGGAGCCGGTCCGCGCACTCGGGCTGGTCGGTCCGACCCCCGACGACCCCTTCTCCTACCGCTTCACCCACGACCTGGTCCGCCAAGCGGTGTCCGAGGGCGTTCCACCCGGCCGGGCCGCGGTACTGCACGGCGCCATCGCGGACGCGATCGAGGCCGTGAACCTGAGCGACGAGTCCGGCGCCGAGCGGCTGGCGCACCACCTGTGGACCGCCGGCCCGGTGGCGGACCCGGCCCGCACGGTGGCCGCCCTGGTCCGCGCCGGCAGCCGGGCCAAGGCCAAGACCGCCCTGGCGGCGGCCGAGCGCCATCTGGGGTCGGCCGTCGAACTGGCCCGCCGGGCCGTGCTCCCCGACCTCGAACTCCAGGCGCTCTCCCAGCTGATCTCCGTCGTCGGCATGCGTTCGATGTACGGTACGGCCTCCGTGAGCCTGCTGGAGCGGGCGGAACAGATAGCCCAGCGCCTGGGACGGGACCGCGAGGCCGCCGGTTTCCTCTTCTCCCGCTGGACCGCGCACGGCCAGGCCCTGGATCTGGAACGCAGCAGTCCTCTCGCGGAGCGCCTCACCACCCTGGGCGACTCCTCCCCGGACTCCGTCGTGCGCGGCTACGGTAGGACCGCGGCGGCCATCCACCAATGGTGCCTGGGCAACACCGGTGAATCCTTTCGCCGGTTGAGCCTGCTCAGACCGGACACCGCCCCCGACCACGACGACCGGCACGATCCCGTCCGTGACGGCGTACGGCTGATGACCGCCGGCATGTTCGCGGAGATCACCGGATACCACGGGAGGACGGCCGAAGCGCGCGCCGAGCTCGGCACCCTGGCGAAGGCGGCGGGCACCGATCCCTACGCCGTCACCGTCGCCACCTCGTTCGAAGCCCGCACCGCCGCAGTGGTCGGCGACCCCGACTGGACGCTGCGGGCGGCCGAGCGCGGCATCGCCGCCGACCCCCACTTCTCCTTCGTCTCACTCGGCGCCTACCTGCGCCTGGCCCGATGTTGGGCGCTCGCGGTCACCGGGCAGGACGCCGGTGCCGCCGCGGACGAGGCCGAACGCCTCATCCGCACACACCTGGCCAGCCCCGCGCGCACCTGTGTCTCCACCTGGTACGCGCTGCTCGCCGAAATGCGCCTCGCCGACGGCGCGGCCGCCCAGGCCACGGCAGCGCTCGACAGCGCCGACGAATACCTCGAACGCTACGGCCAGCGTTCCGGGGAGGCACTGCTGATCCTCGTCCGCGCACAACTGCTGCGCGCCGTCGGCGACCTGCCCGGCGCCGTACGACTGGCGGACCGCGCCCGGTCCGTGGCGCTCCAGCAGGGGGCACACCTTTTCGTACGACGTGCCGACCAGTTCCTCACCCGGACGGAGAAGTAGGACACCCGCCACCGGGGCGGCGGCCCGCTTGTCGTTCAACTGCTGCCGCCAACGGGGCGATTCCGTCCGGTGGAGGCGGTCCACAATCCGGTCACCGATCGTCCACCGTGCCTCTCTAGCGTCGAAGGCGATGGCAGAGGGCTTCCCGTAAGAGGCAGCCCCGGGCCTGGTGGAGGCGCCCCGCAGCGCGCTTCCCACCACCGCTCACAGCGGTTCACCCAAGGAGAGCGCATGTCCAGCACACCCCGTACACCCACGGTCGTCCTCGTGCACGGAGCCTTCGCCGACGGCTCCAGTTACGCCCGTGTCGTCACCGAACTGCTCGCCGGCGGCACCCGGGTTGTCGTCCCCGCCGTGCCCAACCGGGGCCTCGCCTCCGACGCGGCGTACGTCGCCTCCGTGGTACGAGGCATCGAGGGCCCCGTCCTCCTGGTCGGGCACTCCTACGGTGGCGCGGTCGTCACGGTCGTCGGGCGCGAGGAGAACGTGGCGGGGCTGGTCTACCTGGCCGCCTACGTCCTTGACGAGGGCGAGAGCCTCGGAGAACTCCAGAGCCGCTTCCCCGCACCGCCGCTGGGCGAGGCCCTGGTCCAGAGGCCCTTCCCGGTGGAGGGCTCCGACGCGCCGGGCATCGACATCTCGGTGGATGTCGCACGCTTCCCCGAGCTCTTCGCCGCCGACGTGGACAGTTCCCTCACACGTGTTCTCGCCGTATCCCAACGGCCGCTGGCGGCGAACGCCTTCGGCGAGCCCGCCGGCGCGGCCGCGTGGCGGGAACGGCCCGCGTGGGGGATCGTCGCCACCGCCGACAAGGCCATCCACCCCGAGGTACAGCGATTCGGTTACGCGCGGGCCGGGGCCCAGGTCGTGGAGGTCGACTCCTCGCATCTGGTGATGCACGCCAGCCCGGCCGATGTCGTCAAGGTGATCCGCGAAGCGCTCGCGTCCGTGACCGCCTGACCGGAACCACGCTCTCAGGGAATCGGGGCCGCTCCGGCCCCATGCGACCACCTATGACCATGTCTTGGAGAATGTCATGAACGACAGCAAGCCCGTCGTGCACCACCGCACCGCCATGGTGGACGGCCGCAAGGTCTTCTACCGGGAGGCGGGCGACCCGACGGCTCCGGCGGTCGTCCTCCTGCACGGCTTCCCGTCCTCCTCCCACATGTTCCGGAACCTGATCCCCGAACTCGCCGACCGCTACCACGTCGTCGCCCCCGACCACATCGGGTACGGATTCTCCGATGCGCCGCCCGTCGACGAGTTCGAGTACTCGTTCGACAATCTCACCGCCGTGACGCTGGGCCTCCTCGACCAGCTGGGCCTGGACCGATTCGCCCTCTACATCCACGACTACGGCGCTCCGATCGGCCTGCGGATCGCCAGCCGCGACCCCGAACGGGTCACGGCGTTGCTGGTCCAGTCCGGCAACGCGTACATGGAGGGCTTCACACCGTTCTGGGACATCCTCTTCGCCCATGCCGAGAACCGGCCGGCCAACGAGGCAGGCGTGCGCGAGTACCTGACAGCCCGCAAGACCCACTGGCAGTACACCCATGGAGTGCCCGCCGACCGCCTGGACCGGGTCTCCCCGGAGACCTGGACCCTCGACCAGACCCTCATGGAGCGGACCGGCAACAAGGAGATACAGCTCCAGCTCTTCTGGGACTACCAGTTCAACCTGCCCGAATACCCGGACTTCCAGGAATACTTCCGCAAGCACCAGCCCCCCACGCTGATCACCTGGGGAAAGAACGACGAGATCTTCGGAGCCGACGGAGCGCGCGCCTATGAACGCGACCTGCCCGACGTCGAGATCCACCTTCTCGACGCCGGTCACTTCGCCCTCGAATCCCACGGTCCCGAGATCGCTCGTCTGATCCGTGGTTTCCTGGCGCGCGTGTTTGCCTGACCACGGAACCCTGTGTCCCTCAGCCATCTGGAGACCGACATGTCCAACAGTGTCATCGCCCCGCCGTTTACTCAGGAGTCAGCAGAGCAGAAGGTGCTCCTGGCGGAGAACGGATGGAACTCGCGCGACCCGCAGAAGGTCTCCCTGGCCTACTCCCCGGACAGCGAGTGGCGTAACCGGTCCGAATTCATCAAGGGCCGCGAAGAGATCGTGGCGTTCCTGACCCGGAAGTGGAGCCGAGAACGTGAGTACCGCCTGATCAAGGAACTCTGGGCGTACGACGGGAGGCGGATCGCGGTCCGGTTCGCCTACGAGTGCCAGGACGTCTCGGGCGACTGGTACCGGTCGTACGGGAACGAGAACTGGGAGTTCGACGACGAGGGACTGATGCGCAGGCGCATCGCCAGCATCAACGACCTGCGTATCAGTGAGTCGGAACGCAAGTTCTTCTGGCCGCTGGGCCCTCGTCCTGCGGACCATCCAGGACTCTCGGCTCTGGGCCTGTGACACGGGGCGGGAAGCCGAAGCCACGGCGCGAGAACGCCAGGCTCCGGCTTCCCGCCTACAGCGCCTGCGGGAAGGTGAAGACGCGCTCAGGGTCGTACTGCCGCTTCAGGCCGGTCAGACGGGAGGCCGCGTCGCCGTAGTACGCCTTGCGCCAGTCGGTGAGCGTGGAGTCGGTGTAGTTCTGGTACGCGGCGCCGGAGGCGTGGGGTGCCATGGCCTCGTGCGCCGAGGCCAGCCAGCTCTGGGCGCTCGTCCCCGAGGTGCCTGCCTGCCACGACACGAGGTACTGGGCGAGCATGCGTGAGCGCCGGTGCACGAAGGCCGTGGCGGTGGGGTCGACGCGGTTGACCGCGCCGCCGAGCGCCGTCAGGGCGATGCTCCCCGCGCCGCCCCGAACCGTCGAGAACTGGTCCAGCAGGGTCTGGACGCCATCCGACGACAGCGAACGGTCGAAGAAGTCGGAGCGGGCCGCGTACGTCTCACGGTCCAGCTCACCCTGCGCGGACCGACCCGGGAGAGAGCCGGGCAGATGACACTGGGCGTCGGTCGAGAAGGAGGAGCAGCCCGCGTACACCTCCATCGACTCCTCGTACGACCTCTGCTTCAGCGAGACGCTGGTCGCGGGAGCGCCGATGGTGTCGGCCAGACGGTCCACGGCGTTCTGGAGTTCGCCGTACGTGCCCAGGGAGAACGCCGCGACGGAGATCGTCGGTGCGCCGCCCGACGTGTTCGCGAGGTGGCAGGAGGACCAGATCTCGTCCGGTTGCGTCGGGCCCCATTCCTGCCAGGCGCTGACGACCTGCGCCGCCTGTGACCAGGGCCAGCTCAGGTACGCCGAGACGGCCTGCGGGGCCGGGTGGGTCCGGTAGCGGAGCTCGGTGACGACGCCGAAGTTGCCGTTGCCGCCACCGCGCAAGGCCCAGAAGAGATCCTGGTTCTCGGTGGAACTCGCGGTGAGGAGCTTGCCGTCGGCGGTGACCAGCGTCGCCTGTGTGAGGCTGTCGCAGGTCAGGCCGTACGCCCGGGAGACCACGCCGTGACCGCCGCCCAGAGTCAGACCCGAGACCCCCACGGTGGGGCAGGAGCCGGCGGGAACGGTGACACCCTTGGCGGCGAGAGCACGGTAGACATCGATCAGCTTGGAACCGGCTCCCACGACCGCCTCGTTGGCGCTCGCACGAATCCGGTTCAGCTTCGACACGTCGATGATCAGACGGTCGTCGCCGGAGGACCAACCGGCGTAGGAATGGCCGCCGTTGCGTATCGAGACCCTGACGTCGTGGGCGCGGGCGTACGCCAGGGCCGTGGAGATGTCGGCCGGGTGGGCGACGTAGGCGACCGCGGCGGGCTTCAGCGAGTCGAAGCGGGTGTTGTAGAGCTGCCGGGCTGCTTCCCATGCCTGGTCGCCGGGGCGGACGAGTGTGCCGTCGAGATCCGTGGACAGCGCCTTCCAACTCGCGGCGGTCGCAGGGCCGGCGCCTGCCGCGCGGCCGGGGGAGGCGGCGGCCCCGCCGCTGCTACCGGTGCCGGTTGTCCTGCCCTTGCACGCGGTGGCGACCGCCGCGGTGAGTACGGCGGCGGCACTGCCTATGAACGTACGCCGTTGCATGTATGTCTCCGGTCGGTTCTGTAGAGAGAGACGAAGCCTGCGCATCGCGAGTTCAACAGGCCTCGTGGAGGCGGTCACGGGACCGGTGGGGAACACGGCGACCACAACGGATGAGACATGTGCGTGCCGGTCCTACCCGTCGCTGCCCGGCTCCGCCTGTCCCCGCCCGTCGCTGCCCGTCCCCGCCCTGGCTCCGTCTGCCCCGCCCGCCGAGACAGGTGGGAAGGACCTCCGCCGCTGCCGCGGGATCGTAGGGTGTCCGCGGCCTCCGGGAGACCTGGACCGGCCTGTGGCGAGCACAACCAGCCGTTCCTGAGCAGTACTTGAGGAGCGCCCGGCCCTCGGAAGCGGGCACGCCGGGTACGGGAAACGGGACCTCCGAGCTCCACATGGCCCCAAGGCCCCACGACCACATGGCGTACGACCTATGGCCGCACGGCCGACTCGATCTCGGCTCAGGGTCGCCGTATGCGCATGTTTCTCAGTGAAGCTCTTTCATCCTGAATAGTCGCAGGTCAGTAGTACGTGGATGGCTTGGACGGTGCGGCTGATGCGGCGGGTCGAGCAGCGTGCTCGGCGCATGATGTGCCAGGACTTGAGTCGGGCGAAGGCGCGTTCGCCGGGGGCTCTCAGTCGTGCGTGGTCGCGGTTGAACTGCTGGTAGTGCTCGGGCTGTTCGCTGTGGTGGTAGTAGGGGGTGCGGAAGGTAGCGCCGGCGCCCTGGTAGGCGCGGTCGGCCAGGACAAGGATCTGCCGGGTGAGGCAGGCCTGCACGATGCCGTGGGCCCGGGCCGCGGTCAGGTCGTGTGTGCGGCCCGGTGTCGCGCGGGAGAACCACACGGGGGGTGCCGTCCGGAGGCGCGATCACCTGCACGTTCATGCCGTGCTTCCGGTGTTTCATCGAGTAGTACGGCTCGTCCGCGCGGACGCGGTCGATGGGGATCACAGTGCCGTTAACGATGACATGGTCGCCCTCACCGAGAGCGGTGAGGGCTTCATGAAGGCCGGGATCCCAGGCGGCCAACACTTCCAGAGCCTCGTCGACGTACCGCCAGGCGGTGGCCTGCGATATTCCGAACCCGGCGCCGAGCTGGGCGAACGTCTCGCTCTTGCGTAGGTGGACCAGCGTGAGCAGTGCCTGGTCGAAGCAGCCGAGCTTGCGCCAGCGGGTGTTGCGGGTCCGGCGGTGCTCGTGCAGCAACCACGAGACATGCTCGACGAGCTCGTGCGGGACGTCGAGCGTGGCAGGATACGGAACCAACAGGGCCCCTTTGGTCGCCGGTGTGCTGAGTGGAATCACCACGCCAACGACGTGGGGCCCTGCCTCGTCACTCCACCCGCTGACCAGCCCATTTCACCCGCCAGCACAGGATGAAAGAGGTTCAGTCATGGTTTCGAGCTGTTTTCCATGGATCACAGCACGCCTGGATATTTCATCATGAACCAGGAGCCAAGTCTGTACGTTGTTGCACGTGGTGGCTCCGATCGAGAGTGCCAGGATTCTCTGATCGGCGACGTTCTGTGTAGGAGTCAGGAATTCGCGTGGACAATCAACAGCAGTGGTACGGGAGGTCGGCGGAACACGCCCAGTCAGCACCCGAACAGCACGCTCATCTTTCATCGGCGGCTGCCCATGCCGCACGGCAGCAGCAACAGGCCTTGGAAAACGAGCGTCGAACCTACGGCGGGTTGACGTACAGAGAGGTCGAGAAAATCTATGAGCGCCGTATCTCCAGCATCATATCGGGGCGATCCCGGGAGAATCCGATAGCCGTCATCATGGTTGGCCAGCCAGGGTCGGGGAAATCATCCGCGGAGCTTGGTGTGAAGGCCAGGCTGGACTGCCGTGACGCCGTCACGCTCGACGGGGAAAACCTGTTGGCCTACCACCCTTACTACGAGGCGCATGCGTTCGGGAACGACGGCGGAAAGGCCCAAGGGGCGTGCGAGGCGGCGGTAGGCGTGTGGAGGCAAAGAGCCTTGGACCAGGCGGTCGCCCAACGCTGTCACCTGGTGCTGCCGATGTTCATGGACGCCGGCGACCCGAACGGTGCCCGGTGGAACATGGAGTTCATCGATCATCTGAGGAAGCAGAGGTACCGCGTCGCCATGGTTTTCATGGCGGTGGACGACACGCGCAGCAACCAAGGTGCCGTCATCCGTTACCTCGCGGGCCGGGAGACGACAGGCCACGGCAGATGGCCGAGCCTGGACGACAAGTACTACGCCGGAGTGCTCAGTCTCGCCGACGCGGTGGACAGATCCGACGCGGTGGACTACGTGTACGTGGCACGCAGGGGAGGTGAACTGATATACAGCCGCGAGCGCGGTCAGCCTGCTCGTGCTGGAGGTGTCCGGCAGGCCATTGTGGAGGAGCGCGGTCGGCCATGGACGGAGACGGAGACAAGGGGCCTGCTGGAGGCCCAGGACTACATCAGAGACGCGGCGAAGAGCTACGACGGGAAGGTCACGGAACTCCCCGGAGTGATCCGAGAGTTGGACACGAGGATCGGGCGGAGACTGGATACGGCGGATCGGGAACCCGTGAGTTCCGCCGCTGCGCGCCCCGTGCCGACATCACAGGCACCCGCGCACCACGCACCCGCATATGCGACGGCTCCCCCACAGCATGTGCCGTCGGAGTACGCCCCACCCGTACTCCTGGCGCACGCCACCGTCCTCATGGAGCAACCGCCCGTACGCCCCGTGCATGCCCCCGTTCCCATGGAGCAACCGCCCGTACGCCCCGTGCCCGCCTTCGTTCCCACACATGAGAACCCCGTCCCCAGGTATCCGGCCTCCGTCCCCACTTATCCGGCGCCTGTTCCCACATATCCGGCCCCCGCCCCCACGTATGCGGTCCCCGCGCAGTATCAGCATGTGCCGTCGCAGTACGCGCCACTCCCACAGACCATGCCCGTACGACTCGCACCGGGGTACCACGGGCCCGTGATCCCGGTCGCCCCTGCGGCGTCGATGATGTCGCACATGCCCACCTACACCAGGCATCCGAGCGACTGGGGGGAAGAACCCCGCCTCAGGGACAGTCGCTTGAACGGTCTCCATCCGGGGCTCCCGGGTGCCCGTGCCTCCCGTCCCTGACCACCCCTTCCCGGTGCTCTGAGCACACCAGCGCGAGACGGCCTGGCCCTTGAGGGCCAGGCCGTCGTCCCGCTTCCGGGGAGTCGGGCGGCGCCCCGGAAGCACTGGTCGCCCTGATCGCTCGCGACGGTCACGGACTCGCCCTGGTCCAAGTGCGCCGCGGCGAAGGTGAACCGCGTGAGGCACCGCAGCCGTAGGTGGCTGCCGTGAGAAGCATCCGGAGGCGCGCGGTCCTCCCCTCGTCACTGTCGCCCATGTCCCCGCACGACGGAGGAGTTCCGCCCGCGAAGGTGCCCCGGCTCTCGCAGGTCGACGTGCTGCGCGGCTTCGCCCTGCTCGGTGTCTGCATGGTCAACGCGCCGGTGCTCGCGGGAGCCTGGACCCTGCCGGAGGGCCCGGACGCCGCAGCGTGGGACCGGACGGCGGCCTGGATGGTGACGGCCCTGTTCACGACCAAGTTCTATCTGCTCTTCGCTTTCCTGTTCGGCTACAGCTTCGTCTTCCAGGAGGCGAGCGCGGCCCGCGACGGAGTGCCGTTCGCCCGCCGTCACGCCCGCCGTCTGCTGGGCCTGTTCCTGCTGGGCCTCGCCCACGCCGTCCTGCTCTACCCCGGCGACATCCTCATGACCTACGCCGCTCTCGGCCTGCTTCTGTACCTGCTGCGAGGGCTGGACACCCGGGCCTTGCTCTGGACGGCCGGGGCCCTGGTCGCCCTGCTCACCGCTGTGTTCGCCGTCATCGGTGTGGTGGCACTGGGCCTCGACGACGTCGGACAGGTCTCCGACGGGGTGCTTCAGGCACGGCAGACCGCGTGGTACCGGGGTGATTTCGGCACGATCGTGCACGCCAACATCGCGGCCTACCGCCATGCGTTCACCGGCGCGCTCCTCTACGGCCCGCACCTCCTCGCCGCCATGCTGACCGGTCTCGCCGCGGGCCGCCGAGGATGGCTGGACCCCGAGCGCTCCACGGCCGACTCCCCCCCTGCGAGGGCGCCTGCTCGTCGTCGGCCTCCTGATCGGTCTGTCAGGCGGTCTTCTGACGGCGATGTGCAGCCACGGACCGTTCGACGCGTACTACTCTACCTCGGACAGGCGGTGGACGTCCTCACCGCGCCCGTCCTCAGCGCCGCCTACGCGGCCGTACTGCTGTCCCTGCTGCGCGGAAGGCACGCCGCGGCACTGGCACCGGCCAGCCGTATGACCCTGTCGCACTATCTCCTCCAGTCGGCTGTCCTGGCCTTCGTCTTCACCGGCTACGGCCTCGCCTGCTACGGCACGGTCGGCCCCGCCGCGCTGGCTTGTGGCTGTGCGGTCCTCTGGGCGGCGCAACTAGCTCTCAGCGCGGGCCCGTTGGCGCACGTTCGGCATGGCCCCGCAGAGGTGTTGCTGCGCCGAATCACCGGTGGCCGTCCACCTGCGCGACGGTCGGCCCGTCGGCGTACCGGTGGGTGATCGCCTTGCGCAGGGCCGAAAGGCCGTAGTGCACACGGGACTTCAGCGTCCCCTTCGGGATGCCCAGGACGCGGGCGGCCTCCTCCAAGGTGAGGCCACGGTAGTACACCTCGAACAGGGCCCGTCGATGGGCGGGGGACAGTCCGGCGAGAGCCTCACGTATCACCATCACCGTCAGTACACCTTCCGCCAGGCCCTCTTCGCCCACTACGTACTCAGCCAGCGCCTCGTCGTCGACCTCCTGAGGGCGGACTCGCGCACTGCGGTAGTTGTCGATGACGAGGTTGCGCGCCACACGGAACATCCAGGGCCGCAGCCGGCTGTCCCCGATGCTTCCGTAGGTGCGCCAGCAGCGCAGCAGCGTCTCCTGCACGATGTCCTCGGCCCGGCCGGGATCGACCCGCAACCGGCGGCTCACATAGGCGTGCAGGGCGAGGACCTGGGTGCGGTGGTCGGCGCGGCCCTCCTCGTCCTGCGGCCGACCCGATCCGTCGGACCCCATGAACGTCCAACTCATGATCACTCCTTGGGATGTCCCGGGTCCGACCGCGCCTCGGCGCACGACTGCGTTCTCCACTGCGTTCACCGTCGGACCGCGCCTGTGCGGTGGTCGGTAAGTGGGAGAGGCGGGGTGGGGCAAGGGGGTGCGGTGGTGTGGGGTAAGGCGAGGGGTGCCGGTCCGGGGAGGGCGGGTGGCGGCAGGGGGCGTGGGGTTCCGGGGTCCGGGAGCCTCGATGCCTTGAGGTTCCGGGCGTCCGGGGGCTTTGATGCCCTCGGGTTCCGGTGCCCCCGGTGAGGGAACCGGCGTCAGGCCACACCCTGTGCGCGGCCGGGCGGATCAAGTGGTGCCAGGCGGATCAGGGGTGGCCAGGGCGGGAGGTGTAGGAACGGCAGGCGGTCAGCGGACGAGCCCGGCCGCTCGCTCGCGTATGTCCGTGAGGTCCAAGTAGGCTGCGGTTCCCGGGCATTCGGTGGACGTCCAGTCCTGGTGGCCGCCGAGGGAGGGGCCGTCGGTGGACTTGCCGCTGGTGGGGCTGAGGTAGGTGACACCGGCCAGCGGGTCCAGCTTGTGCCGCGCGGCCAGGGACGCGGTCAGCCGTACCAGGGAGTCACGCATGCGGGGCGACGGCTTCGCCTTGTTGAAGTCCCCGAGCAGGGCGATGCCGATGTTCCCGGGGTTGAAGCCGAAGGTGTGGAACGCGGTGACGACCTCGTCGTCCGCGTTGTGCGCGGGAATGCCGTCGTTCCCGCTGAACCGGCATTCGTAGATCACGTCCTGACGATCAATCAGGAAGTTGTAGCCGATGTTTCCCCAGTCGTTGGAGACGGCGTGCTGCTCATAGATCGCGCGTACGGTGGCGGCGGGGTCGGGGTCGGGGTCGTCCACGGGGGTGGCGGTGTGATGCACGGTGATGGCCTGCACCGGGGTGAAGCGGGTGGGCGAGGACTCCCGCCCGTCCGCGGTCAGGCGCTTCGCCTCGTCGGCTCCCCAGTCCGCGCGGAGCACCAGACCGGGCGGCGGGAAGGCGACCGTAGCCGCGGTCCCGGACGGGGGCGGGTGACGTCGGCGGTGCGCCCGATGGGCCGGTGCGCCGCTTCGGCACGAGGCGTCCGGCGTCGATGGCGATCGCCTCGATGACCTTCACCCCGGAGTCGACGTCGAGTTGGTAGCCGTAACTGCCCCGGGCCTGAACGAGCGCCCGGTGCGGCGGCGTCGTCGCCATGGTGCGCAGGGTCTCGGCGTCCTTGCCGCACGGGCATCCCGCGCTGACGTCCTGCCAGCCGCCGGGCTTGCCGCTGCGGTCGAACAGCCGCAGCCGCACCCCCTGCGGGGAGCCGGTCCAGGTGAGGCCGAGGGCGGTGAACGGGAAAGAGGTCCGCTTCACCCCCCCGCCCCGGTGAGGCGGCCTGTGACACCCGCACCCGGGGCATCGCGCCCGTCGTCGAACCCCAGTGTCCCGAAGCCGTCGTTCCGCCCGAAGCCGCTCCGCACGCGCCGAGCAGCGGCAGCCCGGCGGCGGCCGTCCCGAGAACCGTGAGGAACCGCCTGGGTGACGCGGGAAACCCGCGCTGCGAAGGGGGCCGCTGTCGGGGATACGTGTTGTTCACCATGCGCTCCGTCAAGATCAGGTGCCTTGTACCGACACCTACGGCGCGGCGCGGAAGGTGAGTTCACTCCTTCTCGGGGAGGGCGGACGGGGCGGACGACGATGACCGGGATTCGGTCAAGTGGTCGGCTACGGGCTCCTCGACGCACCCCGACACGCGTTGTTCCGGCGGCCCGGCGGCCCCGGCACCGGAGGCTCTCGCCGCTCGGCCGCGCTGGACCAGGTCGCGGAGCGCGGCGCTACCCGGCTGCCTACCGCCCGGTGAGTACCGCGCTGAGCAGGCCGGGGAAACGTGTCTCCATGTCGTCGCGGCGCACTGTGACGATCCGCTTGCGTCCTTGTGCGACGGTCCTGATCAGGCCCGCTTCGCGCAGGACGCGGTAGTGGTGGGAGATCGTCGGGTTGCTCAGGCCGAGGCCGGCCCTCTCGACGACCAGCGCGCAGTCGACCGGTTCCGTGCTGCGGTACATCTCGGTCATCAGCGCTCGCCTGCCCGGTTCGGCCAGTGCGCCGAGGATGAGCGTGAGATTGAGGGAGTCGACCGAGGGTTCCGGCAGTGCGCGCGGCATCAGTCGCCTCCTTCCAGCCACTTTGACGTACGTCGAACTATAACTTAGCCTCGCACTCATTGATACTTCGACAATCATCAAACAATTGTCGATGGCGCGATGGCGCGGCCGCGCGCCTCCGCCGTCGACACGTTCGTGGCACCCCTGTGCGAAGGAGAGACCGTGCCCCCCCACCTTTGAGGAGCTGACGCGATGACCGGCGTATTGGTGACCGGGGGCACCGGGAGGACCGGCGGAGAGCTGGTGAGGCTGCTGCGCGAGGCGGGCGTGCCGGTGCGGGTGGCCAGCCGTGACCCCGACGCCGAGAACCCGGACGCGATCCGGTTCGACTGGGACGACCCGGCCACCCATTCCGCCGCCCTCGACGGAATCGACCGGGTCTTCCTGATGCCCCCGCCGCACAGCGCGGACCCGCTGCCGTTGGTCGAGCCGTTCCTGGCTGAGGCACGGCGCCGCGGCGTGCGCAGGCTGGTGTTTCTCGGCTCCGCCATCCCCCTGGCCCCCAGCGGACTGGAACTGGCAGCCCGGGTCCGAGCCCGGCCCGGCTGGGTCGTGCTGCGCCCGTCAGGGTTCATGCAGAACTTCCTGCGCTCGCACCCGGTGGGCGCGCGGATTCAGCGAGACGGCGAGATCCGCACCGGCGCCGGCGACGGCCGGGTGGGCTGGATCGACGCACGGGACATCGCGGCAACCGCCGCCGCCCTGCTGTCCGTTCCCGACGCCGTGCACGGCGATCAGCGCGACTACCTGCTCACCGGCCCGCAGTCGCTGAGCTATCCGGAGGCGGCGGCGACCATCACCGTCGGCACCGGGCGTCCGATCCGGGTGATCCACACCAGCCAGGAGCAGCAGACGGCCGATCTGCGGGCCGCAGGCGTGTCCGCACCGTTCGCCGGGCTCCTCGCCGCCGCCGACGCAGGCGCCCGCACCGGCCGGCACGACGAGGTCAGTACCGCGGTGCTCGATCTGACGGGCCGAGCGCCGCGAACCTTCGCCGAGTTCGTCGAGGAGCACGCGGCCCGGTGGGCGGCACCGACCGCCTGAGCGCGGGTGCGTCGGCCTACCGTTCGCCGTTCCCGGGTGTGACTGGCCCACGTTCGTGCGTTCTTCTACGGCGACATCACCTGGCCCCGCCGGGCGGTCACGCCCGCTCCTCCATCGCCACCGCAGTCGGCGCTGTGACCGCCTGAACGCAGAAGGCCGCCAGGAGCGGTGTACCGGAGAGCCCTCTCCGCGTAGGCCATGACGACGGGGGGGGAGGACGTCGGCGGCGACGCGACCATGTACGGCCTCGGCCACGCCGACGCCGAATCCCTCACCAAGGGGCTGAACCATGAAAGGCGTTCCGCCGTAGAACCTATTGCGGAATCGGATCGATAATGACTCGGAGAGATGGTATTTCATGCAGCCTGAAGAAGAAGCAAGAATTGTGGAGAGCCTTGCCAAATTCTATGACTACGTTGTCGAGAAGGGAGGGAAGAATGTTCCCGAGTACAGGATAGCCGAGGTTGTTTCGGAGGCCGCCCTCATCGACTACGAGACCACTTGCCGCTATCTGCCGAGGGCCATTAAGTTCTCGGAGAAGACGCTGGAAAGTGTCATCAGTATCCATCGCCAGAGGATCATGATGGCCGAATATTACGCGACGAATCCTCCGGCGCCGCAGAACAAGCAGGAAGCGGACGATTGCGCCCGGTACACCCTGTTCTATCGCATCGGTCTGGACCGTGGGTGCAACGAATGTTTCGCTCCCCGCGTCGCGCCGTACCCGACAGCTACTGAAGTGGATTGGCTGCACGAGTCGCGGTTCAGGCAGTACGCAACCCTGGGGTACACGGAGTTCGCTCAGCCCGAAAAGCTGAGCAGGCTCATTCCACGACTCGCCGCCCCAGCCCCTCAGGCGCCCCCACCTGCTCCGCCGGGTCATCAGCAGGTGCCTGTTGTTCCGTCGGGCTACCGGCAGGTGCCTGTTGCTCAGGTGAACTACGATCACATTCCCCCGGACTACCGTCCCCTCAGCAACTCCGCACCCCACAGCGCGCCCCACCCTGCCCCCCGCGCCGCTGCCCCGCTTGCGGGCCCGCACCCCTCGGCAGCCGCCTGGCACCCCGCCGCGAGCCATGGTCATGGAGCTCATCCGCCCGCAGGGGTGCATGCCCCGTACGCGGCGGTTCCCAGGATGGGCGGTCCTTACGGCGGCACGCACTTCGTCCACGCATCGCAGCAGCACTACGGAGCCCGACCGGCCCATTAGCACGCTTCTCACCCTGCTGACCGCCGGGCCCTCCACCCAGGACGCACACTTCAGGCCTTTGAAGGCCAAGGCGTCCGGGTGGAGGGCAATGGTGTTCCAGGGGCGCGGTCCAGAGGTACTGCGAGACCCTGGCGAGGAGGAGGCCGCGCGCGTGAGCGACGGCAAAGGGCACGTCCCTTCCCGCGTTCTCCGCGCCCCGCTACGAGGCCGCTCTCACCTGCCTGCGCTGCGCCCCGAGCTCTGTGCCGCAGGCCTGGCGGGCAGCGTGGCCGAGTCCCGCGACGCGGCGGAGGTGGCGGAGGTGGCGACGTGTTGCGTGCCGTTCGCGCGCAATGCCGCAGACGACGCCACCTGGGGGCTCGCCGGCAGCGCTACCTGGGCGGCCTCGGAGCGTAGGGGACTGCCCATCTCATGCGACTGTGACCGGGTCCGGTCCGTCACCATTGAGGGTGTCCGCGTCAGGTTTGCCGCCTGGAGGGGAGTGGGAGAGGCGCTCGGAGTGGCGGTCGTCGCGTTCCCGGTGCCCTGAACGGGTCCCTGGGCGGGACCTTGGGCCGCGCGTCGCTTCTCCGCGGACCACTCCAGATAGGCACGTGCCCCGGCGCCGGCGGCGGCGCCCATCGCCGCGCCGACCACGAGCCCGGGGAGGCCACCGGCCCAGACACCGGCGAACGCTCCGATCGCCGCACCCGCCACATGCGGATGATCGCGGGCGAACTTCACGGCTCCGCTCGCGAGGTTCTTCGCCATCTGCCATCCGCGCTTCCCCAGGTCGAGCAGGCGCCCGGCCGTGGAGGCCGCGCTGCCTTGAGTCGACGGTGGGAGAGCAACTGGTGCTGTTGCTGCCATCGGTGCTGGTGCCGGGGCCGGTGTGGGAGTCGCCGGGGATGACGGCGCGATCCCCAGTCCCTCCTCACGGAACCGGCTGCCCTTGGTGAACGTCGCGGCGGGTGCGGGTGCGGGTGCGGGTGCGGGTGCGGGTGCGGGTGCGGGTGCGGGTGCGGAGTTGGGTTCAGCGTGGATGGATGCTTCCAGGCGTGCCTCTTCCGGCAACGCGGCCGAGGGTTCCGCGCGATGGGGAACGTCGCCCGCAAAAAGCGCTCTCTTCTCCTCGTCCGTGGGCCAAGTAATCAACCCGCTGAGCAAAAGCCTCTCAAGTTCCGGATCGGGCTCCATGGGAGTTCTCTCGACTTCGGTCGAGTCATTGCTTGTTCCGGGACGGTTTGCCACTCGGTCCTCCGTTGAGAAGGTCGCGCCGCTGCTTACGTCGGCGCAATCAAGGAATAATTGGCCAGGCTTGTCGAGCGCTCTCACGGGTGTCTACGGTCCGCCGCGTGATCCAGTTCAACAAGACGCCCTGGAACGGGTTTTGGCTTCCGTCCCCTGGTGTCCCGTCCTCTGGCGTTCCATCCCCGGTGTCCCTGCTCCAGCTGGTGAGAACTTCGTGCACCGTGTGATGGTCGTGTGCCATCGAAGGCGGCGATCGCGCCGAGGCTGACGAGTTCGAGGTCGATGCCCGACGTGACCTGGCCCTGAGCCGGTTTGGCCATGTGGAGCAGGACCATGGCCGCTCCCGAAAGGCCGGTGTCTACGCTCCGCCCGTGGGGGTTCGAGGGGGACGAACGAGGCCGGGTGCCCAAGAGCCGGCCGCCGTTCACGGGGCGGGTGTCTCGGCGGGAGCCGGGTGACGGCCGGCGGCGGCGTGGCTGGCCGGTGCACCGAAGCGGTCATCAGGACGTACGAGGGCGGGGCCCGTAGAGAAGCGCGTGGGCCTGGGGATGGGGCCGCGCGTGTGCCTGCAGATGCTGTGCCGTGGAGGGCGCATGACGTGCGGCAGGTGGCGTGACCAGCGCAGCCACCGGATACGGCATGGCTGGAGGCATCGGACCGGCCGCGGACGGGATTGCCGCGTACGGCGGGAACCCCGTGCGTGTGCACGGACGCGGTCCTCCTCGACGCTGAGCGGGTGCGAGTTGCTTCGCGAGCATTGCTACTACGCGCAGCGGTAGCCCGGAGTTCACGGTCTTCGGGTCACATCGTCCTCGGTGAGTCCGACAGAAGAGCGAGTGGAAAAAGAATTGAACCCGTCGGTGGTCGCATCCGTCGTTCCGGATGACCAGGTCGCCTACCAGGGAGATGAAATGAGCACTCCAGCGCCTTCTAGCTCGGGTTCGCAAGTCAGACATCAATCTCAGACTTCCGTCGATCAGGAAGCTCAAAGATACCTTTCCGAAGGAAAGAGCGTTTCAGTCGTCCAGGCGGTAGTTTGGGTCGACAACCAGCCACCTGTTGTTTCGAGGCTGTACCCGAGTACCCTAACCGCAGGTAGTGGCAGTAGGTATTCCAGCCCTCCTGGCCTGACTCGGGATGCCGTTGGATCGAAAAATGATGCTGAGGTTCATGCGCTCGACTGGGTTTACAGTTACGTATCCAGACTGCAGAGTCCTCCTCGTAAGCTGGTGGTTGACTTGCAGGGAGACAAGGGTTCCTGCAACGGCTGCAAGCAGCGACAGAGAATCCTTGCTGCGGATATGAAGAGGCTGTTCCCGAAAATTGATCCGGTTCTCAATGTGCATTATCGAGCCGTAGAAGGTCAGCCTTCCGCAGCTCGCGGCAGGAACACATCGACCTACGGCCATGCTGCTGCTGATTTGAGAACGAGTGCTTACGGCCGAGACCTTAACTTGGGAGGGGGCGCGCCTATGTATTGGCAGCAAAGGTACACTCATGTGAGCCCTTCGGGCGCCATCCCTGCGTCTCATCTCGGTGGCATTCCGATTCCGACGGCGTCGGCAGGTCAGGGGCGATCTGATTCGGATTCTCCGCATACCCCTTCCCCTACCGGAATGCGCGCTATGACGATCCACGTGCAACTCGTAAAAGCCACCGAGGATTATGCTGAAGCTCAGGAGCGAGAAAAGGCGGCAAACAAGGCAACAAGATTGGCAACGGATGCCTATAATGCCAGGGCGAAAAGCGCTTCGGAGACCTTTACCAACGAGACGAACAGGGAAGTGAAGAAACCTGAGTATTCCCATCTTTCGGCAATTCAAGCTCGGCAGCAGGCTGGCATTGAGGTCCGGAAGTCATCGAAGATGGTAAAGATGAATGAACAAGTCAACGAGCGGTATGAAGAGATGAAAAGATGTCAGGCTAATTCCAGCCAGGCGAGTCAGGATGTTCGAGATCTCGCCGATCTGAAGGACCAACTGCGTCAGGCGCTGGATGCGGCAAAGGCGTCAACATCCGGGACGTCATCGTCGTCCTCGGCGTATGGTGCGGCGCCTTCCTCGGCGTATGGCCCGTCGGCCTCGGCGTATGGTCCGTCGGCCCCGTACGGTGCGGCGCCGCCCGCGGCGTATGGTCCGTCGTCCTCGTATGGCCCGTCCTCCTCGGCGTATGGTCCGTCGTCCTCGTATGGCCCGTCCTCCTCGGCGTATGTCCCGTCCTCCTCGACATCTCGTTCGGGGGGAGGTAACCAGTCCCGTTCGTAACCCGGCCCCCGTGCTCGCGGATGAGGTCGACACCGGACGAGCCGCCGCCCGGCAGCCTGAGTGGTTGCCGGGCGGCGCCGCGTTGTTCAGGGCCGGCTTCCCAGATCCCACTTCAGCTCCCCGGCGTGACCTTCCCGCTGGCCGTGTCGGCAGCCTACGACCTTGTTCGGTGCGTTTTGTTTGCGGCGGCGCTGTCCGCCCAGGGGGCGCGGGGCTGGGGCTGGGGCTGGGGCTGGGGTTGGGGTGGAGTGGGGGTGTGCTGGGTGGGGGTGCCATGTGCTCGGAGACGGGCCGCATCGGCGAAGTACTGCGCTGTCGTGGGCTGAGCCGGCGGAGGGGCGGGGGCAGCTGTGCGGGTGGCGAGGGCGTGTGCCTCGCGGGTCAGAGCCGAGATCCAGGTGCTCTCGCGCAGTTCGGAAACGAAGTGTCTTACCTTCGCGCGCCGAGCTTGCTCCCGCTCCGCGGCCGCCGCTTGCCGCCGGAACCAGAAGCTCGTTGCCGGCGCGCTTCGATCTGCCTCGATCCGCTGGGCGTCGAAGGCGGCCATGATGCGCCGGGTACCTTCATGGTCGTGCCGTATTCTCTCGGCTGTCTGAGTCAGCTGCCGCGCGTCGCCCACCCCTTGCAGGGATGTCGCGTCGCGCTCTGCCTGCGCCTTCAGCATGGAGACCGAGGACTTGAGGAGCAGATCGGATCTGCTCGCGCCCAACTTGGCGGCGTAGTCCCGTTCCACGCGCCGTAGCGTCTCCAAACGGTCCTCCACCGTGCGCAGGTAGTGTCGCGCCACGTACCGCCACTCCTCGCCCGGTTCGAGCCGGACCGGGCGGCTCGTCGTCGTATGGGTGCGGACGTCGTCGTAGTCCAGGAAGTTCGCGTGGTTCTCCTGGCTGAGGAACTCCCAGCCCTGTTCGCCCCGCCAGAGCAGGTTGGTCGACTCCGGGATCGAGGTCAGCCCGAGGCTCTGGTACTCGCCGTCCCCGAACCAGTCGACCGGCCGCGCCTCCGACCGGAACTCCTCCGCCGCGGCCCGGTTCGAGGAAGGAGACTGGTAGTGCCAGGCGGTGAAGTCGTCGCGCCCGTCCTCCCTGGTGACGGCGAGCGCACACCCGTTCATCGCCGCGGTGAAGACGAAGTCCGCGCGGAAATCCTCCGACGACACCAGAGGTACGACGGTGTGGCCCACGTTCTGCTCCGGAAAGGATGAACTCCCTTGCCGGTAAGGGATGTAGTGCGCCTGGATGTAGTTCTCGGGCTGACCGGCCGGGGGCAGGGAGTGGTCCTGGAGCAGCGCGCCCAGAGCAGGGTCGGCACGGAACGCCTCGGCGTACTTCTCCACGGCGGGTGTCAGCACGTATACCGAGCCTTCGGGGCCGCCCGGTCCGCCTGACCTGCCCGGCCCGCCTGTTCCCTCTGGGTCGCCCGGTCTGCCTTGTCTCCCTGGGTCGCCCGGTCTCCCCGGTCCACCCCTGGACGTCGTATGCGGGGGCTGTGGGGTCAGGGTGAACCAGTGGCGGTCCTGCCTGTCCATCCAGCGGAGAAAGGCCGCATGGTCCATGCCCCCGGTCGACTCGGGACTCCTCGCGCGCATACCGTCCGCCATACGCAGGAGCACCGTGTTGTTCCGCAGGAACTCCTTAGGGGCGGCGCTGAACTCCCGCGCCGCCTGCCCGTTGTCCTCGTACCGCAGACCGGTGGAATCACGTTCCTTCAGGACTTTCCTCCTGCCTTCGCCCCGGTGTCGCTGAGGAACGACTTCCAGCCGCCGGGCGGCTGTTCGCCGACGCCGAGCCTGCGCAGCTTGGCGAGCACCCCGGGCTTCTGCACGTCC
>NZ_JBIVDS010000010.1:411229-443189 GCF_044747265.1 Streptomyces sp. NPDC090106 | reverse complement strand
GCGCCCCGGGGGGGGGGGGGGGGGGGGGGGGGGCCCCCCGCCCCCCCCCGCCCCCCCGCCCCCCGCCCCGCCCCACGCAGGCGCCCCCCTACCCTTCTCCGCCGCCTGCGAGGCAATCCGGGCCACCCGGGCCCAGACGTCCACCCCCTGAACGACCCGCCCGTCCGGACCGGCGCACGCCGCCGGAGGCCTCCCCCTCGGCGCCGATCAGGCGAACCCGGTCCTCTCCGGGCGTGCCGACACAGCGACCGGTCGACAAGTCATCCCGTGACACCCGTGACGCGTGTGAGCCCGCCGAGCCCCATGGACCTTCCCCTGATCCCGCCCATGCTCGCGACGCCCGGAGCCCTGCCGCCCGCCGGGCAGGACGGGCGGTGGGCCTATGAGACCAAGCAGGACGGTCAGCGGGTCGTCGTCTATCTCGCCGGGGACGGGAGCGTGCGGCTGCGGGCGCGGTCCGGGGAGGACATCACCGGGACCTACCCCGAACTCGCCGCGCTGGGCGGGGCGCTGGGGAACGTGGCCGCCGTGCTGGACGGCGAGGTACTGGCGCCGGACGGGCAGGGACGCGCCGACTTCCAGGCGCTCCAGGCGCGGATGGGGCTCGGGGCGGGCCGGGCGCGGCGCATGGCCGCCGAAGTGCCCGTGCATCTGGTGCTGTTCGACGTGCTCCACCTGGCCGGGCACCCCCTGCTCTCCCTCCCCTACGAACTGCGGCGCGGCCGGCTGGAGGAGCTGGGCCTCGAGGGGCCCTCCTGGTCGACACCGGCCGCGCTCGTCGGCCACGGACGCCAGGCGCTGGAGGCGACCCGCGCGCACGGACTCGAAGGCCTCGTCTGCAAGCGCCTGGACTCGGTGTACGAACCCGGGGTGCGCTCCCGTTCCTGGATCAAGATCCGGAACATGCACACCGAGGACGTGATCGTGGGCGGCTGGACGCCGGGCAGAGGGCGGCTGACGGGACTGCCGGGCGCGCTGCTCATGGGGCAACGGGGAAGCGAGGGCCTGCGCTATGTGGGCAGCGTGGGGACAGGGTGGAGCGAGGCGGAACGGACCCGGCTGGCACAGTCGCTGCGGGCCTCCGCGACGGACACCTGCCCCTTCGACCCGGCACCGCCGGTGCAGGGCGCCCATTGGGTGACGCCCCGCCTGGTCGGCGAGGTCCGCTACAGCACGCGCACCCGGGCGGGCCTGCTGCGCCAGCCGTCCTGGCTGAGGCTCCGGCCCGACCTCACCCCCGAGGACCTCACCCAGGACGGACCCGCGCGGTAGGGCCCTCCCGTTCGACATGCCGTTCAAGATCCAGCTGTTCCGGCGCTTGTTACCTGTGAGTCGTTTACGACCTCTTGGCGCGGACATGAAAAGCCGGGAAGGTAGACCGACCCGGGAAGCGGAACCCGTCCGGGCCACCGAACTTCCCCTTCCCCCACAGCCGTTGGGCTGCGCCCCCGCCCCAAGAGGAGGACGCGGTGTCGTCACAGCGTTCCGGAGTCAACCGCAAGCGATTCGCCGTCGGCGCGGCCGGCGCCGCCGCTCTCGTGCTCGCCTTCCCCAGTCTCGCCTTCGCCGCCCCGCCGTCGGCGCTGCCGTCCAACGCCGAGTCCGCCGAGTACACGTACCAGCCGGCCTTCGACTACGACACGGACGGCTGCTACTCCACCCCGGCGATCGGCCCCGACGGAACCGTCAACGGCGGTCTGAAGCCGACGGGTTCGCTCAGCGGCGACTGCCACGACGCCTCGGACCTCGACAACACGAACACGTACTCCCGCTACAAGTGCAACAACGGCTGGTGCGCCTACCTGTACGGCCTGTACTTCGAGAAGGACCAGGCCCTCGCCAACAGCAGCATCGGCGGGCACCGGCACGACTGGGAGCACGTCGTGATCTGGGTGCAGAACGGCACCGTCCAGTACGTGTCGACGTCGAACCACGGCTCGTTCACGGTGAGCGCGGCCTCCAGCGTCCGCTTCGACGGCACCCACGCGAAGATCGTCTACCACAAGGACGGCATCAGCACGCACTGCTTCCGGCTCGCCAACTCGGGCGACGAGCCGCCGGAGAACGCCAAGGGCACCTGGCAGTACCCGCCGCTGGTCGGCTGGAACGGCTACCCGTCGGGCATCCGGGACATCCTGAGCGCGTACGACTTCGGCAGCGCCAACTTCGGCCTGAAGGACGCGAACTTCGCCTCGCACCTGTCCTCGGCGAAGCCCTCGGGCATCACGTTCGACCCGAACGCCTGACAGGAACCCGGCAGCCGGTAGCCGGTAGCCGGCACGCATCGGGCGCGGGACCTAGGACCCCCGGCGCTCGCGGGTTCCGCCCCGCGCCCGATCACGGCATGCCCCGGCGGCGCATAGCGTCCCGGTCATGACCACCAGCGGACATCTCGAAGAAGCCCTGGAACGCCTGCACGCCTCCGGCCCCGAACGCGAGGGCCGGCTCACCAACCACGCCCCGATGGTCGTCGAGTCCCTCGCCGCGCACGGCCGGGCGGGGGCGGTCCATCGCTGGGTGGACCGCTACCGGGACCGGCTGGAGGACTTCCCCGGCCGCGTGGAGCGGGTCACGGAGGCCAACTGGCGTGCCGCGCTGGGCGATCCGCGCCGGATCGCCGACTGGACGGACCACTTCTCCCGCACCCTCGCCGACCGCGCCTGGCGGGACGTCCTCGCCGAGTGGTGGCCGAGGCTCCTCCCCGGCCTGTACGGCGGCGCCACCCACACCGTCATCCGGGTCGGCCACTCCGTGCGCGCGCTCGAAGCCGTCGAGAACGCGCCCCGCGTCGCCGAGTTCGCGCACGCGCTGGGCTACTGGGCGGCCCGCCACCAGCCGGTGACCAGCCTCGCCGTGCTGCCGGGTGGCGCCCCGACGGCCGAGGAGGCCCTGAACGCCGTACCGCCGATCGAGCCGGGGCACGTGGGCTTCCGTGACCGGCTGGCGGCGCTGCGCGGGCTGCCCCGGTGGGCGGATGGGGCGACCGGCCCGGACGCCGCCCGGGCACGGCTCACCGAACTGGTCCGGGCAGCGACGCACCGCTACGCCACCCACGGCCACGGCGAGCCGACGATGCTCGTGCACGCGGCCACCGCCCCCAACGCCGTGCTCCGCACGCTCGATTCCCTGCCGCGCGAGCTGTGGGCACCCAGCCTGCGGGCCGCGTGGTCGGCGTCCGCGGCGGTCGTCGCCCTGTACGGACCGGTGCAGGCGGTGACCTACGAGCCACCCGTCCGGCTCAGCGCACCGGAGGTCGTCGAACGCGCGCTCGCCCACGGGGACGAACATGTCATCAAACTCACCGACACGGCCCTGGACGTGGGCGACGACCAGGCACTGGCCGCCGCGCTGCGCTCCGTGGAGATGAGCCAACCACTCACGTGAACCCCGGTAGTGGGCTGACGGCACCCCGTGAGGGTCTATCGTGTCCCGCATGTCCGTGCCCGAACTGATCCGTATCGTCTCCCGCGACTCGCCGATGGCGCTGGCCCAAGTGGAGCGCGTCCGCGCCGAGTTGACCGCCCTGCACCCGGGGGTGCGGACCGAGGTGGTGCCGGTCAGGACGACCGGCGACAAGTGGCTCGGCGACCTGTCCCAGGTCGAGGGCAAGGGCGCGTTCACCAAGGAGGTCGACGCGGCGCTGCTGGCCGGGGAGGCCGATCTCGCGGTGCACTGCGTCAAGGACGTCCCCGCCGACCGGCCCCTTCCGGCCGGGACGACGTTCGCGGCGTTCCTGAAGCGGGACGACATCCGCGACGCGCTGATCCATCCGGGTGGACTCACCCTGGACGAGCTGCCCGCCGGCACCCGGATCGGCACCTCGTCGGTCCGCCGGGTCGCGCAACTGGCGGCGACGCACCCCGAGTTGGAGTGCGTTCCGTTCCGCGGCAACGCCAACCGGCGCCTCGCGAAGCTCGCGGTGGGCGAGGCGGACGCGCTGCTGCTCGCGGTGTCGGGCCTGGAGCGCATCGACCGGATGGACGTCGTCAGCGAGGTCCTCTCCCCCGAGACGATGATGCCGCCGATCGGCGCGGGCATCCTCGCCCTCCAGTGCCGCGAGGGCGACAGCGAACTGATCGACGCGGTCAGCGGGCTCGGCGACCCGGACACCCACCGGGAGGCCACCGCCGAGCGGATGTTCCTGCATGTGCTCCAGGGGCACTGCAACAGCCCGATCGCCGGATACGCGCGCATCGACCACGGCGGCGAACTGTCCCTGCGGGCCTGCGTGTTCACCGCCGACGGCAAGACGCGGCTGAACGCCCACGAATGGGCGGGGCGGCTCGACCCCGCCACGCTCGGCACCTCGGTCGCCGTGGCGCTGCTGCGTCAGGGAGCCCGCGAGATCATCGACGGCATCCCGCACTGACCCTCGTACGGGGTCAGGCGGTGCCCTCCTCGGCCTGGTCGCGCAGGAAGTTGCTCACCTGGCAGGCCAGGCCCTCGCGGCCCGGGCCCAGCGGGACGCCCTCGGCGGTGCCGATCCCGCCGGCCCACAGCCGCCGGTCGGCCCAGTCGTCGTCGACCCGCAGCTGGATCTGCACGTCGACCTGGCCGAGCGCGGCCTCCGGTCCCGCCGCGTAGAGCACCGCGGTGGCGCGGCGCAGCGGGTAGACGTCGAAGCCCTCGATGAACTGCGAGTTGCGCCAGTCGATGAACGCGCTCTCGCCCTCGACGCCGATCCGCACATCGATCTGACCGTCCTCCAGATGGACGGTGGGGTGCCGGGAGCCGCGGTTCTCGACGGTCACCCGGAGGCTGAAGTACGTGAGCCCCTCGGCGGCGTCGTCCCGGCCGCGCGGCGGCTCCGACGCCTCCAGGCGGTGGACGCGGACACGCAGGCCGGCATGCTCGTCGTACTCCTGCCAGTCCCCGACCACGTTCGGCTCGTCCACAATGCACCTCTCCACCCTCAGAGAGCTGCTTCCTATCTGTGTGCTCAGTGCACTGTCAAATGAGCAGAATGCGCTGTGGCCAGCCCATTCACCCCCTTTGATCGGTGATCAAGCCGTGCGCAGGAGAAATCGCCGGAAGCGGGTCGCGGGGCCCTTTCCCGCGCGTGCCGCACATCACGTCCCCGTCCATGATCAGCGCGCGAGCCGGCCGAGCAGCGAGGAGGCGACCGTGATGCCCAGCGCGGCGGCCACGAGGAGCACCGCGAAGTCGAGGGCGAGGTGGGCGGGCGTGCCGAGGAGGAGGCCGCGCAGGGCGTCGACCTGGTAGCTGAGCGGGTTGGCCCTGCTGACCGCCTGGAGCCAGCCGGGCATGAGCGACACCGGGTAGAGGGCATTGGAGCCGAAGAACAGCGGCATGGTGATGGCCTGCCCGATGCCCATGAGCCGGTCGCGGCTGAGGACGATGCCCGCGATGGTGATCGACAGGCAGGCGAAGAAGGCCGATCCGAGGACCACGACGACGGCGACGCCGAGCAGTTTCAGCGGGTTCCACGTCATCGAGACGCCGAGCAGGGCGGCGATGAGGATGACGACGACGGCCTGGATGACCGCCTTCACCCCGGACGCGAAGGCCTTGCCGGTCACCAGGGCCGAGCGCGGGGTCGGGGTGACGAGGAGCTTGTTGAGGATGCCCGCGTCGCGTTCCCAGATGATCTGGATGCCGTAGAAGATGGCGATGAACATCGCGGACTGGGCGATGATGCCGGGCGCGAGGTAGTCGATGTACGGGATGCCCTGGGTGGGGATCGCCTTGATGCGGGTGAAGGTCTCGCCGAAGATCAGCAGCCACAGGGCGGGTTGGACGGCCCGGGTGTACAACTCGGTTCGGTCGTGGCGCAGTTTCTGCAGTTCGACCACGCACATCGCGCCGACGCGGGCGGGCAGCAGCCGCCATCCCGAGCGGGGCGTGGGGGGTTGGAGCAGCAGGCTGATGCCGTCAGCCGACACGGCCTGCGGTACGGCGGGTGCTTCGGACATCGCGGAAGTCTCCTGACTGGTCGTCCAGTCCGCTGCCGGCGACGTCCCGGAAGACGTCCTCCAGGGTGGGCAGGGCGGTGGTGTGGCGGCGTTCGGCGAGCCCGCGCCGCAGTTCGTCGGGGGTGCCCAGCGAGCGGACCCGGCCGCGGTGCATGAGGCCGACGCGGTCGCAGTACTGGTCGGCCTCGTCCATGGAGTGGGTGGTGACGAGGACCGTCATCCCGGTGGCCTCGCGGACGGCGTTGATGTGCTCCCACACGCCGGTGCGGGCGATCGGGTCGAGGCCGATGGTCGGTTCGTCGAGGATCAGCAGCCGGGGCGCGCTGACCAGGGCCTGGGCGAGTTCTAGCCGGCGGATCATGCCGCCGGAGTACGTCTTGGCGAGCCGGTCGGCGGCGTCGGTGAGGTCGACGGCGGCGAGCGCCTGTGCGACACGGGCGGCGCGTTCGCGGCGGGAGACGTCGAAGACCCGGGCGAACAGGGCGACGTTCTCGCGTCCGGTCAGGCTCTGGTCGGCGGACAGCTGCTGCGGGACGTAGCCGAGGAGCCGGCGTACGGCCATGCGGTCCCGGGCGGCGTCGTGGCCGAAGACGCGGACCTTGCCGGGCGGGACGGGCAGCAGGGTGGTGATGCAGCGGATCGCGGTGGTCTTCCCCGCGCCGTTGGGGCCGAGCAGCCCGAACACCTCCCCTTCGGTGACGGTCAGGTCGAGTCCGTCCACGGCCTTGGTGTCCCCGAAGGCGTGGACGAGCCCGGTGCAGTCGACGGCGTCCGTGGTCATGACTCCTCCTCGCGCAGCAGGCCGGTCAGCCGGTGCAGGGCGGGCAGCGCGGCGGCCAGCGCCTCGCGGTCCTGGGTGTCGAGCCGGGCGACCTGGTCGCGGACGAGTTCCGTGCGGAGCCTGCGCCAGGTCGCGAGCCGTTCCTCGGCCGCGGGTGTCGGCACGAGGCGGGCCGCCCGGCGGTCGGCCGGGTCGGTCTCACGGACCAGATAGCCCTGCCGCGACAGCTGGTTGACCAGCGTCGACACCGAGTTGCTCGCGAGCAGAAGGTCCTTGGCGGCCTCCGAGATGCCGATGCCGGGCTGTCCGACGACCAGGCGCAGCAGTTCGACCTCGGCGCCCCGCAGCCGCGGATCGGGCATCTCCCGGCGCAGCCTGCGGCGGATCAGCCGCTGGACGCCGATGAGCGCGTCGGCCAGCTCGTCCGGGAAGGGGTCCTGTTCCATACGGCCGACATTAGCTCTGTAGCAGAGGTAAAGAGCCCAAGGGAGGGTCAAGGGTGGACAAGGGGAGTCAGGACAAGGCCATGGAGTCGCGTCACCCGACGGCGTCGGGCGGTTCCGGATCGCGGTTTTTTGCCCTGATTTGTTTGGATTCCTCCGCTCCGGGCATTCGCCTCTATGTGCTTCGGACAGGAGGCACGTCCATGGGAGCCGTTCTCACGGCTCAGGCCTCCTGCGCCCAGGCCGTATCGCGCCCTCCCATGGTGTCCGCCCGCCCGGAACACCCCCTCAAAGGGAGGTGCGCACGATGCCTGCCGCCACCAGGACGAAGCCGCACCCGCACGACGACGCACCCGACACCGCCCAGGCCTTCGCCCGTCTGGCCACGCTGCCCGACGGGCCCGAGCGCACGGTCCTGCGCGACGAGCTGATCCGGCTGTGGCTGCCCATGGCCGAACGGATCGCCGTCCGCTTCAGGGGCCGCGGCGAGGCCCTCGACGACCTGTACCAGGTGGCGGCGCTCGGCCTGGTCAAGGCCGTCGACCACTACGACCCGGCACGCGGCCACGCCTTCGAGGCCTACGCCGTCCCCACCGTCACCGGTGAGATCAAGCGGCACTTCCGCGACCACATGTGGACCCTGCACGTGCCGCGCCGGGTGCAGGATCTGCGCAACCGGGTGCGGCGCGCCATGAAGGAGCTGTCGCAGACCCTTCCGGGACGGCCCCCCACGATCGCCGAGATCGCCGCGCAGGCGCAGCTCAGCGAGGACGAGGTGCGGACCGGGACCGAGGCGCTGGAGTGCTTCTCGGCGCTGTCCCTGGACGCGGAGATGCCGGGCGTGGACGGCTGCGCCCTCGGGGACGCGCTCGGCGCGCCCGATCCCGGCTACGACACCGTCGTGGAGCGGGTGGCCGCCCTGCCCTGTCTGCGGGCGCTGCCCGAGCGCGAGCGGCTGATCCTGTATCTGCGGTTCTTCCGCGGCATGACCCAGGGCGCCATCGCGCGGCGGCTCGGGATTTCGCAGATGCACGTCTCCCGGCTGCTCAGCGCCTGCTTCGCCGACCTGCGCGAGGAGCTGGAGGCCGAGGCCGGATGAACCGGGCCGCCTCAGTCCTGGGAAGCCTCCGGGATCTGTGCCGGGCCGTGCCGGTCGAGGGCGGCCTCCAGCTCGGCGCTGATCTCCGGCGGGATCTCCCCGTCCCGTCCCCAGATGAGGATCAGCTCGGCGACATTGCGGAGCTTGACGTTGGTGTGCTGGGAGACGTCCTTGAGGACCACCCATCCCTGGTCGGGCGAGACCCGGCCGAGGGCGACCATCATGCCGATGGCCTGGTCGACGACGGCGTGCGAGGCCACGGCCTCCTTGAGCTGTTCGACCTCCTCCTGGAGCTCGAAGATGCGGTCGGCGTCGTCGGACGGCCCCTCGTTCGCCTCGGTCACGCCCCCATCCTCCTCACTCGGCCGGGCCGGTGCCACCGGGCGTACGGCCACGTCCGCGGCGCGTGCCCGAGGGTGCTCGGCAGGCGCGGGGGGCGGTTCCGGCCGGACACTGGGAGGAGCCCGTCGAGAACGGGGCGCCGGCGACCGCTGGCCGGCGAGACCAGGACACGACTTCCATGAGCGACGACAGCAGACCGCGCGCCGGCAAGGCGCGCACCGTCTCCACCCACTCCGTCTACGGCACCCCCTGCTGGGTGAGCCTGACCACCCGGGACGTGAAGGCCACCGAGGACTTCTACTCCACGGTGCTGGGCTGGCGCTGGCGCCCGGCGGGGCTCGGCGACCGGTTCCGGATCGCCCTGGTGGACGGGGTGCCGGTGGCGGGGATCGCGGCGGTCGCCTCGATGTGGCAGACGGCGGTCGCGTGGACGCCGTACTTCGCCGTGCGCAGCGCGGACGAGACCGTGGCCCGGGCCCGGGAACGGGGCGGCACCGCCGCGGTCGGGCCGCTGTCCTTCCCGCCCGGACGGGCCGCGCTGCTGGCGGACCGGGACGGCGCGACCTTCGGGATCTGGGAGGGGGCGCTCGTCGCCAACTGGGACGCCTGGCGCCGCGCCTCCCCCGCCTTCATCAGGCTGCACACCCGTGACGCCTTCGACGCGGCGATCTTCTACGGCGAGATCCTCGACTGGGCGACCGACCGTCCGGGCCACTGCGAGGTGCACTACGAGGGCGGCGAGGTCGTCCTGCGCAGTCAGGGCGACGTGGTGGCGCGGATCGACTCGGGCGCGCTGGAGGCGGCCCCCGACCCCACGATCCGGCCGCACTGGCAGGTCCACTTCGCGGTGTCCGACGTGTCGGCCTGCGCCCGGGCCGCCGAGAGCGGCGGCGGCAGCGTCCTGACGAAGGCGGGCGACGAGGCGGTGCTGCGCGACCCGGACGGCGCGCGGTTCACCGTCACCTCCCGGCGCGAGCGCTGACGGTCCGCGAGGGCCGCGACAGCACCACCAGGCTCCGCGGCTCGACCCTGAGCACCGTGTCCGCCTTGTGCTCCGTCTCGTCGGGGGCACCCTGGGCGTCGGCCGTGTCGATCAGCGTCGTCCACCGCTCGCCGTACGACGGGTCGGGCAGCGCGAAGTCCACCGGCTCCCAGTAGCTGTTGAGCAGCAGCAGGAAGGAGTCGTCGACGACGGGCCGCCCGCACGCGTCGGGTTCGGCGATGGCGTCCCCGTTGAGGAAGGCGGCCACCGAGTGGGCGTCGGAGCGCCGCCAGTCCGCGTCCGTCATCTCCCGGCCCTCGGGCGCGAACCACACGAGGTCGCGCAGTGGCTGCCCGGCGTAGGTGACGGTCTCTCCCTGGAAGTAGCGGCGGCGGCGCAGCACGGGATGCGCGGCGCGCAGCGCGACGACCTGACGGGTGAAGGCGGCCAGGTCGCGCTGCTCGTCGCTCAACCGCCAGTCGATCCAGGAGACTTCGTTGTCCTGGCAGTACGCGTTGTTGTTGCCGCGCTGGGTGCGGCCGAGCTCGTCGCCGTGGCAGAGCATCGGGATGCCCTGGGACAGCAGCAGGGTGGCGAGCAGGTTGCGCTGCTGCCGGGCGCGCAGGTCGAGGACACGGACGTCGTCGGTGTCGCCCTCGGCGCCGCAGTTCCAGGACCGGTTGGCGCTCTCGCCGTCCCGGTTGCCCTCGCCGTTGGCCTCGTTGTGCTTGTCGTTATACGAGACGAGGTCACGCAGCGTGAAACCGTCGTGCGCGGTCACGAAGTTGACGCTGGCCCGCGGTCTGCGCCGGCTGCGCTGGTACAGGTCGGAGGAGCCGGTCAGCCGGGAGGCGAAGTCGCCGAGGGTGTTCTCGCCGCCGCGCCAGAAGTCCCGCACGGTGTCCCGGTACTTGCCGTTCCACTCCGACCACAGGGGCGGGAAATTGCCGACCTGGTAGCCGCCTTCGCCGACGTCCCAGGGTTCGGCGATCAGCTTCACACGGCTGATCACCGGGTCCTGCTGGATCAGGTCGAAGAACGCGGAGAGCCGGTCCACCTCGTGGAACTGCCGGGCCAGGGTGGCCGCGAGGTCGAAGCGGAAGCCGTCGACGTGCATCTCGGTGACCCAGTAGCGCAGCGAGTCCATGATGAGCTGGAGCACGTAGGGGTGGCGCATCAGCAGGCTGTTGCCGGTGCCGGTGGTGTCGTAGTAGTGCCCCCAGTCGCCGTCCACCAGGCGGTAGTAGGAGGCGTTGTCGATGCCCCGGAAGGACAGGGTGGGGCCCCGGTCGTTGCCTTCGGCGGTGTGGTTGTAGACGACGTCCAGGATCACTTCGAGCCCGGCCGCGTGCAGCGCCCGCACCATCGACTTGAACTCGGTGACCTGACCGCCCCGGCCGCCGTGCGCGGCGTAGGCGTTGTGCGGGGCGAAGAAGCCGATGGTGTTGTAGCCCCAGTAGTTGGACAGCCCGCGGTCCCGCAGCACGCCGTCCTGCACGAACTGGTGCACCGGCATCAGCTCGACCGCCGTCACCCCGAGGGACGTCAGATGCTCGACGACCGCCGGATGCGCCAACCCCGCGTAGGTGCCGCGCAGTTCGGGCGGTACGTCGGGGTGGGCGCGGGTGAGGCCGCGGACATGGGCCTCGTAGACGACGGTGTCGGCGTACGGGCGTCGCGGCGGGCGGTCGCCGGCCCAGTCGAACCGGGGGTCGGTGACCACGCCGAGCATGGTGTGCCCGGCGCTGTCGGCACCGGGGGTGTACAGCGAGGGGTCGTTGTCGGTCTGTCCGTCGACGGCCTTGGCGTACGGGTCGAGCAGCAGCTTCGAGGGGTCGCAGCGGTGGCCGAGACCGGGGTGCCAGGGGCCGTGCACGCGATAGCCGTACCGCTGGCCGGGGCCGATCCCGGGGAGGCGGCAGTGCCACACGAAGCCGTCCACCTCGGCGAGCGGGACGCTGTGGTGGGTGCCGTCGTCGTCGACGAGGACCAGTTCGACGCATTCGGCGACCTCGCTGAACAGCGCGAAGTTGGTGCCCTCGCCGTCGAACTCGGCGCCCAACGGGTAGGGGTGCCCGCTCCAGACGGGCACCCCTGAACTGCGACGAGGCGAAGCGGTCACCGGGCGCCCTCCAGGACGCCGACGCGCTCCGGGACGGCGGAGCCGTCCGCGACGGAGGCGGCGCGCGGCACCTGGAGGACGGCCCGCAGGCTCGGCTCCGGCGGCGTCGGCACCAGCGGGACCCGCTCCCCGGCGCGGGCGCGCTGCGAGAACCAGATCACCTTGCCCCCGGTCTCGGTGGCGCAGCAGCCCCAGCCGTCGCTCATCGCGGCGATGTGCTCCAGGCAGCCCCGCAGATCCTGGTCGGGGCGCAGGTCCCGGTCGTCGTCGCCGACCGCCGTGATGAGGTGCTGGCCGTTCCACCACAGCTCGATCGAGGTGTGCTTGTCGCTCGCGTGCTCGTCGATGGCCCTCAGCAGCAGCTCGGCGCCGCGGCGGACGGGCTCGACGAGGGTCTCCAGGTCCCAGTACCGGAGATGGGCGGCCAGGATGCGCCCGACCTGGCCGACCCGCTCGGGGCTGACCTCCACATCGAGGTGGTAGTAGCAAGACACTGCGGTCTTCATCTTCGTTGGCTCCTCACCGGCGAGGCTTCTGCTCCTCCTCGTCCCGGCGGGACGAGCCCCGATTGCATAGCGTGAGCAGTGATCGCTCCTGAGTCACCTCAACTCTGCGAGCGCTACGCCATTCGTGCAACACGAGGCGACGGCGGTGCGCCGCACACCCTGTTCACGGCGCTCTTCATGTTTTCTTCAGGGCGTGCACCACTTCGCCCGGTGGTTGAAGGTCCAACAAGACGCTCAGTCGTCGCCCGTGCACCATGAGTGAGACTCTCAACGGAGGTGAACGGCGCGATGCTGCAACCCGCGAAAGCCGAGGTCGCCCGGCAGCTGCGGCGGTACCGGGCCTGGGAGCGGCTGATGCTCGCCACCCCCGCCGACCGCTCGGTACGGTCCGCCTTCGAGGACTCGGGCTACACCCTCTGCGTGCTCATGGGGAAGCGGTGCGCGCGAGAGGCCGTGGACGCCGCGGAACGCTATCTGCGGACCGGGCTCGTCACCACCGCGCGGGACCGGGAACGGCGGCCGGCCGTGGCCGTCGCCGCCGGGCACGGCCCACCGGTCGCGCTCACCCGTTCCCCCGCTGGAGGGTGACGCTTCCCCGACGGCGGGGTACCCCCCTTCCTTTCCCCACAGGTTCGATCCCGGCCGGGCCACGCAAGGGCCCGGCCTCAGGCACGACGGAGGCGAGATCCATGAGGCGCGACCCGGCAGGTCCGATCGGGACCGTGGGCCGTATCCCGGTGCGCGAGGTGTGCCCGGCGGTCGACGGCGGCCGGTTGCCGGCCAAGGCGGTCGTCGGCGAGACGTTCCAGGTCTCGGCCACCGTGTTCCGCGAGGGGCATGACGCGGTCGCCGCGAACGTCGTCCTCACGGACCCCGAGGGCCGTCCCGGCCCGTGGACGCCGATGCGTGAACTCGCCCCCGGCACCGACCGCTGGGGCGCCGACGTCACCCCCGGGTCGATGGGCCGCTGGACCTACCGCGTGGAGGCGTGGGGCGACCCGATCGCCACCTGGCGCCGTCACGCCCGGATCAAGATCCCGGCCGGAATCGACGTCGGGCTGGTGCTGGAGGAGGGCGCGGATCTCGTCGAGCGGGCCGCCGCCGGGATGCCGGTCGCGGAATGCGACCTGGCCCTGGCCGCCGCCGAGACCCTGCGCGACGACACCCTGCCGGTCTCCGACCGTCTCGCGCCCGTGCTGTCACCGGAGCTGGAGGCGGTCCTCGACCGTCATCCGCTGCGGGAGTTCGTCACGGCCTCCGAGGAACTGCCGCTGCTGGTGGAGCGGGAGCGGGCGTTGTTCGGGTCGTGGTACGAGTTCTTCCCCCGCTCCGAGGGCACACCGCAGGAGCCGCACGGCACGTTCGCCACGGCCGCGCGCAGGCTGCCCGCGATCGCCGCGATGGGCTTCGACGTCGTCTACCTCCCCCCGATCCACCCGATCGGCACGACGTACCGCAAGGGCCGCAACAACACCCTCTCCCCCGGCCCCGACGACGTCGGCGTGCCCTGGGCCATCGGCTCACCCGAAGGCGGCCACGACGCCGTCCACCCCCGCCTGGGCACCCTGGACGACTTCGACGACTTCGTGAACCGGGCCCGCGAACTCGGCCTGGAGATCGCCCTCGACTTCGCCCTCCAGTGCTCCCCCGACCACCCCTGGGTCGACAAACACCCCGAGTGGTTCCACCACCGCCCCGACGGCACCATCGCCTACGCCGAGAACCCGCCCAAGAAATACCAGGACATCTACCCCATCGCCTTCGACGCCGACCTCGACGGCCTCGTCACCGAGACCGTCCGCGTCCTGCGGCACTGGACGGACCACGGCGTACGCATCTTCCGGGTCGACAACCCCCACACCAAACCCGTCGTCTTCTGGCAACGCGTCATCGCCGCGATCAACACCACCGACCCCGACGTGATCTTCCTGGCCGAAGCCTTCACCCGCCCCGCCATGATGCACACCCTCGGCCAGATCGGCTTCCAGCAGTCCTACACCTACTTCACCTGGCGCACCACCAAACAGGAACTCACCGACTACGTCACCGAGTTGGCAGGCGAGGCCGCCGCCTACATGCGGCCCAACTTCTTCGCCAACACCCCCGACATCCTCCACGCCTACCTCCAGCACGGCGCCCGCCCCGCCTTCGAGGTCCGCGCCGTCCTCGCCGCCACCCTCTCCCCCACCTGGGGCATCTACAGCGGCTACGAACTCTGCGAGAACACCCCCCTGCGCACCGGCACCGAGGAATACCTCGACTCCGAGAAATACCAGCTCAAACCCCGCGACTGGCACACCGAAGACACCATCGCACCCCTCATCACCCGGCTCAACGAGATCAGGCGACGGCACCCGTCGCTGCGGCGGCTCAGGAACGTCCACTTCCACCCGACGGACAACGAGGCGCTGATCGCGTACAGCAAGACCAGCGGCGAGGACACGGTTCTGGTCGTGGCCAACCTCGACCCGCATCACACCCAGGAGGGCACGGTGTCGTTGGACATGCCGCAACTCGGCCTGGACGACGACCGATCCTTCGCCGTACGCGACGAACTGACGGGTGAGACCTACCAATGGGGCAGATACAACTATGTGCGCCTCGAACCCGGCCGGGCTCCCGCGCACGTGCTGCACGTCCAGCGAACGACCCCGTAGAGCGGAGGGTGAAAAGCCTCATGAGCGTCAACGCGCCTGTCCCGGACACTTTCGACGACACCCCGGTGAAGGACCGGGACCCCGACTGGTTCAAACGTGCCGTCTTCTACGAGGTGCTCGTCCGTTCCTTCCAGGACAGCAACGGAGACGGCGTCGGCGACCTCAAGGGCCTCACGGCCAAGCTCGACTACCTGCAATGGCTGGGCGTCGACTGCCTGTGGCTGCCGCCCTTCTTCAAGTCACCCCTGCGGGACGGCGGTTACGACGTCTCCGACTACACCGCCGTCCTGCCCGAGTTCGGTGACCTCGCCGACTTCGTCGAGTTCGCGGACGCCGCCCACCAGCGCGGCATGCGCGTGATCATCGACTTCGTGATGAACCACACCAGCGACCAGCACCCGTGGTTCCAGGAATCCCGCAAGGACCCCGACGGGCCCTACGGCGACTATTACATGTGGGCGGACGACGACAAGCAGTTCCCGGACGCGCGGATCATCTTCGTCGACACCGAGGCCTCCAACTGGACCTACGACCCGGTCCGCAAGCAGTACTTCTTCCACCGCTTCTTCTCCCACCAGCCGGACCTCAACTACGAGAACCCGGCGGTCCAGGAGGAGATCCTGGCCGCGCTCCGCTTCTGGCTCGACCTCGGCATCGACGGCTTCCGCCTCGACGCCGTCCCCTATCTCTACGCGGCCGAGGGCACCAACTGCGAGAACCTGCCGCCCACTCACGAGTTCCTGAAGCGGGTGCGCCGCGAGATCGACCTGATGTACCCGGACACGGTGATCCTGGCCGAGGCGAACCAGTGGCCCGAGGACGTCGTCGACTACTTCGGCGACTACGCCTCCGGCGGCGACGAATGCCACATGGCCTTCCACTTCCCCGTCATGCCCCGCATCTTCATGGCCGTCCGCCGCGAATCGCGCTACCCCGTCTCCGAGATCCTCGCCAAGACCCCCGCCATCCCCGCCAACTGCCAGTGGGGCATCTTCCTGCGCAACCACGACGAGCTCACCCTCGAAATGGTCACCGACGAAGAACGCGACTACATGTACGCGGAATACGCCAAAGACCCGCGCATGCGCGCCAACATCGGCATCCGCCGCCGCCTCGCCCCCCTCCTCGACAACGACCGCAACCAGATCGAACTCTTCACCGCCCTCCTGCTCTCCCTGCCCGGCTCACCGATCCTCTACTACGGCGACGAGATCGGCATGGGCGACAACATCTGGCTCGGCGACCGCGACGCCGTCCGCACCCCCATGCAATGGACCCCCGACCGCAACGCCGGCTTCTCCTCCTGCGACCCCGGACGCCTCTACCTCCCCACGATCATGGACCCCGTCCACGGCTACCAGGTCACCAACGTCGAAGCCTCGATGAGCAACCCCTCGTCGCTGCTGCACTGGACCCGGCGCATGATCGAGATCCGGCGGCAGAACCCGGCCTTCGGACTGGGCACCTACACCGAACTCCCCTCCACCAACCCGGCCGTGATCGCCTTCCTGCGCGAGTACGAGGACGACCTCGTGCTGTGTGTCCACAACTTCTCCCGCTTCCCCCAGCCCACCGAACTCGACCTCCGCGCCTACGACGGACGTCATCCGGTGGAGCTGATCGGCGGGGTCCGCTTCCCCGCCATCGGCGAACTGCCGTACCTGCTCACGCTGGCGGGGCACGGCTTCTACTGGTTCAGGCTCACCCGAGTCGCATCCCGCATCGGCCGCCGCTGATCGGAGCGCGCGCCGACGAAAGGACGCGTCACCATGCCGAACACCGCACTGCTGCGGCCCTCCAGCACGACCGTTCCGGGGTCGATGGCGTACCTCACCGGGCTGCTGCGCGACTGGCTGCCCCGGCAGCGCTGGTTCGCGGGCAAGGACCGGCCCCTCAGCGACCTCACTCCGCTGTCGGTGACGGAGCTGTCCCCGGGCTGTCTGCACGTACTGATCGACGCCGGGGACTGCTACCAACTCCTGCTGGGCGTACGGCGGCAGGTGTCGCCGCGGCTGGGCCGGGCGCTGATCGGCCACCTCACCGAGGGCCCGCTCGCCGGGCTGACGGTGTTCGACGCGTTCCAGGACCCCCGGTCGGCGCAGTTGCTCCTGGAGCGGCTGCGCCACCCGGGGACCGCGGGCCCGCTGCGGTTCGAGGCCGACCCGTCGGTGTCCCTGCCCGCGGGGCTCGCGCCGCGGCTGCTGGACGCCGAGCAGTCCAACTCCTCGCTGGTGTACGGCGAGGAGTACATCCTGAAGCTGTTCCGGCGGATCCAGCCCGGAGTCAATCCGGACCTGGAGGTGCCGGTGGCGCTGGCCGGGCAGGGGTGCCGCCGGGTGCCCGCGCCGGTCGCCTGGTTCGGGACCACCCGGCCGCAGGAGGCGACGCTGGGCGTGCTCCAGCCGTTCCTGCGCGACGCGTCCGACGGCTGGACCCTCGCCCTGCGGGCGCTGGCCTCGGGCGACGACTTCACCGCGCACGCCCATGAGTTGGGCCGGGCCACGGCGGACGTGCACCTCGCGCTGGCGTCCGCGTTCCCGGCCGGGGAGCACCCGGAGACCACGCGGACGGCGTCCGCGATGACCGACCGGCTCACCGCCGCCGCGGACTGCGTCCCGGAGCTGAGACCGTACGTGCCCGGCCTGCGGACCGCGTTCGCCGCGCTCGGCGCCTGCGATCCCGGGCCGCCGGCCCAGCGCGTCCACGGCGATCTCCACCTGGGGCAGGTGCTGCGGGCGGGCCGCGACTGGTTCGTCATCGACTTCGAGGGCGAACCGTCCCGCCCGCTGGCCGAGCGCCGCAGCGCGCACTCGCCGGTGCGGGACATCGCGGGCATGCTGCGCTCCTTCGACTACGCCGCCCGGCAGCGCAGGCCGTGGCGGCCGGAGTGGGCGCGCCGCTGCCGTGAGGCGTTCTGCGCGGGCTACGCCGCACGGGCGGGCTGGGACCCGCGCAAGAAGCACGGACTGCTGCGCGCCTATGAGACCGACCGGGCCGTGTACGAGGTCCTGTACGAAGCCAGACACCGTCCCGACTGGGTGCCGGTACCGATGGCCGCGATCGAGCGGCTCGCCGTCAGGGGAGACTGAACCTTTCATGGCCCTGCGTGACACCTCACCGACCGAGGCGGGCGGCCCCGTCGCCTGCCGTCCCGCGCCGCTCCTGGACCCCACCGACCGGGACCGTCTGCTGTCGGGCACCCATCACGACCCGCACTCGGTGCTCGGCGCGCACCCGGCGCCCGGGGGAGGCACCCTCTTCCGGGCGCTGCGGCCGTTCGCGCGTGCCGTGAGCGTGCTCGTCGACGGGCGGCACCGCCCGCTCGCCTCGGAGGGCGACGGGTTCTTCGCGGGCGTGGTCCCGGCGCCCGCGGACCCGTCGTACACCCTGCTCGTGTCGTACGACGACGGTGAGCGGGAGGTGCACGATCCGTACCGCTTCCTGCCCGCGCTCGGCGAGCTGGACCTGCATCTCGTCCGGGAGGGGCGGCACGAGGAGCTGTGGCGGGCGCTGGGCGCCGAGCCGATGGTCCACGAGGGCGTGACCGGCACCCGCTTCACCGTGTGGGCGCCGAACGCGCTCGGGGTGCGGGTCTGCGGTGACTTCGCCCACTGGGACGGCACGGCGTACCCGATGCGGTCGCTCGGCGCGGCCGGGGTGTGGGAGCTGTTCCTGCCGGGCGTCGGCGTGGACGCGCGGTACAAGTTCGAGATCGCGACGCGCGGCGGTGAACGCCGCCTCAAGGCCGACCCGATGGCCCGCCGCACCGAGGTGCCGCCCGCGACGGCGTCGATCGTCACGGAGTCGGCGTACGAGTGGGGCGACGAGGAGTGGCTCGCGCGGCGCGGTGACGTGCCGGTGCACGAGGCGCCGATGTCGGTGTACGAACTCCATCTGGCCTCCTGGAAACCGGGTCTGACCTACCGTCAGCTCGCGTCGGAACTCCCTGCATACGTAAGGGATCTGGGGTTCACGCATGTCGAGCTGATGCCGGTCGCCGAGCATCCCTTCGGCGGCTCCTGGGGCTACCAGGTCACCGGCTTCTACGCGCCCACCGCCCGCATGGGCACACCGGACGACTTCAAGTACCTCGTGGACGCCCTGCACCAGGCCGGGATCGGCGTGATCATGGACTGGGTGCCGGCCCATTTCCCCAAGGACGACTGGGCGTTGGCGCGGTTCGACGGAGAGCCGCTGTACGAGCCCGGGGACTGGCGGCGGGCGGAGCACCCGGACTGGGGGACGTACGAGTTCGACTTCGGGCGGGTCGAGGTGCGCAACTTCCTCGTCGCCAACGCCGTGTACTGGTGCGAGGAGTTCCACATCGACGCGCTGCGCGTGGACGCCGTCGCCTCGATGCTCTACCTCGACTACTCGCGCGACTCGGGCCAGTGGACGCCGAACGTGTTCGGCGGGCGGGAGGATCTCGACGCGGTGCGGTTCCTCCAGGAGATGAACGCGACGGTGTACCGGCGGGTGCCGGGTGTCGTCACGATCGCCGAGGAGTCCACGGCCTGGGGCGGGGTGACCCGGCCGACCGACAGCGGCGGTCTGGGGTTCGGGCTGAAGTGGAACATGGGCTGGATGCACGACTCGCTCGGCTACATGGCGCATGAGCCCGTCCACCGCAAGTACCACCACAACGAGATGACGTTCTCGATGGTGTACGCGTACAGCGAGAACTACATCCTGCCCATCTCCCACGACGAAGTCGTGCACGGGAAACAGTCGTTGGTGTCGAAGATGCCCGGCGACTGGTGGCAGCAGCGGGCCGGCCACCGCGCCTATCTCGGCTTCATGTGGGCCCACCCCGGCAAGCAGCTCCTCTTCATGGGCCAGGAGTTCGCCCAGGGCTCCGAGTGGTCCGAGCCCGACGGCCCGGACTGGTGGCTGCTGGACCGGGAGTACGGGGCCGAGGCGGATCACCGGGGCGTGCGTGACCTGGTGCGCGACCTCAACACCGTCTACCGCAGGACACCGGCGCTGTGGCAGCGGGACACGGCACCCGAGGGGTTCCGCTGGGTCCTCGGGGACGCGGCCGAGGACAACGTGTTCGCCTTCCTGCGGCTGGACGCCGAGGGCGGTCCGCTGCTCAGCGTCTCCAACTTCTCGCCGGTTGTCCGCCACGACTACCGCCTGGGCGTCCCTGACGACGTGCCCGCCTGGCAGGAGGCTCTCAACACCGATCGCAGCAGGTACGGCGGCAGCGGAGTGGGCACCGCCGGTCCCGTCAAGCCGGAGGACGGGGCGCTGCGGCTGACGCTGCCGCCGCTCGCCACCGTCTGGTTCACGCCCGTGTGAGCGGTTCCTTCCATGGGCACTCCGGAGCATAGGGGTACCCGGCAGGAAGGCGGCTCACGTGCGGACCGTCGGAGTGGAGGAGGAACTGCTCCTGGTCGATCCGGAGACCGGGGAGCCACAGGCCCTGTCCGAGGCGGTGGTGGCCAGGGCCGCGCGGGAGGATGTGGACAGGGAGGTCTTCGAGAAGGAACTCCACACACAGATGGTGGAGTTCGCGACCTCCCCCAGGTCGGTGATGGCCGACCTGGGCGCGGAGATCGTCCGCTGCCGCAAGGAGGCGGCCCGGCACGCCGGTGACATCGGCTGTGCCGTCGCGGCGATCGCGACCTCGCCGCTGCCCGTCAGCCCGTCCATCGGGTCGGACGACCGCTACCGGTGGATGGCGGAGCAGTTCGGCATCACGACCAACGGGCTCGTCCTGGGCTGTCACGTCCATGTGTCCGTCGGTTCCGACGAGGAGGGCGTGGCGGTGCTCGACCGGATCCGGCCGTGGCTGCCGGTCCTGACCGCGCTGAGCGCCAACTCCCCTTTCTGGCAGGGCCGGGACACGCGGTACAGCAGTTTCCGCAGCCGGGTGTGGCAGCGGTGGCCCTCGGCCGGGCCGACGGAGGTGTTCGGTTCCGCGGAGGGGTATCACCGGCGGGTGGCGGAGATGGTCGCGAGCGGGGTGATCCTCGACGAGGGGATGGTGTACTTCGACGCCCGGCTGGCCCGGCGGTATCCGACGGTGGAGATCCGGGTCGCGGACGTGTGCCTGCACGCGGGCTCCACGGTGCTGATCGCCGCGCTCTGCCGGGCCCTGGTCGAGACGGCGGCGCGGGAGTGGCGGGCCGGCCGGGAGCCACTCGCGCACAGTGTGAGCCTGCTGCGGCTCGCCGCGTGGCAGGCGGCGCGCTCGGGCCCCGCGCAGGAGCTGCTGCATCCGGCGACCATGCGGCGGCTGCCCGCGGCGGCGGTCGTACGGGCGCTCGTCGGCCATGTCGAGGAGGCGCTCGTGGAGAGCGGGGACGTCGATCTCGTGCACGCGGGCTGCGCGGAATCGCTGCGCCTGGGGACGGGCGCGCGGGTCCAGCGGCAGCTGTGGGAGCGGACCGGGAGCCTGCGGGACGTCGTCCGGGAGTGCGTGCGCCGTACTCAGGAGTAGCCTCCGCCGTGTCCTCACACCTGCGTTCACATTACGCGCAGGTCACCGAAGCGCCGCTACTTGTCGAATCCAGGTACCGACCGCTCCCGCCTCGGCTAGATTCAGGCACCGTCGATGACAGTTCACGTCGACGGCGTCACAGCCCGTACACACCAGGAGCAGCGCATGCGCGACCTCGCCCTCGCTCCCCCGCACGTCTCGCCTCTGATCGGAGGTCTCGCCGACAGCCTCTTCGAGACGGCGGACCGCCGCCCGTCCCATCCGCTGGTCGCGCGCCGCGCCGACCCGGCCTCCACCGTCTGGACGGAGGTGTCGGCGGAGCGGCTGCGGGACGAAGTCGTCGAGCTGGCCAAGGGGTTGGTCGCCTCCGGGATCGCCCCGGGACAGCGTGTGGCGATCATGGCCCGCACCCGTTACGAGTGGACGGTCTTCAGCCACGCCCTGTGGGCGCTCGGCGCCGAGGTCGTGCCGATCTATCCGACGTCCTCACGGGACCAGGTCGAGTGGATCCTCAAGGACGCGCGCTGTGTGGGCGTGGTCGTCGAGGACGAACAGAGCGTGATGACGGTCGGATCGGTGTGCGCGGCGCTGCCGTTGCTGCGCCACGTCTGGCAGTTGGACTCGGGGGCGGTGGAACAGCTCGCGGAGCGGGGCAGGTTCATCCCGCAGACCACGGTCGACTCGCTGCGCCGGATCGTGATGCCGGACTCGACCGCGGCGATCGTCTACACGTCCGGCACCTCGGGGCGGCCCCTGGGCTGCGCGGTGAGCCATCTGGGTCTGGCCAGTTCGTGCGACGCGCTGCTGAAGGGCTGGGGGCACACGGTGGTGCCCCCGGACGGGCAGGGCTCGGTCCTCGCCTTCCTGCCGCTGTCCCATGTGTACGGGCTGCTGGTGCAGAGCCTGTGCATCCGCGGCGGCATGCTCATGGGCCACGAGCCCGACCTGAACGCGGAGCAACTGGCCGCGTCCCTCCAGTCGTTCCGGCCGACGTATCTGTGCGCGGTGCCGTCGCTCTTCGAGAAGATCTACAAGAATTTCCTGCGCGCCTCCCAGCAGGCGGGCCGCGGAGCCCTGTTCGAGCGGGCGGCGGAGACGGCCCGGGACTTCGCGGCGGCCCTGGAGCGCCAGCGGCTGGGCCAGGGCCCGGGTCCCGGACTGGACCTCAAGCTGCAACACGCCCTGTACGAGCGGACGGTGTACCGCAGACTGCGCTCCGCGCTGGGCGGACGTATCCTGCGGGCGTCCTCCGGCGGGACGGCGCTGGCCCGTGAGATGAGCCTGTTCTACGAAGGCATCGGCATCTACGTCAACGACGGCTACGGGCTGACGGAGACCAGCGGCGGGGTCACGGCCCAGCCCATCGGGCGGGAGAAGTCGGGCACCGTCGGCCAGGCGCTGCCGGGCACGGACCTGAGGGTCGCCGACGACGGGGAGATCCTGGTCCGCGGTCCGTCGGTGTTCCAGGGGTACGTCAACGACGAGGCCGCCACGCGGGCCGTGCTCAGCGGGGGCTGGCTGGCCACCGGTGACCTCGGGCAGCTGGACCCGGAGGGGTATCTCACCATCACGGGCCGCAAGAAGGACGTCATCATCACGAGCGGCGGCAAGAGCATCGCGCCGGCCTTCCTGGAACAGCGGCTGCGGCTGCACCCGCTCATCCACCAGGCGGTCCTGGTGGGCGACAACCGGCCGTGCGTGGGCGCGCTGATCACCCTGGACCCGGACTTCCTGGCCCACTGGCGGGGCGGCCTCGCGCTGCCGGGGGACGCGCCGAGCCGGGAGGCGCGGGAGGAGAACGCGCTGCGGGAGGAGATCGGGCGGGCGGTCGCCTCGGCGAACAGTTCCGTGTCCCGCGCGGAGTCGATCCGCGTCTTCCGTGTGCTCGCACAGCCGTTCGACCAGATCAGCGGGCTGCTGACGCCGTCGATGAAGCTGCGCCGGGACGCGATCGTCGAGCACTACGCGGTCGAGATCGACGCGATGTACCAGGCCCGCTCGCGCGGCGCGCAGCAGCGGGTGTCGCAGGACTGGCCGACCGCGGAGTCCCTCGGCTGGGAGGAATCGGACAACGTGTTCCGGTGAAGAACCCGTGCGGTTCCCGGTGGGCCCGATTGGCCCCGGCGCTCCCGGGAACTCGCGGACGTGGCGGTGCCGTGAGGCACAGCCGGACCGTCCGTCCGTCGCACCTCGTGGGAACGACACCTTGGCCACCGGCGACATCTCCAGCCGTACCAGCACCTTTGCGGGCGCACCGCAGAGCGTGACGGGCGCCCGCCTGGCCGCGGACGCTTTCCTGGCGGCGCTCGCGCGCACCCGCCCGCCGGCCGAGGCGGACCACTGGGACGACATCCTGCTGGTGGTCTCGGAGCTCGCGGCCAACGCCGTCCAGTACGCGCCGGGCGATTTCACTTTGCGGATGCGGCGCACCTTCGACGGGGTGCACGTGACCCTGCACGACTCCAGCACCGCCCTGCCGGCCCCGCGCCCGTTCCGCCCCGGGACCGGTGAGGGCGGGGTCGGCTGGCATCTGATCCACGCGCTGTGCGACCAGGTGAGCGTGGTGCCGGAGGCCGACGGCAAGGACGTGCACGCCTTCCTGCCGTGGTGAGCGCGGGCCCCGCCACACCCGACTTCCGAAAGCCTCGGCCGGTGCACGGGAGATTCACCCGCATTCCGTGCGTTCGCGCAGCTGTACGGGCATGGTGGTCACCAGCGCGTTCGTCAGGCTGCCGCACCCGACTGGCACAACAGCCGGGGTCACGGTGGGATCGAGGTGCGAAGCAGCGATCCCGGGGCACGCGACAGTCGTTCGACTCGGACCGCCGGAGCCGCAGAAGGGAAGAAAGAACGTGACACGACCCAGGATCCTGGTGGTTGGCGCAGGCTTCGCCGGCGTGGGATGCGTACGCCGGCTGGAACGCGAACTCGCCCCCGACGAGGCCGACGTCACCCTGGTGACGCCGTTCTCCTACCAGCTCTACCTTCCGCTGCTCCCCCAGGTCGCCTCGGGTGTGCTGACGCCCCAGTCGATCGCCGTGTCCCTCAGGCGCAGCAGGAAGTACCGCACGCGGATCATCCCGGGCGGCGCGATCGGTGTGGACCTGAAGGCGAAGGTCTGCGTGATCCGGACCATCACCGACGAGATCGTCGACGAGCCGTTCGACTACATCGTGCTGGCCCCCGGCAGCGTGACCCGCACCTTCGACATCCCGGGCCTGACCGACAACGCGTTCGGCATGAAGACCCTCGCCGAGGCCGCGTACGTCCGGGACCACGTGATCTCGCAGCTGGACCTCGCGGACGCCAGCCAGGACCCGGCCGAGCGGGCCTCGCGGCTCCAGTTCGTCGTCGTGGGCGGCGGGTACGCCGGCACGGAGACGGCGGCCTGTCTGCAGAAGCTCACGCACGCGGCCGTCAAGCGCTATCCGCGCCTGGACCCGGCGCTCATCAAGTGGCATCTGATCGACATCGCCCCGAAGCTGATGCCGGAGCTGGGCGACAAGCTCGGCAGCAGCGCGCAGGAGATCCTGAAGCGGCGCGGCATCGACATCTCGCTGGGCGTGTCCATCGCGAAGGCGGGCCCCGAGGAGGTCACCTTCACCGACGGCCGGGTGGTGCCCACCCGCACCCTGATCTGGACCGCGGGCGTGGTGGCGAGCCCGCTGATCTCGACGCTGGGCGCGGAGACGGTACGCGGCCGGCTCGCGGTCACCGCCGACATGGCGCTGCCGGGCCAGGACGGGGTGTTCGCGCTCGGTGACGCGGCGGCCGTGCCGGACGAGGCGAAGGGCGAGGAGGGCTCGATCTGCCCGCCGACCGCCCAGCACGCCATGCGGCAGGGCAAGCACGTCGCCGACAACGTCATCGCCACCCTGCGGGGCCGGGGGACGACGCCGTACGTCCACAAGGATCTCGGTCTCGTCGTCGACCTCGGGGGCCGGGACGCGGTGTCCAAGCCGCTCGGGGTGGAACTGCGCGGGCTGCCCGCCCAGGCGGTGGCCCGCGGCTACCACTGGTCGGCGCTGCGCACCAACGTGGCGAAGACCCGGGTGATGACGAACTGGGTGCTCAACGCCATCGCGGGCGACGATTTCGTCCGCACCGGCTTCCAGGCCCGCAAGCCCGCCAAGCTGAAGGACTTCGAGTACACGGACGCCTATCTGACCCCGGAGCAGGTGGAGGCGCACGTGGCGGGGACGGAGCGCCAGGACTGACGCGCCCGTTGTGAGAACGCCGGTTCGTTCCTGGCGGGCGCGGCTGCGGGATGCCGTGGCCGCGTCCGACCCAGGGTTGCTGCGGCTCGCCGCGGGGCTGCGGACGGTGGGCGCCATCGCGCTCACCCTCGCCGTGCTGGCCCCGCTCGGCGCGAGCGTGCCGCATCTGGTGGCGGGGGCGATGGCGGCGATGGTCTCCACCTTCGCCATCCGGGAGAAGCAGCGCGGCAAGCAGGCCGTCACACTGGCGCTCGGACTGCCGGTCGCGCTGACCGCGGTGACCCTGGGCGCGCTCCTCAGCTCCCATGTGATCGCCGGTGACCTGTTCTTCGTGGCGCTGATCTTCTGCGCGGTCTACGGCCGCCGGTTCGGCGAGCGCGGCACCGCGCTCGGCCTGATCGGCTTCCAGGTCTACTTCCTGTCCCTGTTCGTCGGCGCCACGGTCTCCGACCTGCCCAGGCTGTACGGCGTGATCGGCGTCGCCTTCGCGAGCAGCGCCCTGGTGCGCTTCGCCCTCGTCCCCGAGACACCGACGGGCACGCTGGAGCGGCTGCGCTCGGCGTTCCGGGCACGACTGGCCCAGCTGGTGACCGCGCAGCTCGAACTGCTGGACGCGGGCCCGGACGACCCGGAGGCGGGCGCCAAGGCGCTGGAACACGTCCGGGCGGGCACGGCACGGCTGCACGAGACGGCGCTGCTGATCCAGGGCCGCCTGGAGGACGGCACCGCCGACGCGTCCGTGGCCCGCCTGGTGCAGCGCCGGGTGGCGGACGCCGAGGTCGCCGCCGAGCGGCTCGGTCTGCTGCTGCTGACCGCGCGCAGCGCCGAGCGCGCGGACACCCTGACCCTGCATCTGCCGGGGGCGCCCTTCCCCGCGGGCGGGCTGCTGCCCGTGCGGGACAAGGCGATCGACACCCTGCGCCGGGATCTGGAGGCGCTGCGGGCGATCGTGCTGCGTCCGGCGTCGGCACCGCCCGGGGCCGCGGTGTCGCATCTGCGCAACCGGCTGCTCGGCTACCGCGACGAGGAGAACCTGCCGGTCGCGCCGCCCGCCCTCCAGGACGCCTTCCGGGGCGTCGGCGAGGCCGCCCGCGCGGTGCTGGGGCTGCGGGTGGCGCTGGACGGGCCGCAGGACGAGTCGGATGACAGTCCCGCGACGGCCCGGTCCAGGGAGGAGCTGGACGCCGAGGACGCGGCGATCGACGCCGGCGAGCAGGAGGCCGAGGAGGAGCTCACCGGGTTGCGGCGGCCGACGACCCGGGCGGCCGTCCAGGTCGCGGTGGGCTCGTCGCTGGCGATCCTCGGCGGTGAGCTGCTGTCCAGCCATCGCTGGTACTGGGCGGTGCTGACCTGCTGGATCGTCTTCCTGAACACCTCGTCCACGGGCGAGATCCTGGTCAAGGGCTACCGGCGGCTGCTGGGCACCGTGCTCGGGGTGCTGGCCGGGATCCTGCTGGCGGCGCTGGTCGGCAACCACACGTGGACGGCGTTCGCGGTGGTGCTGACGTGCGTGTTCCTGATGTTCTACACGGCGCCGCTGTCGTACACGCTGATGTCGTTCTTCGTCACCGCCGCGCTCGGGGTGCTGTACACGCTGCTGCACACCTACAGCGCGTCCGTGCTGGTCCTGCGGATCGGGGAGACGGCGCTCGGCGCGGCCTGCGGGGTGCTGGCGGCGGCGTTCGTGCTGCCGGTGCACACGGCCCGGCGCACCGACGACCTGCTCGTGGCCGTCCTAGACCGGCTCGCGGACGTCACCCGGTCCGCGGTCGACCAGCTCAGCGGGGCGCCGCCGGTGGACCTGCTGGACGAGGCCCGCGAGCTGGACCAGGCGCTGGCCGATCTGCGGGCCGCGACCAAGCCCCTGACGCACCCGGTGACACCGCTGCGCACCCGGCGCGACACCGCGCGATACGTCGTGGCGCTCCTGGAGACCTGCGCGTACCACGCGCGGGCGCTGGCCGCGACGGCCGAGCTGCTGCCCACGCATCCCTCGATCGCGGCGGACCCCCGGCTGCGCGGGGCGGGCCGGCGCATCCTGCACAACATCGGCGCGCTGGCCGCCCGCACGGCCGACGAGCACTCCACCGCCGAGCTGGAGACGGGTCGGAGCATCGCCTCCCTGCTGGAGTCGGACGTGCGGGGCGTGCCGCGGTTCGGCCGGGTCACCGACCGGGTGCTGCGCCACCTCCAGCGGCTGGACGAGGGGGTGCTGGGGCTGGCGCGCCCGCTCGGGGTGAAGACGCGGACATCGGAGCGCTGATCCCCGGCCCCCTGCCCGGCGGGCGGCTCCGGCACTCTCGCGGTGACGTCACGGGACCGCTCGTCGCGTCCCGCCGGCAGGGCACCGCCGACGGTCCGCGCCGCGGCTCGGTGCGGGCAGCGGAGCGGTCATCCTCGTGCCCCGTCCGAAGGGTCCCGGCGGGCGGGGTCACCCGCGCGGGCCGCCGCGCGCGGCCGTGTGCAGATGCTCCAGGGCGTCCAGGACCACGGTCCGTTCGTACCAGGCCAGCCAGCGGCCGGTCTCCGCGCCGATGACGTCGAGCACCTTGAGCTGAGCCTCGGTCAGGCCGCCGACGGGGTGGTCGATATGGGCGGAGACCATGCCGAGGCACAGGCCGGCCGAGGTGGTCAGGGGCACGCTGTGGCAGGCACGGCTGCCCGCCGCGAGGATCACCGCCCGGGCCGGTTCGGTGAACACGGGGTCGGTGGCGACATCGCGCACGGTCACCTGGGCGACGTCCCGGGCGGCGCGGGCGCAGGCGGTGCCGTCGTCGCCGACGTACCCGAAGAAGTCGACGAAGTCGGCGGTCAGCCCGGTGTGCCTCTCGATGCGCAGTCCGCCGTCCACCCGGTCGGCGAGCTGGACGTTGCCCATGTCGGTGCCGACCACCGAGAGGGTCTGGCTCAGCACGGCCGAGAGGACCCCACCGCGGTTGCGGGGTGCGACCCGGCGGGCGGCGGGGAAGCTGAGGACGGGTTCCGGGAGCCGGGCGCGCCGCGGGAACCACGGGGCGTCGGGGGCGGCCGGGCCCGGGACCGACACCACGGCCTCGGCGAGGGTGCGCAGCTTGACGTTGAAGCGCTGCGAGGCGAGGCGCAGGAGCGTGAACGCGCTGTCCGCGTCGGGCAGTGCGTAGCGCTCGCGCAGCATGCCCTGCGCCAGGGCGATCAGGGTGTGGGCGCGGGCCCGGGCGCGCAGGTCGCGCACCTCGGCCCGCAGCCGTTCGAGCTCGCCCTGTTCCACGCCCTCGTCGGTCGTGCCGGGTTCGGACACCGTCATGGAACTCCTTCCCTCAGGAGGCCGCCCGCTCGCCCAGCGCCTCGGCGCGGACGCGGGCACAACTGCGGCTGATCAGCCGGGAGACGTGCATCTGGGAGATGCCCAGCTGGTCCGCTATGCGGCTCTGGGTCATGTCCTCGAAGAAGCGCATGTAGAGAATCGCGCGCTCGCGTTCGGGCAGCCTGCGCAGGCCGGCCTTGGCGGACTCACGGTCCACGACGGTGTCGTACGAGGCGTCCGCGGTGCCCAGGGTGTCGGCGAGGCTGTAACCGTCCTCGCCGGTGGAGAGTTCGGCGTCCAGGGACAGCGTGCTGAAGCTCTCCAGGGCCTCCAGGCCCGCGCTCACCTCGTCCTCGGTGAGTCCGGTGCGGGCGGCGAGGTCCGCGACGGTGGGTTCGGGGGTGCCCGGGGTCTGGGTCAGCTCGCGGCGGGCCACCCGCACCTTGTTGCGCAGTTCCTGGACCCGGCGGGGCACCCTCAGGGCCCACATGCGGTCGCGGAAGTGCCGCTTGACCTCGCCGGTGATGGTCGGCACGGCGTAGCTCTCGAAGGCGCCACGGGTCGGGTCGTAGCGGTCGACGGCCTTCACCAGCCCGAGGGCCGCCACCTGCCGCAGGTCCTCGATGGCCTCGCCGCGTTCACGGAACCGGCCCGCTATGCGGTGGGCCATGGGCAGCCAGGCGGTGACCAGCCGGTCGCGGAGGGCGTCCCGTTCGGGGCCTTCCGGCAGCACGTTCAGCCGGGCGAAGAGCGTCGCCGTGTCGGGTGCGTCGTCGTGCCGCCGCTTGGGGGTCGCCGCCGTCGTCGCGGACGCGTCGAGTCGATTTGTCGATGTATCGATGGGCATACGGATTCGCTCCTGAACGGTGGTTTCAGGTGGATGCCGCGGGTGCTCACCGCTCCCGGACACCGGTGGGCCCGGGAACAGCCTGTACGGCTCCCGCTGGCGCGCCTCCGGTCCGAAGCACGAAAGCTCGTCTGCCCCTGGCCCGGACGAACAAACTCCGGCGGACGGCGAATGTCCGGCAGGGTGCCGGCGCGACCGTCGGGGGACGGAACAGGCGGGCAGGAACAGGCGGGGGAAACGGGTGGGGAGAAACGGGTGGGGAGAAACCGGTGGGCAGGTACGGTCGGGCGGGCAAGGTCGGGCGGGGCGGTCCGGACGCCGCGTCAGGGCAGCGGGACCACCGCGGAGATGCACTTGCCGCCGGACGGCAGCCCGGTGACGCGGACGTCACGGGAGAGCCGGCACACGATCGGCCAGCCGAGGCCGCCGACCCGTCGTCGGCCGTGGCCGTCGAGGGGGTCCTTCGTCAGGGGGACGGCCTCGCTGCGGTCGCACACCGAGACACGGACACCGGACTCGACGACGTCGATCCGGAAGCCGGTGATGCCGCCGCCGTGCAGCAGCGCGTTGGTCGTCAACTCCGAGACGACCAGCAGGGCGTCCGCCATGGACTCACGGTCGCAGATCGTGCCGGTGTCCCGGCAGCGCGCGGCGACGGCTCGCTCGACGGCACGGCGCGCCTCGGCGGGTCCGCCGGGGCGCCGCGGCCGGCACGACGAGGCCACCGGCGGCTCGGGAACGGATACGGCCCTGTACTCCTTACGCATGATGTGAGCTCCCTGAACGGGTACGGGTCTCTTTCTGTCGGCTGACCGCTCATGGGCCCGCCAAACCTCATGAGTTCGCCGACTCGGGGTAGGCGGAGGCCATGACGGATGTCGTGGACTCGGACGAACTGTTGCGGCGCATCCGGCGCGCCCGGACCTGCGCCCTGGAGGAGGAGCGGGCCTGGCGGGCCCGGAGCGACACCTTGCGCCCCACCGACCCGGACCAGGCGCGCGAGGCGGCCGTGCGGACGCTCACCTACGAGGCGGTGCTCAGGGTGCTGGACGAGATCCTGACGCCGGGCCGACGGGGAGCGGACATGTGAGGCGGCGCGGCGAAGCGGGAGAGCGACGCGGGAAAGCGAAGCAGGGCGTGCGGCCGGAAAGTGAAACGGGTCACGGAACCTGGTTTGAGCTACGCGAAATCCCCCAAGATGGTTTACCGTTCATACACAAGTGGTCGTGGGGTCGATGAGGCTCTCCCCCGTACTCCGCTTCCCGTACTGCCCTGGCTGGCCTCCCCCGTCCAGCCAGGGCTTTTTCCTGTCCGCACACCGCTCACGGCGCGGAAACGCCCTCCGCCGAGGTGCCCGGGGCGCCGGCAGCGGCTGAAATGAACGTAGGGAAAGCACGCACCGCAACCGCACTCGTCGGCGAGGAGCCCCGCGTCATGACCAAAGCGACGAAACTGCTGACCGCCCTCCCCCAGCCGCAACGCGCGCATCTCATGACCCTCGCCCGGGAGGTCTCCTTCCCGGAGGACACCCGCATCTTCGAAGCGGGCGGTACGGCCGACCGGTTCTGGGTCATCCGCTCAGGGGCGGTCTCGCTGGACCAGCAGGTCACGACCCTGCAACGGGTGACCGTCGCGAGCCTGGGCTCCGGCGACCTGCTCGGCTGGTCCTGGCTCTTCCCGCCGCACAAGTGGGACTTCGGCGCGGTCGCCTTCAGCCCGGTCCGCGCCCACGAGTTCCAGGCGGCGGCGGTCCTCGCCCTCTGCGACGAGGACCCCCAGCTCGGCATGACCCTGGTCCGCAGCGTCGCAGAGATCCTCGCCCACCGGTTGGAGACGACCCGGGGGAAGCTGCTGGAGCAGTATTCGCTACACCGACGGGGGATGTAGGCGGGACCGCTGGCGCGGGGCTGCACGGAGGCGGCGAGGCGGGGCGGAGTCGCTGGCGTGGCCCTGCGCGGCCCTGCGCGGGGCGAAGGTCGCGGGGCGGAGCTACTGCGCGGGGCAGTGCGGGTGCGGAGGCCGCGCTGCGGGGCGGGAGCGTCGACGCGGGGCGGGGTGCTGGCGGGAGGGGCAGGGCGAAGGCCGCGGTGCCGTGGGGGCGGAGGGGCTTCAGACGTGGCGCACGGGGCGGCTGGGGCCGGGTCGTTGGCCATGTGCGGCGGCACGGGAGCGGGAACGCGGCCTTCATGGCGGCGCCGGGCAACGCCGTCGACTCCGGTGGAGCCGAGGCTCAGGCCGGGGCCCTCAGATCCGGTGGCTCCACGACTCGGAGCCACGCTCGTCAGGCCATTCACGCCTCAGCT
>NZ_JBIVDS010000010.1:372968-411131 GCF_044747265.1 Streptomyces sp. NPDC090106 | reverse complement strand
CTCAAGCCGCGTGCCCACCAAAGCCAGTGGCACCGAGAGCCAAGCCGGGCCCCTCGCATCCGCCGGCACCACAACCCCAGAACCGCACCCCGCCGGATGCGACGACACCCCAGCTCAAACCACTCCCCCGCCACAGCCAGTGACGCCGAGGCCCGGGCCAGGGCACGCAGATCCGATACCTCCACAACTCGGAGCCGCACCCATCGGACCAGGTATGCCTCAGCTCAAGCCGCGTGCCCACCAAAGCCAGTGGCACCGAGAGCCAAGCCGGGCCCCTCGCATCCGCCGGCACCACAACCCCAGAACCGCACCCCGCCGGACGCGACGACACCTCAGCTCAAACCACTCCCCCGCCACAGCCAGTGACGCCGAGGCCCGGGCCAGGGCCCGCAGATCCGATAGCTCCACGACCCAGAGCCGCACCCATCGGACCAGGTATGCCTCAGCTCAAGCCGCCCGGCCGCCACTGCCAGTGACGCCGGGGCCCAGAACGAGGCCTCTCAGATCCTGTAGCGCCACGACCCCGAAGCCGCGCCCTCGCCGAACCACGCGCACCTCGACTCAGGCCGCACCCCGCCAGAGCCAGTGACACCGGGGCTCGAACCAGCCGCCCTCACATCCGTCAGCGACACCGTTCAAGTCCCGCCCCGCCCCGTCAGATCCGGTACCGCCGCAGCGCAGGCACCGCTGCCGCGAGGCCCAGCATCGCCACGATCACGAGGAGGCCGCCGCCCGTGACCGCCGCGCGGGGGCCGAAGGCGGAGCCGGCCGTGCCGTGCAGGACGTCGGCGAGGCGGGGGCCGCCCGCGACGACGACCGTGAAGACGCCCTGCATCCGGCCCCGCATCTCGTCGGTGGCCGCGGACAGCAGGATCGCCCCGCGGAACACCATGGAGACCATGTCGGCGACGCCCGCGAGCGCGAGGAACGCGACCGCGAACCACAGGCTGTCGCTCAGCCCGAACGCGGCGATGGCGGCACCCCAGGCCACGACCGCGCCGATGACCATCCAGCCGTGGCGGCGGGCCCGGGAGAAGGTGCCGGAGAGCAGTCCGCCGAGCACGGCGCCGATGGGGATCGCCGCGAACAGCAGCCCGAGGGCGAGCCCCTCGCCGTACGGGGCGTAGGTCTCGGAGGCCAGTTGCGGGAACAGGGCGCGGGGCATGCCGAGGACCATGGCGATGATGTCGGCGAGGAACGACAGCAGCAGCACCTTGTGGCCCGAGATGTAGCGGAAGCCCTCGACGATCTCGCGCACGCCCGCGCGCCGCTTGACCGTCGCGGCCAGCGGCGGCAGCGAGGGCAGCTTGTACACCGCCCAGACGGTGACGCACAGCGCCAGGGCGTCGATCAGATAGAGCTCGGGGAGCCCGATCACCGGGATCAGCGCGCCCGCGAGGAGCGGTCCGACGACCTGCCCGGTCTGCATCACGGTCGAGCCGAGGGCGTTGGCGGCGGCCAGCTCGCCCTCGGGGACGAGACGGGCGATGGAGGCGTTGCGGGCGGGGGCGTTGAGGCCCCAGAACGCCTGCTGCACGGCGAGCAGCACCATGAGCGCGGCGACCGATTCGAGACCGGTGACGGCCTGGATCCAGAAGAGCAGCGAGGTGACGGCGATGCCGCCGTTGGTGAGGAGGAGCAGCTTGCGGCGGTCCATGGTGTCGGCGATGGCGCCGCCCCACAGCGCGAACACCATCAGGGGCAGCAGCCCGGCGAGGCTCGCGTAGCCGACCCAGGCGGAGGAGCCGGTGATGTCGTAGATCTGCTTGGGCACGGCGACGGCCGTGAGCTGACTGCCCACGGCCGTGACGATCGTCGAGGTCCACAGCCGCCGGTAGGCCGGGCGGCGCAGCGGGCGGGTGTCCATGGCGAATCTGCGCCATCCGCGCCGGTCCGGCCGCGCGGCCTCCGGGTCCGGAGTCCGCTCCTGTGTGTTGCTCTCGCTCGTGTCCACGGGTGTCCTGGTTGCTCGTTACATCTATCGGGACCAGGGTTCACTATCGCACTCGGTCCGAGCGGTGGGGACGATCGGTCCCGGCCTCCGCGCCGCGGACCGGGACCGCGGGGCGGGACCGCGGGACGGGACGGCGTGTCAGGCTCCGGCGATCAGCAGGCAGCCGAGACCGATCATGGTCACGGCGACCAGCCCGTCCAGCACCCGCCAGGCGGCGGGCCGGGCGAGGAACCGGCCGAGGAGCCGGCCGCCGAAGCCGAGGGCGGCGAACCAGACGACGCTGGCGCAGGCGGCTCCGAGGCCGAAGGTCCAGCGCAGGTCGCCCCGGTCGGCGGCGACGGAGCCGAGCAGGAAGACGGTGTCGAGGTAGACGTGCGGGTTGAGCCAGGTCAGCGCGAGGCAGGTCAGCACGGCCCGCTTGCGGGACCCGGCCGGGTCGCCCTCCGTCCGGAGCCCGTCGCCCGCGGGCCGCAGCACGCGCCGCGCGGCGAGCGCCCCGTAGCCGAGCAGGAACGCGCCGCCGATCCAGCCGACCGCGGTCAGCACCCCGGGCCACGCCACCACGAGCGCGCCGACCCCGCCCACGCCGAGCGCGATGAGGGCGGCGTCGGACAGGGCGCAGATCCCGACGACGGCGAGGACGGCGTCGCGGCGTATGCCCTGCCGCAGGACGAAGGCGTTCTGGGCGCCGATGGCGACGATGAGCGAGAGGCCGGTGCCAAATCCCGCGGCTGCGGCGGCGAGTGAAGCGGTCATGGCATCGACGCTAGTCAAGGGCCTTGATGGAGTACAGCTAAAGATTCTTACGTATCATTAGCGCTCGTGATGATGGTGCAGGGAAGCGGAAGCCATCAGGACGGCACGGCAAAGAGACAGGAAGGGTGTGAGGCGGCGGCATGATGGCGGACCTTCCCCTCGACCAGGTGCGCACCCTGCTGGCGGTCGTCGACGAGGGCACGTTCGACGCCGCCGCGACGGCGCTGCATCTGACGCCCTCGGCGGTCAGCCAGCGGGTGAAGGCGCTGGAGCAGCGCACGGGCCGGGTCCTCCTGGTGCGGAGCAAGCCGGTGCGGGCCACGGAGTCGGGCGAGGTGGTGGTGCGGTTCGGGCGCCAGCTGGCCCGTCTGGAGCGGGACGCCTGGGCAGGGCTCGGGCTGAGCACCCAGGGTGAGCCGACCCGGGTGTCGATCGCGGTGAACGCCGACTCACTGGCGACCTGGTTCCTGCCCGCGCTGACCCGGGTGCCCGACGAGCCGCCGCTCCGCTTCGAACTGCACCGCGAGGACGAGGAGCACACGGCGACCCTGCTCAGGGAGGGGCTGGTGATGGCGGCGGTGACGTCGTCGCCGGACGCGGTCGCGGGCTGTTCCGTGCGCGGACTGGGCCGGATCCGGTATCTGGCGGCGGCGAGCCCCGCTTTCGCCGCCCGGTATCTCGACCCGTATCCGGACCGGCCGCTCGGCGAGCTCCTCGCGGCGGCGCCCGCGGTCAACTTCGACCGGCGCGACAGCTACCAGGACCGCTTCGTGCGCGACCTCGACGGCGGCGGCGCGAGCGTCGCGTGCCACTACATCCCCACCTCGGAGGGGTTCGCCGACGCCATCGCGCTCGGGCTCGGCTGGGGTCTGGTCCCCGAGGCACAGGCGGAACCGCTGCTGGCGGCGGGCCGGCTGCTCCCGCTGGCCCCCGACCGGCCGATGGACGTCCCGCTGTACTGGCAGCAGTGGAAGCTGGACTCCCCCGCGCTGGCGGCGGTCACGGAGGCGGTGACGGCCACCGCGGCACGGACCCTGCGCCGGGCGGGTGCGGCGCGGGACTGAACGCGAGCCCGAACTGCCTTTCCCCAGGCCCCAGTCGGTGTGCGAGACTGCTGGTGATCTTTCGCCCGCATGATCAACTCGCCCAGGGAGTACGTCATGAGCTCCGACACCCACCGCCACCGCGAGATCGACACCAGCAAGCCGCACCCCGCGCGGGTCTACGACTGGCTGCTGGGCGGGAAGGACAACTACCCCGTCGACGAGGCCGTGGGCGAGCTGCTGCCGCCCGAGGCGCACGCCGCGGCACGGCAGAACCGTGAGTTCATGCACCGGGCCGCCGCCTGGGTGGCGTCCCAGGGCATCGACCAGTTCCTGGACATCGGCACCGGCATCCCCACCGAGCCGAACCTGCACCAGATCGTCCAGCGGACGGTGCCGTCCGCGAAGGTCGTCTACGCGGACAACGACCCCATCGTCCTCGCCCACGCCGAGGCGCTCCTGGTCAGCAACCCCGCCGGGTCCACGGACTACATCGAGGCCGATGTGCGCAGGCCCGCGGAGATCCTCGAACACGCCAGGAACGTCCTGGACTTCGACCGTCCGGTCGCCCTGTCGCTGATCGCGCTGCTGCACTTCCTGCCCGACGAGCAGGACCCGTACGGCATCGTCCGCGAGCTGCTGGAGCCGCTGCCCTCCGGGAGCTTCCTGGTCCTCTCGCACGCCGCGTCCGACCGCTTCGAGGAGCTGGCCGCGCAGGTCACGGCCGAGTACGCCAAGGGCGGCATCCGCCTCGGCTTCCGCACAGGTCCCGAGGTCACCGCCTTCTTCGACGGTCTCGACCTCGTGGATCCCGGCGTGGTCACCGCCCCGGAGTGGGTCAAGCCGGGCCCGGCACCGGCCGAGCCCGAGGCGAGCGGCATCTACGCGGGCGTGGCCCGGGTGCGCTGACGCGGGCCCGGTCCGCCGGTCCGGAACTCCGTGTTTCACTTCCGCGTCGACAGGTGACCCGCAATCGAGTAAGCCATCCGCGAGGGCACGGACGACTTCGAGCGCAGGTGACATCGATGGACGACTGGCGATACCGGGCCGCGTGCCGCGACGAGGACCCCGACCTCTTCTTCCCGATCGGCACCACGGGCCCCTCGGCGGTGCAGACCGAACGGGCGAAGGCGATCTGCCGCACCTGCGGCGTCCAGCAGCGCTGTCTGCGCTTCGCCCTGGACACGGGCCAGGCCATGGGGGTCTGGGGCGGCACGAGCGAGGACGAACGGCGCGCGCTGAAGCGGCGCGAGGCGAACCGGCGCGGCACGAGCTAGGACGCGCGGGGCACCCGCAGGGTGAAGACGCTGCCGGCGCCGGGTTCGCTCGCGGCGTCGGCGGTGCCGCCGTGCGCGGCGACCAGGTGCCGGACGATGGACAGGCCGAGCCCGCTCCCGCCGGTGCGGCGGCTGCGGGACTTCTCGGCGCGCCAGAACCGGTCGAACACGTGCGGCAGATCAGCGGCGTCGATCCCGCTCCCCGTGTCGCTGACGGCGAGGACGACGGCGTCGCCCTCGGCCCGCGCGGTCAGGGTCACCGATCCCGCGGCGGGCGTGTGCCGCAGGGCGTTGGACACGAGGTTGCCCAGCGCCTGCCGCATCCGCACCGGGTCGGCGTCGAGCGACGGGGTGCCGGTGACGGACGTCTCCAGGGCGACGCCCGCCGCGGCGGCGGCCGGCCGGTGCGCGGCGGCGACCTGGCCGAGCAGTTCACGGGCGTCGACGGATTCGCGGTGCAGCCGCAGGGTTCCGGCGTCGGCGGCGGCGAGGTCCTGGAGGTCGTCGATGACGCGCTGGAGCACGAGGGCCTCCTCGTGCAGGGAGGTGAGCAGGGCGGGGTCGGGCTCGACGATGCCGTCCTTGGTCACCTCCAGCCAGCCGCGGATGTTGGTGAGCGGGCTGCGCAGTTCGTGGGCGATGTCGCTGACCATCGCCTTGCGCTGGGCCTCCAGCCGTTCGCGGCGTTCGGTGAGCGCGTTGAAGGCGGCGGCGAGGATGCCGGTCTCGTCGCGGGTGGTGACCGGCACGCGCGCGTGTGCCTCCGGAGGCTGCCGGGCCGCCTCGGTCAGCGCGCGCAGCGGCCGGACCAGGCGGGTGGCGACGACGACCGTCACGGCCACGGTGACGGCGAGGACGAGCCCGGCGGCGCCGACGACCTTGGCCTTGTTGGCCGGTGACATGTCGAACCGTACGGCGGCCCGGTCGCCGTCACCGAGGAAGAGCTCGGCCGCCGGGGCCACATAGGGGTCGAGCTGGGCGCGGCGGGCGTCGTCGACGCACTCCTGGGCCTGCCGGACGGCCCCGTCCTTCGCGTCGCTGCCCAGCCCGCTCCCCTTCACCGCCTTGCCCGCCGTGTAGCGGTCGCTGGCGAAGTAGGGCACGTCGACGTGGAGATCGTGCCGGGCGAGGCAGGCGTGGGCCAGCGCGGTCAGTTCGGTGTGGGCCTTCTCCTCGGTGGCGGTCGGGGTGTTGAGCCTGCCGTCCGCGCACGGGATGGGCGCCTCCTCGACGCTGAGGACCGGACGGCCGCCGGGTGTCCGGATGATCTCGGCGTCGACGCCGTTGTGGGCGAAGCACAGCTGCCGGACGAGGGCGAGCTTGTCCAGCCGGGCGCGCTCCTGGGCCGTCAGCAGGTACGGGCCGACCACGCGCGGATCCGTGCCGCTGCGCTGGGCGCCGCGTTCGGTGTAGGTGTCGGTGCGCAGCGGGTCGACGGTGGCGGACGCGCGCGGGGGCAGGGAGGTGCCGGGCGGCGCGGAGTCGGCGATGGTCACGCGGTCGGCCGTGGTGAGGGCGATCCGCCGGCCCGTCCTCTCGGAGAGGTCCCGCACGGTCCGTGCGACGCCCTTCCAGTCCGGGTGGGTCGCGGCGTAGCCGCTGAGCCGGGCGAGCAGGTCCATGTCCTCGGTGAGCACCTGCCCCTGTTCCTCGCGCAGCGCCTGGGTGGTGGTGGCGACCGCGAGCCAGGCGGTGGCGGCCACCGAGCAGACCGCGATGAGGACGGAGGCGATGAGCAGCCGGACGAGCAGGCGCTTGCGCAGGGGTATCCGGGTGCTCATCCGCGTCCGCCGCTCAGCTTGTAGCCGACGCCGAACACGGTGAGCAGCCGGGCTGGCCGGCGCGGGTCGGTCTCGATCTTGCGGCGCAGGTTCATGATGTGGACGTCGACGGCCCGTTCCGTCGAGGCCCGTTCGAAGCCCCGGGTGCGTTCCAGCAGTTGCCGCCGGGAGAAGACCCGGTCGGGTTCGGCGGCCATGGCCACGAGGATCGCGAACTCGGCGGGCGTGCACTCCACCGGCTCGCCCTCGCACCGCACCTCGTGCCGCGCGGCGTCCACGTGCAGTCCGGCCACGCGCAGCGCACCGCCCGCGCGTCCGCCGCGCCGCAGCACGGTCCGGACACGGGCCATCAGCTCGCGCGGGCTGTAGGGCTTGGTCATGTAGTCGTCGGCGCCGAGGTCGAGGCCGAGCAGGACGTCGTCCTCGGTGGAGCGGGCGGTGAGCATGAGCACGGGGACGTCGTCCTCGCTCCTGAGTTCACGGCACACGCTCAGCCCGTCCAGCACCGGCAGCATCAGGTCCAGCACCACCAGGTCGGGCCGCAGCCGCCGGACCGCGTCGAGGGCGGCCCGGCCGTCGTGGACCACCGTGGTGGTGTGGCCCTCCGCGAGCAGGGACCGGCGGATCAGCTCGGCCTGCATCTCGTCGTCCTCGGCTACCAGCACATGTGCGCACACTCGGCGGATCCTAGGTGGTCAGCGGGCGAGGGCCGTGGCGTCGCCCATGACGACGACCGGGTGCCGGGCCGGGTCCAGGGCGGCGAGCAGGTCCCGCATGTGCCGCTCGGCGATGCTGACGCAGGCGTGGGTGGGACCGTCGTGGTCGACGTGGAACCAGATGCCGCCGCCGCGTCCGGCGCCGAGCGGGCGGGTCCAGTCCCTCGGGGAGGTGCCCGGTTCGCGGTTGTAGTCGATGGCGACGACGTAGTCGAAGGAACCGGCCAGCGGCTCGCCCTCGAAGCCGGTGCCGCTGACGGTGAAGCCCTGGTCGTGGTGGTACGGCAGCCGGGTTCCGGGGTCGGGGAGGCGTCCGCCGGCGTCGCTGAGGGTGTAGACGCCGATGGGTGAGCGCAGGTCGTTCAGACGGTGGTGATCGGTCCAGCCCTTGAGCGCGTTGTGCGCGGGCCACGGCTCGCCGGCCTCCCAGCCCTCGGTGGTCCGTTCGTAGAGGACGACCGTGGACAGCGGCGAGTTCCGGCCGCGTCCGGTGACGACGACGGCCTGCCGGGTGCGGTCGGGGACCTGGGCCCAGGTCTTCGGGCCGAGGCCCGGCAGTTGCTGCGGGGCGACGTCCACCGAGATGTGCGGCGCGGGTCGCGCGGGCGAGGTGGTGGCCGGTCCGGCGGTGGCCGGGGGCTGCGGCCGGGCCGTCGCGCCTCCCCCGCATCCGGTGAGGAGGAGGGCGGCGGCCAGGAGCGTCACAGGGGGCGTGCGGCTGATCATGTGTCCGACCCTGACCGACGCTTGTGAGGAACTCGTCAGGTCGCGGACACGGCCTGGAAGGATCTAGGGAGCGGCCGGTTTGCCGTCCTGGTACACCCAGGTGCGCAGCAGAGCGTTCAGGTCCTTGCCCGACTCGCGTTCGGCGAGGCGGACGAACCCGGCGGTCGTCCCGTGGCCGTCGCGGTGTTCGGTCGCCCAGGCCCGCAGGACGCGGAGGAACACCTGGTCGCCGACCGCCCGGCGCAGGGCGTGCAGGGCCATGGCGCCGCGCGCGTACACGGGTTCGCCGAAGATGTCGGCGCCGCTGCCGGGGTCGCCGGGCGGGAACTCCCACAGGGCGTCGCTCGCCGGGCGCGCGTACAGCTCGTCGAAGGTCTTCTGCGCGCTGTCGCCGCCGTGCTGCTCGCTGTAGAGCCACTCGGCGTAGGTCGCGAAGCCCTCGTTGAGCCAGATGTCCTTCCAGGAGGTGAGGGAGACGGAGTCCCCGAACCACTGGTGGGCGCTCTCGTGGACGAGGGTGGCGAGGTCGGGCGCGCTGTCGTAGACGGGGCGGGTCTGGGTCTCCAGCGCGTAGCCGACGTCCGGTGCCCGGTCCACGATCGCCCCGGCGGCCCGGTAGGGGTAGGGCCCGAAGAGCCGGGACTCCCATTCCAGGACGGAGGGGAGCTTCTTCAGCACGGGTGCGGCGGTCGCGGCCTCGCGCGGGTCGACGGCGTTGTAGACCCGGATGCCGTCACGGGTCGTGTACTGCTCGACCTCGAACTTCCCGACGGTCGCGGTCGCCAGGTAGGCGGCCATCGGTTCGGCCTGGTGCCAGCGGAACGTCGTGTGCCCGTGGGCGGTGTGCCGGCCGGCGAGGACGCCGTTGGCGACGGCGGTGCGGTTCTCGGGGACGGTGATCGTGAAGTCGTAGGACGCCTTGTCCTTGGGGTGGTTGTTCGCCGGGAACCAGGTCATCGCGCCCTGCGGTTCACCGGCGACGAACGCGCCGTCGTCGGTGGGGATCCATCCGTCGGGCGAGCCGTCGGGGTCGGTGACCGGGCGCGGGGTGCCCCGGTAGGTGACGGTGACCTTGAACCACTGGCCCTTGCGCAGGCTGCGGCGCGGGGTGACGACGAGTTCCTGGCCCTTGCGGGTGAAGTCGGCCTTGTCCCTGCCGACGGTGAGGCCGGTGACCTTCAGGCCGCTGAGGTCGAGGTCGAAGCGGCTCAGGTCCTGGGTGGCGCGGGCGGTGATGACGGCCTTGCCGTCCAGGTGCCGGGTGCCCGTGTCGTAGCGCAGGGTCAGGTCGTAGTGCCGGACGTCGTAGCCACCGTTGCCGGCGAGCGGGAAGTACGGGTCGCCCGCGCCGGACGAGCCGGGTGAGGGCGGCGCGGCGGCGGCCAGCAGGGCCGTCACGGCGACGGGGAGGGTGGCGAGGACGAAGGGGCGTCTGACCGGCACATGCGCTCCAACCGTGGGGGGCGGACTTCGGCTTCACTGTCGTTTCGGCATCACTGTCGCTTCGGCTTCACACTAAAGGCGGCCGTTCCCGAACTCGCCCACGACGAGGTCAAGCCGCGCGGGCGCGCCGCAGTACGCTCCCCGCACATCGGCCCCGCCCCGGAGAGGCATGTCTGTGAGCGTTCGCGTGCGCCGCGTCTACGAACCGTCCGAGCCCGGGGACGGGGTGCGCGTCCTGGTCGACCGGCTCTGGCCGCGCGGCCTGTCGAAGGAGGCGGCCGGGGTGGACGAGTGGCCCAAGGCGATGACCCCGTCGACGGAGCTGCGCCGCTGGTACCACGCGGGCGAGGGCTCCTACGACGAGTTCGCGCGGCGCTACGAGGCGGAGCTGGCCGCGCCGGAGGCGGCGGAACTCCTCGGCCGTGTACGGGAGCTGGCCGCCGCGGGCCCGGTCACGCTGCTCACGGCCGCGAAGGCTCCCGAGGAGAGCCACGCGGCCGTGCTCGCGCGTCTGCTGGCCTGACGGACGGCTGCGTGCGCCGGTCAGCCGCCGGTCTGCCGGGCCGCCGCCCGGCCCGCGGCGCGCCCGGAGAAGATGCAGCCGCCGAGGAAGGTCCCCTCCAGCGCGTTGTAGCCGTGCACGCCGCCCCCGCCGAAGCCGGCGACCTCACCGGCGGCGTAGAGCCCCTCGACGGGCTGTCCGTCCAGGCCCAGCGCCCGGGAGTCCAGGTCGGTCTGGATGCCGCCGAGGGTCTTGCGGGTGAGGATGTGCAGCTTGACGGCGACGAGGGGGCCCGCGGCCGGGTCGAGGATCCGGTGCGGGGCGGCGACCCGGCCGAGCTTGTCGCCGATGTAGCGCCGGGCGTTGCGGATGCCCTGGACCTGGGCGTCCTTGCTGTAGGGGTTGGCGATCTGGAGGTCGCGGGCCTCGATCTGGCGGCGCACCTCGGCCGCGTCGAGGAGCGGTTTGTCCGTCATCGCGTTCATCTTCTCGACGAGCCCGTCGAGGTCGGGCGCGGTCACGAAGTCGGCACCCTTGCGCAGGAACGCGTCCACCGGGCCCGGGGCACCCTTGCCGAGGACGCGTTCCTTGAGGAAGCCGACGCGGTCCTTGGCGGTGATGTCGGGGTTCTGCTCGGAGCCCGAGAGCGCGAACTCCTTCTCGATGATCTTCTGCGTGAGGATGAACCAGGAGTGGTCGTACCCGGCGATGTCCTCGGTGGTGCGCAGGTGCCTGAGGGTGCCGAGGGTGTCGTAGCCGGGCAGGTACGGCTCGGGCAGGCGGCGGCCGAGGGCGTCGAACCAGAGCGAGGACGGACCGGGCAGGATGCGGATGCCGTGGCCGGGCCAGATCGGGTCCCAGTTCCGGATGCCCTCGGTGTAGTGCCACATGCGGTCGCGGTTGACCAGACGCACGCCTGCCTCGGCGCTGATGTCGAGCATGCGGCCGTCGACGTAGGCGGGGACGCCGGTGACCATCTCGGCGGGCGGGGTGCCGAGGCGTTCGGGCCAGTGGCGGCGGACGATGTCGTGGTCGGCGCCGATGCCGCCGGTGGTGACGACGACGGCCTGGGCGGTGAGGTGGAAATCGCCGATGCCGTCACGTCCGGACTTCACGCCGCGCGCGGAGTCGTCCGGGGCGAGGACGGTGCCGCGGACGCCGGTGGCCCGGCCGTCCTCGATGACGAGGGCGTCGACCTGGTGGCGGTGGTGGAAGGTGAGGAGCCCGTCGCGGGCGGCCTGCTTGGCGTGGTGCACGAACGGCTCGACGACCCCGGTGCCGGTGCCCCAGGCGATGTGGAAGCGGGGTACGGAGTTGCCGTGGCCGTGGGCGCGCAGGTCGCCGCGCTCGGCCCAGCCGACGGTGGGCAGGAACTTGATGCCCTGCCCCTCCAGCCAGGACCGCTTCTCGCCGGCCGCGAACTCGACGTAGGCGCGCGCCCAGCGCACCGCCCAGGAGTCCTCGTCGTCGGTGCGGTCGAAGCCGGCGCTGCCCTGCCAGTCGTTCCAGGCCAGGTCGAAGGAGTCCTTGATGCCGAGGCGCCGCTGCTCCGGGGAGTCGACGAGGAAGAGCCCGCCGAAGGACCAGAACGCCTGGCCGCCGAGGTTGGCGGCGTTCTCCTGGTCGACCAGCGCGACCCGGCGGCCCCGGCTGGTCAGTTCGTGCGCGGCGACCAGGCCCGCGAGTCCCGCCCCGACCACGATGACGTCGGCGTCCATGGCGACCGTCCCTTCCTCATACGGTTGTCGCGCTGCCGTCGGTCAGCAGCGCGGTGAGCAGTTGCTTCAGCCAGGCGCGGGCGCTCGGCACGTCCCGGTCCAGCAGGAGTTGGGTGGTGACCCCGTCGTAGGCGGCGACGACGGCGTGCGCCGCGCCCTCCAGGTCACCGAGGACGGCGGGGAGTTCGGTGTGGCCGCGGGCGCGGGCGAGGCGTTCGCGGATCGCGTCGCGGAGCCTGGCCCGGTGCTCCAGCAGGGTCTCGGCGACGGCCGGTTCCCGGGCGGCGTGGACCAGGAAGTCCGTCTTCACCAGCAGCCAGTCGCGGTCCAGCAGGAGCACCTCGGTGACGCGGTCGACGGCCGCGGGCACGTCGAGGTCCGGGCCGTCGAGGGCGAGTGCCCCGGCGACCTGGTCGGCGATGAGGTCGGCGCGCTGCCGGTAGAGCGCGAAGAACAGCTCGTCGAGGCTGTCGAAGTTCGAGTAGAAGGCGCCCCGGCTGTACCCGGCGGCCTCGCAGACCTCCTCGATGGACACCCGCCCGAACCCCTTGGCCGCGAAGACCGCGAAGGCGGCGTCGAGGAGGTTGGCACGGGTGCGGACCCGGCGCTTGGTCACGCGTGGCGCTGTCTCCATGGGCCGCCCTCCGTTCGATGCGTGAATGTATCCGATACATCGGTGCATCGAAAGGGGTCGGACGGCGAGCCGAAAGGGGCCACCCCGCATGGGAACAGATTTTCGAATAAGGAGTACGCTGGTTCCATGTCCCCGCACCTCCAGTCCTCGCTCTTCGACCAGACCGACCGGCTCCGCCTCGGCTCCCTCGACGGGATCGCCCGCACCGAGCTGGACTCCGGCGCCTGGATCGACGTGCTGCCGGGCTGGCTGGAGGGCTCCGACGCACTGTTCGAACAGCTCGCGACAGAGGTCCCCTGGCGGGCCGAGCGGCGCACGATGTACGACCAGGTCGTGGACGTGCCCCGGCTGCTCGCCTTCTACGGCCCGGGCGACCCGCTCCCGCACCCGGTGCTGACCCGGGCCCGCGCGTCGCTGAGCCGGCACTACGCGGACGAGCTGGGCGAGCCGTTCACCACCGCCGGGCTCTGCCACTACCGCGACGGCCGGGACAGCGTGGCCTGGCACGGCGACCGGATCGGCCGCGGCGCCCGGGAGGACACGATGGTCGCGATCCTCTCCCTGGGCGCGCCCCGCGACCTGCTGCTGCGCCCGGTGCGCGGCGGCGGCGCGGTGCGCCGGCCGCTGGGACACGGCGACCTGATCGTCATGGGCGGCTCCTGCCAGCGGACCTGGGAGCACGCCGTACCGAAGACCACCCGTGCCACGGGACCGCGCATCAGCGTGCAGTTCCGCCCGCACGGCGTGCGCTGAGGCGGAGAGGCGGCCGCTTCGGGCGCACCCGGGGCTGCCTCCGGCGGACGGTGCCGGAGGCAGCTCTTCCTCTGTCCGCGACCCCCGCCGGGCGGTATGCAGAAGGAGCCGCCGTACTCTCCTCCCATCCGGCCCGGTGCGCGCATCGGGGCGGGCCCCACCGAGCGAAACCGAGCGGGACGGTCATGCGAGCCGATGTGCAGCAAGTCGCCGACGGCACCTACCTGGTGCACGGCAGCAACACCAACTGGGTGATCCTCACCGAGGGCGACGCCGTCACCCTCGTCGACACCGGCTACCCCGGCGACCGCGAGCAGGTCCTCGCCTCGCTCGCCGAGGTGGGCAGCGCGCCCGAGGCGGTCGCGGCGGTGCTGATCACCCACGCGCACAACGACCACCTCGGCTCGGCCGAGCACCTGCGCGCCACGTACGGCACGCCGGTCCTGCTCCACGAGGCCGAAGTCCCCCACGCCCGCCGGGACTTCCTGCACCAGGTGACCGTCGCCGACGTGCTGCGCAACGGCTGGCGGCCGGGCGTCCTGCCGTGGGCGCTGCACGCGATCCGCTCCGGCGGCAAGACGCCCGTGCCGGTCACCGGCCCGGAGGCGTTCCCGAAGGAGGGCGCGCTGGATCTGCCGGGGCGGCCCGTGCCCGTGCACACGCCCGGGCACACCGACGGGCACGTCGCCTTCCACCTCCCCGGCACCGGGGCGCTGATCTCCGGGGACGCGCTGGTGAGCGGGCATCCCACGTCCCGGATCAAGGGCCCCCAGCTGCTGCCGGACATGTTCCACCACGAGCGGGCCCGCGCCGTGGCCTCGCTCGACGTGCTCGCGGAGCTGGAGGGCGATCTGCTGCTCCCGGGCCACGGACCGGCCCACCGCGGTCCACTGGGTGAAGCGGCACTTCAGGCCAGGGAGCGCGCGCTCTAGGGTGAGCTGACGATCACCCGCGAGACGAGGACACCCGCACCATGGCACTGCAGATCAGCGCGACGAACCCGGAGCACCCCGCGCTCCTGCTGGAACTGCCGTGGGACGTGCCGCTGGAGGAGTGGCCCGAGGAGGTCCTCGTGCCGCTGCCGCGCGGCATCTCCCGGCACGTCGTGCGCTACGCCCGGGCCGGCACCGAGGTGATCGCGGTGAAGGAACTCGCCGAGCGGCCCGCGCTGAACGAGTACGACATGCTGCGCGACCTCGACCGGCTCGCGATCCCCTCGGTGGACCCGCTGGCCGTGGTCACCGGCCGCACCGACCGGGACGGCAACCCGCTGGAGTCCGTCCTGGTCACCCGGCATCTGGGCGGCTCGATGCCGTACCGGTCGATGTTCGAGACGACGATGCGGCCCGCGACCATGCACCGGCTGATGGACGCCCTGGCCGTGCTCCTGGTGCGGCTGCACCTGGCCGGGTTCGCGTGGGGCGACTGCTCCCTGTCCAACACCCTCTTCCGGCGGGACGCGGGCGCCTACGCCGCCTATCTCGTCGACGCCGAGACCGGCGAGCTCCAGCCGCAGCTGAGCACCGGGCAGCGCGAGTACGACCTCGACCTCGCCCGGGTGAACATCAGCGGCGAACTCCTCGACCTGGAGGCCTCCGGGGCGCTGCATCCCTCCGTGGACCCCATCGAGTTCGGCATGGAGATCTGCGCCCGCTACCGGAGCCTGTGGGAGGAGCTGACCCGCACCTCGGTCTACCCGGCGGGCAAGTACCACTACATCGAACGCCGCATCCGCCGGCTGAACGAACTCGGCTTCGACGTGGCCGAGATGCAGATCGAGCACGCGAACAACGGCGACACGGTCACCTTCGTGCCCAAGGTCGTCGACGCGGGCCACCACCAGCGCCAGCTGTTGCGGCTGACGGGCCTGGACACCGAGGAGAACCAGGCCCGGCGGCTCCTGAACGACCTGGAGAGCTGGATGGCCACCCAGGACGACTACGCCCCGGGCGACCCGCTCGGCGCCCGCCCCGAGGTCCTCGCGCACCGCTGGGTGCGGGACGTGTTCCGGCCGACCGTGCGCGCGGTGCCGCTGGAGCTGCGCGGCGCGATGGACCCGGCCGAGATCTACCACGAGCTCCTGGAGCACCGCTGGTACATGTCGGAGCGGGCCCAGCACGACATAGGGCTCGGCACGGCCGTCGAGGACTACATCGCCTCCATCCTCCCCCGGGCCCGGGAGACCCTCCAGCCCACCGAGCCCGCGGAGGAGTGAGAGGGCGCGCGGCTCAGGCGGGCGGGACCACGGCCACCGGGCAGCCCGCGTGGTGCAGCACCCCGTGCGCGACGGAGCCGATGCGGGCACCGACGGCGGTACGACGGGCGCGGCGGCCCACGACCATGAGCTGGGCGCGCGCGGCCACCGACAGCAGCACCTGCCCGGCGCTGCCCATCTCCACGTGCTCCACCACGGGCACCCCGGGGAACTGCTCGCGCCAGGGTTCCAGCGCGGTTTCCAGCGCCTGCTTCTCGCGCGGTTCGAGGCCGCCCGCCTCGTCGAGCAGCTTCAGCGAGCCGGGGCTGTAGGCGAACACCGGGGGCAGCGTCCAGGCCCGTACCGCGCGGACGGTCGCCCCGCGCGCGGCGGCGGTCTCGAACGCGAACCGCAGGGCGGCGGCGCCGTCCTGCGGGTCGTCGCCCTCCTGGCCGACGACGATCTCGCGTCCGGCGGCCTCGGCGGAGGCCTCGTCACCGGCGCGGACGAACACCACGGGCCGCTCCGCCCCGACGACGACCTGCTGGCCGACCGAGCCGAGCAGGAAGCCGACGACGGCCCCGTGCCCGCGCGAGCCGAGGACGAGCATCTCGGCGTCGGCCGCCGCGGCGACCAGCGTCTCGACGGTGTCGCCCTCGGGGGCGTCGGTCGTCACGGTGAGCCCCGGGTGCCGTGCGGTGACCGTACGGGCGGCCTCGGCCACCGCTTCACCGACCCAGCCGGCCTGCGCGTCCCGGTCCGCGACCACGCCGAGCGCCTCGTCCGGGTGGAACCGCCAGACCTGCGCGATCCGCAGCGCCAGTCCGCGGCGGACGGCCTCCCGGGCCGCCCAGTCCAGTGCGGCGAGGCTCTCCTCGGTTCCGTCGAACCCGGCGGTGATCGGACGCGTCATCCGGCTGTCTCCCTCTCGAAGGACGATCAAGATCGTGAAGAACGGTGGAGCGGAAAAAGATCAAGCATCTCGGCCCCAGTCTTCACTACGCTGCGACCATGAGCCTTCAGTGGGAACAGGTGGTGGTGGACTCGGCCGACCCGGCGGCGCTGAGCCACTGGTGGGCCGAGGCGCTGGGCTGGGTGTTCGTCGCCGACGGACCGGACGAGTACGAGATCAGGCCGGAGCCGGACCGGATGCCGGGCCTGCTGTTCCTCCAGGTGCCCGAGGCGAAGAAGGGCAAGAACCGGCTGCACCTCGACTTCCGCCCCGACGACCAGGCCACCGAGGTCGCCCGGCTCCTGGCGCTCGGCGCACGGCGTCCCGAACAGAGCTACGGCGCCTTCTCCTGGGTGACGCTCCAGGACCCCGAGGGCAACGAGTTCTGCGTGCTCGGCGGCGGGACGCCGCATACCTGAGCGAAGCGGGACGTTCGAACATACGATGGGCCACAGCCGTAGCCGACGACCCGGGGTGGGAGACGAATGGCACAGGCCGCCGAGACAGCGCGGACCGTCATCCTGACCGTGGACGACGACCCGGGGGTCTCCCGCGCCGTCGCCCGCGACCTGAGGCGGCGCTACGGCGAGTCCTACCGGATCGTGCGCGCCGAGTCCGGGGAGTCCGCGCTGGAGGCGCTGCGCGAGCTGAAGCTCCGCGGCGACCTGGTCGCGGTGATCCTCGCCGACTACCGGATGCCGCAGATGAACGGCATCGAGTTCCTGGAACAGGCCCTGGACATCTATCCGGGCGCGCGCCGGGTGCTGCTGACGGCGTACGCGGACACGAGCGCGGCGATCGACGCGATCAACGTCGTGGACCTGGACCACTATCTGCTCAAGCCGTGGGACCCGCCCGAGGAGAAGCTTTACCCCGTCCTGGACGACCTCCTGGAGGCGTGGCGGTGCAGTGACTTCCGTTCGGTGGGCACCACGAAGGTGGTCGGGCACCGCTGGTCGGCCCGGTCGTCGGAGGTGCGCGAGTTCCTCGCCCGCAACCAGGTGCCCTACCGCTGGTACTCCGCCGACGAGCCCGAGGGGCAGCGGCTGCTCGCGGCGGCCGGGCAGGACGACCGGAGCCTCCCGCTGGTGATCACCCCGGACGGGTCGCCGCTGGTCGCCCCCGAGGCGCCGGAGCTGGCCGCCCGGGTGGGGCTGGCGACGACCCCGACGTCGGAGTTCTACGACCTGGTCGTGATCGGCGGCGGGCCCGCCGGGCTCGGCTCGGCCGTGTACGGGGCGTCGGAGGGGCTGCGGACGGTCCTGGTGGAACGGTCGGCGACCGGCGGCCAGGCCGGGCAGAGCTCCCGCATCGAGAACTATCTGGGCTTCCCCGACGGGGTGTCGGGCTCCCAGCTCACCGACCGGGCCCGCCGCCAGGCCGCCAAGTTCGGCGCCGAGATCCTCACCGCGCGCGAGGTGACGGGCCTGGAGGTCAACGGCGCGGCCCGGGTCGTCCGGTTCTCCGACGGCTCCTCGGTCGCCGCCCACAGCGTGATCCTCGCGACGGGCGTGTCCTACCGGCAGCTCCAGGCACCGGGCTGCGTCGACCTGACCGGGTGCGGGGTGTACTACGGGTCGGCGCTGACGGAGGCGCCCTCCTGCCAGGGCCACGACGTGTACATCGTCGGCGGCGCCAACTCGGCCGGGCAGGCGGCGATGTACCTGTCCCGGGGCGCGAAGTCGGTGACGCTGCTGGTGCGCGGGGCGGACCTGACGGCGTCGATGTCGTACTACCTGATCCAGCAGATCAACGAGGCGCCGAACATCTTCGTGCGGGCCCGTACCGTCGTCGAGGAGGCGCACGGCTCGGACCATCTGGAGCAGCTGACGCTGCGCGACGTGGACACCGGGGCGACCGAACTCGTCGACGCGCAGTGGATGTTCGTGTTCATCGGGGCGGCCCCGCTGACGGCCTGGCTGGACGGCACGGTCGCGCGCGACGAGCACGGGTTCCTGCTGACCGGGCCCGACCTGTCCGCCGACGGGCGTCCGCCGGCGAGCTGGGAGCTGGACCGGCCGCCGTACCACCTGGAGACCGATGTGCCCGGTGTGTTCGTCGCGGGTGACGCGCGCGCCGAGTCCGCCAAGCGGGTCGCGTCCGCCGTCGGAGAGGGAGCCATGGCCGTGATGCTCGTCCACCGGTATCTGGAGCAGTCATGAGCGGGCAGCCGGTGCCGTGCAGCCCGACGGAGATCGGGTCGCTGTTCCTGTTCGAGAAGCTCTCGCCCGAGCAGCTCGGCCAGTTGTGCGCCGAGGGCCGGGTGGAGCGGTTCGAGCCCGGCCCCGTGTACGCCGAGGGCGACCCCGCCACCTGCTTCTACGTGATGATCGAGGGCACGGTCGTACTGTCACGGCGGGTCGGAGCCGACGACGTCGAGGTCACCCGTACCTCCCAGCGCGGGGTGTACGCGGGATCGATGCAGGCGTACCTCGGGGACCGGGTGCGGCAGGTCTACAACAACTCGATGCGGGTCACGGAGCCGACGCGGTTCTTCGTGCTGCCCGGCGAGACGTTCGCGGCGTTCATGCAGGAGTGGTTCCCGATGGCGGTGCATCTGCTGGAGGGACTGTTCTTCGGGTCGAAGAACACCCAGCGCGCCATCGGACAGCGCGAACGGCTGCTGGCGCTCGGCTCGTTGTCCGCCGGTCTGACGCACGAGCTCAACAACCCGGCCGCCGCGGCCGTCCGGGCCACCGCCACGCTGCGCGAGCGGGTGGGCAAGATGCGGCACAAGCTCGCGATCATCGCCCAGGGCAGCTACTCCCCCGAGCAGATGGCGAACCTCATCGAGATCCAGGAGCGGACCGCCGAACGGGTCGCCAAGGCACCGGTGCTGAGCCCGCTGGAGGCCTCCGACCGGGAGGACGAGGTCACCGACTGGCTCGACGACCACGACATCCAGGACGGCTGGCGGCTCGCGCCCACCTTCGTGCAGGCCGGACTGGACGCGGACTGGCTGGACCAGATCGCGGCGGCCGTGGACGAGCAGATCCTGCCGAGCGCGATCGGCTGGCTCAACTACACGGTCGAGACCGAGCTGTTGATGGACGAGATCAACGACTCGACCAACCGCATCTCCCATCTGGTGGACGCCGCCAAGCAGTACTCGCAGCTCGACCGGGCGCCCTTCCAGAACGCCGACGTGCATGAACTCCTCGACTCCACCCTGCTGATGCTCTCCGGGAAGATCGGACAGCGGATCAAGGTGGTCAAGGAGTACGACCGGACGCTGCCGAAGATCCCCGCCTATCCGGCGGAGCTCAACCAGGTGTGGACCAACCTCATCGACAACGCCGTCGCCGCGATCAACGGCGCGGGCGGCGAGGGCACGTTGACGGTGCGGACCGCGCTCGACACCGAGCGGCTGCTGGTGGAGTTCCGGGACACCGGGCCCGGGGTGCCCGCGGAGATCCGGAGCCGTATCTTCGATCCGTTCTTCACCACCAAGCCGGTGGGCGAGGGCACGGGTCTCGGGCTGGACATCTCGTGGCGGATCGTCGTCAACAAGCACCACGGGACACTCCAGGTCGAGTCGGAGCCGGGCGACACCCGGTTCCAGGTGCTGCTGCCGCTGACCGTCGAGGAGAACGACACGATCGATGAGCCGGCGTGAGCGTCGAGGGGCGGGCGGGCACGTCCGCGAGCCGGCGTGAGCTCAGGGGATTCGGCATGAACGAGGAGTGCGTATGAGCGACATCAAGGGGCTCGACCCGAGCGCGGAGCCCAGCGGGGCCGGCTGCGTCGACTGCGACGCGGCGGGCGGCTGGTGGTTCCATCTGCGCCGGTGCGCGCAGTGCGGTCACGTGGGGTGCTGCGACTCCTCCCCCGCCCGGCACGCCACCGCCCACTACCGGGACACCGGCCATCCCCTGGTGCAGAGTTACGAGCCCGGCGAGGAGTGGTTCTGGAACTTCGAGACCCAGGAGATGTTCGACTCCGGGCCCTCGCTCGCCCCGCCGGACAGCCACCCCGCCGACCAGCCCGCACCCGGCCCCGAGGGACGCGTTCCCGCCGACTGGGCGAAGACGCTGCGCGCCTAATATGTCGTCGTGCTCGAACCTTCTTTCACCTCGCCGCTCGTCGGACGGGACGACGAGTCGTCCCGGCTGGCCGGAGTGCTGTCGCGCGCGCGGGGCGGGGAGGCGCGGGCCGTCCTGATCTCCGGTGACGCCGGGGTCGGCAAGACCCGGCTGCTGGACGAACTCGCGGCTCTCGCCGCCCACGACGGGATGACCGTCCTCACCGGGCACTGTGTCGACCTGGGCGACGTGGGCCTCCCGTATCTGCCGTTCACCGAGGTGCTGGGGGCGCTCGCGGGCGACGAGCGGTTCGCGTCCGTCCTCGCGGGCCATCCCGTGGTCGACCGGCTGCTGGGCGCCGACGACGCCCAGGACCTGGGCGGGCGGCTGCGGCTCTTCGAGGGCATGGCGGGGCTGCTGGCCGAACTCACCGCCGTCGCGCCGCTGCTGCTGGTGCTGGAGGATCTGCACTGGGCCGACCAGTCCTCCCGCGATCTGCTGCGGTTCCTGCTCAGCCGGGGTGTCCTCCAGCGGCCCTCGGGCGGGGCGCCCGCCCACCGGCTCGCGGTGTTCGCGTCGTACCGCTCGGACGACCTGCACCGCAGGCATCCGCTGCGTCCGCTGCTGGCGGAGCTGGTGCGGCTGCCCTCGGTGGAGCGGCTGGAGCTGCCGCCGCTGGCGGACGCCGAGGTCGCCCGGCTGGTGCGCGCGCTCCGGGACCGGCCGCTGCCGGACGCCACGGTCCGCCGGATCGTGGAACGCGCCGAGGGAAACGCCTTCTACGCCGAGGAACTGGTCGCCGCGACGGGCAGCGAGTCGGGCGGGGTGCCGTCCGGGCTGGCCGACGTGCTGCTGATCCGCTTCGAGCAGCTCTCCGACACCGCCCAGCAGGTCCTGCGCACGGCGGCGGTGGCCGGGCGGCGCGTCGAGCACGAACTGCTGCGGGACGCCGTCCAACTGCCCGAGGACGAGCTGGAGTCGGCACTGCGGGAGGCCCTGGGACGGCAACTCCTCGTGCCCGGTGACGCGGACACCTACTCCTTCCGGCACGCGCTGGCCCGAGAGGCGGTCTACGCCGATCTGCTGCCCGGCGAACGGGCGCGGCTGCACGGGAGGTTCGCCCGGCTGCTGTCGGGGCGGGGACGCCCGGCGGAGTCCGCGGCGGAGCGCGCCCATCACTACCGGGAGAGCCATGACCTGGCCGAGGCGCTGGCCGCCTCGCTGGAGGCGGCGGACCACGCGCAGCGGGTCGGGGCGCCGGCCGAGGAGCTGCGGCATCTGGAGACGGCCCTGGACCTGTGGGCGGCGGTCGAGCCGTCGGCCCGGCCCGGTGCGGACCGGGTGACGCTCACCCTGCGCGCCTCCTCCGCCGCCGCGCACGCCGGGGAGCTGCACCGCGCGGTGTCGCTGACCCGGGCCGCGCTCGCGGACATGGACCAGGACGCCGACTCCGAACTGGCCGCCCGGGTGCGCTACACGCTGGCCGGGAACCTGATGACCGTCGACTCCCTGAGCGCCGCGTACGCGTACAGCAGCGAGGCGCTGGCCATGATCCCGGCCGATCCTCCGTCACCGACGTGGGTGTGGGCGGCGGCGACCCATGTCATGGCGGCCCGGCACGTCGGGGAGAACGAGACCGCCCTGCGGGTGGCCCGCCAGGCCCTGAAGGTCGCGGAGGAGCTGGAGGTGACGGACGCCCGCGCCGATCTGCTGGTCTCCCTCGCGGTACAGGAGGGCGACGGCCGCCGCAGCCCGGAGGGCCGTGAACGCCTTCTGAAGGCAAGGGAGTTGGCGCATGCTTCCGGTAACCGGACGGTGGAGCTGAGGGCCCTGTACAACCTGGCCGTCGGCACCTACGAGGCCGGTGATCTGGAGGCGAGCCTGCCCTGGCTCACCGAGGGTCTGGACCGGGCCCGCCGGGCAGGGCTGCTGTCGTCGCCTTACCCGCTGGAGATGCGCTATCTGCGGCTGCTCGTCCTCTACACGCTGGGCCGCTGGGACGAGTGCCTGCGCGCGGCGGCGGCCGACTCCGACGCGCTGCCCGCCGTGGCCGGGCACACCTCCGCGCCCGCGTTCTATGTCGCCCTGGCGCGCGGGGACTTCACGGCCGCCGAACGGGTACGGGGCCTGCTCCACGGGCACTTCGACTGGATGGGCACGCTGGTGGCGGCCATCGTGCTGATCGACGCGGCGGCGCTGCGCGGTGACGCCGAGGGCGCGGTGGAGCGACTGCGTTCCGCCGTCAAGGCGTTGACCGACGACGCGGGGACGCGGCCGGACGTGACGGTGCGGCTCGCCGCGCTGGCCCTGGCGGCGGTCGCGGACGCGGCCGGCGCGCTGCGGCTGACCGGGGACGGGGCGGGGGCGGCCCGGTGGGCGGAGACGGCGGGCGAGCTGGTGGAGACGGCCCGGTTCGTGGCCGGACGCGGCGAGAGCGGCACCCCGCAGGGGCCCGAGGGGCAGGCGTGGCTGGCGCGGGCCGAGGCGGAGGCCGTGCGCGCGGTGTCCGGGCCGGACGTGACGGCCTGGAAGAAGGCCGTGGCGGCGTTCGCGTTCGGTGACACCTACGAGCTGGCCCGCTGCCGGTTCCGGCACGCGGAGGCGCTCCTGGTGGCCGAGCGGCGGCAGGAGGCGGCGGCCGAGGCCGCGGCGGCCCGCGAGACCGCGGCGCGGCTGGGCGCGGCGCCGCTGCTGGAGCTGATCGACACGCTGACGCGCCGGGGCCGGCTGACGGCCGCCGCGCCGCAGGAGGGACCCTCCCCGCTCACCGCGCGGGAGCGGGACGTGCTGCGGCTCCTCGCCCTCGGCCGGAGCAACCGGCAGATCGGCGAGGAGCTGTTCATCAGCGGCAAGACGGCGAGCGTCCATGTGTCGAACATCCTCGCCAAGCTGGGTGCTTCGAGCCGGACCGAGGCGGTGGCCGTCGCCTATCGCGAAGGGCTCATCGCCTCGGACTGACGGGCCGTCAGGACGGTTCGCACTCCAGGGCCTTCAGGTCGACGGCGTCGGCCATCGCCGCCATGCCCTTGTCGTTGGGGTGGATGTGGTCCCCGCCGTCGAAGAAGGGCATCATCCGCTCGTGGTCGTAGGGGTTGCGCAGGATGCGGTCGAAGTCGGCGACCGCGTCGAACTCCCCGCTGGTCCTGATGAACTCGTTGACCTCCTGGCGTACGGCCTCGGCGTCCGCGTCCCACTCCGGCCAGCCCTTGAAGGGGGCGACCGTCGCGCCGACCACGCACATGCCGGCCGCTCGGGCCCGTTCGGCGATCCGGCGATAGCCGTCGATGAGCCGCTCGGCGGTGACGCCGGTGTGGGCCTTGATGTCGTTGACGCCCTCGAAGAGGAACACCGTGCGCAGGCCCGGCTGGGACAGGACGTCCCGGTCCAGGCGGTTCAGGGCGGCCTGTCCGGCGCCGTCGGCGAGGACCTGGTTGCCGGAGATGCCCTCGTTGGCGACGCCCTTCACCGTGCCGTCCGCCTTCTGGAGGCGGCGGGCCAGGTAGTCGGGCCAGCGCCGGTTCAGATCGGTGGAGGACTGCCACCCGTCGGTGATGGAGTCGCCGAGCGCGACGACCGCGCCCGCGTCCGCCCGCACGGAGACCGAGTCCAGGTAGAACCAGGACCCCGTCGTCTCCGTCCAGTGCGCGGCACCCTCCTCGCCGGTGTGGTCGCCCCAGCCGCCGTACGACGTCTGCATCGCCATCCAGTGGCCGGTGACCGGGCCCGCCGCGTCCGGGGTGTGGATGCTGACGACCAGGTCGCTCGCGGCGGGCAGCTTCCCGGGCAGCGGGTCGCTGTAGGCGACGGCGCCGGCGGGGACGGTGACCGACCGCTCCCCGTCGAAGGTGAGCCGCCGGTTGGAGCCCGGGACCAGCGCGGCGCCCTCCTGCCGGAGGCCCGCGTAGGCGCTGTCGAAGGTGACCGGACGGTCGCCGAAGGCGTTGGAGAGCCGGATGCGCGGATCCCTGCCGCCGACGCTGGTGTGCACGACCATGCGGTAGCCGCGGTCGGCCGCCGCGTCACCGATCCGGTCGGCGCTCGCACCCCAGGTGACGACACCCTCGGGCACCTCGACGGGGGTCCGGTCGGCCGCCGAGGCGGGGACGGTCTGGAGCGCGGCGGCCAGCAGGACGACGGCCACCGCGCGCGCCGCCCGGGTCACCGGCCGAGGTCCTTGAGCGTGACGGAACCGCCCGGCTTCAGGCTCACGGTACGGCTCCTCCCCGCGAACGCGACCGTCGTGGTGCGCCCGCCGACGCTGCGGATCCTCGCCTCGGTCGGTTTCCCATCCCTCCACCGTAGATCGACGACGAAGCCGCCGCGTGCCTTCACCCCGATCAGCGACCCGGACCCGGCCCAGGCGCCGGGCAGGGCGGGCAGCAGCTCGATGTGGCCGGGCCGGGAGTACAGCAGCATCTCGATCATCGCGGCCGGGGTGCCGAAGTTGGCGTCGATCTGGAAGATGCCCCGGCCGGGGTTGGTCTCGTAGATGTCGAAGAGGTTGAACGCGGTGCCGTTGGAGCCGTCCGCCGAGGGGCGGAGGTTGTTGACGACGAGCTGGTAGGCGTGGTCGGCGTGCTTCAGCCGGGCCCAGCAGGCGGCGCGCCAGGCGTTGGCCCAGCCGAAGCTGTTCATGCCACGCGCGGTGAGGAGCGCGGTGGCGCCGTCGACGGTCTCCCGGGGTGTGGAGCCGTCGGGGCGGATGCGGTCGCCGGGGAAGAGGCCGATGAGCGGGGAGAGATGGCGGTGGGTGGTCTCGCCGAGGTTGTCGGGCGACATCCACTCCTCCAGCCAGCCCGTGGTCGGACTGACCTGGGGCAGGTAGAGGCGTCTGCGCATCCCCGCGATGGTGTCGGCGAACGCGCCGTCCTTCTTCAGCTCGGCCGCCGCGGTGCAGAAGTGGCCGAACAGGGCCCACAGGAGTTCCTGGGTGTAGGTGATGCCCTTGGCGTCCTGGGGTCCGTGCTCGGGCGACCAGTCGCTGTCGTCGATGAGCACCTCGCGGGTGGTGCCCGGCAGCGTCGTGGTCAGCAGCCGGGCGGCCCAGAACTCGCAGGCGCCCTTGAGCAGGGGGTAGATCCGCTCCAGGTAGGCCGTGGAGCCGTCGTACTCGTAGTGCTCCCACAGGGTCTCGCACAGCCAGGCGTTGCCCGCCGGGTGCCACCACCAGCCGCTGCCGCCGTAGGGGTTGGTGGAGAAGGCGACCGCCCAGCCGGCCACCTTCCCGGTGGAGTTGCGGTACCGGTTGCGCGGGTCCTGGTAGCGGCGGCGGGTGACGTCCGTCCAGTCCGGCAGCTGGGTGAGGCAGTAGTCGGTGAACGCGTCGAAGCACTGACCGAGCCCGGTGCGGTCGGCCATCCAGTAGTTCATCTGGATGTTGATGTCGGTGTGGTAGTCGCCCATCCAGTCCGGGTCGTTGCCGTCCAGCCACAGTCCCTGGAGGCCGAGCGGGAGGCTGTCGCGCGATCCGGCGATCATCAGGTAGCGGCCGAACTGAAGGTACTGCGCCTCCAGTTCGGGGTCGGGTATGCCGTCCCGGGTGCGGGCGGTGAGCCGTTCCCAGGTGTCCTGGGCGCGCTGGTCGGCGCTGGACTCACCCAGGTCCAGGGCGAGTTGGTCGTAGAGGGCGCGGTGGTCGGCGGCGTGGGTGCGCAGCAGGGTGGCGACCGGGTGCCGGGCGGCCTCCCTGACCTTGGCCTTCGCGAGCTTCTCGGGGTGCAGGGCGGGGTCGCGGTAGCGGGCGGCGGTGTCCGGGGCGTAGTTGGTGCCGCCGCTGAGCAGGACGGTCAGTTCACGGCAGCCGGTGAAGTCGACGCGGGTGCCGTCGACGCGGACGGTGCCGCCGTCGCCGTACGCGTGGACAGCGGCGCCGTAGCGCAGTCCGTTGCCGAAGGCGGCGCCGAAGGAGAGGGCCGGGTCCTCGCCGTGGGTGCCCGCCAGGGTGACGGTGCCGGTGTACCGGCCGCCGCCGCTCTGGGTGAAGTGGAGGACGATCACGTCGTCGGGGTGGCTGGCGAAGATCTGCCGCCGGTAGGTGACCCCGTCGCGGACGTAGGAGGCACCGACGACGCCTTGGGCGAGGTCGAGGGTGCGGCGGTAGCCGTGGACGGCGGACAGGTCGTGGTCGGGGAGGTCGACGGTGAGGCGGGCCAGCAGGGTCAGGGACCCGAAGTCCTCGCGGCCGTAGGGGAACTGGCCGTCGGATTCGAGGGTGTCGTTGAGGCCGCCGGTCCACAGCGTGGCGTCGGTGACGAGGAGGAGTTCACGGCCGGGGTCGTTGCTCGCGAGAGCGCCGATGCGGCCGTTGCCGACGGGCAGGCCCTGTTCGATCATCGAGTGCTCGTCGCCGGGCGCCTGCCACCACAGGGTGTCCCGTGCGGTGCCGCTCTTCGGCGGGGTGTCCGCGACGGGGCGTTCGGGCGCCGCGGAGGCGGTGAAGGCGGGCAGGGCGGTGAGGGCTCCGGTGGCCGTGGCGAGGGCCATCAGGGTGCGTCTGGACAGCGGCTGGGACGGTTCGGTGTGCATGACGGCTCCTGGTGGGGGTCTCAGGACAGTTCGGGTACGTCGATCCGGTCGATGTCCGGCGCGTAGCCGGTGCCGCTGTCGAAGGTGATCGTGTTGCTGCCCGCCTTGAGCGTCACGGGCACGTACACGGTGGAGACCGTGGACCAGTCGCCGGTGGAGGGGAACTTGTGGCTCGCCCCGGCGCCGCTGTTGGCGGCCACGGTCACCGAGCGGGCGTCCCCGCTGACGTAGGCGACCTTGATCTGATAGGTGCCCGCCTTGGCGACGGTCACGTCGTTGACGGTGAGCTTGCCGCCCGTGTAGAGGTTGCCGACCTTCTTGCCGTCGGAGCAGGCGGAGCAGCCCGCGACGGAGGCGTTGCCGGAGAGGGTGTTGGCGGCGGACTCGGCCTCGACTCCCTTCCAGGTGAGGGCGGTTCCGCGCGGCGTGACGGTGAACAGGCGGGAGCCGTGGGCGGGCAGGGCCTGGGTGACCTTGCCGGTGTAGGTGCCGAGGTTCTCCTTGTTCCACACGTCACGCACGGACGCCTTGCCGGTGAAGCCGAGGGTCTGCCAGTCGGCGGTGACCGAGGCGGGCTTGTCGGCGAGGTTGAACAGGGCGACGGTGTAGGTGCCGTCGGCGTTCTTCGCGGCCCACACCTGCTGCGGGTCGGAGGGGGTGACGGGGTGCGCGGCCGGGTCGGCGCTCTGGTCGATCGCGATGACCTCGCGGTTGGTCAGCAGCGACAGGCCGTAGGAGTCCAGCCTGGTGAGGTCGTCGCCGGTGTAGAGCGGGGACTTGGCGATGGCCCACAGGGTGGCGTAGCTCTGCCGTTCGGCCTTGGTCAGGCCGTCCATCTCGCCGTTGCCCACGTCGAGGGAGTCGAGGTCGTTCCAGCCGCCGGGGCCGGTGTGCCGTGTCCAGGCCGGGGTGTCGTCCCAGCGGTCGTCGACGGAGTTCTCCCAGGTGACCAGGGTGTTGCAGTAGCACTCGACGTCGGTGTCGATGCGCCAGCCCTGGGAGTGCTTCTTCCAGTCGGCGGCGTGGCCGATGTCCAGCGACCAGGACAGTTCGAGGTGGATGGGGCGGCCGGTGGCGGCGATCGCCTGGTGCCAGGCGGCCACGTCGGCAACGTTGTCGTACTGGTCGCCGCTCTTGCCGGAGCCGGGGCCGACGCCGTCGAGCTTGAGGAAGTCGTAGCCCCAGCCGGCGATCAACTGGGCTTGGGAGTCTATGTACTTCTGGGTGCACGCCTTGCCGAAGTCGAGCTTGTAGGAGCTGTCCCAGCCGTTGGTCGTGCGCAGGTCGTCGTAGACGATGTCGGCGGTGGTGCAGCCGTCGGCGTGCCAGACCGGGTTCTTCCCGTCGCCGTACGCGCCCTTCTCCAGGCCGGCCGGGAGGTAGATGCCGGCCTTGAGGCCCTTGGCGTGGAGGTCGTCGGCGACGGCCTTCATGCCGCGCGGGAAACGGGTGGGGTCGGCCTGCTGGCGGCCGTAGGCGTCGAACCCGGACTTCCAGGTCTTGTCCATCCACCAGCCGGCGTCGATGTTGACGTATTCGTAGCCGTACTTCTTCAGCTTCCTGGCCATGGCGTCGGCCTGCTTGAGGACGTTCGCCTCGGTGAGGTAGCTGTAGTCGCCGTCCGGGTTGAGGCCGGGGTACTTGGAGGACTGCATGCTCCAACTCGTCCAGCCCATGTAGGGCTTGGCGGCGAGAGCGGTCGTGGTGGGGGTGGCGGGGCCGGCCGTGGTCTCGGCGCGGGCGGCCGGGGTGGCGCTGACGGCTCCGGCGGCGAGGGCCAGGACGACGAGGGCTCTGAGAGCGCGTGCGGGCACGGCGGCGTACGAGGATGACCGCATGGGTCGTACCTCCAGGGTGGGTTCGGCGGGTGCGGGGGTGTGAGGAGTGCCGGAAGGAGGGGTCGCGGGGGTCGGTTACGGGGCGTCGGCTCGGACGAAGGACTGGATCGCGGTGGCGGCGGCGCCGCGGGCCCACTCCTCGAAGGGCAGCGGGCGGGTCAGGACGTCGCAGCGGGCGGCGGAGCCGAAGGCCGCGGCGACGAAGGCGTTCCGGATCTGTTCGGCGAACAGGTCGTAGGCGGTCAGGCCCTCACCGGAGATGATCACGCGCTCGGGGCCCAGCAGGTTGGCGACGGTGGCGATGCCCCGGCCGATCGCCGCGCCCGCCCGGGCGTAGACCTCGCGCGCGCCGGCGACGCCCCGGTGGGCCATGGCCAACGCGGCCTCGGCGTCGGTGACTTCGGCGCCGGTGGCCTCGCGGATCTGCCGGACGATCGCGGCCTCCCCGGCGATCGCCTCCACGCAGCCGCGGTTGCCGCAGTGGCAGGGCGGCCCGGCCGGGTCGACGGTCACATGGCCGATCTCCCCGGCGACACCGTGCGCCCCGGCGACGACCCGGCCGTGGACGACGAGGCCGCAGCCGATGCCGGCGCCGACGGTCACCACGGCGAAGTCGGAGAGTCCGGCGCCCGCCCCGAACCACTGCTCGGCGACGGTGAGGGCGCGCACGTCGTTGTCGACGGTGACGGGCAACCCACAGGTCATGGAGGCGAGTTCGGCGAGCGGGATGTCGCGCCACTCCAGGAACGGCGAGTAGCGCACGACGCCTTCGGCGCGGTCGACGTCCCCGGAGACGGCGATACCGAGGCCGAGGACGGGGGCGGTGAGGCCCAGCGTGTCCTGCGCCTCGGCGAGGAGTTGCTGGACCAGGTCGGCGAGGACGGCGAGGACGGCCCGGGGTTCCCGGTCGGGCAGGGGGAGATGACGGGCGACGCGGATGCGGCAGCACAGGTCGGTGAGGACTCCTATGGCCTCGTCCCCGGTCACCTTGACGCCGAGGAACAGGGCCCGGCCGCCCGCGACCCGTACGAGGTGGGCGGGGCGTCCGAGCGCGGGGCGCGCGTCCTCGTCGGCGCCCTCGGTGAGGTATCCGGCCTCGATGAGGGGTCTGACCGCCTTGGTGACGGCGGCCGGGGACAGTCCGGCCCGGCGGGCCACCTCCAGGCGCGGGAGCGGGCCTTGGGACAGCACGGTCGTGAACACCTGCGCGGTGGCGGGTGTGTTGACCGGGAACGTCTCGGCTCGCGGGGTCGGGCTCATGGCCGGAAACGTAGAGGTGTTCTTTTCCGTCGTCAATAAAAGAAACGGAATTGGCTGTGAGCCGACCCTGAGCCAGGTGTGCGCCGAGGGGCGGGTGCACCCCGGCCACCGGGCGGAGAAGGCCCGGTGGCCGGGGCCCGATCAGTGCCGGGCCGCCGGGGTGTTGGCGGCGGTGACGTCGACGGCCGCCCAGGAGCGGTCGACGGCCTTGTACTCGGCGCTGCCCGCGCCGTAGAGGTCCTTGGCCGCCTTCAGGGTCGCCGTCCGGGCGCCGTGGAAGTCGGTCGTGGAGACCATGTAGCGGGTCAGGGCTCGGTAGTAGACCGCGATGGCCTTGGCGCGTCCGATGCCCCGGGCGGGCAGGCCGTCGACGGTGGGCGAGTCGTAGGTGACGGCGCCGATCCTCTTGCGTCCGCTGCCCTCGGCGAGGAGGTAGTAGGCGTGCGAGGAGACGCCCGAACCGGCGTGCACCTCGGCGTCGCGGACAGCCGGCGACCAGTAGTCGACGGCCCCTTCGAGGACGTCGAGGGAGGGCTTGTCGAGGCGGCGCAGGAACTTCTGGTCCAGTCCGAGCTTCTCGCCGACGAGGTAGTTCGGCGGGTTCTTCGGGTTGGCCGCGCTGAACTCGACAGCGGAACCGAAGATGTCGGCCAGCGACTCGTTGAGGGAGCCGGCCTCGCCGTACTGATTGCCGTCCTCGTCCACGCGGGTCGGCTCCAGCGCGGCGGTCGCGTCGACGACCCCGTGGGTGAGCTCGTGTCCGGTGACGTCGAGGACGACGAGCGGCTTGCGGATCTCCCGGCCGTCGCCGTCGCCGTAGAGCATGCAGCCGCAGGCCGGGTCCCAGAACGCGTTGGCGACCTTGTCGCCGAAGTGGACCATCGCGCGGGCGCCCTTGCCGTTTCCGGCGATGCCCTTGCGGCCGAAGGTCTCCTTGTAGAAGTCGAGGGTCTCGGCGACGCCGTACTGGGCGTCGACGGCGGCGCTGGCGCGGCTGGAGAGGGTGCCGTTGCCCCACTTGTCGGTGGAGGAGGTGAACTTCTTGCCGCGGGCGAAGTTCTCCGGCTCCCGGCCGCCCGCGTCACGGGTCTCGGTGCCCCAGCGGGTGGGGTCCTTCAGCAGGTAGCCGTGCGCGCCGGTGCGGGTGGTGGTGAGCGCGACCTTCCCGGCGAACAGGGACCGGCCGGTGCCGCCGGCGGTCGCCGCGAGGGCCGTCGTGGGCGCGGTGCCGGTCTCCGGGTCGACGGTCTCGCCGCGCTCGCGGAGCGCGTCGATCAGGTGCGGGGACAGGAACTCGTCGCTGTCGGGCGTGTCGCTGCGCACCTCGCCGGTGACGGCGTCGACGACGACGGTCCGCGAGCCGCCGGCCTCGGTGGTGGCGCTGCCGCCGACCCGGACCCGGTAGGCGAGGGCGGAGGCGCCCTCGCGGGCGTCGACGACGAGTTCGGCGGGACCGGCCTCCCCCTCGGCGAGGGCGGCGGCCTTCCGTTCGGCCTCGCCCGCGGTCAGCCGGGCGCGGGAGGCGGTGGCGGTCGCGGCGACCCGGTGGCCGGCGGCGCGCGTCACGCCGGCGTATCCGAGCCGCTCGGTGAGGTGCACGACGAGGTCGCCGCCGAGGACCGGCATGCCGAGACGGGTCCGCGCGAAACGGACGTGGCGGGCGCCCTCCGGGTCGATCAGCACGTCCAGGGCGTGGAGCTCGTCGCCCGGTGCGACTCCGGTGGCTCCGGCGTGGGCGAACGCCGCCGTGCGGGCGGCCCCGACGACGGAGGCGGCGGTCACCCGCTGTCCGGCGGGCGCGGCGACGGCCGTTCCGGCCAGTCCGGTGGCGGCCGTGGTCACGGCGACGGCGAGCGCCAGGGCGCGTATGTGGGGTCTGCGCACGGTTGAGGGTTCCTTCGCGCGAGGACGGCCGGCGCGGGCCAACCGTCCTGTCTCATGGCGCGGTTGAGCGCCATGGGGGCTGGTCGGGCCCCGGCCGCAACCCTTACGGAAGTGCCATGTCCACGTAAACCCCAAATGCGACGATTTCTGGATCTTCACGGCAATACTTGGCAAATCCGCGCCGCTCGGTGATCGACGGATCACCAACTGTGCGTCGGCTGTGGAGAGGTGACGGGATGCGAGCGGGTTGCCCGCGCGGCGTGTGATCGATCTCGCATCACGGAACGGCCCACGCGGCACAGGACGACGCGGGACGACACGAGAGTCAGGAGATCCGAGGAATGGCTTCAGCAACGCTCCGCCGGGCGACGGTGTCCGGGGCGGTCCTGCTGTCCCTGCTCGCCGTTCCGGCGCAGGCCACGGCCGATGAACCCGGCATCTCCCGGGCGGACACCGCCGGGTCGACGGCCGCCCTGCCGGAACCGGACGTCGCCGGGCTGCGGAGCGTCCTGCGCACGGCCGTCCGGCAGGGCGCCCCAGGCGCGCTGGCCCGGATCGACGACCGCGGCGAGGTCCACCGGGCGACCGCCGGGGTGGCCGACCGCACGACCCGGCGGGCGATCAGCACCCTCGACCGGTTCCGCATCGGCAGCGTCACCAAGACGTTCTCCACCGTGGTGCTGCTCCAGCTCGTCGACGAGAAGAAGCTGCGCCTCGACGCGCCGGTCGACCGCTATCTGCCGGGTCTGCTGCCGGACGACCGCATCACCGTGCGGCACGTCCTGAGCCACCGCAGCGGTCTGTACGACTACACGAACGACATGTTCGCGCGGACGGTCCCCGGATTCGAGTCGGTCCGCACGAAGGTGTTCACCTACCGCCAGTTGATGAAGCTCTCCCTGCGGCACGCCCGCACCAACCGCCCCGGTGCCGCCTACGCGTACTCCAACACCAACTTCGTCGTCGCCGGCATGCTCATCAAGAAGCTGACCGGCCAGTCGGTCGCCACCGCGTACCGGACCCGCGTGTTCGAGCCGCTGAAGCTGAAGGACACCTTCTACGTCCACCCCGGCACCGAGCTCCCCGGGCGCCACACGCGCGGCTATCTCACCCCGGACGCCGCGGGTGGCGCCCTGGTCGACGCCACCCGGCAGACCGCGTCCTGGGCGCAGAGCGCGGGCGCGATCGTCTCCAGCGCGAAGGACCTCGACACCTTCCTGTCGGCGCTGCTGCGCGGGAAGCTGACCAGCCGCGCGAGCCTGGACCAGATGCGCCGCTGGTGGAAGGTGAACAGCACCACCGCGTACGGCCTCGGCCTGCGCCGCCGCACCCTGTCGTGCGGACGGTCGGTGTACGGCCACACCGGCGCCGTCCAGGGCTACTACACGTACGCGTTCACCTCCGCGGACGGCGGACGCAGCCTGACCTCGCTCGCCAACACCTCCAACAACGGGGCCGTGCTCAACACCCTCACGGGCACCCTGGAGGCCGCGTTCTGCGGCAGGAGCGCACGGACGGTGCGCGGCTCCGGCTTCGTCGAGCGCCACGAGGACATCGCGCCGGACGTCCCCCTGGAGGACGTGACGGGAGCGGCCCGGGACTGAGCCGCCGGGAACCGGGCGGAACCCCGCGGACGTTGTCCTGGCACTCCCCCTTCGCACGACAGCACCAGGACGGCGTGATGACCGAGTTGGTCCCCGGGGGCAACGTGCCCCTGCCCGGCGGTGCCGTGACCGTCCGGGTCCCCGGCCCCTTCGACGTGTCCGCACTGGTCACCGGCGACAGCGGCAAGGTGGGCGGTGACGCGGACTTCGTCTTCTTCAACCAGCCCGCCGCCCCCGGCGCCCGCCTCGCCGGCGACACCCTGACGATCGACCCGGCCCGGCTGCGCGCGGGCGCCACCCGCGTCACGGTCGTCGTCAGCGCCGCCGACCCCGGCACCCCGCTCGGCACTCTGCCCGCGCCCGTCCTGCACGTCACCGGCGCGGGCGGCCGGCCGCTGGCCCGGTTCGCCCCGCCGCGTCCGCGGCACGAGACGGTGCTGCTCCTCGCCGAGCTGTACCGGCGCGGCACCGGCTGGAAACTGCGGGCGCTGGGCCAGGGCTACGCGGACGGACTGGCCGGGATGGCACGGGACTTCGGGGTGGACGTCGCCGACGACACGCCCCGGCCGCCGCACCCCGTCGCCTCCGCCCCGGCCTCCGGCGCCGACCCCGACGGTTTCCTGGCGCTGGTCAACCCGGCCCGCGCGGGCGCCGGTTCCCCGCCCGTCGCGCTGGACGCCCGCCTCGGTGCCGCCGCGCAGGACCATGCCGCCGCCATGGCCGCGGCGGGGCGTCTCGGCGCCGAGACGCCCGACGGCGTCTCCGTGCACCAGCGCCTGAGCGGCACCGGCTACGCGTACATCACCGTCGGCGAGCACCTGGTCTCCGGCCCGCGCTCCCCCGCCGAGTTCGTCCAGTACTGCCTGCGCGGCGACCAGCCCCGCCGGACGCTGCTCGACGCGGCGTTCACCCAGGCGGGGTTCGGGCACGCCGTCGACGGCCGGTCCGGGGACACGTACTGGACGGCGCTGTGGGCCGGTCCCTTCTCCCCCGCCGCCCTGACCCGCACGGCGTCGGACGTCGTCGGCCTCACCAACCGGGAACGGTCCCGGCACGGGCTGCCCCCGCTCGCCCCGGACCCCCGGCTCACGGACGCCGCGCAGGCACACAGCGCGGACATGGTCGCCCGGGCCTTCTACTCGCACACCTCACCGGACGGCACACAGCCCTGGGACCGGGCCGCTGCGGCGGGCGCGCACCGGCGCTCGATCGGCGAGAACATCGCCTGCGGCCAGCGTTCGGCGGCCGAGGTCGTGGAGGGCTGGATGAACAGCCCCGGCCATCGCGCCAACATCCTGAAGCCGGACTTCACCCACATCGGGGTCGGCTTCGCGGGCGGCGGCGCGGCGGGCACGTACTGGACCCAGCTCTTCGGCGCCTGAGCGGTCCGGCGGCGCGCCGGGCGTCGGCCCCCGTGACGGAGGGCTGCCCTCCGGGACACCATGCCCTCATGAAGGGTGACCTCTTTTCCAGTGAGTACATGGTCCAGCCCGCCGCGGCGCCGGGCATGACGGTCGAGAACGCCAAGTGCGTCAAGTACTCGGTGAATGGGGAGATGCTGGCCCGCCAGGGGGCGATGATCGCGTACCGGGGCAGCCTCCAGTTCGAGCGCAAGGGGCAGGGCGTGGGCGGCATGCTCAAGCGCGCGGTCACCGGCGAGGGGCTGCCGCTGATGACGGTGCGCGGTCAGGGCGAGGCGTGGTTCGCGCAGGAGGCGCAGAACTGCTTCATCGTGGAGGTCGACCCCGGTGACGAGTTCACCGTCAACGGCCGCAACGTCCTGTGCTTCGACGCGTCGCTGTCGTACCGGATAGCGACGGTCAAGGGCGCGGGCATCGCCGGGGGCGGTCTGTTCAACAGCGTCTTCACCGGCCAGGGCAGACTGGGCCTGGTCTGCGAGGGCAATCCGCTGGTCATCCCGGTGTCACCGCAGTACCCGGTGTACGTCGACACGGACGCGGTCGTCGGCTGGACGGCGGGGCTCGAGACCTCGCTGCACCGGTCGCAGTCCATCGGCTCGATGCTGCGCGGCGGTTCGGGTGAGGCAGTCCAGCTGATGCTCCGGGGCCAGGGGTACGTCGTCGTGCGGCCGAGCGAGGCGACACCGCAGAAGCCCCAGCAGCACTGACCGGAGCCTCGGCACCTCCGACCGCGGAAGGTGATCTCCGCCTCACGAGCAACCCCACCGGCCCGACCGTCGTCTTGACCGTCAGCACGTGATGCCCTGGCCCCCCCCGGGCCAGGGCACATTTTCCAGGCTCTATACACACGGTCTATACACAGCGTGTATACATGCTGCGTATACACGCGATGCAGAGATCATGTGTATACGGACGCGAAAGGCATCCATGTACGGCAAGGCATTCGCCCCCGAGTATCAGGGCGCCCTCACCACCCTGTCCGTGAACTCGTCCCTCACCGAGGTACTGGCCGCCGGTACCGAGCAGTTGAGGGCGGCCGAGCGGGCCGGGGCCCACGGCGAGGCCGCCCGCTCCGGGCTCGCCGTCGCCGAGGCGCACCGGCGGCTCGGCCGGGTCGGCGAGGCGGACCGGGCGTGGAAGGCGAGCTACCGGGCCGCACGGGCGGCGGGCGACGTCGGGGCGATGGCCTGGGCGCTGTGGAGCGGCGGCACGCTGGCGCGGCAGCGCGGCGCGTTCCCGCTGGCCCGGCGGCTCCTCGCGCTCGCGGCCGAACTCGGCGAGCGGGGCGGGGACATCGTCGTCCGCGGCTACTCGCTGGCCGGGCTCGCCGAGACCGGCCGCATCCAGGGCGACTACGAGGCGGTGGGCCGGCTGCACGAACAACTGCTCGCCGAGGCCCGCCGGCGCGGCGAGGCACGGCACACCGTGTGGGCGCTGGAGGGCATCGCGCAGATGCACCGCAACACCGGCTCCTACGACACCGCGTACGCCCTGTTCGAGGAGGCCGCCGAGGTCGCCGCGCGGGCGGAGGACCGGCGCGGTCACGCGTGGGCGCTGCGCGGGATCGCCGACGTCGTGTCCGTGCGCGACGGGGACGTGGAGCGGGCCCTCGCGCTGCTCTCGGAGGCGGAGACGGGCTGCCGGGCGATGCAGTTGTCCGGCGCCCTCGCCTACAACCACAAGATGCGCGGCAACGTCCTCTACCGCGCCGGGCGGTACGCCGAGGCCCGGGACCTGTACGAGGAGGCGCTCGCAGAGTTCCGTGCGATGCGGGAGCCGCGCGGGGAGGCGCTGTCGCGGCTCGGCCTGGCCAAGTCGCTGGCGCACCTGGGGCGCGACCGTGCCGAGACGGCCGCCGAACTGGCCGAACTGGCCGAGGTGTTCGGGCGGATCGGGCTGCGGCACGCGGCGGAGACGGTGGCGCGAGCGCAGGAGGAGTTCGTCCGGTGAGCATCGCACTGCGCACGACCCCAGACGCCCGTCAGGTTCTCTCCCGCTGCCGCGAGCTGGTCCGTCCCCGGCTGCGGGAGGCGGTGGGGCGGCTGCATCCGTGGGTGGGTGAGATGGCCGCGTACTCCTTGGGCTGGTGCGAGGTCGGCGGCGCCCCGGCGGACGCCTCCGGCGGGAAGGGGGTGCGCCAGGCGCTGGCGGTGCTCGGGGCCGAGGCGGTGGGCGCGGACGGCCGGGCCGGGGTGCCGGGCGCGGTCGCGGCGGAACTGCTGCACGTGTTCTCGCTGACCCACGACGACATCATGGACGGCGACCGGTCCCGCAGGGGCCGCCCCACCGCCTGGGAGGCGTACGGCACAGGACCGGCGCTCCTCTCCGGGGACGCGCTGTTCGCGCTGGCCGTCGAGACGCTCGCGGACACCGCCCAAGGCCCGTCGGCCGTACGTCTGTTGGCGCGGACGATGGGCGACCTCGTGCACGGCCAGGCGGACGACCTGCAGTTCGCGGGGCGTCCCTGGAGCGGCCCCGGGCAGGTGCGGCCCGAGGAGTACCGCGCGATGGTGGAGCGCAAGACCGGTGCCCTGCTGGGCGGTTCGCTCGCGCTCGGCGCCCTGCTCGGCGGCGCCCCTTCCGCCGTGGCCGCGACGCTCGACCGGGCCGGGCGGCATCTGGGGGTCGCGTTCCAGATCGTCGACGACGTGCTGGGGATCTGGGGCGATCCGGACGTCACGGGCAAGGCCGTCCACGCCGATCTGCGCGAGCGCAAGAAGACGCTGCCGGTCCTGCTCGCCCTGCGAACGGCGCCGCTCGCCGGACTCCTGGAGTCCGGCGCCCGCCCCGAGGAGGTCGCCGCGCGCGTCGAGGAGGCGGGCGGCAGATCAGGCGCCCTGGCGGAAGCCCACCACCAGATCGCCACGGCGAACACCCTCCTCACCGAACTCCCCCTGAAGCCCGCACCACTGGACGAGCTACGAACCCTCCTGCAATTCCTGACGACCCGCGACATGTAACCGCCCCGACCGGGGCTCGCAGCAACGCAGGACATATGCGGACGCGGGTCGACCCGTTCATCCGCACGCGGGTCGGCCGGGACCCACACACGAGTCGCCCCACCTCCGCAGACCGACGGGCCGGAACACACACGCGGGTCGACCCGTGTCCGCATGCAGACCGCCAGAGCCCGCGCACGGGTCGCACGATGCCCGCAGGC
>NZ_JBIVDS010000010.1:228114-372872 GCF_044747265.1 Streptomyces sp. NPDC090106 | reverse complement strand
AGGCCGGTCCACCCGGACACGCACTCGTGCCGCCCCGACGCCACACGAGCGTCACCCGCAACCGACACACCGGTCGCCCCGCATCCGCGGACCGGTGGACCAGAACCCGCACGCGCGCGTCGGCCCCTGTCCGCACGCAGATCACCAGAGCCCGCGCACGGGCCGCACGATGCCCGCAGGCCGGTCCACCCGGACACGCACTCGTGCCGCCCCGACGCCACACGAGCGTCACCCGCAACCGACACACCGGTCGCCCCGCATCCGCGGACCGGTGGGCCAGAACCCGCACGCGCGCGTCGGCCCCTGTCCGCACGCAGACCGCCAGAGCCCGCGCACGGGCCGCACGATGCCCGCAGGCCGGTCCACCCGGACACGCATTCGCATCGAACCGGCGCCGCACAGGGGCCACCTGGCATCCGCAGACAGGTGGGGCGAGACATACACGCGCGTCGGCCCGCGTCCACATGCCGGTCGACCAGGATCCGTCCAAGTGACCCCACGTCCGGAGACCGATCGGCCAGGACCCGCACACGGATCGCCCCTCGCCCGCACACAGGTCGGCCCGCGTCCGCACACGCGTCGCCCCGCCCCCCACAGACCAATCCGCCCGAACAGGCAACGCACCGCCCGACGCCACACCCTCACAGGGGCCGCCCTGCGCCGGAGACAGGTGGGACGAGCCACGCACACAAGTCGGCCCCCGTCCGCCTGCACGTCGGCCGGGACCCGCACACGCATCGCCCCACCCCCACAGACCAGCGCGCCCCGGCATGCACACGCACCGCCCGACCCGGCGCACAGTCCGGCCAAGGCCCCCGCGCAGGTCACGCCACCGCCCCCGCACACTCGCCCGCGCCCCCACCCCGCCCTCCGACGTAGGGTCGGACGCAGTGCGGATGCTCCGCATCGAAAGGGTGACTGCCTTGATCGGGATCTCCGACATCGAAGCCGCGGCCGAGCTGATCGCCGGACACGTCGTCCGTACTCCCACCGTCCCGAGCCCCGGGCTGTCCGCGCTGCTCGGCGCCCCGGTCACCGCCAAGCTCGAACTCCTGCAACGCACCGGTTCGTTCAAGGCGCGCGGGGCGACGGCGAAGCTGCTCTCGCTGAGCGAGGCGGAGCGGGCCGCCGGGGTCGTGGCGGTCAGCGGCGGCAACCACGGCATCGCGCTGGCGATGACGGCCGCGGACCTCCAGGTGAAGGCCACGGTCGTCATGCCCCGGTCCGCGCCCGCCCGCGCGGTGGAGATCGCCGAGAACGCGGGCGCGGCGGTGCGGCTCACCGACGACATGGACAGCGCGTTCTCGCTGGTGAACCGGTTGCGGGACGAAGGGCTCACGCTGGTGCACCCCTTCGACGACCCGCTGGTCGTCGCCGGACAGGGCACCGTGGGCCTGGAGTTCGACGAGGACGCGGGGGACGTCACCGACGTCCTGGTCAGCATCGGGGGCGGCGGGCTGATCGCGGGCGTCGCGGCGGCGCTGCGTGCCCGTCGGCCCGGTGTGCGGATCTGGGGCGTGGAGACCGAGGGCGCGCAGGCCATGTCGGAGGCGCTCGCCGCGGGCGGCCCGGTGCCGGTCGCGCTGTCGTCGATCGTCTCCACGCTGAGCGCGCCGTCGGTGTCCCGGCTGACCTACGACCATGTGGCGGCGCTGGTCGACGAGGTGCTGGTGGTGCCGGACCGGGAGGCCGTGCGGGGCTCGCTCCAGCTCGCCGACCACGCCAAGGTGTGGGCCGAACCGGCCGCCGGATGCCTGCTCCCCGCCGCGCGCCAGGTGGTGGCACGGGTCGGCGACGGCGCGCGGCTCGGGCTCGTCGTGTGCGGGGGCAACGCGACCACCGGAGACGTCTTCGGGTGGGCGCGGGGGTTCGGCCTTCTCTGAACCACCGCCCGGCATCGCGGTTTTGACCGTTGGTCAGGGAATGTCTTGTCAAACCGCTGAACGCAGACGGTGATGTCCCGCGTACCTGAGGGAAAGGTGAACCGGCGGTTCAGCGAGGGATGACCATGGGCAAGGCGCACGCTTCCACACAAGAGCTGGTCGCCGGACGGTACCGGCTCCTGGAGGTGCTCCACCGCGAGACCAACCGCGTCTGCTGGTACGGCGAGGACGTCGAGGCGGGCCGTCCCTGTCTGCTCACGCAGATCGGCCTGCCGCCGGACCCGGACGGCGAGAGCGCGCGCCGGGCCGTCGCCCGGGTCATCCGGATGTCGGAGACCATGGGGCGGCTGTGCCCGGGGCGGGTCGCCACGGTCGTCGACGCCGTCGAGGAGTACGGCACGCTGTGGACGGTCACCGAGTGGATCGAGGGCACCCCGCTGGGCCAGCTCCTCGCCCGGGAGGGCACGTTCAACTACGTGCGGGCGGCGCGCATCGGCCTGGAGCTGCTGGACGTGCTGGAGGCCGGGCACGGTGAGGGCATCACGCACGGCGAGCTGAGCCCCGGCCAGGTGTTCGTGCGCGACAGGGGCCCGGTCGTGGTGACCGGCTTCGGGCTGGCCGGGGCGACCCTCGCGCCCCGCGTCACCGCACCGTCGTACGCCTCCCCGGAGCAGGCGCGGGACGAGCGGATCGGTCCCGCGGCGGATCTGTGGGCGCTCGGCGCGATGCTGTACACGATGGTCGAGGGCAAGCCGCCGTACCGGGACCGGGACGCCCCGGAGACCACGCTGCGGGGTGTGGACCGGCTGCCGCTGCGCAGTCCGGTGCGGGCCGGTCCGCTGACCCTGACCGTGCAGGGGCTGCTGCGCAAGGACTGCCGCGACCGGCTGACCCGCCCGGTGGTGCGCGAGGCGCTGAACCGGGTGCTGCACGAGGACCCCGACGCGACGCTCGCCTCGGTCCCCCGTCCCCGGCTGCGCGGCCTGAACGCGGGCGGGCCGGGCTGGAGCAGACGGACGATGGCCGCAGGGACGGCCCTGGCGGTCGTGACCGTGGCGATGGCGGTCGTCGCCGTGACCCGTGAACTGCCGGGCGGCACCGCCGACTCGGCGACCGACGTGTCCCCCGCGCGGCCCTCCGCGTCCGCCGCCGACACCCCGCCCCCGAGCGCCTCGCAGCCGCCCGCGGCGACCCCCACGCCCACGCCGACGCCGACGCCGAGCACCGCTCCCCCGTCGAGCGCGGCGCCCGACTTCCGGACGTACAACGCGCCCGAGGGCTTCTCCCTCTCGCTGCCCACGGGCTGGACGGTGCTGGAGACCCGGCGCCAGGACGACCTGGCGTACCGGGTTCTCCTGGGCGCCGAGGACGACCCGCGCACCCTGGCGGTCACGTACAGCACGCGCATCGACGCCGGCCCGGTGGCCGTGTGGCGCGACGACGTGGAGCCCGGTCTGAAGGAGTCGGCCGACTACCGGCGGCTCGGGGCGATCCGGTCGACGACGTACCAGGGCAACGAGGCCGCCGACATGGAGTGGCTCGACACGGTCGACGGCACCCGGGTGCACACCCTCGGCCGCGGCTTCCTCCTGGGCGACGGCATCGGCTACTCCCTGCGCTGGACGACCCCGGCGGCCGAGTGGAACGACACCGCCAACCAGGAGACACTCACGACGATCCTGCGGACGTTCCGCGTCCCGTCACCCTGAGTCGCGCGGCGCCCGCATCGCCCGCAGCGGGGCGTTGTGCAGCGGCTGGGTGCGCCAGCGGGCGGTGAACGTGCCGTCGGCGAGCGAGCAGGTCAGCAGCAGATGGTGCGGGGTCTCCAGGAGGATCACGTCCAGCTCCAGGGTGTCGGGGCCGGTCCACCCTCCGCTGACGGCGGCGGGCACCGGAGCGTCGGTGACCGTCCAGCCGGGTCCGCCGAACCGCAGTTCCAGCCGGTGCCCGTCCTCGACGAGGGTCAGCCGGCCGTCCTCGGTCACCTCCACGTCCGTGAGCCTGGGGCGTTCGGTGCGGACACCGCCGTCCGGCGTGAAGGAGGCCTTCGTCGGTACGGACTCGCCCGGGGCGGGCGCCAGGGCGAGTCCGGCGAGCCGCTCCGTCAGGGCCGCTTCCTCGTCGTCCCGGCCGGACAGCGGGCCGTCGGTGAAGGCGGGCAGGAGGTGCCGCCAGGCCAGCGTGAGGACCTGCTGCATCTGGTCGGTGTCGGAGGTGATCGCGATCACCGCGTCCTGCTCGGGCAGCACCAGGCAGAACTGCCCGTACGCCCCGTCGCCGCGGTAGCCGTGCCGGCCCATCCAGAACTGGAAGCCGTAGCCCTGCCCCCAGTCGGGCCAGCCGCCCTCGGGCGTGGCGACGTGCGCGCGGGTCGCCTCGGCCACCCAGCCCGGCGGCAGCAGCCGCTCGCCCTCCCAGACGCCGTCCTGGAGGTACAGCTGCCCGAGCCGCGCGATCACGTCGGTCGTGGCGTGCAGTCCGCTGAAGCCGAGCTGGCGCCCGGCCCGGTCCCGCAGCCAGGACACGTCCCCGGCGCCGAGCGGGTCGAGGAGCCGGGAGCGCAGATAGCCGGTGAGGCTCTGCCCGCTCAGCTTCTGGACGATCGCGGCGAGCGCGTAGGTGGCGGGCTGGTTGTAGGCGAAGACGCTGCCGGGTTCCTGCTCCGGGGGCACCAGCAGGAACCCGCGCACCAGTTCCTGCCGGTCCAGGGCCAGCGCCCGGTCGACGGTCTCCTCGGTGTGTCCGCTCGCCATGGACGCCGTGTGCCGGACGAGCATCGACCGGCTGCGCGGATCGGTGATGTCCGCCTCGAACTCGGGGAAGTGGGAGAGCACCGGGTCGTCGAGACGGACCAGCCCCTCACCGACCGCGAGGGCGAGGGCCGTGGAGGTGAAGCTCTTGCTGAGGGAGTACAGGAGGTGGGGCCGGTCCGCCGCGTACGGCGCCCACCAGCCGGACGCCACCAGCTTGCCGTGGCGCAGGATCATCAGACTGTGCGGTTCGATGTCGGGGGCGCCGTCGAGGGCGTCGACGAAGGCGAGGACTCCGGTGGCGTCGACGCCTTCGGCGGACGGCGCGCTCACGGGCAGCTGGCGAACACTCATACGGGCATCCTCTCCTCATCGTGGAGAATGATCGAGAGCGCGAACGGACACCCGTTCCCTCCCGCAGGCATGCCAAAACCAGAGCAACCGGTACATATAGGCTGCCTGTTGCGCGTGCGCGGCACGTGTTCCGAAGCCCTCACCCCTTCCAGGAGAGTCCCCTGTGACCGTAGCCCTCGCCCCGTCCGAGACCTCCGAGACCTCCGACGCCTCCCCCGCGCCCCTGTCGGACCTCGTCGCGCAGGACGCGCGCGAGTTCGGCACCTACGCGCGGACCGGCGGATGGGCCTTCGGCCTGATGGTGGCCCGGAGCGTACGGCCCGGCGGCCAGGGCGCGGACGAGACGCCGAAGGTGTCCGCGAAGGAGTTCGCCGAGCTCGCCGGCTGCTCCGCCGACCGCGTCATGCGCTACTACAAGGCGTGGGACAAGGCCGCCGACGACGGTCTCGTCCCGCAGTTCGAGGCGCTCGCCCCGGGCCAGGAGGTCGAGCTGCCGGAGGCCGACGTCTGGCTCGGCTACTACACCTCCCGCAACAGCGCGACCTCCGAGCGCGGCACCGCCATCACGGAGGCCGCCGAGGCCGAGGGCATCCGGCCCACGAAGGCGCTGGAGGTCGCCGAGAACCCCACCGCGCTGCGGGCCGCGATCCTCGCCGACCCCTCCACCGCGCGGGCGGCCCGCCAGGCGCTCCTGGACCGGGTGCGCGAGGACCCGGAGCTCCAGGCCGAGCTGGCCCGGGACGTCGTGCGCACCGACGACCTGAAGAAGGCCGTGGCCACCGAGTCCCGGGCCGCCGACCGCATCGGCTACGTCCGCCAGATCGCCGAGTCGGGCCAGATCAAGACCCCGGCCGGGCAGACCATCGACGCGCCGGTCGACCTGCGCCAGGAGGCCGAGCGGCATCTGTCGCTGATCGAGGAGCTCGACGAGGACGAGGACACCGGCGAGTGGGCCACCGAGGCCTACGACACCCTCAAGAACCTCGTCGTGGAGACCGTGGAGGCGGACCCCGAACTCCGTGTCCAGGAGCGCCGGACGAAGTTCTACAGCAGCCTCCAGAAGGCCACGAAGGTGTTCGAGGAGCTGACCTTCGACGACGTGCAGGAGTTCGTCGAGGACGACATGGTGCAGCAGCTGGAGGAGCTCCAGCAGGCCATCGCCTCGTGCATCACCGCCCTGCGCGGGGCCAAGCCGGCCGAGTAGGGGGGAGGCGGGCGTCCGCCGGGCCCGCGGTCAGTCCTCCGTGTACCGGTTCCGGATCCACAGCGGCAGCAGGAACCAGCACAGCAGGTACCAGGCGACCACCGCGCCGACGATCCAGGGGACGAACCAGTCGTGGGTGGCGACCCGCAGGATCAGCAGCAGGGACGAGGTCGTCGTGGCGAGCAGCAGGACCAGGCCGACGAAGGTGAGCCGGGAGGCCCACCGCACCGCGTGCGGTTTGACCCGGTGCCCGGAGACCAGCCGGTGCAGGGAGACCGGGCCGATGAGGGCACCGGTGGCGGCGGCGCCCAGCACGACCGTCACGAGGTAGATCGTCTTCTCGGTGTCGCCCAGCTCGGCGTACTTGGGCGTGAAGACCACGGTGAGCAGGAGGCCGAACAGGATCTGGACGCCCGTCTGGGCCACCCGGACCTCCTGGAGCAGCTCGACCCACATCCGGTCGGCGCGTTCGTCGTCGGTCTCGTCGCGGCCCCTGCGCCGTTCGGCGGTCATACGTCACGGGTGACCCGGTGCCGTCTTTTCAAACGGTCACCGGGTCGGCGGCGCGGCTACCAGCGGTTCTCGACCTGCTCCTTGATCCGGTCGTCGTAGATGCCCCGGATCGCGGCGAGGGTGTCGCCGGACAGCTCGGGCAGCGCGGCGGCGGCAGCGTTGGCGCGGGCCTGCTCGGGGTTGCGGGCCCCGGGGATCACCGTGGTCACGCCGGGCTGCTGGACGATCCAGCGCAGGGCGAGCTGGGCCGGGGTGTACCCCTCGGGGGCGAGCGCGGAGAACGCGGCGGCGGCCTCGACGCCTGTCGCGTAGTCGACGCCGGAGAACGTCTCGCCGACGTCGAAGGACTCGCCGTGCCGGTTGTAGGTGCGGTGGTCGTTCTCGGGGAAGACGGTGTCCTTGGTGTACTTGCCCGACAGCAGGCCCGACGCCAGCGGCACGCGCGCGATGATGCCGACGCCGGCCTCCTGGGCGGCGGGGAGCACCTTGGCGAGGGGCTTCATCCGGAACGCGTTGAAGATGATCTGGACGCTGGCCACGCCCGGCCGGGCGATCGCGGCCAGGGCCTCGTCGCAGGTCTCGACGCTGACGCCGTACGCGGCGATGCGCTCCTCCTCGACGAGGGTGTCGAGGGCGTCGTACACCTCGTCCGAGGAGTAGACCGGGGTGGGCGGGCAGTGCAGCTGCACGAGGTCGAGCCGGTCGACGCCGAGGTTGCGGCGCGAACGGTCGTTCCAGGCGCGGAAGTTGTCCAGGACGTAGTTCTGCGGGATCTGCTCGACCCGGCGGCCCATCTTGGTCGCGACGAACACATGGAGGTCGGGTCGGCCGCGCAGGAACGTGGCGATGGTCTGCTCGCTGCGGCCGTCGCCGTAGACGTCCGCGGTGTCGAAGAAGGTGACGCCGGACTCGGCCGCCGCCTCCAGGACCGCGAGGGCCTCCTTGTCGTCGACGTCGCCCCAGTCGGCGCCCAGTTGCCATGTGCCCAGACCGATGACGGACGCCCGCTGACCGAGCCTGCCGAAAGTGCGTTCTTCCATGGCGTCAGTCTGTCATCTGTCGGCGTACCGCGCGGAACGGGCCCCTCCGGGCGGAATCCCGTGAATCGTTCACTCACACGGGTGACTCGTTTCAGTGTGTTGCCGAGGGTGGCCGGGTGATCCCTACGGTGGCGGCCGTGACTGATCGTCCAGCGAGCAACCACACGTCCTGGAACCGGCGCGGCTTCCTGCTGGCCTCCGCGGCCCTGGCCGCCGCCCCGGTTCTGCTGCCCGCCGACCCCGCTGCCGCCGCCGAGGAACTGCCGGGCTTCCCGGCGGACGTCGGCCTGTACCGCTCCGCCTACCGCAACTGGGTCGGCGAGATCACCGCCGACGGGCTGTGGGCGTGCGCCCCGGCCGACGGGGACCAGGTCGTCTCGGTCGTCAACTGGGTCCGGGTCAGCGGCTGGACGGTGCGCGCCCGGGGCCACGCGCACGGCTGGTCGCCGCTGACGCTCACCGAGGACACCGCCCCGGACGCGAAGGTCCTCCTGCTCGACACCGTCCCGCACCTGACCGGGCTGTCCCTGGAGTCGCCGACCGCCGTGCGGGCCGGCACCGGCGTCTCCATGGAGGCGCTGCTGACCTTCCTGGAGGGGCACGGCCTGGGCCTGACCGCCGCGCCCGCGCCCGGCGACCTCAGCCTCGGCGGGGCGCTCGCGATCGACGCGCACGGCACGGCGGTGCCCGCCGAGGGCGAGACGAGGGCGCCGGGCCAGACGTACGGGTCGCTGAGCAACCGGCTGCTGTCGCTCACGGCGGTGGTGTGGGACGAGGCGAGCGGCGCCTACGCGCGACGGACCTTCGCGCGCGACGAGGCCGACGCCGCCGCGCTCCTCACCCACCTGGGGCGGGCCCTGGTGACCGAGGTGGTGCTGCGGGTCGGCGCGAACGCGAACCTCCGGTGCGTGAGCCGCACGGACATCCCGGCGGCCGAACTGTTCGCCGCGCCCGGCAGCGGCGGCCGGACCCTGGCGCGCCATCTGGACGAGGCCGGACGGGTGGAGGCGATCTGGTTCGCGTTCACGGACTTCCCCTGGCTCAAGGTGTGGAGCGTCGAGCCGGCCAAGCCCCCCACCTCGCGCCGGGTGACCTCGCCCTACAACTACCCCTTCTCCGACAACGTGCCCGCCGTCGTGGCGGATCTCGCCGGACGGATGGTGTCGGAGGCCGCCTGGTACCTCGCGCCGGTGCTGGGCAACGCGCAGTACGACGCCGCCGCGCTCGGGCTGGTGACGACCTCGTCGGCCGACCTCTGGGGGCCGTCGAAGAACACGCTGCTCTATCTCAGGCCCACCACGCTCAGGATCAACGCCAACGGATACGCCGTGCTCACCGCCAGGGATCAAGTGCAGCGCGTGGTCGCCGATTTCACGAACTTCTACCGGGAGCGGCTGGCCGCCTACGCGGCGCTCGGGCGGTTCCCCGTCAACGGTTCCGTGGAGATCCGGGTCACCGGCCTCGACGACCCCGCCCACGCCGGACTCGACGGCGCCCGCGCCCCGTCGCTGTCCGCGCTGCGCCCCGACCCGGCGCACCCCGAGTGGGACACGGCCGTCTGGCTGGACGTCCTGACACTGCCGGGGACGCCGTACGCGGAGGCCTTCCTGCGCGAGGTCGAACGGTTCCTGCTGGACCGCTTCGCGGGCACCCGGGTGGAGTGGTCCAAGGGCTGGGCGTACACGGACGACGCGGTGTGGGCCGACGAGGAGGTCCTCACCGAGCGGATCCCCGCGTCCCTCGGGGAGGGCACGTGGGGACAGGCGGCGGGCGTCCTGGACCGCCTCGACCCGCACGGGGTGTTCCGCAACGCCTTCCTGGACCGGCTGTTCGGCTAGGCCGTGTCCGCGAAGTCCCGCCTGCCCGGCGACACCCGGCACGCGCCCTAGGGCGTGAGCTGGGTCTGGACCAGGGGGGCGTAGCGGTCGACGATGTCGTCGACCTCGCTCGCCCTCAGGTGCGGGGCGCGGACGATGCCGTACATCACGCCGAGGCCCAGCAGGGTGCCGACGGCGAGTTCGGCGCGCAGGTCCGCCTCAGGTCCCTCCAGGCGGGCGGCGAGGCGTTCGGTGACCTGGGCGCGGAAGTTGGTGCGGAGGATGTCGCCCTGGTCGCCGTGCAGGGGTGCGAAGACGATCCGGAGGAGCGGGTCGGCGCCGCGCTCGCTCTGGCTGACCAGCACGAGCCGGACCATGTGCGCGCCGAGTTCGGTCGTCGGCGCGTCCAGGAGCGCCTCCGCGTCGGTCTCGAAGGACATCACGCGGGCGAACAGGGCGTCCTTGTTGCCGAAGTACTTCATGATCAGCGGCGGGCTGACCCCGGCGCGTTCGGCGATGTCCCTGAGGGTGATGTCGGTGTGGGCGTGCCGGGCCAGGAGGTAGCGGGCCGACTTGAGGATGGCGGCCTTGGTCGCCTCGGCGTCGCGGCGCGGTGCGGCGCCCTGCGGGGGTGCGGTGCTCACGGCCCTCATGCTCCCTCCAGCACCTGCTTCCCGGCACGCCCGAAGCGGTGTGTCCGGCCCTTGGCGGCGCCCTCGCCGGTGTTGTCGGCGTCACCGGGGATGGTCAGCGCGGCAGCGCAGGCGAGCAGGGCCACCGCGCCGGCCATGGCGAAGGCGATCAGGTAGCCGTGCAGCGTGGGCACCGCGAGGCCGCCGACCGGGCTGGTGTGGTGGACGAGGACGGCGGCGACGGCGGCGCTGGAGACCGCCTGTCCGATGGTGCGCATCAGGACGTTGACGCCGTTGGCGGAGGCGGTCTGCTCGGCCGGCACGGCGCGCAGGATCAGGGTGGGCAGGGCCGAGTAGGCGAGGGTGGTGCCGGTGGCCACGACCGTCGCGCCCACGATGACCATCCACAGGTCACGGCTGTCGGCGATCCGCACGGCGTAGCCGCACGCGATGACCGCAGCGCCGAGCGCGAGCGTGATCCGGGGCCCCCGGGCGGCGGAGATCCGGGCCGACAGCGGCGAGAACAGCAGCATGGTGAGGCCGCCGGGCAGCAGGCACAGGCCGGTCTCCACGATCGAGAGACCGAGCCCGGACCCGGTGGCCTTCGGCGCCTGGACCAGCTGGGCGGTGACGAGCGAGTTGGCGTAGAAGGCGAAGCCGGTGAGCAGGGCCGCCACATGGGACAGGCCGACCCGGGGGCGGGAGACGAGCCTCAGGTCGACCAGGGGCTCGGCGGTGCGCAGCTGCTGCCACCACCACACCGCGAGGACCAGCACCGCGGCGGCGAACAGGCCCAGCACCGGCCCGCTGCTCCAGCCCCACTCCCCGCCCTGGGACACGCCCAGCAGCAGGCACACCAGCCCGGCGGCGATCCCCAGGGCGCCCAGGACGTCGAAGCGCCCGGACTGCCGTACGGGCGACTCCCGCACCGCCCACCACACCCCGGCCACGCCCAGGGCGCCGAGGAGGGACGTCAGCCAGAACATGGTGTGCCAGTCGGCGTACTGGACGACCAGCGCGGCCAGCGGCAGGCCGAGGGCGGCGCCGATGCCGACGGTGGAGCTCATCAGGGCGACGGCGGAGCCGCGCCGCTCGGGAGGCAGTTCGTCGCGCAGGATGCTGATCGACAGCGGCACCACGGAGGCGGCGGCGCCCTGGAGGGCACGGGCGACGATGAGCACGGTGATGTCGGACGACAACGCGCACATGACGGAGCCGACGGTCATGAGGACGAGCGCGCCCGTGAGCACCCGCCGCTTGCCGTACATGTCACCGGCCCGGCCGAGGACGGGGGTCAGGACGGCCCCGGCGAGCAGGGTCGCGGTGACCATCCAGGAGACGGCGCCCGGCGAGGAGTGCGTCAGCCGGGGCAGGTCGGGCAGCAGCGGCACGACGACGGTCTGCATGACGGCCATGAGGATGCCGCCGAACGCCAGCACCGGGATCGTGAGCCGTTCACGCAGGGCCCGCTTCCCGGCGGGCTCGGCTATCGGACCGCGGTCGGCCGCCGGTGCGGGCTGCTCCATCGGGACTCCAGACGAAAAAGAGGGTGAATGGCTATTCACCTTAACCGGTGAATAGCCATTCACCCTACCTTCGCAGCCTGGAGCGTCAGTCGCGCGAGGCCAGCCGCCGCGCGTGCACGGACCGCGCGAGCCTCGGGCCGAGCCAGCGCTTGAGCCGCCGCAGGGCGCCCAGCCGTCCCACGGCCCGGTCCAGCCGGTAGTAGAGCCGGGGCGGGACGTGCGGCAGCAGGGGCGAGTGGCGCTGGCCGAGCAACGCGAACATCTGCCGCGGGGGCAGCTGGATGTAGCGCGGGAGCTCCTCGTACCACTGGGCGCTGTAGCGGGCGGCACTCTGCACGGAGAGCAGTTCCGCCTTGCGTTCGCTCTCGTAGCGGGCGAGGGCCTCGGGGATCGTGGCGCTCTCGCGCAGCGCCCCGGCCAGGGCCATGGCGTCCTCCAGGGCGAGGGTGGTGCCCGCGCCGATGGAGTAGTGGGTGGTGTGCGCGGCGTCGCCCATGAGGACGAGGTTGCCGTGGGTCCAGGTCCGGTTGGTCAGGGTGCGGAAGTTCAGCCACTGGGACCCGGCCTGCACCAGCAGGGGGTGGCCGTCGAGGACGTCGGCGAAGAGCTTCTCCAGGACGGCGAGTCCCTCGGCCTCGTCGGCCCGGTCCAGGCCGAGGCCCGCCCAGGTCTCGGGGGCGCACTCGATGACGAGGGTGCTGCGGTCGGGGCCGAAGCCGTAGCCGTAGCACCAGATCCAGCCGTGGTCGGTCTCGACGAAGGCGAAGTGGAAGGCGTCGAAGACCTGGGTGGTGCCGAGCCAGACGTAGTGGTTGCGGCCGGCCCTGACCTCGGTGCCGAAGTGGTCGGCGTGGGCGGTGCGCAGCGCGCTGTGGACACCGTCGCCGGCCACCACGAGGTCTGCCTCGGGGAGGTTGTCGGCGGTGACGGGCGCCTCGAACTCCAGCCGTACGCCGAGTTCGCGGGCCCTGGCGGCGAGGATCTCCAGCAGCCGGTGGCGGCCGATGCCGTGCCCCTCGTCGCCGCGGTGGCGGGTGGTGAGGTCCCGCACGTGGGCGACGCCGTCGTTCCAGCGGACGGAGTTCTCCTCGACGGCGCGCGCGGAGACGGGGTCGTGCTCGTGGAGCCTGTCGAGCAGTCCACGCCAGTAGGTGACGCCCCAGCCGTAGGTGGAGCCCTCCGGATTGCGCTCGTGGACGGTGATGTCGTGGGACGGGTCCTGGAGTTTCAGCAGGATGGAGAGGTACAGGCCGGCGGGCCCGCCTCCGACGCAGGAGACCTTCACGCGCACCTCTGGAAGTTACTCAAAGCGGTCATTTGACGACGCAGGGTAGCAGGGCGTTTGCGCCACTTTCTCCGGGTGAGGCAGGTCACCGGCGACGCGCCCGCGCGCGAGATCCCTCGCGGATCACACGTCCCGACAGGAGGAATTCCCTCGTCCGGGGGTCCGGCGCCACCCCCGACAGCAAGATCATCTTCCTTCAACATTGCACTACATATGGGCGATTGTCCTGATCGCGGCCAACCGGTCGCGCACCCCTCGGCCGGGTGGATAGGCATGCCGGGTCATCGGCACCCGAAAGGACTCCCATGCCCGAACCGACCCGGCGCCACGCCCTCGCCGCCGCGGCGGCCGTCGCCGCCACCGTCACGCTCGCCCCGCGGGCGCAGGCGCGGACACCTGAGCACCACTCCCCCGCCCACGCCTCCCCCGACGCGTTCGACGAGGTCTACAAGGGCCGCCGGATACAGGGCCGTCCGGCGGCCGGCGGCGGCCATCACCACGGCGCCGGATTCACCGTCCTCGTCGACGGGGCCGAGCTGCACGTGATGCGCAACGCCGACGGCACCTGGATCAGCGTCGTCAGCCACTACGACCCGGTGCCCACGCCGAGAGCCGCCGCCCGGGCCGCGGTCGACGAACTGCGCGGCGCGCGGCTCGTCCCGTTCCCGGCCAACTGACCATCCCCGCACGGACTCCGGAGCACCGCACATGACCGTCCGCAAGAACCAGGCGAGCCTCAGCGCCGACGAGAAGCGGCGTTTCGTCGCCGCCGTCCTGGAGCTCAAACGCACCGGCCGCTACGACGCGTTCGTCACCACGCACAACGCCTTCATCATGTCCGACACCGACAACGGCGCGCGCACGGGCCACCGTTCGCCCTCCTTCCTGCCCTGGCACCGCAGATACCTGCTGGAGTTCGAGCGGGCGCTCCAGTCGGTGGACGCCTCGGTCGCGCTGCCGTACTGGGACTGGTCCACGGACCGCTCGCCGCGCGCCTCGCTGTGGGCGCCGGACTTCCTCGGCGGCACCGGGCGCAGCCGGGACGGGCAGGTGACGGACGGCCCGTTCGCCGCGTCGGCGGGCAACTGGCCGGTCACGGTCCGCGTGGACGGCCGCACGTTCCTGCGCCGCTCCCTCGGCGGGTCCGGGCGGGAGCTGCCGACCCGGGCCGAGGTCGACTCGGTGCTGGCCATGGCGACCTACGACATGCCGCCCTGGAACAGCGCCTCGGACGGCTTCCGCAACCATCTGGAGGGCTGGCGCGGGGTCAATCTGCACAACCGGGTGCATGTCTGGGTGGGCGGGCAGATGGCCACCGGGGTCTCCCCCAACGACCCGGTGTTCTGGCTGCACCACGCCTACGTCGACAAGCTGTGGGCCCGGTGGCAGCGCCTGCATCCCGGCTCGGCGTACCTCCCGGCCGCCGGGACACCGGACGTCGTCGATCTCGGCGAGACGATGAGGCCGTGGAACGACAGCCGCCCGGCGGACCTGCTGGACCACCGGGCGCACTACACGTTCGACACCGACTGATCAGGCCGTACGGCACTCCGGGTGGCCCCAGCCCTGGTCGTTCTTGGCGATGGGCTCGCCCGCGGCGTAGGGACGGCCGCACAGGCAGCGCCCGGGGAACTTGGCCTTGATGGTCCGCGAGGACGACGCCCCCTTGGCCGAGCCGGCCGAACCGCCGCCGCGGCCACCGGACTTGGCACGGGCGGGGCGGGAGGCCCTGGGGGTGTCGGGCGAGGGCGGCGGGACGGGGGAACCCAGTTCGCTGCCCGCGGCCTCCTGCACGACGGCGGCCTGGCTGGCGGCGCGGTCCGCGAAGTCGTTGAGCGGGTCGCCGTCGACCTGGTGGGCCGGGACGTACCGGAAGTCGACCTGACGCCCGCCGAGCAGCTCGTCGATGCGGACGACCAGGTCCTGGTTGGCGACCGGCTTGCCCGCGGCCGTCTTCCAGCCGTTGCGCTTCCAGCCGGGCAGCCAGGTGGTGACGGCCTTCATGGCGTACTGGGAGTCCATCCGGACCTCCAGCGGCACCTCCGGGTCGGTCGCCGTCAACAGGCGCTCCAACGCGGTCAGTTCGGCGACGTTGTTGGTGGCGCGGCCGAGCGGCCCGGCCTCCCACTGGGTCGGGGTCTCACTGTCGTCGGCGACGACCCAGGCCCATCCGGCCGGTCCGGGGTTTCCCTTCGAAGCGCCGTCGCAAGCGGCCACCACACGTTCACGCATGGCCTCGATCATGCCACGGCCCGGCCGGTCGCCCGGCCGGGCCGTCGGACACCGGGCGTCCGGTGCCGGGGTCAGGCGTCGCCCATCGGGGGCATCTCGCCCTCGGTGGTCGTCAGGTCGATCACCGAGAAGCTCGCGCCCTGCGGGTCGCTGAGCGCGGCGAACCGGCCGAAAGGGCTGTCCATCGGCCCGAAGCGCAGGACGCCGCCGAGCTTGGTGGCCTTGGCGACGGCCTCGTCGCAGTCGGCGACGGCGAAGTAGACGTTCACGTAGGCCGGGATCTCGGGCGGGAACTCCTCGCCCATCCGCATCCGGCCCAGCACCGGGTTCTCGCCGACGGAGTAGACCCGGAAGTCCATCGTCTCGTCCTGCATCTGCTGCGAGCGGTAGGGGAAGACCGCCGGGAAGAACCCGTCCGACGCCCCGGGGTCACGGGTGAAGACCTCCGCCCACGCGAACGCGCCGGGCCGCGCGACCGCCTCGAAGCCCTCGTGGACCCCGGCCTGCCAGATGCCGAAGACGGCGCCGCTCGGGTCGCGGGCCAGGCACATCGTGCCGAAGTCGCCGACCGCCATCGGCTCCATCAGCACCTCGCCCCCGTGCTCGCGGACCTTGGCGGCGGTCGCGGCGGCGTCCGGGCTGGCCAGATACAGGCACCACTGCGACATGCCCTCCTGCCCGGGCATGGGCGGTACGACGGCGGCGACCGCCTTCCCGTCCGCGTAGGCCTGCGTGTAGTTGCCGTACTCCGACGACGACTCGCCGAAGGTCCAGCCGAGGACGTCGCCGTAGAAGCTCTTCGCCCCCTCGACGTCGCTGAACATCGCGTCGGCCCAGCAGGGGGTTCCCTCAGGTTGTACCGCCATGACCGCGGCCCTCTCCGGTTCGGTGACTGCTCCGGTTCCTCTCACGCTAGCCACCCCCGCGCGGGGCCGCACCCGCACGCGCGCACCGGTCCTCAGCGGGCCGGGGCGCCGTCAGCCGGCCGGGGCGCCGAGCCGGGTCACCGCCTCCGCGAGGGTCGCCACCGGGTTCAGCGTCGCGAGGCTGCCGTGCGCGCGCAGCAGGCGCAGTCGGCCGGTGTCACACACAAGGGCGAATCCCGGCCCCGCCTCGATGACGCGCCGCCGGAACCGCAGCAGCACGCCGAGGCCCGCCGAGTCGAGGAAGGAGACCGGCCGGACGTCGACGACGTAGGCCGGGGCGGGGCGGGTGAGGACGGTGTCCAGCCACAGGCTCAGCGGGAGGGCGCTCGCGAGGTCGAGGTCGCCACGCAGTTCGGCGATGAGCAGGCCGTTCGCCGTGCGGAGCAGCGCGTGCCCGCCGGTCGCCGAGCGGGTGTCCGGGCCTGCCGGCCCCAGGTCGTTCTCGTGCACGCAGTCCGTTCCGTTCCGTGCCTCGCCGCACACACCCGGGGCCCTGGTTCCGGCGCGGGCGCGTGCGGCGACGACGTCATCCCCGCACCGCACGCGCTCGCGCCGGAACTCCCCCTGGGCGGCTCCCCCTTGAACCGTGGGCAATTACTGTTCTACCTTCGCCACATGGTCGGGGCATCAACGCCCGCTCACCGGTTGCACAACGAGCGGAAGGCAGTTGGGCCAGGTGATGCGGCATGCGCCCACACCTCGCCCTGATCGAGGACGACCCGGACTTCGCACTGATGTGCCGTTCGTTCCTGGAGCGCGAGGGATTCATGGTCACCTGGGCCATGGACGCCCGGGCCGGGAAGTCCGTCCTGCACGAGGGCGGCATCGACCTCGCCGTGCTCGACCTGGGACTCCCCGACGGCAGCGGGCTGGAGCTGCTGCGCGCGCTGCGCTCCACGAGCCGGCTGCCCGTCGTCGTCATCACCGGCCGGGGAACCGAGGCCGAACGCGTCGCGGGGCTGGAGATCGGCGCCGACGACTATCTCGTCAAGCCCTTCTCGCAGCGGGAGCTGGTGGCCCGTATCCGGGCCGTGCTGCGCCGCTCCCAGCCGCCGGAGGCACCCGTCGTGCTCCGGGTCGGCTCGCTGCGCGTCGACACGGGAGCCCGCCAGGCGGCCTCCGACGACGGCTGGCCGATCCCGCTGCGGCCCAAGGAGTACGCCCTGCTGGAACTGCTGGCCGCCGCGCCCGGCCGGGTCTTCTCCGCCGAGCAGCTGCTGGAGCGGATCTGGGGCGCCGCCTGGCAGCAGCCCGCGACCGTCGTCGAACACGTGTACAGGCTGCGCGGCAAGCTCGCCCTGCTGCCCTCGCCCGCCCCGCGGATCACCACCGTGCGCGGGTACGGGTACCGCCTGGACCCATAGCCTCCCGGAGAGCCGCCATGTCCCTGGACGCCCCGGACTTCCGGCGCCTGTTCGACGCCGCCCTGTCCCCGCTGCTGGTCCTCACCACCGACTTCACCATCGTCGAGGTCAACCGCGCCTATCTGACGGCCACCCGCACCGAGCGCTCGATCGTCGGCCGTCCGGTCTTCGACGTGTTCCCCGACAACCCGGGCGATCCCTCCGCGGACGGGGTGTCCAATCTGCGCCGTTCGCTGGAGGCGGTCGTGGCCACCGGCCGTACGGACACCATGGCCCTCCAGCGGTACGACATCCCGGCGGAGGAGGGCGGCTTCAGCGAGCGCTACTGGAGCCCGGTGAACACACCGGTCCTGGACGCCGACGGACGGGTGAGCCACATCATCCACCGGGTCGAGGACGTCACGGAGTTCGTGCACGCGCGTCACGTGGGCCGGGAGCAGCGGCGGGCCGCCGCCGAGGCGGAGATGCGCGCGGAGGGCATGGAGATCGACCTGTTCGTGCGGGCCCGGGAGATCCGCGAGGTCAACGAGCAGCTGGGCCGGGCGAACATCGAGCTCGACGCGGCGGGGCGCAGTCTGCGGGAGGAGCAGCAGGCGAAGGACCGGTTCATCGCCACGCTCTCGCACGAGCTGCGCAATCCGCTCGCGGCGGCGACCGCGGCCACCGAGCTGCTGTCGCTGGACCTGCCCGGCGGGCATCCGGCGCTGTCCGTGCTCGAACGCCAGCTGGGCGTCCTGGTGCGGATGAGCAACGATCTGCTGGACGGGACGCGGGCGCTGACCGGGCGCCTGGAGCTGGTCCGTGAGCGGGTGGACGTACGGTCCGTGGTCGAGGGTGCGTGCGCCGACTTCCGGAAGCTGTTCGGGCACGAGGACCGCCGGCTGGAGGTCCGGCTGCCCGGGGAGCCGGTGCCGGTGGACGGGGACCGGCTGCGGCTGGCGCAGGTCCTGACGAACCTGCTGTCGAACGCCCTGAAGTACACGCCGCCCGGCGGGCGCACGGAGGTCGTGCTGGACGTCGTCGGGAACGAGGCGCGGCTGCGGGTCCGCGACGACGGCATCGGCTTCCCGGCCGACCAGGCCGAGGCGATCTTCGGGGTGTTCATGCGGGCCGCCCCCGCCGGGCCCGACACCCCGGAGGGCCTGGGCCTGGGCCTGGCGGTCGCGCGGACGGTGGTGGGGCTGCACGCGGGCCGCGTCGGCGCGCGCAGCGAGGGTCCGGGCCGCGGCGCGGAGTTCACGGTGCTGCTGCCGCTCGCCGATCCGGGACGGCCGGAACCCTCGCGGCCCGTGGCGGTCCGTCCGGCGCGCCGGCAGCTCTCCATCCTCATCGTCGAGGACAACGCGGACCTGGCCCTCACCTACCGCACGCTCCTCCAGCGTCAGGGGCACCACGTCACGGCGGTGCACACCGGCGCCGACGCGCTCACCGCCACCGAGGGGCACCTCTTCGACGTCGTCCTGTGCGATCTCGGGCTGCCGGACATCGACGGCTACACGGTCGCCCGCACGGTCCGGTCCCGGCCGCACGGCGACGGGCTGCGGCTGATCGCCGTGTCCGGTTTCAGCCAGGGCATGGACCGGACGCGGTCCACGCGGGCCGGGTTCGACGCGCACCTGGCCAAGCCGCTCCCGCTGAACGACCTCGTCGAGCTGCTGGAACGCTTCGACGAGGGGTGACCGACACTCGCCTTCCGCGCGCCGTGGGGCTGTGCTTGCCTGGGGAGCCGTTTTCGGTGTCCGAGGCGGGAGTCGGCTCATGCGGAAGCCGTGGATCGTGGGACTGTTGCTGGCCGGAGCGCTGCTCGGCGCGTGCTCCGACCCGGCGTCAGGACCCGAGTCCGCCCCGCCCTCCTTCACCCCGGGCGTCTCACCGGCCACGACGCACCAGCGGGCGCCGGCCAGCCCCGGTGCCACCGCGAAGGCGCCCGTGGTGCTGTACCTCGGGGACTCGCTCGCGATGGAGGCCCAGAACGTCGTCGGTGAGGAACTGCGCCGGGACCTGAAGGCGGCGTACACGAGCCGGCCGTACTCCGGGACGACGGTCTGCGACTACCTGGAGGGCACCGGCGCGAAGTCGCTGGTGCCGGACCGGGACAAGGCGGCGGCGCTGGTGCGCGCGCTGCGCCCGGACTTCGTGGTGCTCCAGTTCTGGGGCAACGCGTGGGGCTACACCTGGTGCATGGACGGGATCACGCACGCGGAGGACCCGGACACCTATTTCGAGCGGTACCGGGCCGACATGGCGCGGCTGACCCGGCAGATCGAGACGGCGGGCGGCGCCGCCCGGCCCCGGATCGTCTGGGTCTCGCAGGGGCCGGACCCGATCACCCCCGACCGGGTCCGGCGCGTCAACACGCTGTACGAGCAGCAGGCCGCCGCCTCCGGGGACCTGGTGGCCGACGCGGGCGCCAGGGTGAGCCCCGCCGGGGCCCGGTACACCTGGGCCCAGTACGTCCCCTGCACCACGTACGAGCGGGAGCACGCGGGGTACTGCACGCAGACCCTGCGCAACCGCACCGCCCTGCATCTCGACAAGGACTATCTGCACTTCTGCCTGGCGCCGACGACGTCGACCCCCAAGCCGTGCCCGGTGCGCTCGCCCGGCATCCTGCGGATCGCGCGGGAGATCGCCCGCGCGGTCGGCGGGGCCGGCTGAGCGGCGGGCTCACTCCCCCGCGTAGGCCTTCTCCAGGGCCGCGAGGTCGAACTTGTGCATCGCCATGAACGCGGCGGTGACCCGGGAGACCTTCTCCGGGTCCGGGTCGCTGATCATCGACTGGAGGCGGTCCGGGACGACCTGCCAGGAGACGCCGAAGCGGTCCTTGAGCCAGCCGCAGGGGCCGGGCTCGCCGCCCTCGGTGAGCCTGCTCCAGTAGTGGTCGATCTCCTCCTGGTCCGCGCAGAAGATCATGAAGGAGGTGGCCTCGGTGAACGTGAACTCGGGACCGCCGTTGAGCGCGAGGAACCGGTGGCCGTTGGCCGTGAACTCGACGGTCATGACCGTGCCGGCGGGCTGCATCGAGCCCTCCGGGTAGCGGACGACCTGGCCGATGCCGGAGTCCTTGAAGACGGAGACGTAGAAGTGTGCGGCCTCCTCGCCCTGGCCGTCGAACCAGAGACAAGTGGTGAAGCCGGTGCCGGCCATGGGGTACCTCCCGGGACGTGGACTGCGGTCATGGATGTCGACCGATCCCTGCCCCGGAACTCATCGGTCGGTCCCGGATCGGTCCGTGGACCGACCCGGACGGCCGCTCTGCCCGTGGCGAATCTGCCACGGGCAGAGAAATCCCCGGGGCGTGCCCCGCGCGGCCGACAGTGGTGGGGACGGGAGATCAGGACCATCACGAGGGGACAGCACCCATGACTCCATCCACCGCCTTCGCGCCCCGGGCCGAGGAGGGCGACACCGCGCCGAGCCGGTTCGACGACCAGCTCGCCGCCCAGCTGCTCGGGCAGCGGATCGTCGTCCTCGGCACGCAGGTCGACGAGGTCTCCGCGAACCGGGTCTGCTCGCAGCTGCTGATCCTGTCGGCCGAGGACCCGCGCACCGACATCAGCCTGTACATCAACAGCCCCGGCGGCTCGGTCTACGCGGGCCTCGCCATCTACGACACGATGCGGCTCGTCCCCAACGACGTGTCGACGCTCGCCATGGGCTTCGCCGCGAGCATGGGCCAGTTCCTGCTCTGCGGCGGCGCGCCCGGCAAGCGGTACGCCCTGCCGAACGCGCGGATCATGATGCACCAGGGGTCGGCGGGCATCGGCGGCACCACCGCCGACATCGAGATCCAGGCGGAGAACCTGGACCACAGCAAGCACACCATGGAGCGGCTGCTGGCCGAGAACACCGGCCAGACCCCGGAGACGATCGCCCGGGACGGCGACCGCGACCGCTGGTTCACGGCCGAGGAGGCCAGGGAGTACGGCATGGTGGACCAGGTCGTGACGTCGCTCGCCGATGTCCGGCCGGCCGCCTCCAGGCGACGGATGGGGCTGTGACATGGCGAACTACACGATTCCCTACGTCGTCGAGCGGACCGCGCACGGCGAGCGTTCCTCGGACGTCTTCAGCCGGCTGCTCTCGGAGCGGATCATCTTCCTGGGCACCGAGATCGACGACGGTGTCGCCAACGTCGTCATCGCGCAACTGCTGCATCTGGAGTCGTCGGCCCCGGAGCACGAGATCGCGATCTACATCAACTCCCCCGGCGGCTCGTTCACCTCGCTCATGGCGATCTACGACACGATGACGTACGTGCAGGCGCCGATCTCCACGTTCTGCGTCGGCCAGGCGGCGTCCACGGCGGCGGTGCTGCTGGCGGGCGGCGATCCGGGGCGGCGGTCGGTGCTGGAGCACGCGCGCGTGCTGCTCGGCCAGCCGGCGAGCGGGGGCAGCCGGGGCTCGATCTCCGATCTCGCCGTGCAGGCCAAGGAGATGGTCCGGATCCGCTCCCAGGTCGAGGAGGTGCTGTCCCGGCACACCGGTCGCGACGCGGCGGCCCTGCGCGCGGACATGGACCGCGACAAGGTGTTCACCGCCGAGGAGGCGGTGGCGTACGGGCTGGCCGACGAGGTGGTCACCCGGCGCCTGCTGACGGTGTGAGGCGCCGGGCCGGCTCCCGGCTCAGGCGGCCAGGCACATCCCGTCGTACGACGAGCCGGGCGCCCTGCGGCCCGCGGCGGCCGTCCGGCTGCTGAGCCGCACCAGCTCGCCCTGGGCCCGCGCCAGCAGGTCCCCGAGCCCGAGTCCGAGGGCGTGGGCGGCGGCCGCGAGAACCTCCGAGGAAGCCTCCTTGCGGCCCCGCTCCACCTCCGACAGATAGGGCATGGAGATCCGGGCGGCGTCGGCGACGTCCTTGAGGGTCCGCTCCTGGTCGAGCCGCTCCTGGCGCAGGACGTCACCCACCAGGTCCCGCCACAGCGGTTCCTTGGGTGCCCGCGGGGCCGGGCGCAGCGGGATCACACGGGCTCGGTTCGGCGCTTGTTCGCTCACCTTCCCAGCCTAGGAGCCTCGCGCGGGGAGGGAAGGGAGCGGCGTTGCGCCCTGGGTGAATTCCGGGAGGGGCCCGCGGACGGGGAGTTGGGCGACGGCCCGGAAAGGTGACCAAGAACAGGGAGGCATGCGACGGGTCAACGCGGGTACGCGAGGAGAGAAGACGGCCCGCGGACAACCCCGCGGGCCGAGCCTGGACTTGGGAGAGGCAATGGACAGCGCCGTGATCGGTTCGAAGGCTGAGGTCGTCGAGAAGACCGCGGAGAGCAGCCCCGGTGGCGGGTCGCTGCCCGGCGTGGAGGACCCGCGGAGCGTCGCGCCGCGTGACGCGCGAGCCCTGTCGCGTCAGTTCTTCCAGCGTCTGACCGAGCTCGAGGAAGGCACGCACGAATACCAGTACGCGCGCAACACGCTCATCGAGATGAACATGTCCCTCGTGCGGTTCGCCGCGGGCCGCTTCCGCGGTCGCGGGGACGACATGGAGGACATCGTCCAGACCGGCATGATCGGCCTGATCAAGGCCATCGACCGGTTCGAGCTGGCGCGTGAGGTGGAGTTCACGTCCTTCGCGCTGCCGTACATCGTCGGTGAGATCAAGCGGTTCTTCCGTGACACCACCTGGGCCGTGCACGTCCCCAGGCGTCTTCAGGAACTGCGGGTCGAGCTGGCCAAGGCGCGCGAGGAGCTGGCCAGCAGGCTGGACCGGGAACCGACGGTCGCCGAGCTGGCCACACTGATGAACATCTCCGAGAGCGAGGTCGTGGAGGGCCAGATCGCCTCCAACGGCTACAACTCCTCGTCGCTGGACGCCGCGCTGACCGGGGACGGCCCGGAGAGCGGTGAGTCGGTGCTCGCCGACTTCATCGGGGTCGAGGAGGAGGGGCTCCGGCTGGTCGAGGACTTCCAGTCGCTGGCCCCGCTGATGGCCGAACTCAGCGACCGCGACCGGGAGATCATCCATCTGCGGTTCGTGGAGGAGGCCACCCAGGCGGAGATCGGGGAGCGGCTGGGCTGCTCCCAGATGCATGTCTCGCGGCTGATCAAGCGGATCATCACGCGGCTGCGCGAGGGCATGCTGGGCGAGCTGGGCTGCGCCTGACCCCGAGCGGTGACGGACTGACCGCCGGAACGCCTCGCGTTCCGGCGGTCAGTCCGTCGTGCTGAGCCTGAGGACGGCCCTGACCCGCTTGCCGACGGGCACCCGCTCCGCGGTGACCTCGCTCGCGAGGGCGTGCACGATCTCCAGGCCGTGCCGCCCTATCCGCTCCGGGTCCTTGGGGAAGCGCAGCGGCAGCGCCGCGCTGCTGTCGTAGACGGAGACGGTCACGGCGGAGTCCGTGCCCTCCAGGTCCAGGATGTAGGGCCCGTTGCTGTGCCGCTCCGCGTTGGTGACCAGTTCGCTGACGACGAGGAGCACCTCTTCGTCGGCGCGGGTGTCGATGGGCGCGCACCACTCGGTGCGCAGCTGGTGCAGGAAGTGCGCGGCGAAGTTCCGCGCCTCGGCGATGCATCCCGGTTCGCCGGTGTAGTGGGCGGCCCGCCGGAGTGGGTCCACGGGCACGTCGAAACCAGTGGGTATCACTGCCTCGTCCAGGTGTTCGATCATGCGTTTCTCTCTCGGAAGCCGGACTGGCCGGACCCTTGTTGCACCAGTGCTCGTACCCCGAGCGCGGCCGGACAGTCCCCTTGCCGGGTCGTGTCGGTCACACGCCGGGCGTCGTCACGGACGACTCGGGCGCACTGTACGACTCCGGAGCGGACGCCGTGGTTGTATCCGGCTGGGACGGGACCTGTGGGGCGGACGAGTCTGCGGAGGGCTGTTCCTGCTCGGTCGTCTCCGGTGCCGACGTGGTCTCCGGTGCGGGTGTGGTCTCCGGTTCGGTGCTCGTCGGGGGTTCGGAGCTGGGCGTGATCGTGGACGGGGCGGTGGAGGTCGGCGGGCAGGGGGTGCCGGGGCCGCCGGTCGGCGTGCCGGTGCCCGTCGAGACGCAGGGCGAGGGGGACGGCGAGGACGACGGAGAGGTCGGCGCGGTCGGTGTGATGAGGCTCGGCGACGGGGTGGGGTGGGCCGGCGGCTTCGTCGGCTCGTCCTTGTGCCCGGTGTCGCCGCGGTGCCGGGCGATCCAGCCGTCGGAGTCGTGGTCGTAGATCACGAAGACGTTGATCACGGTGACCGACGGGGAGACCACGACGACGTTCGCGGGCCGGTACGCGGGCCAGGTGTCGCCCGTCTGCCGGGGCGTGCTCTGCTGGGCGACCGGCGGGGTCAGCGGGTTGCCGCAGGCGCAGCGGACCCGGGGCACGCCGCGGTCGTCCACCAGGACGGCGGTGCCGGTCTGGAGGACGGCCTGGTAGCCGGTGGCGGCGCCGTCGCGGTAGCCGTGGTTGGTGACGCGGGTGTCGGCGCGCAGCTGGACCGGGGTGAGGCCGCGCAGATAGGCCGGGACGGCGGAGGGCTGGATGCCCTCGACGGAGGCGAACGCCTGGTTCTTGCCCGGGTCCGCCTGAAGGGCCTTGATCTGGGCCTCCACATCGCAGCTGGAGACGTTGCGGGTGCCGCCGTACAGGCCCGGGGCGCCGCCGTCGACGCCCTGGACGGCGTTGGCGGGCGCCGACTCGGTGGCCGGGGCGGCGGAGGCGGGCGGTGCGGAGCTGTCCTTCGCGGTCGACTCCGTGAAGGGGTCGGGGCCGGTCTTGGACGCGGCCTGGAGGAAGACCTCGCCGCTGCTCGCGGTGTCCGAGGAACTGCCGCCGTCGGAGCGGCTGAGGACGACGGCCAGGATCACGGCGGCCACGACGACCGTGGTGAGCACGGCGACCCGGGGCGCCGACCTCCACCACGGGCGGCGGGGTCCCGGTTCCGGGCCCGGCGAGGAGGCTCCGCCGCTGTTGCCCGGAGGCTGCGAGGGCGGCCCCGAGGGCGGCTGGGAGGGGCCCGACAGCGGACCTGAGGGCGGTCCCGTGGGCCGGCCGGAGGACGGAGGTTCGACACTCACGAGCCCTTCTTCCCGACGTGGGATCCACTCGGCTCTGGTGCGTCTACGCCGCTTATATCCACGTCCTTCCCATTGTGTGCCCCGGTGCGGTGCGGCTCGCAAGCGGACGCGGACGGGACGCGGACGGTCCCCTCCGCAGGCGCCGTCCCCGAGCGCTGCTTAGCGTGGCAGGGTGAGCCCGAGAACCCGCTCCGACCAGGCCATTGCCCCGCACGGCTGGGTGCAGGCCGCCCTCACGGTCCTCGCCGGGCTGCTCGTCATGGGCGTCGTGGCGGCCCTCGGGCTGTGGGCGGCCGGGGCGGCGGACCTGCCCGACGGGGCGTTCCCGCGGGTCGTCGCCGCGACCGTCGTCACCGCGGTCGGCGGCACCGTCGAGCTGTCCGGGAACGCGGGCGGGCTCGCCGACACCCAGGCGGGCCTCACCGTGATCCCGCTGTCCGTCACGCTCGCCGGCGCGCTGACCGTCGCCACCGGTTTCCTGCGTCCGCTGCGGCACCGGGCGGTGGCCGGCGCCGGGGAACTGGCCGGGTGGGCGGCGCGGCTCGCCGTGCTGTGGGTGCTGGGCCTGGTGGCGCTCGCGCTGGGCGCCCGGCAGACGTTCACGCTCTCGCTCGGCGACGGCACGCTGTCCGACCTGGGCGACGCGTTCGGGGTGACCCCCGAGGTCGGTTTCACCACGAACGTCCCGCTGACCCTCCTGTTCGGACTGCTGTGGCTGGCCGGTGTGCTGGTCCTGGCCCTGCTGGTGTCGCGCGGCGCGCCGCTGCCCGCCCGGCTGCTGCGCTTCCAGGCGTCGGTGCGGCCCGCCGCGTACGCGATGGTCCTGCTCCTGCTCGCCTACGTCGTCCTCGGTGTCGTCGTCGGCGTGGTCGTGGCGGCGACCCGGGGGCACGCGGCCGAGACGCTGGCCGTGATCCTGCTCGGTCTGCCGAACGTGGTGTGGCTCGCGCTCACGCTCGGCCTCGGCGCCACCTGGAACGGCCGGGTGGAGGGCCCGTTCGGGCTGCCGATGCCGCATGTGCTGGACGAGGTGCTGCGCTCGAAGGACACCGCCACGCTCGATCTGGGCACCCTCGCCGACTACGACGGCCGCGTGTGGTGGCTCGTCGCCGTGGACGCGGTGCTGCTGCTGGCCGCCGCGTTCGTCATGGCGGCCCGTTCCCCGGCCCGGACACGCGCCTGGCAGCACGCCCTGCACATGGCGGTCGCCCTCGCGCTCACGGTCCTGATGATCTGCCTGGTCGGTCGCATCTCCGCCCACTACGGCCTGTCCGTCCTCGGCATCGGCGACCTCGGCGGCGGCCTGAGCGGCGAGCTGTTCCTCGAACCCGAACTGTGGAGCGCCGTCGGCCTGGCCGCGCTGTGGGGCCTGGTGACCGGTTTCCTGGGCGGCCTGCTGGCCCGCCCGGTACGGCGGCAGGACTAGGAACCCACCACGGTGCGCCACCCCGGACGGCACCGCGGGACACGGACCCGCCCCCGGAACACGGACATTACCCAGGCCGGTGGCCGTCTCACGGCACCGTCCGGGGTGGCGCACGGCGGTGGCGGGCCGGTCGGCGGGGCTGTGCGGCGGACCGTGCCGCACGCCTCTCCGGCGGATCGTGCCGCGGGCGCGAGAGGAGAGCCAAGGCAGGTCCCCGCCTCCCGGGACCCGGCGTCACGGCCCCCGGAACACGGGTCGCGCCCAGGGCGGCGGCTGTCTCACGGTGCCGTCCGGGGTGGCGTACGGCGGTGGGGGTGCGCCGCCGGTCGCGGTGCGGAGGGCGGCGACCAGGTCGAGGCAGGAGTCGTAGCGGTCGTCCGGGCTCTTGGCGAGGCCGCGGGCGAACACGGCGTCGGCCTGGGGCGGAAGGTCGGGCCGGAACTCGGTCAGGGGCGGCGGGGCGTCGTACTGGTGGGCCCAGAGCAGGGCCATGTCGTCGTCGCGGCGGAACGGCGGGCGCCCGGCGAGGGATTCGTAGACGACGCAGGCGAAGCCGTAGACGTCGCAGCGGCCGTCGACGGGCTTGCCGGAGATCTGCTCGGGGGCGACGTAGTCGAGGGTGCCGACGAACTGGCCGACCGTGGTGAAGCCGGTGAGGGACAGGGACTTCTTCGTCAGGCCGAAGTCGGTGAGGTAGACGTGCTCGGGATGGTCGCTGTCGGTGCCCCGGGCGACCAGGATGTTGCCGGGTTTCACGTCCCGGTGGACGAGCCCGTGCTCATGGGCCGCGTCCAGCGCGGAACCCACCTGGGCGGCGATGCGCTGGGCCGCCTCGGGCGTCAACGGGCCCCGGCGGTCCAGGAGATGGCGCAGGTCGCTGCCCTCGACGTAGCGCATGGCGATGTACAGGACGCCGTCCGCCTCGGCGGCCTCGAAGACCGGGACGATGTGCGGATGGTCGATCGCGGCGGCGGCCCGGGACTCGTGCGTGAAGCGGCGGCGGAAGGTGTCGTTGCGGGCGAGTTCGGGGGCGAGGAGCTTGAGGGCGACCGTGCGGTCCAGACGCAGGTCGCGGGCGCGGTAGACGACGGCCATGCCGCCGCGGCCGATCTCCCGCTCGATGCGGTAGCCCGCCACGCGCCGCCCGATCAGTTCGGAGGGGCGGCCGGAGAAGAGGCCGGTGTCACGGGCCATCGGAGGTCACGACCTGGGTGGGGGCGTGCCCGGCGGCGGGGGCGGGTCCGGCGTGCCCGGGTTCCTCGTCGGTGGCGTAGGTGCCGGTGCGGGTGCCGTCCGAGTACACCCAGCGGCCCTGCCGGTCGTCGTAGAGCCACACCGACTCGCCGTCGACGACGATCCCGGCCCGCAGTCCGCGTGTCCGGCCGCGGAAGCCCTCCGCGTCGAGCCCGCCCGCGAGTTCCTCCACGGCCTCCCGGTAGCGGGTCAGGGCGTCGTCGGCGCGGGCCAGCAGGGCGCGCGGGTCGGCGGCCCGGGCCGAGGGGCCGTCGGCGAGGGGCGGGTCCTGGGGGACGGCGACGAGGTAGCGGCCGTCGACCCACGCGGACCAGCCGTTGGCGCACAGCACATGGCCCCAGTCGCCGCGCAGCTCCAGGAGCTGGACGGGGAGCAGCGGGTCCAGGGGCACGGCGGGGCGGGCGGGGTCGGGTGCCTCCCACGCGGGCATGCCGTGCGCGGGGACCACGTGGGTGGGCCGGAAGCCGGGGCTCGTCGTCATGGGGTCCCTTCGTCACGACTTCCTGAGGATCGCCGGTTCGTGCCGCCGCAGCAGCCGGGACACGGCCCAGCCGAAGAGGACCGACAGGACGACGAGCATGCCGACGTTGAGCAGCCACACCCCCGCCGAGTGCCGGAACAGCGGGTCGGAGGTGAGGTCGCCGGGGACGATCCGGGCGAGCCCGACGGTGCCGGCCATCGCGCCGAGCGCCCACCGGGACGGCACCAGCCAGGAGAGCTGCTCCAGGCCGGGCACGCCGTCGAGTTTCAGCAGGGCGCCGCAGAAGACGACCTGGACGATGGCGAGCAGCACCAGCAGCGGCATCGTCACCTCTTCCTTGCGCACCAGTGCCGAGATCAGCAGGCCGAGCATCATCGCCGTGAACGCCAGCAGGGCGACGGCGACGGTGATTTCGACAAGGGGCGGCATCAACACACCCTCGCCGCCGGGGGCGTTGAGATCGACGCCGAGGAGGGCGACCAGGGTGAGGACCACGGCCTGGAGGACGGTGACGGTGCCCAGGACGACGATCTTCGACAGCAGGTACGCCGATCTGGACAGGCCGACGGCTCGTTCGCGCTGGTAGATCGTGCGTTCCTTGACCAGTTCGCGCACCGCGTTGGCGGCGCCGGTGAGGACGCCGCCGACACACAGGATGAGCAGCGCGTTCATCGCCGTCTCCTGGGTGAGCTTGCTGCCCGCGAGCGCGCGGGCCATCGCGCCCATCACGAACGGCAGGGCGGTCATGATGACGAGGAAGGTGCGGTCGGCGCTGAGCGCGGTCGCGTAGCGGCGTACCAGGGTGCCGAGTTGGGCGCCGCGACTGCGGGGTCTGGGCGGCGGGGCGATCACGACCGGGCCCGAACGCGGCACCCGGGGCTGTCCGGTGGCCTCGGCGACGTAGCGGTGGTGGAAGGACGAGGCGCGGAACTCCCCCGCCCAGTCGCGCCCCTGGTCCCGTTCGAACGCCTCGAAGGCCTCGGGCCACTGCTCGTAGCCGAAGTAGCCGAGGGTGTCCTCGGGCGGGCCGTAGTAGGCGATCTTCCCGCCGGGTGCGAGGACGAGGAGCCGGTCGCAGACGTCGAGGCTGAGGACGCTGTGGGTGACGACGATGACGGTGCGGCCGTCGTCGGCGAGGCCGCGCAGCATGTGCATCACCGAGCGGTCCATGCCCGGGTCGAGGCCCGAGGTCGGCTCGTCGAGGAAGAGCAGCGAGGGTTTCGTCAGCAGTTCCAGGGCGACGCTGACGCGTTTGCGCTGGCCGCCGGAGAGGCTGTGCACGGGCTGCTCGGCGCGCTGCTGGAGGCCGAGTTCGGTGATGACCTCCTCGACCCTGGCCTGCCGCTCGGCCTTGGCGGTGTCCTGAGGGAAGCGCAGTTCGGCGGCGTAGGAGAGGGCCGCGCGGACGGTGAGCTGGGCGTGCAGGATGTCGTCCTGGGGCACCAGGCCGATGCGCTGGCGCAGTTCGGCGTAGTCGCGGTAGAGGTCGCGGCCGTCGTACAGGACGGTGCCGTGGTCGGCGGGGCGCTGGCCGGTGAGCGCGCCGAGCAGGGTGGACTTCCCGGCGCCGCTCGGTCCGACGACGGCGAGCAGGCACTTCTCCCCCACCGGGAACGACACGTTCTCCAGCAGGGTCTTGCGGCCGTGGTCGACGGCGACGCCGAGGTCCTGCACGTCGAGCGAGACCTCGCCGGTGTCGACGTACTCCTGGAGCTGGTCGCCGACCAGGCAGTACGCGAAGTGGCCGATGCCGACGACGTCGCCGGGGCCGAGGACGGCCCGGTCGACGGGGGCGCCGTTGAGGAAGGTGCCGTTGTGGCTGCCGAGGTCGACGATCTCGTGCGTCCCGTCGGGGCGGGCGCGCAGCTCGGCGTGCCGGCGGGAGACGACGAGGTCGTCGATGACGAGGTCGTTCTCGGCGGCGCGGCCGATGCGGACGGTACGGGTCGGAATCGGCCGAACCGAGGTCGGCTGACGGAAGGTGCCGGTCAGGCGGGGCATCGAGACGGCCGAGGGGCGCTCCGGCGCGACCAGGACCACGCGGGGGCCGTCGGCGGTACCGAAGTGGATCACGCTGCCGGGGCCGACGTCCCACTCGTGGACGCGGTGGCCGTCGGCGTACGTGCCGTTGGTGCTGTGCTCGTCCTCCAGCGTCCAATGGTCGGCCTCGGGTCGCAGCACCGCGTGGTGCCACGAGACCCGGGCATCGTCGATGACGATGTCGCTCAACGGATCGCGTCCGACGTGGTAGTCGTGGCTCGGACTCATCACCGTCGAGCCCGTGTCGGACTCCAGGACGAGTTCGGGCGCGGTCGGCGCGATCGGCCGCTCCGCCATGCGGGAAATTCTACCGACCCGTCCCGGTACGCGCCTGGCGCGGCGGCCGGCGAGCGGGAGCGGGGTCAGCCGACGGGCATGAACAGGCCCGGGCTCGTCCGCTGCATGCGCAGGGCGTCCACGGACTCGGCGAGGAGTTCGTACTCGGTGGTGTCGTCGTTGGTGGCGATGCGGATGAGCCGCCCGGCCGCCAACTGCTCGGCGACCAGGTCCTGTTGGACGTCGTCCGCGCACCAGGCGCGCAGCACGGAGGGCACGTCGGGGACGGTGGCGGAGACGGGGACGAGGGCGCTCGGGGGGTAGTGCACGGCTTCGGGGTGCGGGTCGAGGCGTTCGGCGATCCAGGAGGCCCGGTCACGCAGCCACCACAGGGCGAGGGCGAGGGTGGGGGCGCGGTAGCTGCCGAGCGGTACGCCGATGCGCTGACCTCCGCAGGTGCCGTAAGCGGTGACATGGCACTGGAATTCGTCGTGCACGTTCACTCCCCCGGTGCGTAGTGCGCCTTGCGGCTTGCCTCGCTTTCGGTGCGGCTCTCGTGCCTGCGTCCCACTGCGTGCCTGCTTTCGCGTCCCGCGGCTCGGTGCGGTGAAGGTGTCCGCGTGTGATCGCGGTCCGTGACGGGGTCTTCGCTGGATGTGAATGCCCTGTACGTTGAGTATGTTCACTACTGAAACACTGTCACCACGACTTTTTGGCCACTCTCTTGGCATATTCGGGGCGGGAGTTGGCCGAATCCCTGCGCCTGCCGTCATTACCCGAGGGGTAATCGACGGCGCCCTGCGGGACGGGCAGGGTTGCGGTACCGGGTCGCCGCGAGCGGGGATCCGGACCCCACCGGCAAGAACGACCTCGTTGGAGGCTGATTCCCCATGTCCGCACGGACCGACCGCCACTCCGCCGCCGTCGCACGTTACTTCGAGGCCTGGAACGCCGTCGACCCCGAGTCGCTCACGAAGGCGGTCGCCGCCGCGTGGGCGGCGGACGGCACCTACACCGACCCGCTGGCCGAGGTCAGGGGGCACGAGGGCATCGCCGCGCTGATCACCGGGGCGCACGAGCGGTTCCCCGGTTTCGCCTTCCGTCCCACCGGGGACGTGGACGGGCACCACGACACCGCGCGGTTCTCCTGGGAGCTGGTGAGCGAGGCCGACGGTTCCGCGCCGGTGGCGGGCTCCGATGTGATCGTCCTGGACGCGGACGGCCGTATCCGTTCGGTGCTCGGCTTCCTGGACCGGGTGCCCGCGGGCGCCTGAGCACGGGCGGGGCGCGCGGGCGCTCGCGATGAGTTCTCGGCCTCGCGGTGGTCTCTTGGAGGAGAGCACCGCGAGGGAGAGGCGCACGCCATGACCGTGAAACTGGACCGTCGGTTCACCGCAGAGCTGGTCAGGAGCCCGAACGAGGGCGGCTGGACCTATCTGGTCTGGCCGGAGTCCGCCGCGTTCTTCGGCACGCGCGGGCTCGTGAAGGTGAGCGGCACGATCGACGGACATCCGTTCCGGAGTTCCTTCATGGCCCTGGGCGACGGCCGGCACAAGCTGCCGGTGAAGGCCGAGGTCCGCAGGGCCATCGGGAAGGAGGCGGGCGACACGGTCACCGTCCACCTCCTGGAACGCGTTACCGCTTGATCACGGCGTCGATCCGGGCCAGCTCGTCGTCGTCGAAGTCGAGGTTGGCGATGGTGCCGACGCTGTCCTCGATCTGCTGCGGGCTGCTCGCGCCGACGAGCGCGGAGGTGACCCGGCCGCCGCGCAGCACCCAGGCCAGGGCGAGCTGGGCGAGGGTCTGGCCGCGGGACTTCGCGATGTCGTTCAGCTCGCGGAGCTGGGCGACCAGGTCCTCGGTGAGCGCGTCGGAGTTCAGGAACGGGCTGTCGCTCGCGGCCCGCGAGTCCTCCGGGATGCCGTCGAGGTAGCGGCCGGTGAGCAGGCCCTGCTCCAGCGGGGAGAAGACGATCGAGCCGACCTGGAGCTCGTCCAGGGCGTCCAGCACGCCCTCGGTCTCGGGGCGCCGGTCCAGCATCGAGTAGCGCGGCTGGTGGATCAGCAGCGGGGTGCCCAGCTCACCGAGGATGCGGGCGGCCTCGCGGGTCTGCTCGGCGGAGTAGTTGGAGACGCCGACGTAGAGCGCCTTGCCCTGCTGCACGGCGGAGTGCAGGGCGCCCATCGTCTCCTCCAGCGGAGTGTCCGGGTCGGGGCGGTGCGAGTAGAAGACGTCCACGTAGTCCAGGCCCATGCGGGTCAGGCTCTGGTCGAGGGAGGACAGCAGGTACTTGCGGGAGCCCCACTCGCCGTACGGGCCGGGCCACATCAGGTAGCCGGCCTTGGTGGAGATCACCAGCTCGTCGCGGTACGGCGCGAGGTCGCCCTTGAGGGCCTCACCGAAGGCGAGCTCGGCGGAGCCGGGGGGCGGGCCGTAGTTGTTGGCGAGGTCGAAGTGGGTGACCCCGAGGTCGAAGGCGCGGCGCAGGATGGCCCGCTGGGTCTCGACGGTGCGGTCCGCCGGGCCGAAGTTGTGCCACAGGCCGAGCGAGATCGCGGGAAGCTTCAGGCCGCTGCGTCCGGTGCGCCGGTAGGGCATCTCCGCGTAGCGGTCGGGGTGTGCGGTGTACAACGCGACTCCAGAGGGGTTGGCACGGTTTCCCGAAGGGCTCCCGGGATTCCCGGACGTTCCCGGGGTTCCCGGGAAACGGGGGTTCCAGAGAACCTGGGTCCACTCTGTCGTGACCTGGGGGCATCGGTCCAACAGAAGAATCCGATGGAATTCAGCGCGTCGGCTTCTGAGTAAGCTTCCGGGCATGGAACTGCGCCATCTCCAGCACTTCGTCGCGGTCGCCGAGGACCAGCACTTCACCCGGGCCGCCGAACGCCTCCTGGTCTCCCAGTCGGGCCTGTCGGCGTCCATCAGGGCGCTGGAGCGCGAGCTGCAGACGCCGCTGTTCGTGCGGACGACCAGGCGGGTGACGCTCACCCCGGCGGGCCGGGCGCTGCTGACCGAGGCCGAGCGGATCCTCGCCCAGGTGCGCACCGCCCACGAGGCCGTGGCCGCGGTGCAGGGGGTGCTGCGCGGGATGCTCGCCCTCGGCTCGGAGCAGTGCATCGCCGGGGTGCATGTGGCGGGGCTGCTCGCGGCGTTCCGGCGCAGCCATCCGGACGTGGAGATCTGTCTGCGCCAGGCGGGCCTGGGCGCCCTCGCCGAGGAGGTCGCGGCCGGGCGCCTGGATCTGGCGTTCGCGGTCCGCGGGGCGCAGGAGGACGTCGAGCAGCTGCGGGTCGTACCGCTGAGCAGCGAGCCGATGACCGTGCTGTGCCACCCCAGCCACCGGCTCGCGCGCACCGGGGCGGCGGTGACACCGGAGGACCTGGGCGGCGAGGTGTTCGTCGACTTCCACCCGGACTGGGGCCCGCGCCGGACCACCGACGCCGCGTTCGCCGCGGCCGGGGTCCGCCGGACGGTGGCCCTCGAGGTCAACGACGTGCACAGTCTGCTCGACCTGGTGGACGAGGACCTGGGGATCGCCGTCGTGCCGCGTCACTTCCGGCACAAACGGGACTCGCTCACCGCGCTGCCGGTGAAGGGCACCGGCGAGACCGTGTACGAGACGGTCGTCCTGCTGCCGCCCTCGCAGGCCACGAGCCCCGCGGCACGGGCGCTGATGGAACTTCTGGAGACGGAGCGGGCGTGAGCGCCGCGGATGCGGGAGGGTGGACGTCATGCATGCAAAGGACATCCTCATCGACGGGTTCTCCCGCATCCGGGAAGAGGTCCACGCCGCCGTCGAGGGTCTGACCCCCGACGCCCTCAACCACCGTCCCGCCCCCGACGCCAACTCGGTGACCTGGCTGGTCTGGCACCTCACCCGTGTCCAGGACGACCATGTCGCCGACGCCTTCGGGCTCGACCAGGTGTGGCTCACCGAGGGCTGGGAGAAGCGGTTCGGCCTCGGCCTCCCGCCGGGCGACCACGGCTTCGGCCACACCTCGGCGCAGGTCGCCCGGGTGCGGGTCGACGACCCGGAGCTGCTGACCGGCTACCACGACGCCGTCCACGCGCAGAGCCTGGAGGCGCTGCGCGGGCTGACGGCGGCGGACCTGGAGCGGATCGTGGACACCCGCTGGGACCCGCCGGTCACGCTGGGCGTGCGGCTGGTCAGCGTCCTGTCCGACGACCTCCAGCACGTCGGACAGGCCGCCTATCTGCGGGGGCTGGGTCAGAGCGCGGTCTCGTAGCCCGGCAGGACGACGTCCTCGATGAGGGCCTTGCGCTCGTCGAACGGGATGAACGCGCTCTTGAGGGCGTTCACCGTGACCGTGCGCAGGTCCTCGACGGTCCAGCCCGCCTGCTCGACGAGCAGGGACATCTCGCGGGTCATCGTCGTGCCGGACACCAGCCGGTTGTCGGTGTTGAGCGTGACCCGGAACCCGAGGTCCTTCAGTGCGGTGATCGGGTGCTCGGCGATCGAGGTGGCCGCGCCGGTCTGGAGGTTGGAGGTGGGGCACATCTCCAGGGCGATACGGCGGTCCCGCACCCAGCCCGCGAGACGGCCGAGCTTGCCGTCGACGATGTCCTCGGTGATCCGCACGCCGTGCCCGAGGCGCTGGGCGCCGCACGCCTGGACGGCCTGGTGGATGCTGGGCAGGCCGAACGCCTCGCCGGCGTGGATGGTGAACGGCACGTTCTCGGCGCGCAGGTGCTCGAAGGCCCCCAGGTGGCTGACGGCCGGGAAGCCGTCCTCGGCGCCCGCGATGTCGAAGCCGACGACGCCGGCGTCCCGGAAGGCGACGGCCAGGTCGGCCGCCTCGCGCACCCGGTCGAACATCCGCATCCCGCAGAGCAGGGTGCCCACGCGCACGGGGGTCCCCGCGGCGGCGGCCTTCGCCATACCGGAGGCCAGGCCCTCCTGGACGGTCTCCACGACCTCGCCCATGGTGAGCCCGCCCCGCGTGTTCAGCTCGGGGGCGTAGCGCACCTCGCCGTAGACGACGCCGTCGGCGGCCAGGTCCAGGACGTACTCCTCGGCGGTGCGCAGCAGGCCCTCGCGGTTCTGCATCACGGCGAGGGTGTGCTCGAAGGTGGCGATGTAGCGGACCAGGTCACCGGAGTTCGCGGCGTCGTAGTACCAGGCGGCCAGCTCGTCCGGGTCGGTCGTGGGCAGGGTGTGCCCGACCGTCGCGGCCAGCTCGATCACGGTGGCGGGACGCAGGCCGCCGTCGAGGTGGTCGTGCAGGACGGCCTTGGGGAGGCGGCGGATCGCTTCGATGTCTACGCGCGTAGTACTCATGGCAGGCGAGGTCTTTCCTTGGGGCGGGAGGCGAGGGTGGCGGAGCGGGGTCAGACGGCGGGCTGGAGGAGGTCCCAGCGGTTTCCGTACAGGTCCTGGAAGACGGCGACGGAGCCGTAGGGCTCGTGGCGCGGCTCCTCCAGGAAGGTGACCCCCGCGGCGGCCATGCGGGCGTGGTCGCGGGCGAAGTCGTCGGTGTACAGGAAGAACCCGACCCGCCCGCCGGTCTGGTCCCCGACCCGGGCCCGCTGGGCGTCGTCCTTGCCCCGGGCCAGCAGCAGATCGGTACCGGACCGCTCCGCGCCGGGCCGCACGACGACCCACCGCGAGCCGTCCGGCCGGGGCGTGTCCTCGACGAGACGGAAGCCGAGGGCCTCGGTGTAGAAGCGGATCGCCTCGTCGTAGTCGTCGACGACGAGGGTGACCAGGGCGATGCGTCTCATCGGAGGCGGGCCTTTCGGGAACGGGAAGCGGTGAACCGGGAGGGGATGGAGCGGGAGCACAGGAACGGGAGGACGGGAGCGGGAGGACGGGAGCGAGGAAACCGGATCGGGGACGGATTAACGGGAGAGGTTATACGTAAAACGTAGGGATGCGCCAGTCGGCCCGGGAACCGACCGGCCTAGGTCCGACGCCCGATGCGGCGTACGGCCCGCCCCCGCTAGCGTCATGGTTCATGAAGATCGGCGAGCCGCCCCGCAGCCCCCGGCAGCGCAAGCGCGAGCTTCTGGCGCGCCTGGACCGGGAGACGGACGTCTGGGTGGCCACGGCGGACGCCGACGGGGTGCCGTGCCTGGTCCCGCTCTGGTTCCTCTGGGACGGCGAGGCCCTGTGGCTCGCGACCCGGCCGACGACACCCACGGCACGCAATCTGCGCGACGCGGGACGGGCCAGGCTGGCGCTCGGCGACACCCAGGACGTGGTGCTCGTGGACGGTGACGCGGAGCTCTTCGACGCCGACGAGGTGCCGGAGGCGGCGGCCGAGGGGTTCCTGGCCAGAACGGGGTGGGATCCGCGGGCGGACCCCTTGCCGTACGTGTACGTCCGGGTGCGCCCGAGGTCGGTGCAGGCACGGAACGGGGAGCACGAGATGCGGGGGCGGTTTCTGATGCGGGACGGGGCGTGGGTGGAGGGTGCTGAGGGCTGACCCCGGTTCCGGGGCCGCCGCCGGGCGAAGGGCCGGGTCGCGCGTCCCCGTCCCGGCGTCTCAGGAAGCGATCCGCACCCCGTACATCGTCCGACCCGCGACCAGTTCCCTCCCGGTCACCAGCTCGGGTTCGATGCGGACGAACACCTCGCTGGGGGCCGGCACCCAGGACCGGGGGCCGGTGCGGCTGAGGCGGTCGTGTTCGTCCGGGTCGGTGACGACGGCGGCGTGCCCGGTGACGATGACGCTCCAGCCGGACTGTGTGGCGGTGTCGACCGCGTCGGCCTCGAAGGCGACCACGGCGCCGTCGACGGCGTGGGTCAGCCCGGAGTCGGCCGCGGTGCGCAGCAGGACGGCGCCGTCCGGGTCCAGGCCGAAGTTGACCGGGAGGACGGCGGGCAGGGCCTGACGGGTGTACACGATCCGGCCGATCGGGGCGCCCGCGAGCAGACGCAGGCACTCGTCCCGGTCGAGTTCCCTGAAGCCGTCGTTGGAGTACATGCGTCGCCGTCTTTCGCCAGGTGCCGCGGTCAGGCTTCCATCGTCCACGGAACGGGTCCCGGCGAGGAGGGACCACCGGCCCTTGTTCGAAGGCCGGTGGTCACATGTTCCCGCCGCGGAGCGGGGCGGAAGTCAGCCGAGGGGCTTGTCCAGCACCGCCTTGCGGTGGCTGAACGTCTCGATGGACCAGCGGCCGTGGTAGCTGCCCATGCCGCTCTCGCCGACGCCGCCGAAGGGCAGGTCGGACACGGTGAGGTGGGCGAGCGGGAGGCCGTAGCCGAGGGCGCCGGAGGACGTCTCGGCGGCGATGCGCTCGCGGGTCCCACGGTCGTCGCTGAAGACGTACAGGGCGAGCGGCTTGTCACGATCGGTGATGAAGTCGATGGCCTCGTCCAGGCCGGGCACGGTGACGATGGGCAGGATCGGGCCGAAGATCTCCTCGCGCATGACGGGGGACGCGGGGTCGACGTCGGCGAGGACGGTGGGCGCGATGTACTTCGTGGCGCGGTCGGTGGCGCCGCCGACGACGGTGCGTCCCGAGCCGAGGAGGCCGCTGAGCCGGTCGAAGTGGCGTTCGTTGATGATCCGCCCGTAGGCGCCGGACGTCGACGGGTCGGCGCCGAACAGGGCCTCGACGGCCTTGGTGAACTCGGGTTCGAGCGCCGCCGCGGTCTCGGGGTCGGTCAGCACGTAGTCGGGGGCGACACAGGTCTGGCCTGCGTTGAGGAACTTGCCGCGGACCAGCCGGTCGGCGACGACGGACAGGTCGGCGTCACGGCCGACGAACGCCGGCGACTTGCCACCGAGTTCGAGGCTGACCGGGGTGAGGTGCTCGGCGGCGGCGCGCATGACGATCCGGCCGACGACGCCGTTGCCGGTGTAGAAGATGTGGTCGAAGCGCTCGGCCAGCAGGGCGGTGGTCTCCGGGACACCGCCCTCGACGACCGCGACGGCGTCCGTGTCGAGGTACGCGGGCAGCAGCCGGGCGAGGACGGCGGAGGTGGCGGGGGCCAGCTCGCTGGGCTTGACGACGACGGCGTTGCCCGAGGCCAGGGCGCCGACGACGGGGGCGAGCAGCAGCTGGACCGGGTAGTTCCAGGGGGCGATGACGAGGACGACGCCGAGCGGCTCGACCTGCGTCCAGGCGGTGGCGTCGGCGCCGAGGTGCGCGGGGACCGGCGCGGGCTCGGGGCGCAGCCACTCGTCCAGGTGGTCGAGGGTGTGGTCCAGCTCGCGGATCGTGAAGTCGATCTCGGTGCGGTAGGCCTCGGTGGAGCTCTTGCCCAGGTCGGCATGGAGGGCGGCGGCCAGGTCGTCGCCCCGTTCGGTGAGCAGGTCGCGCAGCCGTCGCAGCTGGCCGGTGCGCCAGGCGAGGGGCTTGGTGCGGCCGGTGCGGAAGGTGGCGCGGAGCCGGGCGACGGTGTCGGCGGGCTGCTCGGGGGTGGGCTGGTTCACGGTGCCTCGCTGGTCCGGCGCGGGCTGCGGGGCCCGCGGGCGTACGGTCTCGACCGGTACCGGTCGATCAGGTGTATATAGCAACCATCTCCGGGGCGGCAAAGATTCCGGATGCACCCACATTACTTTCGGTCACTGGGCGGTCACACCTGGGCGGTGGCGTCCAGGGTCTCGGCCAGCCGGTCCAGCAGCGCGCGCAGCAGCTCCTCGTCCCCCTCGGCGAGCCCGGCGGGCCAGCCGTCGCGGACCGCCCGGTCGACGCGGCGCCAGTAGTCCAGGCCGCGCGGGGTGAGGTGGGCGAGGATGCGGCGCCGGTCGAGGGGGTCGACGCGACGGTGGACGAGGTTCTGGTCGACGAGCTGGTCCACCAGCTTGGTCAGCGTGGGCGCCGGGAGGAACGCGGCCTCCGCGAGGGCCGTCATGTGGTGGCCCTGCCCGTCGGAGAGCCGGGCGAGCACCCGCCACGCGTCCAGCGAGCACCCCTCCTCGTCCAGCGCGGCCTGGAGGCGGCGCGCGGTCAGCCGCTCGACCCGGGTCAGAAGGTGCACCAGGTCGCGGGGCCGGCGCGGGGATGAGGTGGGCATCGCGCTCCTAGGTCACGGGGTGCGGAGGTCACGGGGTGTGCGGCCCGAGGGGTGCGTAGGTCACGGGGTGCGTACATCGTAGGAGACAGGCTGGAGTTCACCGGGAGGACCCGAAATCATGACGCCATGTTCCGGCCCGATCCCCTTGCCCACGACTGGTTCACGGCCGACGCCTCCGTGCTCGGTGTGGCCCTGGTCTTCCCGTTGCAGGGTCCGGCCGGGATCTTCGGGCCCACGTGCGAACTGTGCGCCCGGCTGGCCGCCGAGGAGGTGAACCGCGCGGGCGGCGTCCTCGGCCGGGAGCTGCGCCTGGTGCCCGTCGACGGGGGCGCGCCGCCCCGCGAAGTCGCCGACCACGTCGAGACGTTGGTGGACCTGGGCGCGGTGCAGGGCGTCACGGGCTGGCACATCTCCTCGGTGCGGCAGGCGCTGGCGCCGAGGATCGCCCATCGGGTGCCGTACGTCTACACCGCCCTGTACGAGGGTGGCGAGCACACGGCCGGGGTGTTCCTGACGAGCGAGACGCCCCGTGACCAACTGCGTCCCGCGATGGGCCTGCTGGCGCACGAGCGCAAGGTGCGCCGCTGGTTCGTCGTCGGCAACGACTACGTGTGGCCGCGCCGCACGGCCCGGGCGGCGCACGGGTACGCGCGCGAGTCGGGCGGCGTCGTCCAGGGCGAGGTCTATCTCCCGCTGGGCACCCACGACTTCGGGCCGGTGCTGCGCCGCATCGAGCGCGCGGAGGCGGACGGGGTGCTGATGCTGCTGGTGGGCAGCGACGCGGTGCGGTTCAACCGGGCGTTCGCCGAGTACGGCCTGCCCGCGCGCTGTCTGCGGCTGAGCACGCTGATGGACGAGAACATGCTGATGGCGAGCGGCCCTTCGGCCACCGAGGAGCTGTACAGCACCGCCGGCTTCTTCGCCTCGCTCGCCAACCAGGACACCCTCGACTTCCACGGCCAGTACGCCGGACGGTACGGCGTGGAGGCGCCGGCACTCGGCAGTCTCGGCGAATCCTGTTACGAGGGCGTGCTGTTGCTCGCCGCGCTGCTCAAGCGGGCCGGGACGCTGGACGTCTCGGCGATCGGAGCCGCGGCGGGTTCGGTGTCGTACGAGGGCCCGCGCGGGCTGATGCGGCTGCGGGACCGGCACGTCCGGCAGCGGATCTACCTGGCGCGGGCGGACGGGCTGGACTTCGACGTCCTGACCGAGCTCGATCTCCGCGGTCCCCGCCCTTGACAGGCCCTCAGGGCGTCAAGATACTTCCCACAGAAAGTAATTAGAATGCCTCGGGCGAATTGTGATTGCATTTCTGAATGCGCCTCACTTCGCTGTCGGGGCGTTTTTTGTTGCCTCCGGGAAAGTCCTGCGAAACACCGTGGAAACAGCGGGACTTGAGTCTGTGGACCGCACTTCAGCAGGCCGTTCACCCTAGGGGGTTGGTTTGTCCAGCGGTTCCCGCAGTTCCCGTGTTCCCCGCCGTGGTCTCCTCGCCGCAGGCGCCGCCCTGAGCGCGGCCGTACTGCTGTCCGCGTGCGGGGCGAAGACCGACGCGGCCGGCTCCTCCTCCGACAAGGCCGCGAAGATCGACGTCAGCGGCGACACGGTCAAGGTCGGTCTGCTCAACTCGCTGTCGGGCACGATGGCGATCAGCGAGGTGACCGTGCGCGACTCGCTGAAGCTGGCGATCGAGGAAATCAACGCCTCGGGCGGTGTCCTCGGCAAGAAGATCGAGCCGATCAGCGAGGACGGCGCCTCCGACTGGCCGACGTTCGCCGAGAAGGCGCAGAAGCTCATCAAGGAGGACGGGGTCGCGGCCACCTTCGGCTGCTGGACCTCCGCCAGCCGCAAGGCCGTCAAGCCGGTCTTCGAGAAGAACAGGTCGCTGCTGTTCTACCCCGTGCAGTACGAGGGTCTGGAGGAGTCCCCGTACATCTTCTACACGGGCGCGACGACCAACCAGCAGATCGTCCCCGGGCTCGACTACCTGAAGTCGAAGGGGCTGAAGAAGCTCTACCTGGTCGGCAGCGACTACGTGTTCCCGCGGACCGCCAACAAGGAGATCAAGGCGTACGCGAAGGCCAACGGCATGACGATCCTCGGTGAGGACTACGCGCCGCTGGGCTCCACGGAGTTCTCCACCATCGCCAACAAGGTGAAGGCGTCGAAGGCGGACGCCGTCTTCAACACCCTCAACGGCGACTCCAACGTGGCCTTCTTCAAGGAGTACAAGTCGGCCGGGCTGACCGCGAAGAGCATGCCGGTGGTCTCGGTGTCGATCGCCGAGGAGGAGGTCAAGTCGATCGGCACGCAGTACCTGGCGGGCCAGTTGACGGCGTGGAACTACTACCAGACCACCGAGGGCGCGGCGAACGCGAAGTTCGTGAAGGCGTACCAGGCCAAGTACGGCCAGGACAAGCCGACCAGTGACCCGATGGAAGCCGCCTACACCTCGGTCTACCTGTGGAAGGCGATGGTGGAGAAGGCGAAGTCCTTCGACCCGGAGAAGGTGAAGGCCGCCTCCGACGGCATCACGTTCGAGGCCCCCGAGGGCAAGGTCACCGTCGACGGCGCCTCGCAGCACGTCTACAAGACCGCCCGCATCGGCGAGATCGGCACCGACGGCCAGATCAAGGAGGTCTGGAACTCCGGCAGCCCCATCAAGCCGGACCCGTTCCTCAAGGGCTACTCCTGGGCCTCCGGCCTGTCCTGACCGACCGTCACACGAGGGCCCCGCGCGCCGGGGCCCTCGTCCCACGTCCCCCGGAGCCGCCGTATGACCGTGATCCTCGGTCAGACCTTCACCGGCATCAGCATCGGTGCCGTCCTGCTGCTCATCGCGCTCGGCCTCTCGCTCACCTTCGGCCAGATGAACGTCATCAACATGGCGCACGGTGAGTTCATCATGGCGGGCGCCTACACGACCTATGTCCTGCAGAAGTCCATTTCCAGCGCGGGAATCTCGCTTCTCGTCGCGCTGCCCGTCGCATTTCTCGTGTCGGGCGCTCTCGGCGCACTGCTGGAATGGCTGCTGATACGCCGTCTGTATCTGCGGCCCCTCGACACGCTTCTGGTCACCTGGGGTGTCTCGCTGATGCTCCAGCAGCTCGCCCGTGACATCTTCGGCGCCCCCAACGTGCAGACACGTGCCCCGGACGTGCTCACCGGGAACATCACGCTCATCGGCGGCGACGACCCGCTCACCGTCGCCAACAGCCGGCTGTTCATCCTGGGGCTGGCGGTCGCCGCGGTCGTCGCCCTGTCGCTGACCCTGCGGCTGACGCCGCTGGGCCGCCGGATCCGGGCCGTGGTGCAGAACCGGGACCTCGCCGAGGTGTCCGGCATCTCCACGTCGACCGTGGACCGCACGGCGTTCTTCATCGGGTCCGGGCTCGCGGGCGTCGCCGGGGTGGCGCTCACCCTGGTCGGGCCGATCGGGCCGACGATGGGCACCAACGTCATCATCGACGCGTTCCTGGTCATCGTGGTCGGCGGGATCGGCCAGTTGAAGGGCACGGTCATCGTCGCCTTCGTGCTGGGCGTGCTCCAGTCGGTCCTGGAGTACTCCACGACCGTCAGCGTCGCCAAGGTGCTGGTGCTCGTCGCGATCGTCGCGTTCCTCCAGTGGCGGCCCCAGGGCCTGTACACGCTGCGCACGAGGAGTCTCGTATGAACCTGCTCAACGGCCGCTCGGCCAGGGCCTGGGCGGGCTTCGCCGCGGCGGCCGTCGCCCTGTTCGCCGTCGCCCCGCTCGCCCTGTCCGACTTCCGCCTCGGGCTGCTCGCCAAGTACCTGTGCACCGCCATGGTCGCCGTCGGCATCTGCCTGGCCTGGGGCCGCGGCGGTCTCCTCACGCTCGGCCAGGGCGTGTTCTTCGGCCTCGGCGGCTACGCCATGGCGATGCACCTGAAGATCACCGACGCGGGCCCCGGCAACCTGCCCGACTTCATGCAGCTCTACGGCACCGCCACCGAACTCCCCTGGTGGTGGCGGCCGTTCGGGAACCCGCTGTTCGCGCTCGCGGCGACCGTCCTGCTCCCGATGGCCGTCGCCGCGCTGCTCGGACTGTTCATCTTCCGCCGCCGGGTCAAGGGCGCCTACTTCGCGATCCTCAGCCAGGCCCTCGCCGCCGCGCTGGCGATCTGGCTGATCGGCCAGCAGGCCACGACCGGCGGCACCAACGGACTCACCGACATCCAGGGCTTCTTCGGCTACGACCTCGACGACCCCGTCAACCAGCGGATGGTGTACTTCGTCATCGCCGCGGCCCTGCTGCTCCTGACCGCCCTCGCCCGCCAGCTCATCCAGAGCCGCTACGGCGAACTCCTCGTCGCCGTACGGGACTCGGAGGAGCGGGTGCGCTTCCTCGGCTACGACCCGGCCAACGTCAAGCTCGTCGCGTACGTCGTCGCCGCGGGCATGGCCGGTCTCGCGGGCGCCCTGTTCGTCCCGGCGGTCGGGATCATCTCGCCCGCGCTGATCGGGATCGTCCCGTCGATCGAGTTCGTGATCGGCGCGGCGGTGGGCGGCCGGGCGAGCCTGGCCGGGGCGGTGCTGGGCGCGCTCGCGGTCGCCTGGGCGAAGACGGCGCTGTCGGAGGAGTTCCCGGCGGCCTGGACGTACTTCCAGGGGCTGCTGTTCATCGTGGCGCTGGCGTTCCTGCCGGGCGGGCTGGTCTCGCTGGCGGCGATCGTGCGGCGCCGCAGGGCCGGGGCGGCCAAGGCGTCGGCCAGGGTTCCCGTAAGCGACACAGCGGTGGGAGAGGCGGCATGAGCGAGCTGGAGATCCGCGGACTGCGCGTGTCCTTCGACGGGTTCACCGCCGTCGACGGGGTGGACCTCGACGTCTCCCCCGGCGACCTGCGCTTCCTGATCGGGCCGAACGGCGCGGGCAAGACGACCCTCGTCGACGCCGTCACCGGACTGGTGAAGGCCCAGGGGTCGGTGCGGTTCGGCGGCGAGGAACTGCTGGGCCGGGCGGTGCACCGGATCGCGCGCTCCGGGATCGGGCGCACGTTCCAGACGGCCACCGTCTTCGAGGAGCTGACGGTCCTGCAGAACCTGGACATCGCGGCGGGCTCGGGCCGCGGCGCCTGGACCATGCTGCGGCGCCGCAAGGACGTGCCCGAACCGGTGGCCCGCGCCCTGGAGACCGTCGGGCTCGCCCACCTCGCCGACTCCCCCGCCGGGACCCTCGCGCACGGCCAGAAGCAGTGGCTGGAGATCGGCATGCTGCTCGTGCAGGACGTACGGCTGCTGCTGCTCGACGAGCCCGTGGCCGGGATGAGCCATGACGAACGGCAGGCGACCGGCGAGCTGCTGGAGCGGATCAGCGAGGAGCGCACGGTCGTCGTCATCGAGCACGACATGGACTTCATGCGGTCCTTCGCGCGCAGCGTCAGCGTCCTGCACGCGGGCAAGGTGCTCAGCGAGGGCACGGTCGCTCAGGTGCAGGCGGACCCCGAGGTGCAGAAGGTGTACCTCGGGCACGTCGAGGACGACACCCTGGAGGTGCAGGAAGCGTGATGCTCCAGATCGACGACGTCCGCGTCGGCTACCACCGCAGCACCGTCCTGCACGGCGTCTCGGTGGAGGTCCCGAAGGACGGTGTGACCGCGGTCCTCGGGCACAACGGCGCCGGGAAGAGCACGCTGCTGCGCGCCGCCGTGGGCCTGCTCACCCCGGCCGCCGGGACGATCCGGCTCGACGGGGAGGACATCACCCGGCGCAGGCCGCACGAGCGGGTCGCGCGCGGGATGGCGTACGTCCCGCAGGGCCAGCAGTCCTTCCCGCACCTGACCACGGCCGAGAACCTCCAGCTCGTCGCGGACGGCCGCAGGCGCGGCCGGCAGGCGGTGGCGGAGGCGCTGGACCTCTTCCCCGCGCTCAGGGAACTGTCCGCCCGGCGTGCCGGTCTCCTCTCCGGCGGGCAGCGGCAGCAACTGGCCATCGCCCGCGCCCTGGTGACCGAGCCCCGGCTCCTGCTGCTCGACGAGCCGACCGAGGGCATCCAGCCGTCGGTGGTCGCCGAGATCGAGGAGACGATCCTCGCGCTGGCCGCCCGGGGCGGCCTGTCCGTGCTGCTGGTCGAGCAGCACGTCGGCTTCGCGATGCGGGCCGCCCAGCGCTACTACGTCCTGGAGGCGGGCCGCGTGACCTCCTCCGGAGAGGGCGGCAAGGAGGCGGAGGGCGCGGTGCGCGAGGCGCTCAGCGTGTGAGGCGCCGGCGCGGGTGGCCACGATCAGGGTGTGAGCCGTCGGCGCAGGTAGGCGCGCTCGGCGGGGTTCTCGGTCAGGGCCAGGGCGGCCTCGTACTCCTGTGCGGCCTCCGTGTCGCGGCCGAGGCGGTGCAGCAGGTCGGCGCGGACGGCGTGCAGGACGTGGTACCCGTCGAGGCCGAGGCCGAGGCCGAGGTCGTCCACGAGGCCGAGGGCCGTTTCCGGGCCCTCGGCCTCGGCGACGGCCACCGCCCGGTTCAGCGCGACGACCGGACTGGGCGCCACGGCCATGAGCTGGTCGTAGAGCCGCAGGACCTGCCCCCAGTCCGTCGCCGGACCGTCGCTGTGCACGGCCTGGATCGCGGCCTGGATCTGGTACGGACCCGGACGGTTCCGGCGCAGACAGCGGCGTACGAGGTCCTGCCCCTCGGCGACCAGTGCGGGGTCCCAGCGGGACCGCTCCTGCTCGGGCAGCGGCACGAGGCCCCCCTCCGCGTCCTGCCGGGCCGCTTCGCGCGACTCGACGAGCAGCATCAGCGCGAGCAGCCCGGTGGCCTCGGGCTCGTCCGGCATCAGCTCGGTGAGCAGCCGCCCCAGCCGTACGGCTTCGGCGCACAGCTCGGGCGACCCGCCGTACCCCTCGTTGAAGATCAGGTAGACGACGGCCAGGACGGCGTTCAGCCGGTCGGGGAGGTCGGCGTCGCGCGGGACCCGGTACGGGATGCGGGCGTCGCGGATCTTGGCCTTGGCGCGGACGATCCGCTGGGCCATCGTCGGTTCGGGCACCAGGAACGCGCGGGCGATCCGGGACGTGGTGAGCCCGCCGAGCAGGCGCAGGGTCAGGGCCACCCGCGCCTGGGGCGCGAGGGCGGGATGGCAGCAGGTGAAGATCAGCCGGAGCCGGTCGTCGCGCACGGGGCCCTCCTCGGCCGGTGCGTCGGGGGTGTTCAGCAGCAGCGCCTGGGCCTGCCGGTCGTCGCGGCGCGCCTCGCGCCGCAGGCGGTCGACGGCGCGGTTGCGGGCGGTGGTGATGATCCAGCCGGCCGGGCTCGGCGGGACGCCGGTCTCCGGCCAGCGCGCGAGGGCCGTCGTGAAGGCGTCCTGGACGGCCTCCTCGGCGAGGTCGATGTCGCCGAGGAAGCGGACGAGGACGGCGACGGCACGGCCGTACTCCGCGCGGAAGACGGCCTCGACGTCGACGGGCGCCGGTGTCACTCCTCGGCCTGGTGCATGAAGGGGCGCACCTCGATGGGCAGGGTGGTGGCCCAGGTCGCCCGCCGGCCCCAGTGCAGGGCCGCGTCCAGGTCGGGCGCCTTGATCAGGCAGATCCCGCCCAGGTACTCCTTGCCCTCGGCGTAGGGCCCGTCGGTGATCAGCACCTCGCCGTCCGCGGGGCGCAGCACGGTGGCCGTCTCGGGGCCGTGCAGCCCTCCGGCGAAGACCCAGGCACCGGCCTCGCGCAGTTCGGCGTGGAAGGTGCCGAGGTCGCGGACGATGTCGGCCATCGCCTCGGGGCCGGGCGGTGTCCCGTCGGCGGGTGTGATCACGCTCAGCAGGTAGTACTGCATGACGTCCTCCGTGCGGTGGGGTCGGTGTCGGGTGCGAGGTCGTTCCCTCACCTCCTACACGAACGGCAGACCCCCGGATCGACACCGCGCACGAGCGGATCGGGAGAATCTTCCTCATGACCACCTCGACGCATCCGCTCACCGTCCGTGCCCAGGACCTCGCCGACCGTCTCCTCGCCCCCGAGGCCGCCCGGGTCGACACGAGCGAGGTGCCGGCGAGCCACGTCGGGGCGATCCGGGAGGCGGGGCTGCTCGGCGTGAGCGGGCCCGTGGAGTACGGCGGGGCCGGGGCACCCGACCCGGTCGCGCGGGAGGTCCAGGAGATCCTCTCCGGGGCCTGCGGCTCGACCTGGTTCGTGCAGACCCAGCACCACACCCCGGTGCGGATGCTCGCGAAGTCCGAACTCCCCGTTCGCGAGCGCCTGTTGCGCCCACTGGCGACCGGTGGGCTGCTCGCCGGCATCGCGTACGCGCATGTCCGCGCCCTCCCGCGGGTGCCCGTGCGCGCCACGGCCGAGCGCGACGGCTGGCGGTTCGACGGGACGGTGCCCTGGTACACGGGCTGGGGCCTGAACGACGTGATGCTGCTCGCGGGGGTGACCGGGTCCGACGAGATCGTGTTCGCGTTCGCGGAGGCCCGCGAGCAGCCGGGGCTGCGCCCTTCGGCGCCCATGCGGCTGGCGGCGCTCTCCGCCGCCCGGACGGTCTCCCTGGACCTGGACGGGCTGTGGCTGCCCGGATCGTCCGTCGTGCTGCGCACCCCGCAGGAGAAGTTCGCCCTCCTGGACATCCCGCGCAGCACCAACACCTCCCCTGCGGTCTTCGGCATCGCGCACGCCGCGCTGCGCCTGGTGGCGGACTCCGGTGAACCCGGCACGGCCGCCGCTCTGCGCGCCGCCCTGGACGAAGTGCGCGGCCGGGCCTACGCCCTCGCCGACCACCCCGTCCCCCACGAGCACGTCGAGGAGCGGCTGGCCCTCAGGACCAGGGCCTACGACCTGATGCGCGCCGCCACGACGGCCGCGATCTCGGCGTCCGGCGGCCGGGCCATGGACCTGCGCCACCCCGCCCAACGCCTGGCCCGTGAAGGGATGTTCCTGGTGATCCAGGGTCAGACGTCGGCGGTCCGGCGGGCGTATCTGGACGCGCTGGCGCGGGGGTAGGGCCCGCGCCGGCCCGGCTCGTCACGGTCGAGCACTCAGCTCGCGAACGGCACTTGGGCCGTCGGGGCCGCCGTGGGCGCGAACGGGTGCCGCCACAGGCCCTGTCGGGCGAGTCGGGGGAGGACGCCCTCGCCGAACCAGTAGGCCTCCTCCAGGTGGGGGTAGCCGGAGAGGACGAACTCGTCGATGCCGAGGGCGTGGTACTTCTTGATGCGTTCGGCGACCTCGTCGTGGCTGCCGACGAGAGCGGTGCCCGCGCCGCCGCGGACGAGGCCGATGCCCGCCCAGAGGTTGGGGTGGATCTCCAGGCCGTCGCGGTTGCCGCCGCCGTGCAGGGCGAGCATGCGCTGCTGGCCCTCGGACTCGCTGCGGGCGAGCCCGGCCTGGACGGACGCGACGGTCTCCGGGTCGAAGCCGGCGAGGAGCCGGTCCGCCTCGGCCCACGCCTGCTCGGCGGTGTCGCGGGTGATGACGTGCAGCCGGATGCCGAACCGCAGGGTGCGGCCCCGCTCGGCCGCGAGACCCCGGATCCAGGCGATCTTCTCGGCGACCTGCGCGGGCGGTTCGCCCCAGGTGAGGTACACGTCGACGTGCTTGGCGGCGACCTCGCCCGCGGCGGGTGAGGAGCCGCCGAAGTACACCTCGGGGACCGGGTCGGGCACCCGGGCCAGCCGGGCGTCCTCGACCCGGAGGTGCTCGCCCTTGAGGTCGACGGTCCCGCCGGCCCACAACCCCCGGACGACTTCCAGGAACTCGTCGGTGCGGCGGTAGCGGGCGTCCTTGTCGAGGAAGTCCCCGTAGGCGCGCTGCTCGTGACTCTCGCCGCCGGTGACGACGTTGAGCAGGAGGCGTCCGCCGGACTGGCGCTGGAAGGTGGAGGCCATCTGCGCGGCGAGGGTCGGGGAGACGAAACCGGGCCGGAAGGCGACCAGGAACTTCAGCCGCTCGGTGTTCTGGCTGACCATCGCGGTCGTCAGCCACGCGTCCTCGCACCAGGCGCCGGTCGGTGTGAGCGCCCCGACGAACCCGAGGTCCTCCGCGGCCCGGGCGATCTGGCTCAGATAGGCGACCGTGGGCGGCCGGTCCCGTCCGGAGGCGGTGGCCGGGGTGCCGTGGCCGCCGCCGACGACATGGCGGCTGTCGCCGTTGGTCGGGAGGAACCAGTGGAAGGTGAGGGACACGGGGGTCTCCGATCGCGAGTGTCCATGCGGTGAGGGCGGTGGGGACGTGCCCTACAGCAGGCCGTGGCGGGGCGGGCGCGTGCCCGTCAGGACGTACCGGCCGATGTGCTGGATCTTCCAGCGGGTCGGGTCGTGCAGGGTGTGGGTGCGGGCGTCGCGCCAGTGCCGGTGCAGGTTCAGGGAGTCGAGGGCCGAGCGGGTGCCGGAGACCTCGAACAGGGCGCTCGCCACCTCGACGGCGGCGTGCGCGGCCTGCACCTTCGCGGCGGCGACGGCGATGGACGCCTCGGCGGCCGTGTCGTCGGTGAGGTCGGCGCGCGCCGCGTCCACCGTGCGGGCGGCCTCCCGCAGCAGCGCCTCGGACGCCCTTGCCTGGACGGCGAGTTCGCCGAACCGCTGGATCAGCAGCGGGTCCTCGACCGCGCTCTCCACTCCCGCCTCGAACCAGGGGCGGCTCTTCGCGCGGACGAACTCCGCCGCCTCGGCGAGCGCTCCCCCGGCGATGCCCACGTCGATCGCCGCGTGCAGCAACTGGGCCACCGCGCCGTGAAGTTGCGGGCCCCGGAAGGTGAGATGGTGGGGCAGGACACGGTCGGCGGGGACCGGTACGTTCTCCAGCCGCACGGTGCCGCTGGCGGTCGTGCGCTGGCCGAGGCCGTCCCAGTCGTCGACGACGGTGACGCCTGGGGTGCCGCTCGGGACGTAGGCGACATGCAGGTCGTCGTCCTCGGCGCGGGCGAGGACGGGGATCCAGTGGGCGAAGAGGGCGCCGGTGGAGTAGTGCTTGACCCCGTTCAGGAGGTACGAGCCGTCCGGTCGCGCCTCCAGGCGGGTGCGGATGTCCTGGACGTGCTTGGTGCCCGCCTCCGACTGGGCGTTGCCGAAGCGGCGTCCGGCGAGGAGTTCGCCGTAGAAGAACTTCCGCTGCCGGTCGTCGCCCTGGCGGTGGATCACGTTGACGTAGGCGAAGTGGCTCTGCGGGATCTGGGCGAGGCTGGCGTCGGCGGTGGCGAGCAGGCGGAAGATCTCCGCGAGGGTCACCGCGCCCACGTCGGCCCCGCCGTGCTCGGCGGGGACGGTGACGGCGAGCAGGCCGGACGCGGAGAGCCGGTCCAGTTCGGCGCGCGGCAGCCTGCGTTCGGCGTCCCGGGCGGAGGCGTCCGCGCGGAACTCGTCGGCCAGGGCCGCCGCGACGGCGAGGGCCTCCGTGTCGTCGGCGATCACATGGGCGGTCATCGGGGTCAGCTCGCCGCCGCCAGGACCGGGGTGCGCCCGAGGGCGGCCGAGAACTGGTCGACGACCTGGGCGAGTTGCTCGCGGGCGGCCGGGGCGACACTCACGGTGCCGTCGTCGTGGACGCTGATGTCCTTGTCGAGGGTGAACCAGCCCTGGACGATGTGGTCGGCGCCCATGGAGTTGAGGACCGGGCGCAGGGCGTAGTCGATGGCCAGGACGTGCGCGGTGGAGCCGCCGGTGGCCAGCGGGAGCACGGTCTTGCCGGCCAGCGCGTACTGCGGGAGCAGGTCGAGGAGCGCCTTGAGGACTCCGGAGTAGGACGCCTTGTAGACGGGCGTGCCGACGACGACGCCGTCGGCACGGGCGAACAGTTCGGTGGCCTCGACGATCGCGGGGTGCCGGAAGTCCGCGCCGAGCAGGGCCTCGGCGGGGACGGTGCGGATGTCGAGCGGGATCACCCGGTGTCCCTGCGCGGTGAGCCGCTGGTCGAGGTGGCGCAGCAGACGGTTGGTGCGGGACGAGGCGGAGGGGCTGCCGGAGACGGACAGGACGGTGGCCATGAGTCCTCTTTCGCGAGGCGTGGAGCGGGGCGCCCGCTGTCGCGCGGGCGCCCCGGGGAGGCGGTCAGGAGTACCAGGTGGGTTCGGGCAGTTCGCCTTCGAGGACCCAGCGGCCGACCTCGCGCCGCTTGTAGGCGACGGGGTCGTGCAGGGTGTGGGTGCGGACGTTGCGCCAGAACCGGTCGAGGCCCTCGGCGGTGGTGGTGGAGCGGGCGCCGGTCACCTCGAAGACCCGGTTCGCGATCTCCAGGGCGACGTCGGTGGCGCGGGCCTTGACCGCGGCGACCCGTACCTCGAAGTCGCCGCGGGTCTTCTCGGTGACGGCGTCGGGGTCGTCGTGCAGCTGCCGGCCTTCGGCGGCGACGGTGTCGGCGAGCGCCTCGACGGCCCAGAGCTTCGCGGTGAGGTCGCCGTAGATGTCGATGACGTACGGCTCGTCGACGGCGCGTTCGTGGCCGCCGTGCAGCCAGGAGCGGGACTTCTCGCGGGTGTAGGTGGCGGCGCTCTCCAGGGCGCCGCCCGCGATGCCGAGGTAGAAGTTGACGAACACGAGCTGGATGGTGGGGACGTTGAGGGTGTTGTAGACGCGGGGCCGGAACTCCTTGTCGACGTAGCCGGCCGCCGACGACCAGGGGGTGCGGACGCCGTCGAGGGTGACGCCGCCGCTCTCGGTGAGGCGCTGGCCGATGTTGTCCCAGTCGTCGTGGAAGGTCAGGCCCTCGCTGTCGGAGGGGACGATCGCGAAGACGTGCTGGTCGGTGCCGTCGAGGACGCCTTCCAGGACGGTGACGTCGGAGACCTTGCTGCCGGTGGAGAAGGTCTTGCGGCCGGTGAAGACGAGGTCGTCGCCGTCCTCGGTGACGACGACGTCGTGGTCGCGGGGGTTGACGGCCCCGCCGAAGAACCAGCGGTGGCGGGCGGCCTCGGCCTCGACGTGCTCCCACTGCTCGCGGGTGCCGACCAGGCGGGCGGCCCAGTTCCACAGGTAGTGGTAGCCGAGGAGCTGGCCGATGGAGCCGTCGGCCTTGGCGATCTCGCGGACGACCCGGTAGGCGGTGGGCCAGTCCTGGCCCGCGCCCCCGTGCTCGGTGGGGCCCAGCAGGGTGACGAGTCCGGAGTCCTTGAGTAACTGGACCTCGGCGTACGGGGTGGCGCCGGCCCGGTCGCGGGCGGCGGCGTCGGTGGCGAGGACGGCGGCGACCTCGCCGGCGCGGGCGATCCAGCCCTGGGCGGTCTCGGGGGCGGGGCGGGTCTGCCAGTCGGCGGGCGTGACGGTGCTCATGGGGTGGACCTCCTCAGACCTGGGCGGGGACGGACTCGTCGGCGGTGTCGGGCAGTCGGGCTTCCAGTTCGCGCACGAGGGGCAGCACGCGGCGGCCGAAGTACTCGACCTCCTCGTGGTAGTGCAGGAAGCCGAGGAGGAAGAGGTCCACGCCGAGCCTCTTGTAGGCGACGATCCGCTCGGCGATCTGCTCGGGGGTGCCGATGAGGCCGGTGCGGAAGCCGTCGTTGTACTGGATCAGGTCCTCGAAGGAGGAGTCCTGCCACATGCCCTTCTTGTCGGCGGTGGACTGGCCCGCCTGCTTCACGGCGGCGCCGAATCCCTCGACCGCCTCGGTGTCGGCGCGGGCGACGATCTCCCGGAGGGTGTCGCGGGCCTCGGCCTCGGTGTCGCGGGCGATGAGGAACCCGTTGAGCCCGAACTTCGGTGCGGTGCGGCCGACTTCGGCGGCGGACTTGCGGACGTCGCCGATCTGCTCGACGACGCCGTCGAAGTCCTTGCCGTTGGAGAAGTACCAGTCGGAGACCCGGCCGGCCATCGCGCGGGCGGCGGTGGAGTTGCCGCCCTGGAAGATCTCCGGGTGCGGTCGCTCGGGGGTGTTGAGGGGCTTGGGCTTGAGGGAGAAGTCACGCAACCGGTAGAAGTCCCCGGCGAGTTCGGCGTGGTCCTCGGTCCAGATGCGGCGCAGGGCGGTGATGAACTCCTCGGAGCGGCGGTAGCGCTCGTCGTGCTCCAGCCAGGGCTCGCCGAGCGCGGTGAACTCGCCCTTGAACCAGCCCGAGACGACGTTGACGGCGAAGCGTCCGTTCGAGAGATGGTCGGCGGTGGCGCCGAGCTTGGCGAGGACGCCGGGGTGCCACAGTCCGGGGTGGACGGCGGCGATGACCTTGAGGCGTTCGGTGGCGAGGAGCAGGGCGAGGCTGAAGCTGGTCGACTCGTGCTGGAACTCGGCGCCGTAGCTGGCCATGTAGCGGACCTGGCTGAGCGCGTACTCGAAGCCGTTGTTCTCGGCGAGGACCGCGAGTTCGCGGTTGTAGTCGTAGCCCCAGTCGGTGCGTTGCTCGATCTTGCTGGTGACGAGTCCCCCACTCACATTGGGGACCCAGTAGGCGAATTTCACGGGCTCGGCGGGCATGCGGAACTCCTGTTGCGGAATGTCTCGGAGCACGCCGAATTCACCGGGCACAAAAGCGGGTGCACAGGTTTGCGCGCGGGCGGGTGCACAGGGCACGCGTGTGCGCGGAATTCAGGCGGGCGAAGGAGAGAGAGCGGCGGATCAGGGACGGGTGATCAGGCCGCGGGACAACAGGAGGCGCTGGAAACGCGCGCGAGGTCGACGTGCCGTCGCCGCGTGAGGTCCAGTCGCATCTTCATGCCGTCGATCGTGACAGCCGCCCGTCCGGGCCGTCAAGGTAAACCCGACCGGTCTCGTATCGCGGACCATTGAATTTCACGAAGGTGTGACAGGGAAACCCTTGAACGCGCCCCGAAATCGAGCCCATTCTGACGGCCATGCGGACCGAACAACTCGAATACATCGCCACGGTCACCCGGCTCGGTTCCCTGCGCCGGGCCGCGGAGGAACTGCGGCTCTCGCAGCCCGCGTTGAGCGAGACCGTGCGGAATCTGGAACGCGAACTGGGGGTCGATCTCCTGGAGCGCAAACGCTCGGGCGCGACGATGAGCGCGGAGGGGCGGGAACTGCTCCCGCACATCATCAACGTGCTGGACGCGGTGGACCGGCTGCGGGCGGCGGCGGGCGAGCAGCACCGGATCAGCCGCATGGTCCGGTTGGGCACGGTGAACGCGGCGACCGTGCCGCTGGTGGTGCCGGTGGTGCGGGACTTCCGCGCCGCCCATCCGGTCACCCAGGTCGAGGTGGTCGCCGCCCAGCAGACGGAGATCCAACGCGCCCTGGTGGAGGGCGGGTTCGACCTGGGGCTGGTGAACCACCTGGACGGCGACGACGTGCCCGCGGGGTTCGAGGCGACCCGGCTGCTGCGCGGGCGCCCGGTGGTGTGCGTGCGCCCCGACAGCCCGCTGGCCGCGCTGTCCGCGGTGACCGTGGACGACCTCCTGGCGCAGCCCTTGATCGCGATGCGCGCCGGGTACGTGATGCACCGCTTCGTGCACCGGCTGCTGGACGGGCGGGACCCGGCGTTCTCGTACTCCACCGACGGCGCGGAGATGGGGAAGCTGATGGTCGCCGAAGGGCTCGGGGCGACGGTCCTGCCCGACTTCAGCGTCATCGGCGACCCGCTGGAACGGCAGGGCACGATCACGCACCGGCCGCTCGCCGGGGACACGACCCAGGTGCTGCTGATGCTCCAGCGCCGCAGGGCGGAGTCCGTGCCGAGGGCGGCGCAGGATCTGCACGAGCTGTTCGTGCGCCGGGCACGCGAGCTCGGCGGGACGGCGCCCGCGCCCTTTTCCGAGGCGCCCGCGCCCGTCCCGGCGGCTCCCGCGCCCCTCCCGCCCGGGTCCGCGCCCTCCGGCCCGGCGGACGATCATCCGGGGCAGGCCCTCTGACCTGGCCGGGAACAGGGTGTGTGACCGGTTCGCCATTCACTCGTTTGACGCAATGGCACGTCACGCACCCTCCCGGAAAGCATCCCGTTCATGCACCTTCGCTCGCTCCGGCAGCACGCCGGAGACGCCAGGCCCCGGGTACAGGACGCCGAGTCGGTCCTCCTGGAGCAGTACGGGGACCTGGTACGTCTGGCCCATCTCGTCCTTCCCGTGTCACTCGGCCGGCATCGCCGAGTGCTCCTCGCGCACTCCCTGGTGCAGCGCGCCCTGCCGGGCCACCGCGCCGGCCCTCCGGGGCACAGGGTTCCCCCGCCCCGCTCCGAGGGCCAGGAGGGCGATCCCGTCGAACGGGCGCTCCTGGTCGCGGTGTTGCGGGGCGCCCTCGCCCACGGCCGCCGGCCGCGGCTGTGGCCCGCGCGCTGCGCCGCCCCCGGGGCGCTGCTGCCCCGGCTGCCGCTGGTGGTGGGGCTGCGGCTCTTCCCGCGCTCGGGCGGTGCCGCGGAACTCGCCCTGTCGCAACGGCTGTCGGGGGTGTCGGCCGCCGGCCGGGCCGCCTTCGTGCTGCGCACGGCGCACGGGCTGTCCGACGACGCCGTGCTGTCCGTCCTGAAGGACGCCGGTGCCGCCGACCCGGTCGGCGCCCTGCGGACCGCGTCGGCGCCCGAGCGCGACCTGGGGGCGTCGGCCGCCGCGCTGCTGATGGCGCAGGAGTTCGACGCCTGCGCCCTCCAGGCCGGCCCCACGGACCTGCTGCGCCGCCGCCGTCGGCTCCGCCTCGGCGTCGGGGTGTCCGCGCTGGCGGGGGTGACGGCCCTGGTGCTCGTGGTGACCGCCTCCGGCGGCGCCGCGCCCCCGGTGTCCGCCCCCGCTCCGGCGGGCCGCGGGGCACCGGCCGTCGCCGATCTGGTGCGCACCCCGGCCGGACTGTGGGACGAGACGTCCCGCGTCGACTTCACGGCCTGGCCGGCCCGGGGCTCCCGGGTCGACGACGAGAAGCTGCTGAGCCGCGCCCTGGATTCCTGGAGCCTCCCGTCCGCCGGGACCCGCGTCGTCGTCGCCTCCGCCACCACCGCCACGGCACCGGTGTCGACCCCGCAGCTCCTCTTCGCGGGCGACGTCGACGACCGCGCCGTGGTGCTGCTGTACGACGGTCAGCGCCTCGCCCGCTACACCGAGTCCGGTTCCTCGGCGCGGGACCCGCGGCTCGACCTCTCGCGGGCCGACGACGCGGACGTCACCACGGCCGCGGCGGTCGCCGTCGGGTCACGGGACGGCGAGGCCCGCTATGTGCTGGCGCCGTGGGTCGCCGAGGCGCAGACCCGCGATCTGCTCCGCCCCGACAAGCTGGGCAGCCCGCTGCGGGTGGGGAAGGACGGTGTCACGGACCCGGTGCCGCTCGTGTCGGCCGCGAAGGGCTGCGACAGCCGTCCGGTGCTGCAACTGCGGTCCTCGGAGCGCATCGCCGAGCGGCACGCCTTCCTGCTGGCCCCGATGACGGGCCTGTCGCCGGTCCATCTCACCTACACCCCGCTGCCGGGGCACGGGACCCCGCCCGCGCGTCAGCCCCGTGAGGCCACGGGACCGCAGGCCCTGGTGGCCTGGGCCCACCAGGCCTGTTCCCTGGACTCGCTGGAGGGCAGCGGGGTGCGGGCGGTCAACGCCTGGGACTTCGCCGAGCAGGATCTGCCCGACGGGGGCGGCCACGCCGTGTGGACGTGCGCCCGCGCCGACAGCTGGCGCGGCTCGGGCGACGTGACGGTGTCCTTCCGGACGAGCAGGTACGCGGCCGACGCCCCGGCCCACACGGTCACCCGGGTCCGGTCGACGGCGTCGTGCAGCCGCTTCGGCCAGCACATCGTCGCGGAGAGCGGCTGGCGCTCGCCGAAGGACCGCTGGTACGTACTGGCGGCCGGCAGCCGGGCCGTGACCCGGCTCTCGGTGAGCGGGGACGTGTCGGTGACCCGGGACGGGCGGACGCTCGCGGTGCCCGCGCCGCGGGACGCCGAGGTCGAGGTGCGCGCACGGCTGGTCACCGGCGAGGACCTGGACACGGTGGGCTCCGGCTGACCGGGACTCGCTCGGCTCCGGCCGACCGACGACGGACCGGCCCCCGCAGGCGCGGGGGCCGGTCCGTCGTCGGCTCAGTCCTCGTCCCCGTGGACCACCACGAGGAACGCGTCCGATTTCAGGTCCATGACGACCGTCGCGGCTTCGCCGAGGGCGCGGCGCTGTGCCGCGTACTCCTCCGCGGGCCAGGAACCTCGCGGGGCACCCGCCGGGAATCGCTCCAACATCTTCGCGCCCATGTCCGCGGTCACCTCCGGGTTCGGCCCTTGGTCAGCCACGGCGACCCGTCGCCGTACTGTGCGCCTGCCCGCGAATCTCCGGCGCATGCCCGCTCTCCGGTGCCGAGGGGCGCTCGAACGCCTTGGCGCCGGGCCACCAGGCGACAGGCCCCAGGTCGCGGACGAGGGCGGGCACCAGCAGCGAGCGCACGACGAGGGTGTCGAGGAGCACGCCGAAGGCGACGATGAACGCGATCTGCACGAGGAAGGCCAGCGGGATGACCCCGAGGGCGGCGAAGGTCGCGGCGAGCACCACGCCCGCCGAGGTGATCACGCCGCCGGTGCCGACCAGGCCGCGCAGCACGCCCTGGCGCACTCCGTGGGTGAGGGACTCCTCCCGCACCCGGGACATGAGGAAGATGTTGTAGTCCACGCCGAGGGCGACGAGGAACACGAATCCGTACAGCGGCACGGACGGGTCGGTGCCGCTGAACCCGAAGACGTGCTCGAAGACGAGGGAGGAGACGCCGAGCGTCGCCAGGAAGTTCAGCGCAACGGTCGCGACCAGCAGCGCGGGCAGCAGCAGCGAGCGCAGCAGCACGGTGAGGATCACGAAGATGATCGCGAGGACGACGGGGACGATGAGCGTCCGGTCGCGTTCGGCGGTGCGCAGGGTGTCGTACTGCTGGGCCGTGTAGCCGCCGACGAGGGCGTCCGCGCCGGGCACGGCGTGCAGGGAGGTGCGCAGCCGGGCGACGGTGTCCTTGGCGGCGTCGCTGTCGGCGGCGTCCTTGAGGGTGACGTCGACCCGGACCCGGCCGTCCACGACGAGCGGTTCGGCGCCGGGCCGGCCGGACTCGGTGACCCCGGCGGCGTCGGCGACGCCCTGGGTGGCGAGGGCCTTGTCGACGACCTGGTCGAGCCGGTCGGCGTCGGCGATCACGACGGTGGGGTTGCCGGAGCCGCCGGGGAAGTGGCGTACGAGGGTCTGCTGGGCGCTGACGGAGGGGGCGTCGTCGACGAAGGTCTCGTCCAGGGCGACGCCGCTGGAGCTGAGGGCGGGCGCGAAGGCGGCGCACACCAGGAGGGCGACGAGGGAGCCCGCCCAGACCTTGCGCGGGGCCCGGTCCACCAGGGAGGCGACGCGGCGCCAGATGCCCTGGCCGGCGCTGGGGCGCGGCTTGGCGGGCCAGTAGGCGGCGCGGCCGAGCAGGACGAGGACGGCGGGCAGGAAGGTCAGGGTGCTCAGGACGGCGCAGACGATGCCGATGGCGCCGACGGGTCCGAGCGCCCGGTTGTTGGTGAGGTCGCTGATCAGCAGGGCGAGCAGGCCGAGCGCGACGGTCGCGGCGCTGGCCACGATGGCGCCCCAGGACTGGCGCAGCGCGGCCCGGACGGCGGTGTACCGGTCGGCGTGCCCGGCGAGTTCCTCGCGGAAGCGTGCGGTGAGGAGCAGGGCGTAGTCGGTGGCGGCGCCGATGACGAGGATGGAGAGGATGCCCTGGACCTGGCCGTCGACGCGGACGACGTCGTGGTCGGCGAGGACGTAGACGATCGCGCAGGCCAGACCGAGCGCGAAGACGGCGCCGAGGATGATGACGAGCGGCAGGAGCACGCTGCGGTAGACGAGCAGCAGGATCACCAGGACGGTGACCAGCGCGACGGCGAGCAGCAGTCCGTCGATGCCGGCGAAGGCGTCGGACAGGTCGGCCTGGGTCGCCGCGGGTCCGGCGAGCTGGACGGTGCTGCCGGGAACGCGTTCGGCCGCCGTGCGGATCCGGTCCAGGGTGTCGGCGAGCCGGTCGCCGAGGTCGGGGCGGAGCTGGACGACGCCCTCCAGGGCCTGGCCGTCCTCGGACAGCAGCGCGGGCGACACCTCGCCGGTCACGCCCTCGGTGCCGGTGAGGGAGGACAGGACGCCGGTGGCGGCGGTCCGCCGGCCGGCGACGTCGCCTCCGTCCTCGGCGGCGGTCCACAGGACGATCACCGGGAGGGTCTCGTCCTGGTCGAAGGCCTCCTGTGCGGTGACGACCTCGGTCGACTCCGCGCTGCGGGGCAGGAAGGCGGCCTGGTCGTTGGTGGCGACCTCGCCCAGCCGGCCGGCGAAGGGCCCTAGGACGCCGCCGACTCCCAGCCAGACGACGAGCAGCAGGAGCGGCACGAGGAAGCGGCCTCGGCGCGGGGTGAGGGACATGGTTCTCCAGGCGTCGCGAACAGATGGCTCGAGAGCGGACGGATAGCTCAAGAGCAGAGACTCTCAAGAACAAAGAATCTCAATGATTGAGTCTTCTCCTGACACCGGGTCCCCGGATGCAGCGGATCCGATCATTTTCGAGGCGTCCTCGCGCCGCGCCCCGCGGTCCCGCGTCAGGGGGACCTGAGCAGCGACATCTCCTCGTTCATCGCCAGGAGGAACCGGCTCACCACGGCCAGTTCGTCGTCCGTGAACCGGGCACGGGCCTGCTCCGTCGCCGCGGCGAGCGGCCGGAAGTAGGTGCGCGCCGCGTCCCGGGCGTCGGCCGCGTAGTACAGGTGCACGACCCTGCGGTCGCTGCTCTCCCGGACCCGGCGGATGTGCCCGGCGCTCTCCAGCCGGTCGAGACAGGCGGTCACCGCGCCCGAGGTCAGCCCGAGGTGCTCGCGCAGCCGTCCCGGCGTCATCGGCTCCTCGGCGTCCAGGATCGCCGCGAGCGCCTGGACGTCCGTGGCGTGCAGACCCTGGCCACCCGCGAAACCATGGACCAGACGGTTGATCTCCCCGTTCATCCGGCGCAGCCCGACGGCGAGGGAGTGGAGATCCGTCCCCAGCGGGTTCCGGGGAGATCCGGGCGCCTGCGGGTGCTGCTGAGGGTCGTCTGCTGTGGCCACACGAGAAGCCTATAGACACCGAGGACCCGCGGAGGCGGGTGCATCCGCCACCGGCCCGCGCCGGGAAGTGATCACAGGGGTTCCGCACGGAGGGGGACGTCGACACGGAGGACCGACCGCTGATGAACGACGAGCACACCGGAACGGGCGCACGCTGCCTGGTGACCGGCGCGACGGGCTACATCGGCGGGCGCCTCGTGCCCGAACTCCTGGCCGCCGGGCACCAGGTGCGCTGCCTGGCGAGGTCGCCGGAGAAGCTCAGGGACCACCCCTGGGCGGGCGAGGCGGAGGTGGTGCGCGGGGACGTCCTCGACGCCGGCTCGGTCGCCGAGGCCCTGCGCGGCACGGACGTCGCCTACTACCTGGTGCACGCCCTGGGCAGCGGCGACACCTTCGAGGAGACCGACCGCCGGGCCGCCCGGGTCTTCGCCGAACAGGCCCGTGCCGCGGGCGTGCGGCGGATCGTCTACCTGGGCGGGCTGACCCCCGCCGACGTGCCCGAGGAGGAGCTGTCGCCGCACCTGCGCTCCCGCGCCGAGGTGGGCCGGATCCTGCTGGCGTCCGGGGTGCCCACCACCGTGCTGCGGGCCGCCGTCGTCATCGGCTCGGGCTCGGCCTCCTTCGAGATGCTGCGCTATCTCACCGAACGGCTGCCGGTGATGGTCACCCCGAGCTGGGTGCACACCCGGATCCAGCCCGTGGCGGTCCGTGACGTGCTCCGGGCGCTGGTGGGCAGCGCCCGGATGCCGTCCGACGTCAGCCGCGCCTTCGACATCGGCGGGCCAGACATCCTCACCTACCGGGAGATGATGATCCGGTACGCGTCCGTGGCCGGGCTGCGGCACCGTCTCATCCTGTCCGTCCCGATGCTCTCCCCCGGCCTGTCCAGCCACTGGGTCGGCCTGGTCACCCCCGTCCCGGCCTCCATCGCCCGGCCGCTCACCGAGTCGCTGCGCCACGAGGTCGTCTGCCACGAGCACGACATCGCCCGGTACGTGCCCGACCCGCCCGGCCATCCCTTCGGCTTCGACCAGGCGGTCCGGCTGGCGCTGCGCCGGGTCCGGGAGGCGAAGGTCACCACCCGCTGGTCCTCGGCGTCCGTGCCCGGCGCCCCCAGCGACCCGCTGCCCACCGACCCCGACTGGGCGGGCGGCAGCCTCTACACCGACGTGCGGGAGCTGACCGTCGACGCCCCGCCCGCCGCGCTGTGGCGGGTCATCGAGGGCATCGGCGGTGAGAACGGCTGGTACTCCTTCCCGCTGGCCTGGGCGGTACGCGGCCGGCTGGACCGGCTGGTGGGCGGCGTCGGTCTGCGCCGCGGACGCCGTGACGCGACCCGGCTGCGGGCCGGTGACTCCCTCGACTTCTGGCGGGTCGAGGAGATCGAGCCGGGCCATCTGCTGCGGCTGCGCGCCGAGATGCGGCTGCCGGGCCTGGCCTGGCTGGAGATGTCCGCGAGCACGGACGACGAGGGCCGCACCCGCTACCGCCAGCGCGCCCTGTTCCATCCGCGCGGACTGCTCGGCCACGCCTACTGGTGGAGCGTCTCGCCCTTCCACGCCGTCGTCTTCGGCGGCATGGCCCGCAACATCTCCCACGCCGCGGCGCACGAACCCGCCCGCCCGGCGACCGAACGCTCACCGGCCCGCTGACCCGCCCCGCCCTCGCTCGCCCTCGTTCCCTGGAGCACCGCCTCATGACCGTCTCGATCGTCCTGTTCACCTCCGACCTGCGCCTGCACGACCACCCGCCGCTGCGCGCCGCGACGGAGGCCGACCAGGTCGTCCCGCTCTTCGTGCGGGACCCGGGGGTGGACGGCGCCGGATTCGCCGCGCCCAACCGGCTGGCCTTCCTCGCCGACTGTCTGCGCGACCTGGACGCAGGACTGCGCGAGCGCGGCGGCCGTCTCGTGGTCCGCTCCGGCCCGGTCGTCGAGGAGGTGTGCAAGGTCGCCGCCGAGACGGACGCCGACGAGGTGCACATGGCCGCCGACGTCAGCGCGTACGCCCACGCCCGCGAGGTCCGGCTGCGCCGGGCGCTGGAGGCCGAGGGGCGTCGGCTGCACGTCCACGACACGGTGACCACGGCGGTCGCGCCCGGAGCGGTCACCCCGGCCGCCAACGACCACTTCGCCGTGTTCACGCCGTACTTCCGGCACTGGTCCGACGTACAGCTGCGGCCCGCGCTGGGCGCGCCGCGCGTGGTCCGGGTGCCCGACGGGGTCGGCTCGGACCCGGTCCCGGCCCGGTCCGCGCTCACCGGGCTGTCGCCGGACCTCGCCGAGGGCGGCGAGGAGCGGGGCCGCGGGCTCCTCACCAGCTGGCTGCGCACCGGCATCGGCGCCTACGAGGACCGCCACGACGACCTCGCCGGGGACGCCACCTCCCGCTTCTCGCCCCATCTGCACTTCGGCACCCTCTCCCCCGTGGAACTGGTGCACCGGGCGCGCAAGGCGGGCGGCCCCGGCGCCGAGGCGTTCGTACGGCAGCTCTGCTGGCGCGACTTCCACCGCCAGGTCCTCGCCTCCGACCCCGACACGGCCACCGTCGACTACCGCACCAAGCGTGACGTGTGGCGCGACGAGCGGGACGCGGGCGAGGACATCGCCGCCTGGAAGGAGGGCCGCACCGGCTACCCCGTCGTCGACGCGGCGATGCGCCAGCTCCACCACGAGGGCTGGATGCACAACCGCGGCCGGCTCCTGACGGCGAGCTTCCTGACCAAGACGCTCTACGTCGACTGGCGCGTGGGCGCCCGCTATTTCCTGGATCTCCTGGTCGACGGGGACGTGGCCAACAACCAGCTCAACTGGCAGTGGATGGCGGGCACCGGCACCGACTCCCGGCCCAACCGCGTCCTGAACCCGGTCACCCAGGCCAAGCGCTACGACCCCGACGGCGCGTACGTGCGGCGCTGGGTGCCCGAACTGGCCTCTCTCCAGGCGCCCCAGGTGCACGAGCCGTGGAAGCTGCGCGGCCTGGACCGGGCCGCGATCGACGACTACCCGGACCCGGTCGTCGAACTCTCCGAGGGGCTGGCCCGCTTCAAGCAGGCCCGCGGACTGGACTGAGGAGCGCGGCCCGATGACCGTCCCCCACTGGCTCTTCGGCGACCAGCTCGGCCCCGCCTTCCTCTCCCCGGGCGAGGGCGGCCCGGCCCGTGACGCGCCCGTAGTGATGATCGAGGCCCGCTCGGTCTTCCGGCGGCGCCGCTTCCACCGCGCCAAGGCGCATCTCGTGCTGTCCGCGATGCGGCACCGCGCCGCCGAACTCGGCGACCGGGTGCGCTACGTGCGGGCGGAGACCTACCGCGAGGGGCTGCGCGAGGCCGTCGGCCGACCGCCCCTGACAGTGCGTCACCCCACGTCACGGGCCGCGCTGGGGCTGGTGCGGTCGCTGTCCGGGGTGACCGTGCTGCCGCCGCGCGGGTTCCTCGTCCCGCAGGAGGACTTCCGTGCCTGGGCCGACGGGCACGGCGGGCAGCGGCTGCTCCAGGAGGACTTCTACCGCTGGGTACGCCGCGGCCACGGGCTCCTGATGGACGCGGACGCCCCGGCGGGCGGGCGCTGGAACCACGACCACGACAACCGGGAGCCCCCGCCCAAGGGGGCCGGCACCCTCGGCGCGCCCGCCCCCTACCGGCCGCGCGAGGACGCCGTGGACGACGAGGTGCGCGAGGACCTGGACCGCTGGGAGCGCGAGGACGGGATCCGCTTCGTCGGCCGCGACGGGCCCCGGCTCTTCCCCGCCACCCGCCGGGAGGCGCTCGCCGCGCTCGACCGTTTCGTGGAGCGCCGGCTGGCCGGGTTCGGGCCGCACGAGGACGCGATGCTCGCCGGTGACCCGGTGCTCAGCCACAGCCTGCTGTCCTCGTCGCTCAACCTCGGCCTGCTGGACCCGCTGGAGTGCGTCGAACGCGCCGAGCGGGCCTGGCGGTCGGGGGAGGTGCCCGTCAACAGCGCGGAGGGGTTCGTCCGGCAGATCGCCGGCTGGCGCGAGTACGTGTGGCAGCTGTACTGGTACTTCGGCGAGGACTACCGCCATCGCAACGCGCTGCGCCATCACGCGCCGCTGCCGGAGTGGTTCCTGGAGCTGGACGCCGACGCGGTCGGCGCGCGCTGTCTGTCCACGGTGCTGGCGCAGGTCCGCGACACCGGCTGGACCCACCACATCCCCCGGCTGATGCTGCTCGGCAGTCACGCCCTCCAGCGCGGCTGGGACCCGGCGGCGGTGACGGACTGGTTCCACCGCTGCTTCGTCGACGGATACGACTGGGTGATGCTGCCGAACGTGGTCGGCATGTCCCAGTACGCCGACGGGGGCCGGATGACGACCAAGCCGTACACCTCCGGCGGGGCCTACGTGAACCGGATGAGCGATCTGTGCGGTCCGTGCCCCTACCGGCCCACCGAACGGGTCGGCGAGCGGGCCTGTCCGTTCACCGCCGGGTACTGGGCGTTCCTGCACCGCCACCGGGCCCGGCTGGAGGGCAATCAGCGCATGACCCGGGCCGTCCGGGGCCTGGACCGGCTCGCCGATCTCGACGAGCTGCTCCGGCAGGAGGCGGACCGCGGCGACGGACCGCCCTGACACCGGGCCTTGGCACCAGGCTCTGCCACCGGGCCCTGACACCCGGTCCTCGGCGGCGACACCCGGTCCTCAGCGGCCGAGGTCCCGCAGCACCTCACGGGCGGCGCGCGCCCCGGACGCCAGCGCGCCCTGCACCGAGCCGGTCGCGCGGTGGTCGCCGCACACGTACCGCCCCGGGGCGAACCGGGTGGTGGAGCTGAGCGGCTGCGGCGGCGTCATCACGGGCAGCGCGTCGGGGATCGTCCGGACCGTCAGCAGGTCCCAGCCCGCGGTGTCCGTGCCGTACGCCTCCGCCAGCGCCGTCCGCAGGGCGGTCTCGCGCCCCTCGTCCTCCGCGCCCAGGACGGAGGTGGCGACGAGGGCGCCGCCGCCGGGGGCGTACTCGGGCACCACGTCGCTGAGGACGCAGGTGTTGAGGAACCGGCGCCGCTCGTCGACCAGGAGGGTCGGCTCGCCGAGCGGGGAACGCGGGGCGACGTGGAAGTACGTGGTGACCACCCGGTACCCGGGGACCGGCAGACCGGGAAGCAGCGTGCTCGCGGGCCCGGGTCCGGTGGCCACCACCACGATGGGCGCGGCCCGTTCGGAGCCGTCCTCGGTGCGGACCCCGTCGTCGGTGAGCCCGCTCACCGGTGTCTCCAGCCGTACCGTCCCGGCGGGCAGCGCGGCGGCGAGCGCCTCGGGCACGGCGCAGATCCCGGTGCGGGGCAGGCACAGGGTGCCGCGGAGCATGCTGCGCCAGACCAGGTGGAAGAAGCGGCTGGAGGTCTCCAGTCCGTCCTCCAGGAACACCCCGGACAGGAACGGCCGGAAGAAGCGCTCGACGAACTCCTCGCTGAAACCGGCGGCGGCGAGCGCGGTCCCGGTGGTGCGGTCCCTGGAGCGTTTCACCAGGCTCACCGGGGCGAGCGCGTCACGGGCCGACAGCACGCCGAGCGCCGCGAGGTCGCGCGGTCCCGCGAGGCGTCCCGGCCGGAGCTCCCCCAGGGAGTGCGGGCGGCGGCTGGGGTCGCTGAACCGCAGCCTTCCGTGGCCGGTGTGCACGAGGACGCCCGGCGTGAACGGCCGAAGGCCCAGCTCGCGCAGTACGAGGCGGCGGCGAATCTGGGGGTAGGAAGTGTTGAGGACCTGGAAGCCCCGGTCGACGACATGGCCGTCGACGAGGTCGCTGCGCATCCGGCCGCCCACGCCGTCGGAGGCTTCGAGGACGCGTACGGTGAGCCCGGCGGCGAGCAGGTCCGCGGCGCAGGCGAGCCCGGCGAGGCCCGCTCCGACCACGAGGACGTCGGGGGTGTCGGGGAACGCGGGCACGTGATCCTCCTTCGCGCACCCGGCGGCCCTGCGTCGGCCGCCCGGAGCCGGCGGTCGGCGTCCGCGAGTTGCACGGGTGCATGGAGGTGTTCCGGTCGCGGGGCCCGATCGGATGCGGTGACCGGGTCGGCCCAGGCGATCCGGACGACCGGTGAACACGCGGTGGCGTCCACTGGTGAGCGCACGGCGGCGTCCGCCGGTGAGCACGCGGTGGCGTCCGCCGGCCGGTGGGCGGCTGTGACCACCGGTCCACGCACGACCGTGGCCACCAGCCGGCGCACGATCGCGTCCACCGGGCAACGCACAGCTATGGCCGCAAGCCAATGCGCCGTGGCGTCTGCCAGCCAGCGCACGAGTGTGGCCACCGGTCAGCGCGCGCCGGCGTCCACCCGTCATCCCACGGCCGTGGCCACCGGCCAGCGTGCGGCTGCGGTCGCCTGTCAGCGCACGGCCGGGTCCGCCGGTCAGTGTGCGGCGGTGGCCGCCGCGCCGGTGTAGGCGTCCGCCAAGAGCGCGACGGCGTCCTTCAGGGCCCCGGGCCGGGGCATCTCGCGCGCCGCGGGACCCGACCAGCCGGGGCCGCCGAGGATCACCCGGGGCTGCCGCCGGGCGCCCTTGACGCCCCAGCGGGTCGCGGCGACGTAGCGGGCCAGCGGCAGGCTCGCGATGGACCGCGACTGCGCCCACAGGAACACGGCCGAGGGGCCGAGCCGCTGCACCGCCGCGGCGAGCGCCTCGCCGGGCACCGCGGCGCCGAACATCCGCGTGGGCACGCCGAGTTCGCCCAGCGCGGCGTTGAGCGCCTCGACGGGCAGGGTGTGCTGCTCCCCGGGCACGCACGCCAGGACGACGGGCCCGTTCGCCGTGGGGGTCTCGCGCGGGCCCGACACGGGGGTGCGGCGGCGCAGGGCGGTGGAGACGTGCCAGGACAGCAGGTGCTCGACCTCGACGTACCGGTCCCCGGAGGACGCCCATTTGCGGCCCACCGCGTGCAGCGTCGGCATCATCACGTCGTGCCAGGCCGTGATGACGCCGTACTGGCTCACCGCGCTCGCGAGCAGGTCGTCGACGGCGGGCGCGTCGAGCCGGACGGCGGCCCGTGCGAGGCCGCGGCACTCCTGGCGCACATCCCCGAGGGGCAGGGTGCCGGCCGCGTTGGACGGCAGCGCGGCCTCGGCCGGCGGACCGGGCGTCTGCCCGCCCTCCTTGGCGACGCGGGCCGCCTCGGCGGGCGGCACCCCGGAGGAGGTCAGCCGGCACATCGTCTCCAGCACGGCGACGTCCTGGACGGACCAGCGCCGGTGGCGTCCGTCGGCGCGCACGGCCGGTCCGATGCCGTAGCGGCGGTCCCAGGAGCGCAGCGTGGTGGGAGACACGCCCAGCCGGCGGGCGAGGCCCCCGGTGGTGAGCGGGACGTCGGCGGGCGACTCGGTCATGCGTCGACTATACGACGCAGAAACGACGCAAGTTGAGGGCAGGCTCCACGGCTCCAAGGATGGACACACCGGGACGCCCGGATCGGGCGCATCCCGGCCGGCGCCCGACAGGTGAGGAGCCGTCGCCATGAACCAGCAGCAGGACGTCACGGTGCCGTCCCCCGCGGAGCCCCTGTGGGCGCCGGCGGAGGTGTCGTACGAGGACGAGGAGCTGGCCCGGCGGCTGGTGGCGGGCGAGGAGCGGTGCCTGGCGGAGGCCTACCGGCGCTGGTCCACGCTGGTGCACACGCTCGCCTGGCGTTCCCTGGGAGATCTCAGGGAGGCGGAGGACGTGACCCAGCAGGTGTTCCTCGCGGTGTGGCGGGGGCGCGGGGGCTTCCGTCCGGAGCGGGGCACGCTGAGCAGCTGGATCGTGGGCATCACCCGGCGCAGGATCGCCGACGCGCTCTCCGCGCGCACGCGCCGCACGGATCTCGTGGCCGCCGCGGGCGCCTCGCTGGCGATCGCCGATCCCTCGGGCGAGTGTCCGGAGGCCGCCGTGGACCGGGTGCTCGTCCAGCACGAGCTGACACGGCTGCCGGTCGCCCAGCAGCGGGTGCTGCGGCTCGCCTTCTACGCCGATCTCACCCAGACGCAGATCGCGGAGCACACCGGCTGGCCGCTGGGCACCGTGAAGAGTCACGCCCGGCGCGGACTGCACCAGCTGCGCCGCTGCCTGGAGGAGCAGGCGACCGCCTGAGCGCCACGGAATGATCACTAAGTGTTCATTCGACGCAGGAACGTTGCAATCTCGATCACGAACGAAACCGTCGACGCTTCGCCCGGCGTAGGAAAAACCCCTGCGCACAGGCGCATCCGTAGGGGCCTCTCCACCCGAAGTCGATTGCGATCACCCCCGTCCGGGAGCGGCGCCGGTCGTCCCGGGCGGGCGCAACTCGCACCGGCGTGGCAGGCGGAGGTGGCGGATGACCGCGACGCACGACAACGATCACGTACCTCCGGACGTCCTCGTGGCCATCGCGCTCGACGGCGAGCGGGCGGGGCCTCCGGACGAACTGGACCGGATCTGGCGGCACATGGCCCTGTGTCCCCGGTGCCGCGAGGCGCTCGCCGCGCTCGGCCGCGCCGTGACGGCGGGCCGCACCCCTGACCCGTACGACTTCCCGGTCTCCCCCTCCGAGCGGGTCTGGGCGGCGATCGTGCGCGAGGCACGGCAGGGGGACTCCCCCCGCCCCTTACCCGCCCCGCGCCCCACCGCCCTGCCCCCGGGGACGGCGAAACCGCTGCTCTGGACGCTGGCGGCGCTCTCCCTCCTGGCGCTGTGGCACCGGCGCCGCAGAGCGCAGCCCGCGATCCCGGGCCCGAGGACCGCTTCGGACACCTCCCACCTCTACACATAAGGCGGAAATAAGAGCAAACTGGGCATACGTGGCGCACTCCGCGTTCCGCCCCGGACGCGGTCGGGCCCGTGATCCAGAAGGAGACGAGTCATGGCCAACGTCTCGCCCACCAGGGGTGACATGACCACCCACCCGGATGTCTCCGAGATGCGGGCCCGGTACGCCCGCATGCTCGGCGGTCGCGATGTGGCGCTCGTGGACGGACCGGTGTTCCTGCTCGGTCTGTACTGCGCCGTGTCCCCGTGGATCCTCCACTACACGACGAGCCAGCCCGCGCTCGTCACCCACAACCTCGTCATCGGCGTCGCGATCGCTCTGCTGGCCCTCGGATTCACCCAGAGCCCGGAGCGGATGTACGGCCTGAGCTGGGCGTTCTGCGCGGTCGGCGTCTGGATGATCGTCGCGCCCTGGATCGTGGGCGAGAGCCCCGACGCCGGAGTCGTGCTGAACAACGTCATCATCGGCGGCCTCGCCGTGGTCCTCGGGCTGATGTGCACCGCGACGGCGGCCAGGAGCGCTCCCCGGGCGTGACCCGCCCCCTCTCGTCGCCTGGAAGGACGGCCCGGCGGCCGGCCCGCACCCCGCAGACCGGCCGCCGCCGTCACCCGACCCGCTCGCCGCCCGACGTCACAGGAACCGGCCCAGGGCCTCCCGGTGGGCGGCGACCCAGGCGCGCGCCGCCCGGAGCTCCTCCACGACCCCGCGCTCCCGCAGCCCGACCATGGCCGGTTCCCCGCGTTCCGCCCCGGCCTCGATGCCGCGCCGGCAGCGGTCCTGCCACTCCGGCACGGCGTCCAGCAGCCGGTCCCCGTCGATCGCCCCGTACGCGTCCCGCAGGACCCGGACGCGGTGCGCGGCCTCCTCGACGTCCGTCACGCCCGGCCCCAGGTCCAGGTACTGCCAGCACACGTGGGCGAGGTCCCACACCCGTTCGCCGGGGGCCGCGAGGTCCCAGTCGATGAAGGCCACGGGCCGCCAGGCGGCACCGTCGACGGCGTACACGGTGTTCTTGGGGGCGAGGTCGTTGTGGCAGACCACCTCGTGCCCGCGGGCCGGCCCGGTGCCCTCGGTCAGGTCGTGGAACTCCCGCACCAGGCGCGCCACCTGGGCGAGGGTCTCGTCGGTGCGGGCGGCGGCGCGCTCCCCGGGCGTGAGGGCGGCGCGGCCGGGCAGGAAGCCGAGGCTCTCGCGGCCCCGTTCGTCCCGGCCCAGGTACCTCGGCGCGCCCGGCCAGCCGCGCCGCTCGAACAGGTCGAGCAGCTCCCGTACGTACGCGGACCGCCGCGAGGGGGCACGCCGCACGGTCGGTCCGACGCGCACGGCCCCGCTGACGGCACCGCCGCCCAGTGGTGTCTCCTTCACGGGAGACGAGTATGCGGCCCCGCCGGGCGGAGGGCGGGGCCGGGTTCTCGTCAGGTGATGCTGAGGGCGGTGTCGTCGACGACGAACGACGTCTGGAGCACGGAGCCCTCCGTGCCGGTGAACTTGAGGGTCACGGTCTGGCCCGCGTACCCGCTCAGATCGAAGCTGCGCTGGGTGTAGCCGGAGGCCGCGTTGAGGTTGGAGTAGGTGGCGAGGGTGCCGAGAACGGTGCCGGAGCTGTTCAGGACCTGCACGGACAGGGTGTCGTAGGCCGTGCTGGTCGTCGTCTCGGCCGTGTCGATGTGCAGGTAGAAGCTGAAGGTCGCCGAGCAGCCGGAGCCGATGGTCACCGACTGGGACAGGGTGTCGGTGTGGCTGCTGCCGTAGCCGTCGAGCCAGGCGTAGTAGGAGCCGGTGCGGGCCGACTGGCCGGAGGAGTTGGTGATGACGCCGCTGGTCGCGGTCCAGGACGAACTGCCGGACTCGAAGCCCTGGTTGGCCAGGAGCTGGGTGTCGGTGCAGGACGTGTCGCCCCCGCCGCCTCCGCCGTCGTCACCGCTGCCGCCGGAGAGCCATTCGGTGGCGTTGAGGGCGAGGGCGGCGTTGGTGGCGCCGGAGTCGTTCCAGCCGTCGTAGAGGGTGTTGCCGGACTGACCGGTGTCGTCGTCGATCGGTGAGCTGTCGCCCCAGAACGCGACCCGGCCGCTGCCGAAGGCGCTGGTGGCGAAGAAGGCTCCGGTGGTGCCGGAGTAACCGGTGCGGTAGAGGAGGCCCTTGACCGCGGAGTTGTCGGCGGGCTTGAGCGTGGCCGTCGTACCGCTGGCGATGAGGCTCTTGGTGACGGTGCCGAACGAGCCGTGGAGCACCGGGTCGGAGCTGTCGCTGATCGCCGACGGGTAGTCCGACCCGATGCTGAGGGAGTCGACCGAGAAGCCGAACGGGTCGGTGGAGTCGACCGAGTTGTTGCTCATCAGGTCGTTGAGGATCTCGACGGCGTCCTCACCGTCGTTGTTGCGGTCGGCGCCGGTGTGGTCGGAGACCATGAACAGACCGCCGCCGTTCTTCACGAAGGTCATGATGGCCGTCTTCTCGGCCGTCGTGAACAGCGTGTTGGGCTCCGGCAGGACCAGCGTGTCGAAGTTCGCCAGGTCGGTGGCCGCGGAGCCGCCGTAGGTGAGACTCGACCCGGACGGGAGGGTCTTCAGGCTGTAGTCGCCGGTCTTCTGGAGCGCGACGCCCCAGGACGAGATCGCGCCGGTCCAGTCGCTCTCGGACGACGGCGAGGAGTCCTCGCCCAGCGGGTCGGGCTGGCTGGTGGAGATGATCCAGTCGGCGTTGCCGGCCGTCTCGGCGTGCGCGTTGTCGAACAGGACCCGGTAGGGGGTGGCCGCGGCGGCCTCGGGGGCCTCCAGGACGGCGCCGGCGCTGAGCAGGCCGAACACCGCGAGGGCCGTGACGAGTCTGTGGCGGGATCTGGGCAGTCGGGGCATCCGGCTTACCTCCGTGTGGGGTTGGGGCAGAAGCGGGTGCGGGGCCCTCGCCTACGCGCGTAGAAGCAGGGCGGATCTGCGCGCGTAGACAACCGGTCGCACGCGTGCTCACGACCGGTCGACTTGAAAGGTACATGCCCAATCAGGGTCTGAACAGGCGTCACTTCGGACACCCGGCCAACGCTTGGACCGACGTTGACCGCCGCTTGACGCACGAGCGGACTGTCCCCGCCCGCAGCGGGCATCCGGACTACTGCGGGGGTCTTGAGGAGAGGGGCTGAGATGGAGATCTCGGGGATCATCAGCGCGATCGTGATCGGTATCGTCATCGGCGTGCTGGGCCGGCTCGTGGTGCCGGGCAGGCAGCGCATCGGAATCCTGCTGACCATCGTCGTCGGGATCGTGGCCGCGCTGCTCGGTTCGGCGATCGCGGCCGGCTTCGGCGTGGCCGACACCAAGGGCGTGGACTGGGTCGAGTGGCTGATCCAGATCGTTCTGGCGGCGTTCGGCGTGGCCGCCCTGGACCGGACACGGGCCCGTCGCTGACGGCCCGCCTACAGCATCCGCGAAGGGCCCGGCCTGCGGCGGCCGGGCCCTTCGCACGCGCCGGTCAGGTCACGGGGTGCGCAGATACGGCGTGGTCGTGGTGAGCGGCTCGAAACCGAGGCGCTCCAGGATGGGGCGGCTGGTGCTCATCGCGTCGACCTGGAGATAGCGGTAGCCGCGCTCCTGGGCCTCCCGGGCGCGTACGGCGACCAGGGCGCGGTAGATGCCCCGGCCCCGCCAGGCCGCGACCGTACCCCCGCCCCACAGGCCCGCGAAGCGGGTGCCGGGCACCAGTTCCATCCGAGCGGCGCTGACCGGTGTGTCGCCGTCCAGGGCGACGACCGCGACCACGCTGTCGGGATCGGCCTCCAGCTGGGCGAGGAGCTGGCGGCGCAGCCGGGTGCCGTCGGTGCCGAAGGCGGCCTCGTGGACGTCCGCGACGAGACCGACGCCCGCGCGGTCGGTGACCGGCAGGACGCGGATGCCCTCGGGCGGCTCGGCGTCCAGGGTGAGGTCGGCGACCTCACCGATCATCAGCGTCTCCTCGGGCTGCGGCACGAACCCGGCGGCCCTGAGCCGCTTGCCGAGATCGACCGGCAGGTCGTGCCCGTAGAGCTTCCACTCGAACTCGCGGCCGAGATCCGCGTAGTACGCGACCTGCGCCGCGATCGCCGCGTCCGCGCTCTGGTCGTCCAGATCCGACCACACCACGCCGTTCCAGCCGTGCTCGGCGGAGACCTGGCGGACGACGCCGCCGACCCGCTCGATCCGGGACTCGGGGCTGTCCGGCTGTGCGCCCTCGCGCATGTCCCGGTCGTACAGGGCGAGCACCGCGGCATGATCCATGGGCTCACTCCAGCACCAAGACGCACGCCGGGCAACACTTTTACGGGTCGTTCCGGGGCCTTCTCGGACGAATTCCGGGTCTTCCCGGACACGTTCCAGGGTCTTCCCGGAGGGACTCCGGGTCGTCCCGGGCGACCATGGAGCGACAACCGAAGATCACTACGCGAGGAGGACCGTACGTCATGGCCGTGAAGGACACCGAGCTGCCGTATCTGCGCCGCTGTGTGGAGCTGGCCGCCGAAGCCCTGGAGGCGGGCGACGAACCGTTCGGTTCGGTGCTGGTGGGCGGGGACGGCACGGTCCTCGCCGAGGACCGCAACCGGATCGCCGGCGGGGACAGCACCCGCCACCCCGAGTTCGAGCTGGCACGCTGGGCCGCCGGGCACATGACGCCCGCGGCACGGGAGGCCGCGACGGTGTACACCTCCGGCGAGCACTGCCCGATGTGCGCGGCGGCGCACGCCTGGGTGGGGCTCGGCCGGATCGTGTACGTGGCGTCCTCGGAGCAACTGGGCGGATGGCTCAAGGAGTTGGGGGTGCCCGAGGCGCCGGTGCGGTCCCTGCCGGTGCGTGAGGTGGCGCCCGGAGTGACCGTCGAGGGCCCGGTGCCGGAACTGACCGAGGAGGTGCACGCGCTGCACCGGCGTCTCCACGCGCGGTGACGCACCGGGCGGCTCGGGATGCAGGTGGCCGTACCCGGTGCCTAGGATCGAGAAGCTTTCCGGACCAGGTACGGCCCGGTCTCCCGCAGCGGGGGGAGGCGCATGCCCATGCTGCCGGCACATCGGCTGATGACCGCGTACGTCACCTCCGTCGCGGTCGCCACCGTCGTCTATCTGACGGTCCCCGTGACCCGCACCCCGCTGTGGGCCGCCATCGGTCTCTCCGGCGTCGTCGCCGTACTCGTCGGCACTCGACTGCACCGGCCCGCGCACCACTGGCCGTGGTGGGTGCTGGCGGCGGGGCTGCTGACGTTCATCGCGGGCGACACGTACTACAACGTGATGGAGGGCTACTTCCACGCCTCCAACCCGTTCCCCTCCCCCGCCGACGCCTGTTACCTCGCCACCTATCCGCTGCTGGCGATCGGCCTGTCCGGGCTGATCCGCTACCGGTACGCCGGCCCCGACCTGCCCAGTCTGCTCGACGCGCTGATCATCACGTGCGGTCTGGCGCTGCCGGTGTGGGTGTACCTGGTGCAGCCGCTGGCCGAGGTCGACGGACTGACCTGGCAGCAGCGGGCGATCAGCATCGCCTACCCGCTGGGCGACGTCCTGGTGCTGGCCCTGCTGGCACGGCTGGTGACCCCGAGCCCCGTGGACGGACACAACCGCTCGGTCCAGCTGCTGGTGGTCGGCACGACGACCCTGCTCGGCTTCGACATCGCCTACGGCATCCTCCAGCTCAACGACATGTGGGAGACGGGCACGCTCCTGGACACGGGCTGGATCGTCTTCTACACGGCCTGGGCGCTGGCCGCCCTGCACCCCTCGATGGTCGAGCTGACGACGACCGTGTCGCAGAAGGAGTCGCTGCTGCCCCGGCCCAGACGGCTGGTCGTGCTGGCCGTCGCGACGCTCATCGCGCCGGGCATCCTGCTCTACGAAGGGCTCGCGGGCACCGCGCACCACGCCTCGGTGATCGCCGCGTTCTCCGGCGTGCTGTTCCTGCTGGTGATCCTGCGGCTGGCGGGCATGGTCGTGGCGCACCGCAGGGCGGTCGCCCGGGAGCTGGCGCTGCGGCGGGCGGCGGCCTCGCTGGTCTCGGCGGTCCGCCAGGAGGAGGTCGCCCGCTCGTGCGAGACGGCCGTCGACACGCTCCTGGGCCCGGCCGTGCCCCATCGCACGCTGCTGCTGTCGGCCGAGCGGGCGGCGGAGCTGGCCCCGGACGGCACCCGGATGGTGCCGGGCGCGGAGCTGGACCCCGGCCTGGCGGCGGAGCTGGACGGGCCGAGCGCCGTGCTGGCCTGTCCGATGACCCCGCCGGACCGTCCCACCGCGGCGGTCCCGGGCCTGCTGCTGGTCGCCGGGCCCCGCGAGCAGCTCACCGAGACCCGCGCCTCGCTGGAGATCCTCGCCTCGCACGCCGGTCTCGCCGTCGAGCGGGTCGCGCTGCGCCAGGAGATCATCCGCCGGGAGAGCGAGGCGTACTTCCGCACCCTGGTGCGCAACACCTCCGACGTGATCCTGATCCTGGAGGACGACGACACCATCCGGTACGCCAGCCCGTCCGCCGCGTCCGTGTTCGGCACCGCGGACCTGGTCGGGGCGGCGCTGCCGGAGCTCCTGGACGCGCGGGACCGGAACCGGGCGGCGCGGGAGCTGACGGCGGTGCGGGACAACGGCCCGCGGGCGGCGCACGACCACTGGTGGGTGCGGCACCGGGCGGGCCGGGTCGAGGTCGAGGTGCGGTGCAGCGACTTCCGGGACGAGCGGACCGTGGCCGGTCTGGTGGTCACCCTGCGGGACGTGACCGAGCAGCGGCGCCTGGAGCACGAGCTGACCCAGCGCGCCTTCCACGACTCGCTGACCGGGCTGCCCAACCGCACGCTGCTGCTGGAGCGGATCGAGCGGGCGCTGCTGCGCGGGCGCCGGGAGGCCTCGCTGACCTGTCTGCTCTTCATCGACCTGGACGACTTCAAGCAGGTCAACGACACGCTCGGGCACTCCGCCGGGGACCATCTGCTGGTCGCCGTCGGCAACCGGCTGTCCAAGGCGCTGCGCCGCACGGACACCGCGGCCCGGCTCGGCGGCGACGAGTTCGCCGTGCTGATGGAGGACGCGCGCGAGCCGCTGGACGCCGAGCTGCTGGCCGCGCAGGTCATCCAGACGCTGACCCGGCCCTTCACGCTGGGCGAGGAGTCGGTGACCGTCTCCGCCAGCGTGGGCGTGGCCACGGCCCGCGACAGCACCGACGCGGAGGAGCTGCTGGGGCACGCCGATCTCGCGCTGTACGCGGCGAAGGCTGCGGGCAAACGGCAGTGGCGGCGCTTCCAGCCGCTCCTGCACACGCGGATGGTGGAGCGGCACGACCTCCAGAGCAGGCTCGCGCGGGCGGTCGCCGGCAAGGAGTTCGCGCTGCGGTACCAGCCCGTCGTGGACATCTCGGTGGGCGAGGTCGTGGGGTTCGAGGCGCTGGTGCGCTGGCCGTCCCCGCGCCGGCCCGTCTCCCCGGAGCAGTTCATCTCGCTGGCCGAGGAGACCGGGCACATCGCGGTGCTGGGCTCGTGGGTGCTGGAGAACGCGGTCCAGGACATCGCGGGGCTCCAGCAGCTGTCCGGGACGGGCGAGCCGCCGTACATCAGCGTGAACGTCTCGGCCCGGCAGTTCCGGGACGCGGGGTTCGTGGACCAGGTCGGCGAGGCGCTGCGCACGCCGGGGCTGGCGCCGGGGTCGCTGCAACTGGAGCTCACGGAGACGCTGCTGCTCCGCCACGACGTGCAGATCCACGGGGTGCTCCAGGCGCTCAAGGACCTGGGGGTGCACATCGCGGTGGACGACTTCGGGACCGGTTTCTCGTCCCTGCGCTATCTGCGGGACTTCCCCATCGACGTGCTGAAGATCGACAAGTCGTTCATCGACGACATCACGCAGGACCCTCGGCAGGTGGCGCTCGTCGAAGGTATCGTGCGCATCGCCGACACCCTCGGGATGCAGGTCATCGCCGAGGGCATCGAGGAACCGGCGCAGCGGGACCTGCTGGCTGGGATGGGCTGCCGGTTCGGGCAGGGCTTCCTGTTCGCGCGGCCGATGACGGTGCGGCAGAGCGAGCGGGTGCTACGGAAGCGGGCCGGGGTGAGGTTCTCTACGGCGACGGACGGCGAGCCCGAACCGACCGGGCCGGCCCCCTCGACACGCCGCGAACGGGCCGTGCGCTGGGCCGATCTGGAGCATCTGCGGCGCACCACCCTCATGAGCGACGCGGTCCTGGACGAGGTGCGGGGCCGGCACATCCGCAGCCGGGGCCACTGGCTGATCGACTTCGCCTCCTGCAACTACCTCGGTTTCGACTGGGATCCGGAGATAGCGGCCGGTATCGAGCCCGCCGTGCGGCGCTGGGGCACGCACCCCAGTTGGTCGCGGCTGATCGGAAGTCCCCGTATCTATCCGCAGATCGAGGAGCGGCTCACCGAACTCCTCGACGCCCCGGACACGTTGCTGCTGCCGACGCTGACGCTCATCCACTCCTCGGTGATCCCCGTCCTCGCCGAGTCGGGCCATGTCTTCGTCGAGGCGACCGCGCACCGGACCGTGTACGACGGGTGCGCCGTCGCCCGCGGCCAGGGCGCCACCCTGCGCCGCTTCCACGCCGAACGCCCCGAGGAACTCGACGCGTTGCTCGCCGCGGCGCCCGGCACCGGGCCCCGGCTGGTGTGCGTCGACGGCGTGAACAGCATGAGCGGCAACATCACCGACATCGCCGCGCTGGCCGCCGTGTGCCGCGCCCGGGGCGCGACGCTGTACGTGGACGACGCGCACGGCTTCGGGGTCATCGGGGAGCGCCGCGCCGACGAGTCCTGCCTGTACGGCGCGCGCGGCAACGGTGTGGTGCGGTACGCGGGCGAGTCGTACGACGGGATCGTGCTGGCGGCCGGTTTCTCCAAGGCGTACTCGTCGCTGCTGGCGTTCCTGGCGCTGCCGACGGAGCTGAAGAACCGGCTCAAGACGGCCGCCGCGCCCTATCTGTACTCGGGCCCCTCCCCGACCGCGTCCCTGGCCACCGCGCTGGCCGGGCTGGAGGTCAACGACCGGCGCGGGGACGGCATCCGGGCGGACCTGCACCGCAAGACGCGCCAAGTGCTGGATCATCTGCACGACTTGGACGTGCACACCCTGAACACGGACGAGCTGCCCATCCTGGAGATCCCGCTGGCGGACCCGGCCGACCTCGACGGGGTGGCCGCGTTCCTGTGGGAGGAGGGCATCTACGTGACGCTCGCCGCCTACCCCCTGGTCCCGCGCGACCGGGTCGGGTTCCGGGTGCAGATCACCGCGCTCAACTCGGACGAGGACATCGAGCGGCTGACCGCGACCCTGAGCCGGCTCGCCGCGCGGTTCCCGCTGCGGACGAGGAGCTGAGACCCATGCCGGACCTGCCGACGCGCAATGACGACGTGGACTGGGACCGCTGGCCGATCGCCGACTACCTCGCGGAGAACTACCGCGATCTGCACCCCTCGGACGCGGCGGTCATCGCCCACCACTCGGCGTTCTACCGACGGCTGGGGCCGGGCGGGATCGGCCGCTCGGTGGAGTTCGGCGCGGGACCCAACCTGTACCCGCTGATCCTGGCGTCCGCGGCGAGCCGCCGCATCGAGGCCGTCGAGGCGGGCGCCGGGAACGTCGCCTACCTCGAACGGCAGATCGTGTGCGGGCCCGACGCGAGCTGGCTCCCCTTCCACGCGCTGTGCCGGCGGCTGAACCCCGGGGTTCCCGCGACGCTCGCCGCCTCGCTGGCGCGGGTGCGGGTCGTGCACGGTGATGTGCGGGAGCTGGAGCCGGGCGGGTACGACCTCGCGTCCATGCACTTCGTCGCGGAGGGCGCCACCGAGGACCGGGAGGAGTTCGGCGCGTTCTGCAGGGCCTTCGCCCGGTGCGTGGCGCCGGGCGGGCATCTGGTGGCGGCGTTCATGGAGAACATGCCGACGTACCGGATCGGCCCGGTGTCGCGGTGGCCGGGATGCCCGGTGGACCCGGCGATGGTCGAGAACGTGTTCGCCCCTCTGACCAGGGAACTGACCCTCAGCAGAATCGACTCGGACCCGACACTCCCGGACTACGGCGACTCAGGGATGGTCCTGCTGACGGCGGTCCGCTCCTGAACACGGCCGGACCGGGGACACGGCCCGAGCGGGGGCACGACCCGAGCCGGACACGGCCTGAGACGGACCCGGGCAGACGGCAGACACGGCGCAAACCTCACCACAGGCGGATCCAGCCGCCGCCCCTGACCTCTGCCCCAGCCCTACCCAGGCGTGCGCCGCCGGCCCGGGGCCGAGCGGGGCCAGAGTCCGGCCCCTGTCGGGCCCGAGCGCGATCCAGCCCTGCCGACCGAGCGGGACCGCCCGTTACCGGGACCCGGCGAAGGGGCGGCTCTGGATGCAGTCCATACCTACGCGCGCCCGGCTCTGGAGGCCGCCAGCCCTCCCCCCATGCCCCCGGCGCAAGCCTCACCGCCGGTCCGCGGCTCAGCGAGATCCGCGCCCGAGCACGATCAGACGTCGGCCCCTGTCGGGCCCGAGCCCGATCCAGCCCCGCCGACCGAGCGGGACCGCCGCCCGCCACCGACGCCCGACGACGGAACAGCGCTGGACGCCACCCGGTCCTGCACCCGCCCGGCTCTGGAGGCCGCCGGACCTCCCCTGCCCCCGTGCAACCCCACCACCGGTCCGCGGCTCAGCGAAGTCCACGCCCGAGCACGGTCGGGCTTCGGCCTCTGTCCGGGCCCGAGCGTGACCCTGGCCTGACAGCCGAGCGGGGCCGCCCGTCAGCGGGGCCCGGAGAAGGGGCGCGGCCGGAGGCTGTCCGGGGCTGTACGCGCCCGGCTCTGGAGGCCGCCGACCGGCGATGCTCGTCACCCGGGCGTGGCCATGCGCCGAGCCCTCATGGCGATCAGGTCTCACCCCTGTCGGGGAATGCCTGAGAGCCTGCTCGGCGGCCCCGAGGCCCCACCAGCCCTCTCCGTGCCGGTGGGGCCTTCGCCCTGTCAGCCCGTCGGGCGGGAGCGGGAGCGGCGGTAGAGGACCGCTCCGGCCAGGATCAGGGCGGCGCTGCCCGCGGCGGCGGGGAGTGTCAGGTCCGTGCCGGTGTGGGCGAGGGCGGTCCCGGGCGGGCCGGGCTCCGGCACGGTCGACCTCGGTCCGGGGTCGACCTGCACGGGCGGTACGGGCTTCGGCACCGTCTCGGGCGGGGTCGCCGGGGCCGGGGGCTCGTCGCCGGACGTGTTCACGGACTCGTTGCCGACCGCCGGGTTGCCGATCCCGACGACATTGACACTGTTCCCGCTGACGTTCACAGGGAGGTGCACCGGGAGCTCGACGCCGTTGCCGGAGAGCACTCCGGGTGAATCCTTTCCTCCACCCTCGGCGTTCGCGCCGCCCGCCGCGGGACCCGCCCCGCCGCCCTCGTTCACGCAGGTGTTGCCCATGGCGGGGTTGAGGAGCCCCACCACGTTCACGGTGTTCCCGCACGCGTTCACGGGGACGTGCACCGGGAGCTGGATCGTGTTGCCGGAGATCAGCCCCGGCGAGCCGGCCGAGCCGCCGTCCGCGACGGAATCGGCATACACGGGAGCCGTCACAGCCATCGCGCCGGACACCGCGGCGACAACGATCACACCGTTTCGGGTAACCCTTCTCATAGGTTCCGCCTTCCAGACATGGTCGCGGGCACTCACCCGCACCGGATAAAACGCCGGTGAAGCGTGCGAGTTATGGCTTATCGGCCTTTCACGCCATCGAGCGACACTGTCGTCGAACTAGCTGTAAAACCGTCGAATAGGCATGGACAGGCACGGGCCGGGCACGGGCCGGCCACGGGCGGGTGCGGGCAGGCACGGACGGGACCCGGGGCCCCGTCCGTCCGGAGGCGGGGGTTCCGGGGGCCGCCTATCGTGGGCGTGGGCGCCGTTCTCCCCGGTCCGCGGTGGGCGCCCCGGGAGGCATCCATGCCGGCTAGACCGTCCACGCGGCCCGGAGTGCGGCGCTGCGCGATCACCGGAGCGCTCGGGCTCACCCTGCTGGGAGCGGGGCTTCCCGTGGCGGCGGCGCGGGACGACGGGCCCGACCTGTCCCGCTTCTACGACCAGAAGATCACCTGGTCCCGCTGCGAGGGCATGGACATGCCCCGGGAGCTCCAGTGCGGGAAGGTCACCGTCCCGGTCGACTACGCCCACCCCGCCGAGGGCTCCCTCGAACTGGCCCTGGCCCGCTACCGCGCCACCGGCACCTCCCGTGGCTCGGTGCTGCTGAACTTCGGCGGCCCCGGTGGCCCCGGTGTGAGCCAACTCGCGCTCGCGGGCGACGCGTTCATGGGTCTGGCCAAGGGCTACGACGTAGTGACCTTCGATCCCCGCGGCGTCGGCCGCTCCTCACCGGTCAGTTGCGGCGACGGCACCGACGAGGCACTGGAGGCGACGTCCGACGACTCGGACGCGAGCGACGATCCCCGGGCGGTGCTGCGGCAGTTGAAGGAGGCCGCCGCGTCCTGCGCCGAGCACTCCGGACCCGTCCTCCCCCACATCGGCACGGTCGACGCCTCGCGCGACCTCGACGTCATGCGCGAGGCCCTCGGCGACAAGAAGCTCAACTACCTGGGCTTCTCCTACGGGACGCGCCTCGGCGCGGTGTACGCCGCCCAGTTCCCGAAGAAGGTCGGCCGGCTGGCACTCGACGGCGTCGACACGCTCACCGAACCCATGACCGAGCAGGCGCTCGTGGGCGCCCAGGGACAGCAGACCGCGCTGGACGACTTCATCGACTGGTGCGCCGAGGACATCGGCTGCCCGTTCGGCCAGGACCCCCGGTCGGGACGGGAACAGGTCGTCCAGCTCGTCGAGTCCCTCGACGAGGACCCGGTGCCGACGGTCTGGGGCGACAGCTTCTCCGGCCAGGATCTCGTGGGCGCCGTCGCGCAGGCCCTCTACAGCCGGGAGCTGTGGCCCACCCTGGAACGGGCCATCGCGCAGCTCGTCGAGAGCGGCGACACCCAGGGCCTGATGGGCTTCACCGGCGGCGCCACGCTCCCCCTGCGCGCGAGCGGCGGCGGGCTCACCGACGAGGAGGACGTCCCGCCGGACAACCTGCCCGCGGCGCTGATGGCGATCAACTGCGCGGACGACCCGGACCGCCCCACCGCCGACCGGATCACCCACGACCTCGGCCGGCTGCGCGCCGAGTACGAGAAGGCCTCCCCCGTGTTCGGCCGCTACCGCCTCACCGAGGTACTGATGTGCTACGGCCGCCCCAAGGGCACCGACTACATCCGCGAGGAGGTCCGCGACGTCGACGGACCGAGGATGCTCCTCGTCGGCACCCGGGGCGACCCGGCGACGCCGTACCGCTGGACCGTGGAGACCGCGAAGCGGCTCGGTGACGCGGCCGTCGTCCTCGACAACCGGGGCGAAGGGCACACCGGATATCTGTCCTCGACGTGCGTGCAGCGCAAGGTGGACTCGTTCCTGCTGTACGGCTCTCTGCCACCGAGCGGGAGTTCCTGCGGCTCGGAGGAGGACGACCGGTGAGCCCGGGTGCCCTCCTCCCGGCCTTCGCCGCGCTGACGGCGACGCTGCTCCCCGTGACGGCCCCCGACCCGGCGGAGACGGCTCCCTGCCCGGAACACGCCCTGGTCCTCCACGCCTCCCGCGTCCCCTCGTCGCCCTCCGTGGTACGGGTCGAGGTGACCAACCGGGGCGGGCGCGCCTGCTCGGTGGCGCCCTTCCCCACGGTCACCTTCCAGGATCTCGACGGTTCCGCCCAGCCGGTGCCCGCGCAACCCGCCGGGCGCTACCGGCTGGCCCCGGGCGCCACCGCCCGCGCGACGGTGCGGACGATCGCCGACCCGGCCGATCCCGAGGCCCGCCGGACGGGCGCCCTGGCGGTCGCCGCCGACCCCGCCCACCGGGGGCGGGCCTTCACGGCGGCGCGGTTGGGCGGCGGGGACACGATCCGGGTCTGGGAGCCGGTGACGAGCCGGTGGCGGCCCTCGCAGGACGTCGAGCGGTGAGCCCGGCCGGTCCGGGGGCGTTCAGAAGTCGACCGGGTCCCGGACGATCGGGCACGTCATGCAGTGGCCGCCGCCCCGCCCGCGGCCCAGTTCCGCGCCGACGATGGTGACGACCTCGACGCCCGCCTTGCGGAGCAGTGTGTTGGTCTGGGTGTTGCGGTCGTAGGTGAACACCACGCCCGGTTCCAGGGCGACCGCGTTGTTCCCGCTGTCCCACTGCTGGCGTTCGGAGGCGTAGACGTCGCCGCCGGTCTCCACGACCCGCAGCTCCGGCAGCCCCAGCGCCTTGGCGACGACGTCCACGAAGGGGGTCGAGCCCTCGTCGGTGAGTTCGACGCCGGGCGCCTTGTCGCTGGGGCGCAGGGAGAAGGTGTGGACGCCGTCCATGATGGTCGGGTAGAGGGTGACGAGGTCGCGGTCGGCGAAGGTGAACACCGTGTCGAGGTGCATCGCGGAGCGCAGCCTGGGCATGCCGGCGACGACGACGTGCTCGGCGGCCCCGTTGCGGAACAGCGCCTCGGCCACCTGGGTGATCGCCTGCCGTGAGGTGCGTTCGCTCATGCCCATGAGGACGACGCCGTTGCCGACGGGCATGATGTCGCCGCCCTCGAACGTGGCCTGGCCCCAGTCGAGTTCGGGGTCGCCCCACCACACCGTGGAGCCCGCGAAGTCGGGGTGGAAGCGGTAGACGGCCTTCATCAGCAGGGTCTCGTCGTGCCGGGCGGGCCAGTACAGCGGGTTGAGGGTGACGCCGCCGTACAGCCAGCAGGTGGTGTCCCGGGTGTAGAGGGTGTTGGGCAGCGGCGGCATCAGGTACTCGCGCACCCCGGTCGACTCGCGGGCGAGCGAGAGGTAGCCGGTGCGGTGGTCCTCGGGCAGGTCGGTGGTGGCCAGTCCGCCGATCAGGTACTTGGCGAGGCGGTCCGTCTCCAGGGACTCCAGGTAGGCGCGCGTGGAGTCGACGAGGCCGAGCCCGACCTCGTTGGCGACGATCTTCCGGTCGAGGAGCCAGTCCCGGGCGCCCGGCACCGCCATCGTCTGCGCGAGCAGGTCGTGCAACTCGACGACGTCGACGTCCCGTTCACGGAGCTTGTTGACGAAGTCGGCGTGGTCGCGCTGGGCGTTCTCCACCCACATGACGTCGTCGAAGAGCAGGTCGTCGGAGTTGGTCGGGGTGAGCCTGCGGTGGGCGAGCCCGGGGGCGCAGACGAGGACCTTGCGCAGTCTGCCGACCTCGGAGTGGACGCCGTACGCGGGGCGGGGGTCTTGGCTACTGGTCACGGTGCACCTTCCGGGACGTCACAGGCTGATCCAGCCGAGGGCCAGGGCCACGATGCCGAGGACCGCGCCGGCGACCGACACGGCGAGGATGACGAGTTCGCGCGCCGAGAAGAGCCGTCGGCCCTGCTCCCTGCGCGCCATCACGAACAGCACGGTGGCGGGGGCGTAGATGATGAAGGAGACGAGGACGAACTTCAGTCCGGCCGCGTAGATGAGGAACGCCGTGTAGAGCGTGGCGACCAGGGCGATCAGCAACTGGCCGCGCGGGCCGCCCCGTCCGGACTTCACGGCGAAGGCCGCGGCGAGCAGGAAGGGGATCAGGGTCAGTGAACTGGTCAGGTCGAGGGCGAAGTTGAAGGCGTCGTCGGAGAACAGGGTGACGACGAGGACGATCTGGCTGAGCACCGTGGACATCACCAGCGCGGGCACGGGCACGTCGGCTGCCGTGGCCCGCTTGAGGAAGCGCGGCATGTCGTCGTCCTTGGCGGCCACGTAGAGCACCTCGGCCGCCATCAGCGTCCAGGCGAGATAGGCGCCGAGGACGGAGACGATCAGTCCGACGCTGACGAAGACCTGGCCCCAGGTGCCGACCGCGTGCTCCAGCACCCCGGCCATGGAGGGCTGGCGCAGCTCGGCGATCTCCTCCATCGGCATCAGGCCGTACGACACGATCGTCACCGACGCGAAGATCGCGAAGACGCTCACGAAGCCGAGGAGGGTCGCGCGGCCCACGTCCTCGCGCCGCTTGGCGTGCCGGGAGTAGACGCTGGCGCCCTCGACGCCGAGGAACACGAACACCGTGGCCAGCATGGTGCCCCTGACCTGGTTGAACAGTGAGCCCGCGTAGTCGGCGCCGCCGAAGTTGTCGGCGAAGACGGCCGGCTTGAGGTAGAAGAGCGCGAGGATCACGAAGACGATGATCGGCACGACCTTGGCGACCGTGACGATCCGGTTGATCGCCGCCGCCTCCTTGACGCCCCGGCTGATGAGCGCGAAGAACAGCCACAGCCCGACCGAGGAGAGCACCACCGCGAGGACCGTGTCGCCGTCGCCGAGCGCGGGGGCGATCGCCCCGATCGTCGACATGATCAGCACCCAGTACGTGACGTTGCCGACGCAGGCGCTGGCCCAGTAGCCGAACGCCGAGAAGAAGCCGAGGTACTCGCCGAACCCGGCCTTGGCGTACGCGTACACGCCCGCGTCCAGGTCGGGGCGGCGCACGGCGAGGCGCTGGAAGACGAACGCCAGCATCAGCATGCCGGTGCCCGCCACGGCCCACGCGATCAGGGCCCCGGCGACCCCGGTCTCCTGGGCGAACCTGCGGGGCAGCGAGAAGACACCCGCGCCGACCATCGAGCCGACAACCATGGTGGTGAGCGTCGGCAGGGTGAGTTTCGCGGCGGCGGGCGTCGCGGTCTGCGGGTCGGCCTGGGTCATGGGCGTCCTAGGGCGAGGGGACGTCGGGGTCCCGCGACAGGGGGAGCGTCGTCCGGAGACTGCTGCGACGCTAACAGCGAATTGCCCCGAATGCCCGATCTGGTGAGCCTGTCGAGATGCGCCGATTGCCCCTAATGCCCTCTCGGCGAAACGGTCCTATCGTGCTCGTATGGAGCACGCACTCAGTCCCTCGACCCTTGCCGAGCTGCGCCGCCCGCGCCCCTATCCGGCCGTGTCCGTGCTGACTCCGACACACCGCCGGGAGCCGGACAACGCACAGGACCCGGTCCGGCTGCGCAATGTCGTGGCCGAGGCGAAGAAGCAGCTGGAGGCCGATCCGGCCGTCCCCCGTGAGCGGCGCGCCGACGTCGCCAGACAGCTCGACGAGGCACTCACCGAGGTCGACCTGGCGCACGCCGAGGACGGCCTGGTCATCTTCGCCGCCCCCGGCGAGCACCAGGTGTGGTCGCTGGCCCGCGCGGTGCCCGAACGTGTCGTCCTGTCGGACACCTTCCTCACCCGCAACCTGGTCTCCGCGCAGGCCGCCGAGCGGCCCTTCTGGGTCCTGTCGGTCTCCCCCGACCGCGCCACGCTCTGGAACGGCGGCGTGGACCGGGTCGCCGAGGAGCGGCTCGCCGGGTTCCCCTTCACCCGGGACCACCGCGAGAACTTCGACGCGGAGCGCCAGGAGCGCATCGGCGACGTCCCGAGCACCTTCCGCGACGAGGGCACCCGGCACTTCCTGCGCGACGCCGACGCCGCGATGGCCCGGCTGCTGCGCGAGGCGCCCCGGCCGCTGTACGTCACCGGCGAACAGGCGGCCCTGTCCCTGCTGGAGGAGATCGGCGGCGTGACCGGGGACGCGGTCCACGTCCCGCACGGCGGCCTCGCGCACGGCACCCCGGACGCGGTCTGGCAGGCGGTGCGGCCCCTGCTGGAGGCGGAGACCCGCAAGGACGCCGCGACCGTGGCCCGGGAGCTGGAGGCGGCGCGCGGCCGGCGAGCCTACGCGGCGGGCGTCGACGAGCTGTGGCAGAACGCTCGCGACGGTCGGGTCCGGCTGCTGGCGGTCGAGGAGAACTACCGGGTGACCGTCCGCGACGACGGCGGCGACCATCTGGTCCCGGCCCTGAGCGGCGATCTCGACGCACGCGAGGACATCGTGGACGAGATCGTCGAACAGTGCCTGGAGACCGGCGCGGACGTCCGTTTCGTACCGGACGGCGCGCTCGGCGACGCGGCGGGCATCGCCGGAGTGCTGCGGTACTGACGGCCCGAGCCGCCCGCGGCCCTGGTCAGACGGTGCCGAACAGCGCGCTGAGCCCCTGGTCGACGGCGTCGCCGAGGTCCTCCTCGCCGGCGGCCACGACCGCGTAGCTGCGCAGCAGGAAGCGCCCCAGCGCGTCGGTGTCGAACTGGAGGAGGGCGAGCCCGTACGGCGAGTGGAGTTCCACGACCGTGCGGGCCTGTCCGCAGGGCCACAGGTGCACGTCCCCTGCCCCCGCCGGCCCGCGCACCCCCGCCTCCAGCAGGCTCCGGGCGAACGTCCAGGTGACGACGTCGCCGTCCAGGGAGATCTCGGACGGGAAGTCGATGTGCACGGCGAGCGGGTCGGCCGAGGTGTAGCGGAAGGTCGCCGTGACGGGCAGCTCCCGTTCCTCGGCCGTGATCAGACGCCCCTGGGCACGCTGCTCGACGCTGATGTCCATGATCGTTCCCCCTGTGGTCGGTGGCCGGCCGTTTTCGCCGACTCCTTTAGGACCTCGTGGATGCCTTCTGCATTACGCGAGAGCGCACATCAATTTATGTGACCTGCGTCACTTGGGAGCGGGAGATTCGAATCGGGGATCGGGCGCCACCAGGCGTGCCGCTCCAGAGCGAACAAAAGGGCGTCGAACACACAAATGAATCGGCGGCGAAATAGCCCACCCCTCCGCCAACTCGCGTACGTCCACTACGACTTGACCGGTCCGGCGCGGTACGTCAATCACACGGCCGGGCCTCTCCGTGGAGACTGTGGCATATGCCGGAAGCACCACCGGATCGTGTGTTGCCAAATCCCTTACAGGGCGTGGCGCGCTGTGCAACAGTCGTAACGGTCCCTCCGTCCGCCTTGGCCGTATCCTCCCCGCATCGGAGTGCGTCATGCCGTCCCATCTCTCCGCGGACCACCCGGCCGCTCCTCCACCGGGGCGCGGTCCGGTCGACGCGTTGATATCGCAGACGCGACGGCTCAAGGGTGACGTGGACGCCGTACGGCGGGACGCCCAGGACGACGGTTCGGACCCCCAAGGACGCTGGCAGCGCGCACTGTACGACCTGGCGCTGCATCAACTCACCGACCTCGACGCACACTTGGCACAGTTGCGGGACGGCCCACCAGCGCCCGCGGCCGCCCGGCCGGCTCTCTCCGCACAGGCCGCGCCGACCGCTCCCCGGCACGGCTCGCTGCTCAGCCGGGTGGGCAGCGCCGAATGGAACCTGCTGACGGACGAGGCGAGCTGGTCCGGAGAGCTCTACCGGATCCTCGGCCGTGACCCCTCCACCGCTCCGCTCACCCTCGACGAACTGCCCGCGCTGGTCCATGACGAGGACCGGCCCAGGCTGACCTCGATGGTGACCAGTTGCCTGGTCGACGCGAAGCCGATAGACGGCGAGTTCCGCGTGGTGCGCCCCGACGGCGCCCTGCGCACCGTCCACATGATGGGCGAACCCGTGCTCGACACCGACGGCACCACCGCCTCGATGTGGGCCGTGCTCCGCGATGTCAGCGAACTGCGCCGCAGCCAGCGGGTGGTGAGCGAGACCCGTGACTCGCTCCAGCGCCACCGGCACCGCGCGCAGACCGAGCACCGGCTCGCGGTCGAGCTCCAGGAAGCCGTGCTGCCGCCGTGGCGCGGCTCCCTGCGCCTCCCGCGCACCGGCCCGCAGACCCTGGACCTGGCGGCCCACCGGCTGCCCTCCACGACGAGCGCGCCGATCGGAGGCGACTGGTACGACGCGCTCGAACTCACCGACGGGGACATGCTGTTGTCCGTCGGTGACCTCACCGGGCACGGGGTCGCCGTGACGTCCGGCATGGCGACCCTGCTCGGTGCCGTGCGCGGCATGGCGATGGCCGGCACCCAGCCGGGACAACTGCTGACCTGGCTGAACCAGTTGCTCGACGCGACCGTGCAACCGGCGCTCGGCAGCGCCGTCTGCTGCCGCTACCGGCCCGCGACCCGCACCCTCGCCTGGGCGCAGGCCGGACACCCCGCCCCGCTGCTGTTCCGCGACGGGACGGGGCGCGGGCTGACCGCACCGGACGGCGTCCTGCTCGGCGCGACCACGGGCGCCGCCTACGGGCAGGCCGAGACGACCCTCGAAGCCGGCGACCTGCTCCTGCTGCACACCGACGGACTGACACCCGGCGACAGCGGTGGCGAGACCGTGGACCGCCTCCTGGACCTGGCACCGCGCTTCGCCGCGGCGGACACCGCACAGGACTGCGTACGGCTGGTCGTGGAGGAGTTCGACAGCACCGAGCGTCACAGCGACGCCTGTGTGCTCATCGCAAAGGTGACGCACTGAGCGCAGCCGCTCGATGCCGGTGCTCGGTAGGACCGGCGCACGAACCCCCTATGTCCGTGCGCTGTTGCCGCCCTTCACCTTCGGCAGTGCGAGTTTGATCTCCTCCCTCAGCTCATGGATCTTCGGGTAGCTGGAGTACTCGGCGGTGAGCCGGTACATCTGGCGCAGCCGGTCCCAGGTACGGCCCGAGGAGTTCGACCCCATCGACACCAGGGCCAGCCTGGCGTAGCTCGCGGCCTGTTCCGGGTCGTCCGCGATGAAGCAGGCGGACGCCATGGAGAGATGGTCGAAGATCTTCGACCGTTCCCGGCCGTCCACGCGCAGGGCCAGGGCCTTCTCCGCGTAGTGCTGGGCGTGCGCCGCCGCGCCCGGCTCGAACTCGGCCAGAGTCCGGTAGGCCAGTGCCTGCATGCCGTACAGATCCTCGTCCTTGAAGGTCTGCATCCAGCTCGGGGACGGTACGTCGCTGCGGTCGGAGACGAAGAGGTCCTCCGCCCGTCCCAGCGTGCGGCGCATGGCCTGCCCCTTGCCCATCGACGCCTGTGCCCAGGCCTCGATGGTGTGGAACATGGCCATGGTGCGCGGCAGGACCTGCTCGCCCGAGCCTCCCTGGGCGAGTTTCATCAGGTCGAGTGCGTCGTCGGGCCGGCCCAGGTGCACCATCTGGCGAGCCGCTCGGGAGAGCGCCTCCCCGGCGCGGGGCCGGTCGCCGCCCTCTCGGGCCGCGTGGGCGGCGATGACGAAGTACTTCTGGGCCGTGGGTTCGAGCCCGACGTCGTGTGACATCCAGCCCGCGAGCACGGCGAGGTTGGCAGCGACGCCCCACAGGCGCCGCTGGAGATGTTCGGGGTGACGGTAGGCGAGCATGCCGCCCACCTCGTTGAGCTGGCCCACGACCGCTTTGCGCTGGAGCCCGCCGCCGCGGGCCGCGTCCCACGCCCGGAACACCTCGACCGAACGCTCCAGTTCCTCGATCTCCTGCGACCCGATGGGGGCGGCCTCGTAGCGGTCGAACCCAGCGGGGTCGGCGTGCAGGGGATCGTCGAAACGGGGGGCGTCGGCCATGAGGGCCGGATCTGTGTGGAGCCAGTCGTGCATGGCGCTGCTGAGTGCGGATCCCGCGGCGAGCGCGGCACCCGCGCCCACCAAGCCGCGTCGGTTGAGCATGAGGTCCATTCCCGTGAATTCGGTGAGGACCGCAGCCGTCCGCTCGGGCGCCCACGGCACACCGTCGGGATGTTCCGCATTCCCGTCGCTCTGCCGTTTCCCCGCGCGCCCGTGCCGGACCAGACCGAGGTCCTCGATGGTCACGACACGGCCGAGACGCTCGGTGAACAGAGCCGCCAGCACCCGCGGCACCGGATCGCGCGGGATCTCTCCCGTGTCGATCCAACGCCGCACCCGCGAGGTGTCGGTCGAGAGCTGGGGGTGGCCCATGGCCGCCGCCTGCCGGTTGACCAGCCGCGCGAGTTCGCCCTTGGACCAGCCGGCGAGGCCGAACAGGTCCGACAGACGGGTGTTGGGTTGTCCGCTCACGTCAAGCCCCCAGGTTCTCGGCTGAGTTGACAGTAGCCCGGTGGGAGGTGCCGGGCGACTATTCGCCAGGGTTCGCCAGGGTGCGCCAGATGGTGTGCCAGTGCTCAACGGGTGTCAGGTAGGAACGCGCCACCCCGACCCGGTCTCCAGCGGAACATGCCGGGTGCATTCCCCAGGGTGCACCCGGGAGACCGGGCCGGGCGGCGCACTTGCGCAGACATGCAGTGCAGGCACACGAAGGGATCTGTCTCGCCCATGTACGCAGCATCGTCCTCCGTGTCCGCCCCGCCCCGGTCGCTGTACCCCCGCCCGGCGGGCAGCGGCCCCTATCTCGATCCCGCCCGCCCGGCGGCAGCCGTGCTCGGGGCCGGCCGGGCGAGGCGGGCTCCGGGCACAGGCACCCAACCGCTCAGCGGGAGACTCGACTTGTCCGGCCCTCAGGGCGCGCAACTGCGGACGGCGATCGCCTCGGTGCACCGGATCTGCCCGGAGTTCGCTCCGGTCCAGGTGCTGCGCCGCAGCGGACGCTCCGTCCTCCTGGTGGGGACGACAGGGCGCAGTACGGCCGTAGCGAAGTGTTTACTGGACCACTCCCCCGTGTGGGCCGAGCGGATCCGCCACGAGATAGCGGCCTACCGCTCGTTCGTCCGGCACCGCCCGCCCGTGCGGGTGCCCCGGCTGATCGCGGCGGACCCGGACAACTGCACCCTGGTGATCGAGCGGATGCCCGGCCGGGTGGCGGCGCTGCACCGGCATCCGGCGGAGGCCCCGCCCCGCGCGGACATCCGGGCGGCGCTCGGCGCGATCTGCCGGCTGAACGCCTGGCGGCCACCGGCGGGCACCTTCGACGCCCCGCTGGACTACGCGGCCCGTATCTCCCGCTACCACGAGCTGGGGCTGCTCACCGACCGGGACCTGGGCGACCTCCAGAAACTGCTGCGCGGCATCGCGCACGCCGCGGGCCGGCAGGGCATGGGCCAGTTCTGCCACGGCGACGCACTGCTCTCGAACATCCTTCTGTCACCGGCCGGTCCAGTGCTGGTGGACTGGGAGCACGCGGGCTGGTACCTGCCGGGCTACGACCTGGCGACGCTGTGGTCGGTCCTCGGGGACGCGCCGGTGGCCCGTCGCCAGATCAGCCAGATCGCGCAGTCGGCGGGCCCGGCCTCCCGCGACGCCTTCCTGGTGAACCTGATGCTCGTCCTGACGCGTGAGATCCGTACCTACGAGACCGCCGTGCAGCGTTCGATGCACGACGCGACCCCGGCGGCACCGGGCATGGCCCATCCGGGTGCTGCGCCGTCCGGCGAGGAACAGCGGCTGCTGCTGCGGCGGCTGCACGACGACTGCCAGCTGGCGCGACGGGCCGTGCGCGCGGCGGTCGGCACTCGCTGACGGGGAGGAAGGTCCGCGGTGCTCCCCGAAGAGCGGGGCACCGCGGGCCTTCGTATGTGCGAACGGGCCTGTCGAAACCCTCCATTGGTGTAAGCCACTGACGCCCCGCAGGCCAGAAGCGGACCAGAAAGGGATCGCCACACCCCCGCGCTGACATGGGGATTCCCGCCTTCCTGGGCATGATTGACGGATCGTCGGCAAGCCGGTACCACTGACGCACGCCCGGCCCCGTCCGTACCAGGAGGCTGTCTTGCGAGTCACCGCCACCAGACGTACCCGTACGGCCGCCGTCACGGCGGCCCTGCTGCTCCCGCTGCTCGGGGCGGCCCCGCCGTCGGGGGCCGAGACCTCGGCGGGCGGCCTCCAGCGGGCGTTCGCCTCGGCCGCCGCCGAGTACCAGGTGCCGCAGAGCGTGCTCCTGGCGGTCTCCTACCTCCAGTCCCGCTGGGACGCGCACGCCGGGGCGCCGAGCGTGACCGGCGGCTACGGCCCGATGCACCTCACGGACGCGCGGACCGCGCTGGCCGAGGCCCCGCACCACAGCGAGGGCACGGAGGACGCGCGCGGGGACAGCGCCCGCGCGGCCCTGCTGCCCCGCCAGGAGGTCCCGGCGCCGACCGCGCTCCCGGCACGTCTGACCACACTCCCCGAGGCCGCCGCGCTGACCGGCATCAGCGCCGAGCGGCTGCGCACCGACCCGGCCGCGAACATCACCGGGGGCGCCGCGCTGCTGGCCGCCGCCCAGCGGGACCTGGGCGCGCCGCTGAGCGCGGACCCGGCGGACTGGTACGGGGCGGTGGCCCGCTTCCCGGCGTCGGAGGACGACGCGGCGGGCGCGGCGTACGCGAACGACGTGTACGACGTGATCCGCGGCGGCGAGGAACGCACCACGGACGAGGGGCAGTTGGTGTCGCTCGCCGCCCAGCCCGGCGTACACCCCACGGCGCGGACGACGAGCAGCGGCGACACCGAGTGCCCGCGGTCGCTGGCCTGCGAGTGGATCCCGGCGCCGTACGAGGAGTTCGGCGACGACGACTACGGCAACCACGACCTCGGTGACCGGCCGGCGTCGCAGTCCATCAAGTACATCGTCATCCACGACACGGAGGGCGCCTGGGCGGGTGTCCTCAACCTCGTGCAGGACCCGACGTACGTGTCCTGGCAGTACACCCTGCGCTCCACCGACGGCCATGTCGCCCAGCACGTGAAGGCCGAGGACGTGGCCTGGCACGCGGGCAACTGGTACGTCAACGCCAAGTCGATCGGTCTGGAGCACGAGGGGTTCCTGGCCAACCCGGACGCCTGGTACACGGAGGCGATGTACCGCTCGTCGGCGCGGCTGGTGACGTACCTGGCGAAGAAGTACGGCATCCCGCTGGACCGGCAGCACATCCTCGGCCACGACACCGTGCCGGGCCCGACCACGTCCACCATCGGCGGGATGCACACCGACCCGGGCCCGTACTGGGACTGGCGCCACTACTTCCAGCTGCTCGGCCGTCCCCTCGAGGCGACCGGGGGCAAGAAGAGCGGTGTGGTGACGATCCGCCCCGACTACGCCTCCAACCGGCCCGAGTACACGGGCTGTGTCACCAAGGGCGAGCCGTGCGCGGCGCACGGGTCCAGCGAGGTGCGGCTGTACTCGGGGCCGGGCGAGGAGTACCCGCTGATCAAGGACATCGGTCTGGGCACGACTCCGACGACCGGGGTGAACGACCTCTCCTCCCGGGTCTCCACCGGTCAGCAGTACGCCGTGGCCGGCCGGGACGGCGACTGGACCGCGATCTGGTACCTGGGACAGAAGGCCTGGTTCGAGAACCCGAGGAGCGCCCCGGCCGCCGTGAACGCGCGCGGCCGGGTGATCACGCCGAAGGCCGGCGCGGAGAGCGTCCCGGTGTACGGGCGGGCCTACCCCGAGGCGTCCGCCTACCCGGCGGGGGTGCCCGTCCAGTCGGTGTCCCCGCTGCCGTACAAGCTGCTCGCGGGGCAGCGGTACGTGGTCGGTGACGAGGTGCCCGGCGAGTACTACTACGCGGTCACCTTCACGGCGGACTCGCACCGGGTCGTGGTGGGCCAGGACCGGTACTACGAGATCCAGTTCGGTCACCGGGTGGCGTTCGTCCGGGCGGCGGACGTCGACGTGCTGGGCCGGTAGCGGTTCAGCCCTGCTGGAAGAGCTCCGCCGGCAGCGGCTTGAGGAGGGCGTAGAGGTCGTCGGTGATCGGGCGGTCCCAGGCGGCGATGGTGACCAGGACGTTGTCGCTGCGGTCGAACTGGACGCAGGAGATCCGGCCCTCGGAGAGCTTGAGACGGCGCACGATGAGGAGGTTGTCGCCCTGCATCACCGGGACGTCCTCGGTCTCGGTGACGGTGACCTCCTCGTCGTTCTCCAGCGCGATCAGCAGTTGCGCGACCTCGAAGGGCACCTCGCCCTCGCCCAGCTCACGGGCCGGGGAGCCCTCGGGGAGGTTGCCGATGATCATCGCGGGGCCGCGTCCGCCGAACAGGTCGTAGCGCAGGAAGACGCCCTGGCAGGTGCCGTCGGGTGCGGGGAGCAGACCGGCGCCGAGGTTGCCGGGCCAGTCGCCCGGGTCCATGGCCAGCACATCGAAGTCGGGGCCGGCGGGGGTGGCGCTGCGGCGGCGGAGGAACGACATGCGCCCATGGTAATGGCCCGGTGGCAGGTCGTGCCGCGTGGGCCGCTCAGGCCGGTTCCAGGGCCTGGGCGAGCCCGGTGCTGTCGGTGCCCATCTTCCGGTAGACCGCCGAGAGCAGCCGGACGACGGTCCGCTCGTCGGTGTGCAGCCGTTTCGCGATCTCCGTCCGCGTCAGTCCGTCGACCGTGAGGGTGGCCGCCGAGCGCTCCTGGGCGGTGAGGGTGTCCGTCTCCGCGGTGTGCGGGCGGCGGGGGCGCAGGCCGGCCGCGGCCAGCTCGTCGCGCGCCGCTTCGACGAGGCCGTCGGCGCCGCACTGCGCGGCGGCCTCCAGGCCCCGGTACAGGTACTCGGCGGCCTCCGTGGTGCGTCCGGTGCCGCGCAGCGCGGTGCCGAGGGCGACGAGCGCGCACGCCAGCTCGTAGGCGGCCGGGGAGCACTCCAGGTGGGCGACGGCCTCCTCCAGGTGTTTGACGCGGGCCGAGCCGGAGGACACCTCGGCGGTGACGCGCAGGGCCTGGCCGATCGCGGAGGGGGTGCCGAACTGGCGGGCCCGGGAGAGGGCTTCGAGGGCGGTGGTGACGGCGCGGTCGGGGGTGTCGTGGCTCTCCGCGCGGGCGAGGTGGAGCTGCCAGGGGCACCAGGCCGGGTTGCGGATGCCGCGCGGTTCCAGGCGGCGGCCCGCGGCGGCGAGGTGGGCCACCGCGTCCTCGGTGCGGCCCTGGGCCAGCAGCAGCTCGCCGTACACGGTCTGGGCGTCGGGGAAGACCACGGCGGCCGGGAAGGGCTCGCCGAAGGCGTGGTCGGTGGCGGTGCGGGCCGCCTCGGCGACCCGGCCGCGGGCGAGGAGGACCTCGATGAGGCTGCCGACGGCGTACCAGTGGGCGGGGGTGCCGGGGCCGACGCGGGCGGCGAGGCGGAGTCCGGCGCGGGCGAAGTCCTCGGCCTCGGCCAGCCGGCCGCGCCGGTAGCGGAGGTAGCCGAGGAGGGTGTAGCCGAAGGAGAGGTGGCCGCCGCGCCAGCCCTGGCTCTCGAAGTCGGCGATGCCGGCGGCGAAGAGCTCCTCGGTGCGGCAGGGCCGATCGGCGTACATGAAGGCGAGCGCGACAAGGACGGGGACCTCGAAGCCGCGGTCGGCCTCGGCCCAGCCGAGCCCGCCGGCGAGGGCGCGTTCGGCGTGGCGGAGGGCTACGTGGGCGGGTTCGCCGCGCTGGACGGCGTCCCAGGTGCGCAGGCCGATGACGTACCGCTCGGTGAGGTCGCGTCCGCTGAGCCGGTCGGCGAGCCGGGTCAGGCGGCGGGAGCGGGAGGGGTGGTCGGGTTCGTCGGCGCGGAAGGCGTCCCACATGAACTGCTCGGCGATCATGCGGAGTCTGACGCGGGCGTCGCCGGTGACGGGGATCTCGCGGCCGAGGGTCTCGGAGGCCTCGGCGAGGCGGTCGCTGTGGGCCAGGACCTGGGAGAGCCGGTAGACGATGTGCTGGCGCAGGGCGGGGTCGGCGATGGGTTCCTCCAGCGCGGCGCGCAGGTGGTTGACCGTGGTCGCCGGTTCCGTGAGCAGGGAGGCGCTGCCCAGTTCGTACAGGACGGCGGCGCGGTCCTCGAAGGGCGGGGGTTCGCGCAGGGCGCGGGCGAGGTAGCTGCGGGCGGCGTCCGGGGCTCCGGCGCGCAGGGTCTCCACGGCGGCGGCGCGGAGCTGCTGGACGACCCAGGGGTCGCCGTCGGGGTGGGTCTCCAGGAGGTGCCGGGCGGCGACGGAGGGGTCCTGTCCGTCGTTGACGACGCACCAGGCGGCCTGGCCGTGCAGGGCGACCCGGACGCCGGAGGGGATGGCCCGGTAGACGGCGGTGGCGATGAGCGGGTGGACGAACTCCAGGGGGGCGGCGCCGGTGAGGATGCGGGCACCGCGCAGGGCGTCGGCGGCGTCGGCGGCCTCCTCGTGGCCCAGGCCCGCGACGGCGGCGGCCAGCGAGGGGTGGATCTCGGTGCCGAGGACGGCGCAGGCCCAGGCGAAGCGGACGGTGGAGGTCCCGAGGCGTTCCAGGCGGGCGATGAGTCCGCTGCCCTTGACGGCGGCGGCGAGGTCGCGCAGCAGCGGGGCCTCGGCCTCGGTGGGGCTGAGGCCGCGGTCGCGGACCTTGACGATCAGCTCGACGGTCTCGAAGGGGTTGCCGGTGGTGACGGCCCAGCACTCGCGGCAGAACGTGTCGTCGGCGTGCGCGCCGAGCGCTTCGCGCACCAGGCGGGCGACGGCGGCGGAGCTGAGCGGTTCCAGGTCAAGGGGCCGGCCGCCCGCACGGCCGGGCAGTTCCCTGAACGCCTCGGCGTGTTCGGGGAGTTCGTCGGGCCGGTAGGCGACGACGACCACCAGGGGGAGGTCTTCGGCGCGGGGCGCGAACGCGGCCAGCCAGCGCAGCGATTCGGGGTCCGCCCAGTGCGCGTCGTCGAGGGTGAGAACCATCGGGGCCTGCTGGAGGGCGAGATGGGTGAGCACCCAGTCCAGGCCGTCGCGCAGGCCCTGCTGGTCGGGCGGCGCGCCGTCGGTGAGCGCGCACAGGCCGAGGGCGGGGCCGACGATGTCGTACCAACTGCCCAGCCGGGCACGGAGTTCGGCTTCGGGGACGCCGGCGAGGCGGGGTTGCAGGAGCTGCCGGGCGACATGGAAGGCGACGCGCTGTTCCTGGTCGCCGCCGCGGGCGGACAGCACGGTGCAGCCGCGGGCGGCGGCCCGGCGGCGGACCTCGGCGAGCAGGGTCGTCTTGCCGAGTCCGGCGGGCGCGGCGAACGCGAGCAGCGCTCCGCGCGGCCGGTCGGCCATCTCCGAGCCGTCCGGCCGCAGACCGGCCAGTTCACCCAACGCCTCGTCGACGGCGGCGAGTTCACTCTCCCGTTCGAAGAGTGTCCGGTCGCTCCGCGTGCTGCGCCACCCCATGCCGCACCCCCTGTCACGGGATTGCACCCACGCGGGGAGCGGGTGCGCACCGTGACCTACAGGCACCTCAGCGTACGCCTGACGGTGGTTCAGCGTGCCTGCTTGTGCCGTTCGTGGTGGCGGGCGACGCGGGCGCGGTTCCCGCAGGACGGTGTGCACCATTCCTGGCGCGGGTGGTCCTTGAGGAAGTACCGCACGCAGCGGGGTGCGTGGCAGGCGCGCAGGCGTGGCAGGTCGGGTCCGGCGAGGAACGCGACGGCCGCCTGGGCGAGCAGGGCCGTGAGGTCCGGCGCGCCGTGGACGGGCCGGTGCTCGACGACGGGGCCGGTGTCCTCGGGCCAGCGCAGGGCCGGGACCGTGGGGGTGCGGGCGGCGGCCGTGTTGAGCACGTCGAGGGCGGTGGGGACGGGCATGAGGCGGGCCGCGTCGGCGGGGCTGGGCGCGGCGGGCCGCACGGCATGGGCGAACAGGGCCCGTACGGCGGCCCGCAGTTCGCGTACGGCGCTCAGGTCGGCGTCCGTCCCGGGCAGGCCGGGGTGGGCGGCGAGCCAGGCCGTGAGGCCCGCGGGGGTGGTGAGGTCGTCGGCGACGCCGCCGTGGCCGTCGTGGCGGACGGTCAGGGCGAGGTCGAGGGCGAGTCGGGTGTCCCGGCTCATCGTGTCCTGCATGGCCCGATGATACGTCCGGCCCTAATGACAGGGTCGGCCCTCATCCATTAGCCGCCGCCGGGGGCACCACCGCCACCGGGCTCGTGGCGTGCAGCAGCACCGCGTGGGTCACCGATCCCAGCATGCGGGCCGGGGCGAGCAGCCGCCGCCGGTGACGGCCGACGACGACGAGTTCGGCGTCCCGGGAGGCGGCGACGAGGTTCCCGGCGGCGTCGCCCGGGAGGACGGTCACCTCGGCCCGTACCTCCGGGTGCCGGGCGCGGTGCGGGGCGAGACGGCCCTCGGCGAGCGTGCGGGTCTCCGCCTCGGCGGCGTCCTGGTCGGCGAGCAGGGTCACGACCTCGCCGGAGACGGCCCAGGTCGGCAGCGGCCACGCGTAGGCGGCGACGACCTGGAGCCGGGCGCCGCGCAGGGCGGCCTCGGTGAAGGCGAACGCGAGGGTCGCGTCGTCGGGGCCGTCGACCTGGAGACCGGCCACGACCCGGGGCCCCGGCTCCTGGGGCAGGTCGCCGTGGACCTCCCGGCCGGGCCGGGGCACGACGACGACCGGGCACTCGGCGTCGCGGGCGGCGGCCATCCCGTTGGACCCGAGCAGCAGGCCGGCGAAGCCGCCGCGCCCTCGGGAGCCGAGGACCAGCAGCTGGGCGATGGCCCCCAGTTCGGGCACCAGCGCGCCCGGCGCGCCCTCCAGGGCGAGGTACTCGGTCTCCGGTACGCCGGGGAGGTCCGTGAGACGGGCGCGCACCTCGTCGAGCACGCTGTCGTCGGGTTCGGGCGGTCCCTCGGCCAGGACGCCGGGCCGGGTCCAGGCGGTGTACTGCCGGACATGCGCGACCCGCAGGGGCGCCCCGCGCCCGCGGGCGGCGTCCACGGCCCAGTCCAGGGCGCGCAGGCTGTCGTCCGAGCCGTCGACCGCCGCGATGACCGGCAGCGTGCTCATGGGATTCCTCTTCTCCGGAGTGCGGCCTTCCCCCGGGGCCAGCCTGGCTCAGGCCGACGCTCCGGGAGGCTGCTCACGGTCGCGTGTCCGGAAAAACGGAGGGAACACCGCCGGTTCGGCCCGGCACCCCCTAGGTGAGGTCGAACTCCCCTTCCCGCGCCCCCGACACGAACGCGCCCCACTCCGCGGGCGTGAAGATCAGGGAAGGGCTCTCCGGGCGGCCGCTGTTGCGCATGGCGATGAAACCCTCGACAAAGGCGATCTGGACATCCCCCAGGCCCCGGCTGCTGGAGTGCCAGTCGGCGCTGCTCAGGTCCAGCTCCGGCTTGTCCCAGCCCGTGAACGGATGCTGCTGGATGGTGCTCTCGGCCACGTCCGTGCTCCTCCCGATTCGTCGTCCGCGGCCAGCCTAGCGATCGACTCCGACGGCCGACAGGCCACGTGAGGGGGACCTTTCAGCTCGTCGGGGGTTCGGCGCCCACGAGCCACATCGAGAAGAACTGGGAGCCGCCTCCGTAGGCGTGCCCGAGCACCCTGCGGGCCCCTTCCACCTGGTGTTCTCCGGCCTGTCCGCGCACCTGGAGGGCCGCCTCGGCGAAGCGGATCATGCCGGAGGCGCCGATGGGATTGGTGGACAGGACGCCGCCCGACATGTTGACGGGGAGGTCCCCGTCGAGTTCCGTGACGCCTGATTCGGTGAGCTTCCAGCCCTCGCCCTCGGCGGCGAAGCCCAGGTTCTCCAGCCACATGGGCTCGTACCAGGAGAACGGCACGTACATCTCCACGGCGTCGATGTCGCGGCGCGGGTCGGCGATGCCGGCCTGGCGGTACACGTCGGCGGCGCAGTCCTTGCCGGCCCGGGGCGAGACGAAGTCCTTGCCGGCGAACATGGTGGGTTCGCTGCGCATCGCACCGCCGTGCATCCAGGCGGGCCGCTTGGGGGAGCGCGCGGCACCGGCCCGGTCGGTGAGGACCATGGCGCAGGCGCCGTCGGAGGACGGGCAGGTCTCCGAGTAGCGGATCGGGTCCCAGAGCATCGGCGAGGCCTGGACCTTCTCCAGGGTGATGTCGTGCTCGTGGAGGTGGGCGTAGGGGTTCTTCAGCGCGTTGCGCCGGTCCTTGAACGCCACGAGCGAGCCGACGCCGTCGGGGGCGCCGCTGCGCCGCATGTACGCGCGCACGTGGGGTGCGAAGAAGCCGCCCGCGCCGGCCAGCAGGGGCTGCTGGAAGGGGATGGGCAGGGACAGGCCCCACATCGCGTTGGACTCGGACTGCTTCTCGAAGGCGAGGGTCAGGACGGTGCCGTGGACGCGGGCGGCGACGAGGTTCGCGGCGACCAGGGCGGTGGAGCCGCCGACGCTGCCCGCGGTGTGGACGCGCAGCATGGGTTTGCCGACCGCGCCGAGGGCGTCGGCGAGGTACAGCTCGGGCATCATGACGCCCTCGAAGAAGTCGGGCGCCTTGCCGATGACGACGGCGTCGATGTCGGCCCAGGTCAACTCGGCGTCCTCAAGGGCTCGTTGCGCGGCCTCGCGGACGAGTCCGGCGATCGACACGTCCCGTCGTGCCGCCACGTGCTTGGTCTGGCCGACGCCGACGACGGCCACGGGTTCCATGCTCATCGCGGATCCCCTTCGAGTACGGCGACCAGGTTCTGCTGGAGGCAGGGGCCGGAGGTGGCGTGGGCGAGGGCCCGGTCGGACTCGCCCCGGTGGATACGGGCGGCGGCCTCGCCGATGCGGATCAGGCCCGCGGCCATCATCGGGTTGGCGGCGAGCGCACCCCCGGACGGGTTGACCCGGACGCTGTCGTCGAGCCGCAGCGCCTTGCGCAGCACCACCTCCTGGGAGCTGAACGGCGCGTACAGCTCGGCGGTGTCCACGGGGCGTTCGAAGGCTCCGGCCCGTTCGGCGGCGAGGCGCGCGGAGGGCGAGTCGGTGAGGTCGCGGACGCCGAGGGCGTGGGCCTCGACGCGGTGGTCGATGCCGCGGATCCAGGCGGGTCGCTCGCACAGGTCGCGGGCGCGGTCCCCGGCCGCGAGGACGACGGCGGCGGCCCCGTCCCCGATGGGCGGGCAGTCGCCGGTGCGCAGGGGGCGGACGACGTAGTCGCCCTGCGGGACGGGGCCCTTGAGCTGGGCATGGGGGTTGTCGGCGGCCCGGCTGCGGGCGCCGATCGCCGCGAGGGCGGGTTCGTCGGTCTCGCCCGCATCGATGAGGGCCTGGGCCTGGAGCGCGGCCAGGGCCACGGCGTCGGGCCACAGGGGGGCCACGTAGTACGGGTCGAGCTGGCGGGTGAGGACGTCGCGCAGGGAGCCCGGGGAGGACTTGCCGTAGGAGTAGACGAGGGCGGTGTCGGCGTCCCCGGCGAGGAGTTTCGTCCAGGCCTCGTACAGCGCCCAGGCGCCGTCCATCTCGACGTGGGACTCGGAGATCGGCGGCCAGGCGCCGACGCCGTCGAGGGCGAGGGTGAAGGAGAAGGCGCGGCCGGCGAGGTAGTCGCTGGAGCCGGAGCAGGTGAAGCCGATGTCGGCGGTCTTGAGGCCGGTGCGGTCGAGGACCTCGTGCAGGACCGGCATGAGCATCTCCACCTCGGACTGCTCCTCGGTGGTGCGCAGGACGTCGGTCTGCGCGAAGGCGACGACGGCGACCTCCCGGCGTTCCGGTTCCCGACTCAGCGCGTCCCGTTGCGAGTTCGCTTCCCGGGTCACAGCAGCTCCTTGTAGGTCTCGTAGTCCGCGTCGGGTTCGCCGGTGGGCCGGTAGTGGTCCGGATACCGTCCGCCCTCGCTCCACACGGGTTCGACCCGCAGTCCCATCCGCACCTGGTCGTACGGGATGCCGCCGATGCGTCCGTGCAGGGCGAGGTCGGCGCCGTCGAGGGCGATGTGGGCGTAGACGTAGGGGACTTCGATGTCGAGGTTCTTGGCCTTGATGTTGACGATGCAGTACGTGGTGACGGTGCCGCCGGGGCCCACCTCGACCTGTTCGGAGGTGCCGACGCCGCAGGTGGGGCAGGCGCCGCGGGGCGGGACGTAGACCTTGCGGCAGACCGGGCAGCGTTCGCCGACGGAGCGCTGTTCGGCCAGGGCGTTGATGTACGCGGTCTGGGCGCGGCCCGGCGAGTAGGTGTAGTCGAGGCGGGCGGCGGCGACGATGCCGGTGACGGGTTCGTCGAACACACCGTCGTGTCCGGCGACTTGGGCGGCGTCCCCGTCGTACGGCTCGAAGCAGGCGATGTCGGTGATCGCGCCGACGCGGTCCTCGGCCCAGCGGACGCGGACCCGCATGCCGGTGTGCACGGCGTCGGGGCCGGGGGCGTCGAGGGCGTGCAGGAGGGCGGTGTCGGCGCCGTCGAGGCGGACCAGGACCCAGGCGAAGGGCGTGCCGAGGGGCTGGCCGCGGCGAGGGGCGTGGTTCCAGGCCCAGGTGGTGACCGTGCCGGTGGGGGCGACCTCGACGAGGTCGCGGATCTCCTCGGCGGTGACGGGGTCGTACTCGACGGGCGGGACCAGGGTGCGGCCGTCGCCGGTGCGTACGCCGAGGACGACCCGCTCGCGCAGGCCGGTCAGGAAGGCGCTCTGGACGGGGCCGAGGGAGCGGGTGAAGGGGAACTCGACGACGAGCGGGGCTTTGAGGACGTCCGGCATGCCGGGGCTCCTTCAGTGGCGCTGGTAGGTGGGCGGGCGCTTCTCCGCGAAGGCGCGGGCGCCTTCCCTGGCGTCGGCGGTGTCGAACACCGGCCAGCCGCGCTTGAGTTCGGCGGCGAGTCCCTCGGTCTCGGTGAGCTCGGCGGTCTCGTACACCGACGCCTTGACGGCCTCGACGGCCAACGGGCCGCAGGCGTTGATCTGTTCGGCGATCTCCAGCGCCTTGTCGAGCGCGGTGCCGTCGGGGACGACATGGCCGATGAGCCCGATGCCGGCGGCCTCGCGGGCGCTGTAGGGGCGGCCGGTGAGGAGCATCTCCAGGGCGTGGGTGCGCGGGATCTGCCGCTGGAGGCGGACCGTGGAGCCGCCGATCGGGAACAGGCCGCGTCTGACCTCGAAGAGGCCGAAGGTGGCCGATTCGCCGGCGACGCGGATGTCGGTGCCCTGGAGCATCTCGGTGCCGCCCGCGACGCAGTACCCCTCCACGGCGGCGATCACCGGTTTGCGGGGGCGGTGGTGGCGCAGCATCGCCTTCCAGTGCAGGTCCGGGTCGGCCTTGAGGCGGTCGCGGTGCGCCTCGCCCGCCATGCCCTGTCCGGCCAGGGCCTTGAGGTCCATGCCGGAGCAGAAGGAGCCGCCCGCTCCGGTGAACACGATCGAGCGGACCCTGTCGTCGGCGTCGGCCTCCAGCCAGCCGTCGTACAGGCCGACGAGCATCGCGATCGACAACGCGTTCCTGGCCTCGGGCCGGTTGAGCGTGAGCACCAGTGTGGCGCCTTCGCGTCGCACGGTGAGGTGTTCCGTCCCACCCATGGTCCGTCTCCCCTCTCCACCCCCACTGACAGAACGAGAACAGGTTGCAGTAGTGGACCGGGGTCTTCAAGAGTTTTCTGACAGTCAGTCAGATTTGTTTGCGCGGACCCTTCACAGTCACGCCGCCCTTTGCTCTGATGACCGGCAACCCGAGCGGCAGCGAGGTCAGGAGGAGCGGTGGAGTACAACCTTGCCGACCTGTTCGAGTCGGTCGTGGACGTGGTCCCGGACCGTGAGGCGCTCGTGTACGTCGACCACCCCGGCACCGGGGCGGAGCGCAGGCTGACCTACGCCGAACTGGACACGGCGGCCAACCGGATCGGCCATCACCTCCTCGACAGCGGGATACGGCCCGGGGAGCACGTGGGCCTGCATCTGTACAACGGCGTCGAGTACCTCCAGATCGCACTGGGCTGCCTGAAGGCGCGGGTCGTGCCCGTCAACGTCAACTACCGCTATGTCGAGGACGAGTTGGTGTACCTGTACCGGGACGCCGACCTGGTGGGGCTGTTCTTCGACGGGGAGTTCGGCGAGCGGGTGGCGGGCGCGCTGCCGCTGACGGAGAAGCTGCGCCATCTGGTGCGGGTCGGCGAGTCCCCGGCGGACGTGGCGGCCGTCGCGTTCACGGAGGCGGAGGCGGCCGGGTCCCCGGAGCGCGGGTTCCCCGAGCGGTCGGCCGACGACCAGTTCATCATCTACACCGGCGGCACCACCGGGATGCCCAAGGGGGTGATGTGGCGTCAGGAGGACCTGTTCTTCGCGGGGATGGGCGGCGGCGCCCCGACGGGCGAGCCGGTCAAGGCGCCCGGCGAGCTGGCCGAGCGGGTCGCCGCGAGCGGCTACGGGATCACCTTCTTCCCCACTCCCCCGCTGATGCACGGCACCTCCACGCTCACCGCGTTCATCGGCTTCAACTTCGGCCAACGGGTCGTGATCCACCGCAAGTTCGTGCCCGAGGAGGTGCTGAGGACCGTCGAGAGGGAGAAGGTCACCAGCATGTCGCTGGTCGGCGACGCGATGCTGCGCCCGCTGATCGACGCCCTCGAAGGGCCGCTGAAGGGCACGGACACCTCGTCGATGTTCAGTGTGTCGTCGTCGGGCGCGATCATGTCGGACACCGTGCGCCGCCAGTTCCAGGCGCTCGTCCCGAACGTGATGCTGCTCAACAACTTCGGCTCCTCGGAGTCCGGGTTCAACGGCACCGCCACCGCCGACTCCGGCCCCGAGCGCGGCTTCCGCGTCAAGGTCAACACCCGTACACAGGTGGTCGATCCGGCCACCCACGAGCCGGTGGCGGTGGGCGAGGTGGGCCGGGTCGCCCAGTGCGGTCATGTCCCCCTCGGCTACTACAACGACCCGCGCAAGACAGCGGAGACGTTCTTCCAGAAGGACGGGAAGCGGTGGGTGCTGCTCGGCGACATGGCCACCGTCGACGAGGAAGGCGTCGTCACGGTCCTCGGCCGGGGCTCGCAGTGCATCAACACCGGCGGCGAGAAGGTGTACCCCGAGGAGGTCGAGCAGGCCCTCAAGTCCCATCCGGACGTGTACGACGCACTGGTGGCCGGCGTGCCGGACGCGAAGTGGGGCAACCATGTCGCGGCCGTGGTGCAGATGCGGACGGGCGCGGCGCGGCCGTCCCTGGACGACATCCAGACCCACTGCCGCACCCGGTTGGCGGGGTACAAGATCCCGCGTCAGCTGGTGATCGCGGAGGCGATCCGGCGCTCCCCCAGCGGCAAGGCGGACTACCGGTGGGCGCGGGAGGTCGCCGCGTCGGCGGACGGGTGAATTCCGGTCCCGGCGGATTGAACCGAAGGTGACGTGCGGACGTACTGGTGGTGGCAGGCTCGTTCCCGCGGGCCCTGCTCGTCATGCCATCGCAGTACCGCACGGAAGGACCGCCGGGTGTCGCTCTTCACACCTCGCTCCCGTCAGTCGTCGGAGGACCCCGAGGGCGAGGTGGAGACGGGCCCGGAGACGGGGGCGGACTCACGGGAGGCGAAACCGGGCCGGTCCGGCTGGTTCGGCTGGCGCGACCGCTTCCCGCGCGTGGCACGCGGCACGACGCTCGCCACCACGGTCCTCGCCGCGCTCTTCGTCTTCGTCGCGCTGCTCGTCCCCAACCGGCTCGACTGGATCACACCCCAGTCGTTCCTGCGGCTGCCCGTCGAGGGCATCCTGCTGACCGGGCTGCTGCTGGCGCTGCCGCCGAGGCCGCGCCGGATCGCGGCCGTCGTCGTGGGCGCGTTCCTCGGGCTGTTCACCGTCGTCAAACTCCTCGACATGGGCTTCCGGCAGACCCTGGCCCGCCCGTTCGACCTGGTCTTCGACTGGATCCTGTTCGACGACGCCGCCGATTTCGTGCGGGAGTCCTACGGCCGCTGGGGCGAGATCCTCGCGATCGTCGCCGTGGTCGCCCTGTTCATCGGCGTCCTCGTGCTGTCCACGCTGGCGGTGGTGCGGCTGACGAAGGTGGCGGCCCGGCACCGGGCGGTGGCCGCGCGCACGACCCTCGTCCTCGGCACGGTGTGGATCGTCTGCTTCACCACCGGCGTCCAGGTCGCCGGGGTCACCTTCGCCACCAAGGGCAACATCCAGTTCGTCGCCAACCGGGTCCAGCAGGTGCGGGACGGGCTGGTCGACGCCAAGGTCTTCGAGAAGCAGGCCGCCGTCGACGCGTTCGCCGGTACCCCGAAGGACCAGCTGCTGACCGGACTGCGCGGCAAGGACGTGCTGTTCACGTTCATCGAGAGCTACGGCCGGGTCGCCATCGACGACCCGGCGATGGCCCCGTACCTCGACGCGACGCTGAAGGAGGGCACGAGCAAGCTGGCGACGGCCGGGTTCCAGGCCCGCAGCGGCTGGCTCAGGTCACCGGTGGCGGGCGCGGGCAGCTGGCTCGCGCACTCGACGTTCCTGTCCGGGCTGTGGGTCAAGAACCAGCAGCGGTACCGGAGTCTGACCACCGGCGACCGGGCGACGCTCACCAGCTACTTCCAGAAGACGGGCGCCTGGCGGACCGTCGGCATCGTCCCCGGGGTGCGCAAGACCTGGCCCGAGGGCAGCTACTTCGGCCTCGACCACATCTACGACTCCACCCATCTCGGCTACCAGGGCCCGTACTTCAGCTGGACGCCGGTGCCCGACCAGTTCAGCCTGGAGGCGTTCGAGCGGCTGGAGCACGGCAAGGAGGACCGCGACCCGATCATGGCGGAGATCATCCTCGCCTCCAGCCACAACCCCTGGTCGCCGATCGCCCGCATGATCGACTGGGACGAGCTCGGTGACGGTTCGGTGTTCGAGCAGATCAAGAAGCAGGGCACCGACCCCAAGGAGGTCTGGCAGAGCGCGGAGCGCGTGCGCACCGAGTACCGCAAGGCCGTCGAGTACTCCCTGCACAGCCTCACCGAGTGGCTGGAGCGCTACGGCGACGACGACACGGTCCTCGTCTTCCTCGGCGACCACCAGCCCGTGCCCACGGTCACCAAGGGCTCCTCCAACCGGGACGTGCCCATCACCATCGTCGCCCGGGACCCCAAGGTGCTGGACCGGATCTCCGACTGGGGCTGGACCCAGGGGCTGAAGCCCGCCGACGACGCGCCGGTGTGGCAGATGGACAAGTTCCGCGACCGTTTCATGACGGCCTACTCGAAGTAGCGACGGAGCTCGCGGGGCCGGCTCTCAGCGCAGGCCGAGCCGGCCGGACCCTCGTCAGCCCTGGCTCAGCCGGTCCCGCAGCTCCCGCTTGAGGATCTTCCCGCTGGCGTTGCGCGGCAGCTCCTCGACGAACACCACCCGCTTCGGCGCCTTGAAGTGCGGAAGCTTCTCCCGCGCGTGCTCGACGAGTTCGTCCTCCCCGACCTCGCCGCGCGCGACGACCACGGCCGTCACCGCCTCGATCCAGCGCTCGTCCGGCAGCCCGATCACGGCGACCTCGGCGACGGCGTCGTGCGTGTACAGCGCGTCCTCGACCTGGCGCGAGGCGATCAGCACACCACCGGAGTTGATGACGTCCTTGACCCGGTCGACGATGGTGAAGTAGCCGTGCGCGTCCCGGACCGCGAGGTCGCCGGAGTGGAACCAGCCGTCACGGAAGGCCTCCTGGGTCTCCTCGGGCTTGTCCCAGTAGCCCTCGCACAGCTGCGGCGACCGGTAGACGATCTCGCCGGGCGTGCCGTCGGGCACGTCCTCGCCGTGCTCGTCGACGACCCGGGCGTCCACGAACAGCACGGGGCGCCCGCAGGAGTCCAGGCGGCCCTTGTGCTCGTCGGGTCCGAGGACGGTGGCGAGCGGGCCGATCTCGCTCTGCCCGAAGCAGTTGTAGAAGGCGAGCTTCGGCAGCCGCTCGCGCAGCCGCTCCAGGACCGGCACCGGCATGATCGACGCCCCGTAGTAGGCCTTGCGCAGCCCGCCGAGGTCGCGGGTGGCGAAGTCGGGCCGGTTCGACAGGGCGATCCACACGGTGGGCGGGGCGAAGAGACTGTCGGCGCGGCCTCCCTCGATCAGGTCGAACAGGCGGTCCCCGTCGGGGGCGTCGAGGACGACGTTCGTCGCGCCGACGGCGAGGTAGGGCAGCAGGAAGACGTGCATCTGCGCGGAGTGGTAGAGCGGCAGGGAGTGCACGGGCAGGTCGCCCGCGCTCAGGTCCAGGGCGGTGATCGCGCTCAGGTACTCGTGCACCAGGGCGCGGTGCGTCATCATCGCGCCCTTGGGCAGGGCGGTGGTGCCCGAGGTGTAGAGCAGCTGGACCAGGTCCTCGCCGCGTGCCTCCGGCCCGTCGTACGCCGGGGCCGCGTCGAGCCGGGCGAGCAGCGAGTCGTCGGCACCGCGCAGCGCCAGGACCCGTGTCCCGTCGGGGAGTTCACCGGCGAGGTCCGGGTCGGCGAGGACGAGCGCGCTGCCCGACTGGCCGACGAGGTACGCCAGGTCGTCGCCGGTCAGGTTCTGGTTGACGGGGACGTGGACGAGTCCGGCGCGTGCGCACGCCAGGAACGCGATGAGGTAGGCGTCGGAGTTGTGCCCGTAGGCGCCGACCCGGTCGCCGCGGTCCAGGCCCTCGGCGAGCAGGACGCTCGCCGCCCGGGAGACCGCCTCGTCGAGTTCCTCGTAGGTCCAGGCGCGGTCGCCGTACTCCAGCGCGACGCGCGCCGGGGTGCGCCGGGCGCTGCGCCGCAGCACTCCGTCAACCGTGCTTCCGTGTCCGGGCGTCATACCTGACAACCTACCTGTAGGCACGGTCAACTACCCCTTCCCCCAGTGTTGTCGGGAGGCACCATGCGCACCCGGTTAAGACGTCTCGTCGTCGCGGCGGTCGCCCTGTTCACGGCGGCGTCCGCGCTGCCCGCGGCGGCGGCCGGTTCGGCCGGCGGTCGGGACCACCCCTCGGGCGGCGGTCTGTCCGCGGTCATCCGCTACACCGAGTACGGCATTCCGCACATCGTCGCGAAGAGCTACGCCGATCTCGGCTTCGGCGAGGGCTGGGCGCAGGCCGCCGACGAGGTGTGCACCCTCGCCGACGGCTTCGTGACCCTGCGGGGCGAACGCTCCCGCCACTTCGGCGCCGACGCCCCCGGCGACGGAGCCCTCTCCTCGGCCGCCACGAACCTCACCAGCGACCTGTACTTCCGCGGCGTACGGCAGAGCCGGACCGTGGAGAAGCTGCTCGACCGGCCCGCTCCCCTGGGTCCCGGCCGTGAGGTGCGGGACCTGATGCGGGGCTGGGCGGCCGGGTACAACACCTGGCTGGCGCGGAACAGGATCACGGACCCGGCGTGCGCGGGCGCCGCGTGGGTGCGGCCCGTCACCGCGGTCGACGTGGCCGCGCGCGCCTACGCCCTGACCGTCATCGCGGGCGAGGGCCGGCTGGTGGACACGATCACGTCCGCCCGGCCGCCGTCGACGACGACCGTCGCCGCCCCTGCCGTACCGGCCGCGAGGGCCGTGACCGCGGCGGCCGATGAGCTGTGGGCGGACCGGGCCATGGGCTCCAACGCGGTCGCCTTCAGCGGCGCCACGACGGCGAACGGCTCCGGTCTGCTGCTCGGCAACCCGCACTACCCGTGGACGGGCGGGCGCCGCTTCTGGCAGTCGCAGCAGACCATTCCCGGCGAACTCGACGTCTCCGGCGGCTCGTTGCTGGGATCACCGGTGATCGCCATCGGCTTCAACTCCCGGGTCGCCTGGAGCCACACCGTCTCCACGGGCATCCCGGCCGCCGTCCACCAGCTCGCCCTGGACCCCGCCGACCCGACCGTCTACCTCGTGGACGGCCGGCCGGAGCGCATGACGCGGCGGACGGTGACGGTCGCGGTGCAGGGCGGCGAGCCGGTCACCAGGACGCAGTGGTGGACCCGGTACGGGCCGGTCGTCACCTCGCTCAGCTCGCAGGTGCCGCTGCCCTGGACGAGCACGACGGCGTACGCGCTGTACGACCCGAACGCGTCCAACATGCGCTTCATGGACACCTCGCTCGGCTTCGGCAAGGCGCGCGGCACCGCGGACATCCTCGCCTCGCTCGCCCGGCACCAGGGCATCCCCTGGGTGAACACCGTGGCCGCCGACCGGGCCGGGCACTCGCTGTACACCCAGTCCCAGGTCCTGCCCCGGATCACCGACGAGCTGGCGGCCCGCTGCTCCACGGCGCTGGGCAGGGTCACCTACCCGGCGTCCGGGATCGCGGTCCTGGACGGGTCGCGGGGCGACTGCGCGCTCGGCCGGGACGCCGACGCCGTGCAGGCGGGGATCCTCGGCCCGGCGCGGATGCCGACGCTGAAGGACGCGCCCTACGCGGAGAACTCCAACGGGACCGCCTGGATGACCAACACCGACCGGCCGCTGACCGGGTACGAGCGGGTCTTCGGCACGGTCGGCACGGAGCTGAGCGCCCGGACCCGCGGCGCGGTCGAGGACGTGGCGGCGATGGCCGCGCGGGGCGGGCTGACCGTACGGGACCTCCAGGAGCAGCAGCTCGCGAACCGGGTGCCCGCCGGTGACCTCGCCGCCTCGGACGTGGCGGCGGCGTGCGCCGCGCTGCCCGGGGGCACGGCGACGGGCACCGACGGCACGGCCGTGGACGTGTCCGGGGCGTGCGCGGTCCTGAAGGACTGGGACCGCACCATGGACACCGGGAGCCGGGGCGCGCTGCTCTTCGACCGGTTCTGGCGGCGGGTGCTCCAGACGGTGCCGCCCGCGCGGCTGTGGAAGGTGCCGTTCTCGGCAGCGGACCCGGTCCGCACGCCCAACACCGTCGACACGGCCGCGCCCGGTCTGTTCGCGGCGCTCGCCGACACGGTGACGGAACTACGGGCGGCGGGCATCGCGCCGGACGCGCCGCTCGGCGCGCACCAGTACGTCGTGCGCCACGGCGAGCGGCTGCCGATGCCGGGCGGTGCGGGCCGGCTCGGCGTGTGGAACGTGCTGGAGCCGACGTGGGACACGGCGACGGGCGGCTACACGGACGTGCCGTTCGGCTCCAGCCACATCCAGGCCGTGGGCTGGGACGGGAGCGGCTGCCCGGTGGCACGGACGCTGCTGACGTACGCGCAGTCCTCGAACCCCGCCTCGCCGCACTACGACGACCAGACGCGGCTCTTCTCCCGGGAGCGGTGGGTGACGTCCCGGTTCTGCGAGAAGGACGTCCTGGCGTCGCCCGCGCTGCGGGTGGTGCGGGTGAGCGGACGCTGAGGGCGGAGGTGGTCCCGTCGCAGGTGCGGCGGGACCGTCCCGTTCGTCAGGTCCGCGCGTGGCCGAGCTTGTCGGGGTTGAGGACGCAGTAGACGCCGTCGACCAGTCCGGCCCAGACGTCGATGACGATCACCTGCTCGACGCCCTCCACGATGAGCGCGAGCGCGGGGCGGCCGTTGACGTCCAGGGTGCGGGGTGCCCCGTAGGGGTGGCGGCCGACGAGGAACGCGCTGACGTCGGCCGCCCCTTCGACCGGGGCGGACGGCGCCTGGGCCGTGCCCCCGGCGTCGTACCAGGCGACGGCGTCCTCGGTCAGGAGGTCCGCCAGAGCGGCCCGGTCGGCGTCGCGCGCGGCGCCCACGAGACGGGTCAGCAGGTCGGCGTGCTCGCCCCACGTGAGGCCGAAGCGGTCGCGCCCGACGGCCAGGCGCCGCCGGGAACGCAGGTGCATCCGGCGGCAGTTGGTCTCCGTGGTGTCGAGGATGCGGGCGACCTCGCCGTACGGCACCTCGTACGCCTCGCGCAGCACGAACACCGCCCGTTCGGTGGGTGACAGACGCTCCATGAGGTGGACGGCGGCGTAGGCGACCGTGTCCCGCAGCGGGGCGGTGTCCAGCGGGCCGAGCAGGGAGTCGGCCACCGGGTCGGGCAGCCACGGCCCCGGATACGCCTGCCTGGCCTCGCCCAGCGCGCCGAGCCGCTCCACCGCCAGCCGGGTGACCTGGGTGAACAGCAGGGCCCTGGTCTCGTCGGGCTCCCCGGTCCCTCGTCGGTACGCCGCCCGGACGACGTCCTCGGCGTCGGCCATGCTGCCGAGCAGCCGGTAGGCGAGTCCGAGCAGCAGGGGGCGCCGCTTCTCGAACTGCTGGGCCGCCGACTCTTCCGCGGTCTCCAATTCCCGTGTCCTTCCCGGTGGTTCGCCGTGCGGGAGGCGCTCCCGCGCGTGCGGGGGAATCCTCGCACCGTGAGCCGGGTGCGGGAAGGAGCCGAGGTGGGCGGGGTGGTACCGGGCCTGACGCCGGTCATACCGGTCGGGTGCGCCCCTCCCAGTAGGGGTCCCTGAGCCGTCGCTTGTAGAGCTTGCCGTTGGGGTCGCGGGGCATCTCGGCGATGAAGTCGACGGTCTTGGGCCGCTTGTAGCCGGCGAGCCGCTCGGCGCAGTGCTCCAGGACCGAGGCGGCGAGTCCGGGTCCCGCCTCCTGGCCGGGCGCGGGCTCCACGACGGCCTTGACCTCCTCGCCCCAGTCGTCGTGCGGGATGCCGAAGGCGGCGGCGTCGGCGACGGCGGGGTGGGCGAGGAGCACGGACTCGATCTCGGCGGGGTAGATGTTCACCCCGCCGGAGATGATCATGTCGATCTTGCGGTCGCGGAGGAAGAGATAGCCGTCCTCGTCGAGGAGTCCGAGGTCGCCGACGGTGAAGAAGTCGCCGATGCGGTTCTTCCGGGTCTTGGACTCGTCCTTGTGGTAGGCGAAGCCTCCGGTGGTCATCCTCATGTAGACGGTGCCGAGTTCGCCGGGCGGCAGGCGCCTGCCGTCGTCGTCGAAGACGGCCAGCTCGCTGATGGGCCAGGCCTTCCCGACGGTGCCGGGCTTCTTCAGCCAGTCCTCGGCGGTCGCGAAGGCCCCGCCGCCCTCGCTGGCCGCGTAGTACTCCTCCACGCAGGGGCCCCACCAGTCGAGCATCGCCCGCTTCACGTGGTCGGGGCAGGGGGCGGCGCCGTGGATGGCGTGCCGCATGGACGACACGTCGTAGGAGTCCCGTACCTGCTGCGGGAGGGCGAGGAGGCGGTGGAACTGGGTCGGGACCATGTGCGTGTGGGTGCACTTCTCGCGGTCGATGAGCCGGAGCATCTCCTCGGGGGTCCACTTGTCCATCAGGACGAGCCGGTGGCCGATGTGCAGGGAGGCGCCCGCGAACTGGAGGACGGCGGTGTGGTAGAGCGGTGAGCAGACGAGGTGCACGTTGTCGTCGAACGGCTTGACGCCGAAGATGCCGAGGAAGCCGCCGAGATAGGCCTCCTCAGGGCGCTTGCCGGACAGCGGGCGGCGGATGCCGCGGGGGCGGCCCGTGGTGCCCGAGGTGTAGTTCATGACCCAGCCGAGCTCGCGGTCCTCGGGCGCCGACTCCGGCTGCCCGTCGAGGAGTTCGCCGTACGGCCGGAAGCCCTCGACCGTGCCGACGGCGTACCGGTGGGTGGCGGGGACGCCGGCCTCGTCGGCGGCCCGGCGGACGGGGTCCGCGAACCGTTCGTGGGCGAGGAGGACCTTGGCGCCGGAGTCGGCGACGATCCAGGCGATCTCCGGTGCGACGAAGTGGTGGTTGACGGGGACGAGGTAGAACCCGGCCTGGCCGGCGGCGAGATGGGCGGTGAGGAACTCGACTCCGTTGGGCAGGACGACCGCGAAGGCGTCCCCGCGGCTCATCCCGGCGGCGCGCAGCCCGTGGACGAGGCGGTTGGCGGCGGCGTGCAGGCGTCCGGCGCTCCACTGCTCGCCGTCGGGGGCGACGAGGACTACCCGGTCGGGGTCGGCGGTGGCCTGGGCCCAGAAGCCCGCGGGGGGTGTGGTCGTCACTGGCCGCTCCTTCCGGCGATGCGGTTGACGTGGTCGACGGCCTCCTCGAAGCCGCGGGTGAGGTCGTCGAAGACCTCCTGGACGCTGCGCCTGCTGTTCATCCGGCCGACGATCTGCCCGACGGGCGTCCCGAGCAGGGGCTCGACCTCGTATTTCTGGATGCGGGTCACCGCGTCGGCGACGAGCAGCCCCTGCAACGGCATGGGCAGGGTGCCGGGTCCGGCCGGGTCGTCCCAGGCGTCGGTCCATTCGGTACGGAGCTGGCGTGCGGGTTTGCCGGTCAGGGCGCGGGAGCGCACGGTGTCGCCGGAACCTGCGGCGAGGAGCTTCTCGATCAGCCGGGGCGAGGGGAGTTCGGCCTCGGTGGTGGTCAGCCAGAGCGAGCCGAGCCACGCGCCCTGGGCGCCGAGGGCGAGGGCGGCGGCCACCTGCCGTCCGCTGCCGATGCCTCCGGCGGCGAGCACCGGCAGGGGACCGACGGCGTCCACGACCTCGGGGGTGAGGACCATGGAGGCGATCTCGCCGGTGTGCCCGCCGGCCTCGTAGCCCTGGGCGACGACGACGTCGATGCCCGCCTCCTTGTGCTTGAGGGCGTGCCGGGCGCTGCCCGCGAGCGCGGCGACGAGGACGCCCTGCTCGTGGGCGCGCTCGATGACGTCGGCGGGCGGTGAACCGAGTGCGTTGGCGAGGAGTCTGATCGGGTAGCCGAAGGCGACGTCGAGCTGACGGCGGGCGACCTGTTCCATCCAGCCGGTGATCCGCCAGCCCGACGCCTCGCCCTCGGCCAGTTCGGGCACGCCGTACTTGGCGAGGGTGTCCCGGACGAACTGCCGGTGCTCCTCGGGGATCATCGCCTCGACGTCGGCCTCGGTGACGCCCTCGACCTTCTTGGCGGGCATCACGACGTCCAGCCCGTAGGGCTTGCCGTCGACGTGCGCCTCGATCCAGTCGAGGTCCCGTTCGAGCTCGTCGGGGGCGGTGTAGCGGACCGCGCCGAGCACGCCGAACCCGCCGGCCCGGCTGATGGCCGCGGCGACGGCGGGGAACGGCGTGAAGCCGAACACGGCGTGCTCGATTCCCAGTCTCCTGCTCAACTCCGTCTGCATGGGCGCAGGATGCCGCAGTCACCGGGAGGACGGAAGGGCTTTTCTGATGCTCCGTCAGATTCGGCGTGGACCGGTCACCCGGCCTCGCCCAGCACCGCCATCGCCGCGTTGTGCCCGGGAACGCCGCTCACCCCGCCGCCGCGGACCGCGCCCGCGCCGCAGAGCAGGACGTTCGTGTGCCGGGTCTCCACGCCCCAGGGGCCGGTGCCGTCGTCCGCGTAGGGCCAGGACAGGTCGCGGTGGAAGATGTTGCCGCCGGGCAGGCGCAGGTCGTGTTCCAGGTCGAGCGGGGTCCTCGCCTCGATGCAGGGGCGGCCGTCCGCGTCGGTGGCCAGGCAGTCGGCGAGGGGTTCGGCGAGGTGGGCGTCGAGCTGGGCGAGGGTCGCCTTGAGGAGTTCCTCGCGGACGGCGGAGTTGTCCCGGTCGAAGAGGCGGGCCGGGGTGTGCAGACCGAAGAGGGTGAGGGTCTGGTAGCCCTGTTCGACGAGGTCGGGGCCGAGGATCGTCGGATCGGTCAGGGAGTGGCAGTAGATCTCCGACGGCGGCGCCGAGGGCAGCGCGCCGGCCGCGGCCTGCGCGTGGGCGGTGGCGAGCTGCTCGTAGCCCTCGGCGATGTGGAAGGTGCCGGCGAACGCCTCACGCGGGTCGACGGAGGTGTCCCGCAGCCGCGGCAGCCGCTTGAGCAGCATGTTCACCTTGAGCTGCGCGCCTTCGGCGGGGGCCGAGGGCTGATCGCCGGTGAGCTCGGCGAGGGCCTGCGGCGAGGCGTTGACCAGGACGTGCCGGGCCGCCGCGACGCCCTCGCCGTCCGCCGTGCGGAACGTGACCTCGGCCGTACGGCCGTCCGTGGCGATCCGGACCGCCTCGTGGCCGGTGGCGAGGACGGCGCCCGCGTCCCGGGCCGCGCCCGCGAGGGCGTCCGTGAGGGCGCCCATGCCGCCGACGGGGACGTCCCAGGCGCCGGTGCCGCCACCGATGACGTGGTACAGGAAGCAGCGGTTCTGCTTCAGGGAGGGGTCGTGGGCGTCGGCGAAGGTGCCGATGAGCGCGTCGGTCAGGACCACGCCCCGCACCAGGTCGTCGGCGAACCGGTCCTCCACCGCGACCCCGATCGGCTCCTCGAACAGGGTCCGCCAGGCCTCCTCGTCGTCGATCCGGCGGCGCAGCTCCTCGCGCGTGGGCAGCGGTTCGGTGAGGGTGGGGAAGACCCGTTCGGCGACGCGGCCGGTCATGCCGTAGAAGCGCTGCCAGGACCGGTACTCGTCCTCGCCGCCGGTCAGCCGGGCGAAGGCCTCGCGGGTGCGCCGCTCGCCGCCGCCGACCAGCAGTCCGGTCGGCACTCCGGCGCGTTCGACCGGGGTGTACGAGGAGATCGTGCGCCCCCGTACCCGGAAGGTCAGGCCGAGGTCCCGGACGATCTTCTTGGGGAGCAGGCTGACCAGGTAGGAGTAGCGCGACAGGCGTGCGTCGACGCCGGTGAAGGGGCGGGTGGAGACGGCGGCCCCGCCGGTGTGGTCCAGCCGCTCCAGCACCAGCACGGACCGGCCGGCCCGGGCCAGATAGGCGGCGGCGACCAGTCCGTTGTGTCCGCCGCCGACGATCACGGCGTCGTACGTACGTCCATCGAGTGCAGGCATGTCTCTTCGTAACACGCGATGATCGCGGGCGGCCAGGGGTGGGCCGCCGCGCACGGGTCAGGTGCCGCCGGTCTCGCGCTGCCGGCGCAGGACCGCCACCCTGCGGTACAGCTCGACGGCCTCCGCGTGCCGTCCGAGCTGCTCCAGGCAGTGGGCCTCGTCGTTGCGGCTGGCGAGGGTGTCGGGGTGGTCGGCGCCCAGGACGCGTTCGCGGGCCCCGCCGACCCTGCGGTACTCGTCGAGGGCGTCGGCCCAGCGGCCCAGCCAGCCGAGGCCCACGGCGACCTCACGGCGGCTGACCAGGGTGTCCGGGTGCTCGGGGCCCAGGACCCGGTCGCGGATGGCGCAGACGTCCCGGGACTCGGCGAGGGCCTCCTCCCAGCGGCCGAGGCGGCCGAGGTTGACGCCGAGGCCGTGGCGGGCGCGGAGGGTCTCGGGGTGGGCGGGGCCGTGGACGCGGGTGCGGTCGTCGATGAGCTCGCGGTACAGCTGGAGGGCCTCCGCGCTGCGGCCGAGACGGCCGAGGCTGATGCCGACCTCGTAGCGGGCGGCCAGCGTGTCCGGATGGTCCCGGCCGAGCGCCTGGACCCGGGCCTCGGCGACCTCGTGGTACGCCTGGAGGGCCTCGGGCCAGCGGCCCAGCTGACCGAGCGCGTAGGCGACCTCGTACCGGGTGACCAGCGTGTCGGGATGAGCGGGGCCGAGGACCCGGGCGCGGGCCGCGGCCACGTCGCAGGCCATCCGGTGGGAGTCCTCCAGGCGGCCGAGTCTGCTGAGGTTGAAGGCGAGGTTGTGGCGGCAGCGCAAGGTGTCGGGGTGGTCGGTGCCCATGGTGCGTTCGCGGGCGGTCAGGACCGACATGTAGACCTGGTGGGCGTCGAAGTGGCGGCCCAACTGGCCCAGCACGTACGCCATCTCCTGCCGGGCGGCGAGGGTGTCGGGGTGGTCGGGGCCGAGCGAGAGGCTGCGGGAACGGGCGACGTGCTTGTACTCGCGCAGGGCGTCGGCGGCCCGGCCGGTGCGGCTGAGGGTGAAGGCGACCTCGTAGCGGCTGGCGAGGGTGTCCGGGTGGTCGGGGCCGAGCAGGTGCTCGCGTTCGGCGGCGACCGCGCGGTGCACCTCCCCGGCCTCGGTCCAGCGGCCCAGGCGGCCGAGGCTGAGGCCCGCGTTGTGGCGTGCGGCCAGCGCGGTGACGCGCTCAGGGGCGGGCGCGGCGGGTTCCCCGGCGAGCGGCTCGACGGGGCGGCCGGTGGCGGTGCGCGGTATCCATTCGCCGGTGAGGCCGGCCCCGGCGTCCGGCGGGGTGGTGCCCAGGCCCGCCCCGGCGGCCTTGTGGCCGGTGGTCATGCCGCGCGTCCAGGACGGCAGCCGGGCCTCACGGGCGGCCGGTCCGAGCGCGGGGCGCAGCGCCGGGCGGGGGGTCACCACCGTGGGCACGTACAGGGGGGTGCTGCGGCCCAGGCCGATGCGGCGGCCCAGCTCGCGGGCGTCGTGCGGGCGTTCCTCGGGATGTTTGGCGAGGAGGTCGAGGATGACCTTCTCGAAGTACTCGGGCACCTCGGCGCGCAGGCTGCGGGGCGGGCGGGGCGCGGTGTCGCGGTGGCCGACGAGGATCGCCCAGGCGTCGTCGAGGTCGAACGGCGGGGCCCCGGTGGTGATCTCGTAGAGCACGCAGCCCAGGGAGTACAGGTCGCTGCGCTGGTCGACCTCGGTGCCGCCGATCTGCTCCGGGGACATGTAGTGCGGGGTGCCCATGGCGATGCCGGTGCCGGTGAGGCGGGAGGTGAAGCCGATGTCGTGGCCGAGGCGGGCGATGCCGAAGTCGCAGATCTTCACCGTGCCGTCGGTCAGCCGCATGATGTTGGCGGGCTTCAGGTCCCGGTGCACGATGCCCTGCTGGTGGGTGTAGGCGAGGGCGGCGGCGACCTGGTCGGCGATGTCGACGACGTCCCCGACGGGCAGCGGATGGTGCCGGTTGTCCTCCAGGAGCTGACTGAGGTTGCGGCCCTCCAGCAGCTCCATCACCAGGAAGAGGATGCCGTCGGACTCGCCGAAGTCGTGCACGACGGTGACTCCGCGGTGGCTGAGCGCGGCGGCGACCCGGGCCTCGCGGCGGAAGCGCTCGCGCAGCACCCGGGTGAACGTCTGGTCGTGGGAGGGCCCCAGCGGCTTGAGGCACTTCACGGCGACCTGACGGCCCAGCGACTCGTCCCGCGCCCGCCACACCTCGCCCATGCCACCGCGCCCGATCAGATCGAGCAGCCGGTAGCGGCCCTGGATCAGCTTGCTGTCCCCCATCTGCTGCGATCGCCCCCGTCGAAGTCGCGCCCGGCATCCCCCTGTCCGTCCAGTATGGCGAGCTATCTCCCGGCTTTGTACGGTGCTGGGCGTGAGCCGGGGCCGAGCCGTGACATGGCGCGGATGATGTGTTTGGGCGGCAGTTGCCAGCGCAGACGTGCGGGAACGCAGCGCAGCAAGGTGCCCGTGGCGCGCAGTTGCCGGGTGACGGTGGCGGGCGGCGGGGCCGGTCTGCCGTACAACTCGTGGGCGTACGGCGGCAGTGCGGCGTACGCCAGGTGTGCCACGCGCCGCCACAGCACCTCGCGCGCCGGGACGAGGAGGGGGTGCGTCGGAGGGCGGAGCAGGAAGTCGTCCACCACGCGTGCCTCGGCTCCGGCGGCGAGTTCGGGGCGGACCTTCTCGAAGTAGGCGGCCAGCTCGGCCCGGTCGGAGGGTACGGCGCCGGGGTCGAGGCCGACCAGCCGGGCGCTGGCGCGCTGTTCGTCGATGTACCGGTCGGCCTGCGCGTCGGTGAGCGGAAAGCCGGAGCGGCGGCCGACGTGGAGGTAGGAGTCGATCTCGGCACAGTGCACCCACAGCAGCAGCGCGGGTTCGTCGACGCCGTAGGTCTCGCCGGTGGCGGGGTCGGTGGCCGTCAGCATGGTGTGGATCTTCCGGACCCGGGCACCCGCGCGCTCGGCCGCGTCGGTGGTGCCGTAGCTGATGGTGCCGACGAAGTTCGCGGTGCGCAGCAGGCGGCCCCAGGCGTCGCGCCGGAAGTCGGAGTTCTGCAGGACGCCGCGCACCGCGCGCGGGTGCAGGGCCTGGAGGTAGAGGGCGCGGACACCGGCGACCCACATCATGGGGTCGGCGTGCATCTGCCAGGTCACCGACTTCGGCGTGAACAGCCCGGGATCTCCCATGTGTGCAGGTTAACGCCGTACGCGCGGCATCCCCAGGCCGATCCAGGAGATGATCTCCCGCTGGATCTCGTTGTTGCCGCCGCCGAAGGTGAAGATGACCGCCGAGCGGTAGCCGCGTTCCAGTTCGCCGTGCAGGACCGCGCCGGCCGAGCCCTCCTTGAGGGCGCCCGCCGCGCCCACGACCTCCATGAGCCAGGCGTAGGCGTCCCGGCGGGCCTCGGAGCCGTAGACCTTGACGGCGGAAGCGTCCTGCGGGGTGAGGGTGCCGTTCTGGACGGCGTGCACCATCTGCCAGTTCAGCAGCTTCATGGCCTCCAGGCGGGTGTGGGTCTGCGCGAGCCGGCACCGCACCCAGGGCAGGTCGACGACGCGGCGGCCGTCGGCGAGTTTGGTGTCGGTGGCCCAGCGCTGGACGTCCTGGAGGGCGCGGATCGCCATGGTGCCGTGGGCGGCGAGGGTGACCCGCTCGTGGTTGAGCTGGTTGGTGATCAGCCGCCAGCCCTGGTTCTCCGCCCCGACGCGGCGCGAGACGGGGACGCGGATGTCCTCGTAGTAGCTGGCCGTGGTGTCGTGCCCGGCGAGCGTGTTGATCACGGTGCAGGAGTAGCCGGGTTCGGTGGTCGGCACCAGCAGCATGGTGATGCCCTTGTGCGGCGGGGCCGCCGGGTCGGTGCGGGTGGCGAGCCAGACCCAGTCGGCGGTGTCGCCGTTGGTCGTCCAGATCTTCTGCCCGTTGACGACGTACTCGTCGCCCTCGCGCACGGCCCGGGTCTTCAGGGCGGCGAGGTCGGTGCCCGCGTCGGGCTCGCTGTAGCCGATCGCGAAGTCGATCTCGCCGGAGAGGATCTTCGGCAGGAAGTACGCCTTCTGCTCGTCGGTGCCGTACTGCATGATCGTCGGGCCGACGGTGTTCAGCGCCATCAGGGGCAGCGGGACGCCCGCCTGGGCGGCCTCGTCGAAGAAGATGAACTGTTCCATCGCGGTCAGCCCGCGTCCGCCGTACTCCTCGGGCCAGCCCACGCCCAGCCAGCGGTCGGCGCCGAGGCGGCGGACGCTGTCGCGGTAGAAGCGCTTCTGCTCACGCCGTTCGCCGTGCCGGGCCCGTGCCTCGTCGGGAGCCAACTCGGCGAAGTAGGCGCGCAGTTCGGTGCGCAGCCGCTGCTGCTCGGGCGTGTATTCGAGATGCACGGCGCCTCCAGGCTCCCCGGTACCGGTCCGTCCTGTCGGCGCACACGGTAGAACGCGTTCCAGAAATTGGGAATGGCGAGGCGTACGAAAGGCACGCGCGCACGACCCCGGGGCGCGCGAAAGGCCCCCGCCCGGCGGGGGCCTTTCCTGTGGCGCTGCTTCAGTGGGCGACCGGGGTCGCCTGTGCGGCAGCCGCCTCCCGTGCCGGTTTCGGGGCCAGTTGGCGTTCGGCCAGCAGTCCGAAGACCAGACCGAAGGAGGTCCACAAGGTGAACTGGACGGCCAGCGCGGCGAGTCGGTACTGCCACAGCAGCGCCGCCGGGAAGTGCTCCGGCACCTCGCTGAACGACGGCAGGAACGCGTACGCGAGCCCGACGACGAGGACGAAGGCCGCGCCCGCCGCGACGGTCGCGTTCCAGTTGCCCAGACGGGGCGCGAGACGCTTGCCCAGGATGACCGCGCCCACCGTCAGCAGCACGCTGAGGACGATCATCAGGAAGAACAGCGCGGTCCGCTGGTTGAGCGTGTCCGGGTCACCGACGGCCGGCGGGTTGGCCGGGTACTTCAGGAACGGCACGACGTAGACCGAACCGAGGCCGGCCGCGGCGAGCAGCAGCGCGCTCGCCCGCGGTCCGAACCGGCCGATCCGGCCGAGCGCGAAACAGTAGGCGAGCGCGGCGATGCCGCCGAAGGCGATCCCGTAGACGAGAACGCCCGTGGACAGCCCGGCCGTGGACTGGAGGGCGCGGCTGACGAGTTCCTCGCCGCCGTGCTCGTGGGCGTGGGACTCCTCGAAGGCGATCGCCTCGTCGACCCGTGGTTCGCCCAGGAAGTAGGCGACGACGAGAGCGGCCAGGCCCGCGGCGAGACCCGCGAGCATGCCACGTACCAGGAGGTTTCTGACAGTTGCGGAATTCATGCTCAGGTGTGCTTCCTCGTCGCTGTCAGTGGCAGGGGAAGCCGAGCAGATGGCGGGCGTCGTGCACCCACTCGTGAACGCCCTCGCCGGAGACGAGGGAGGTGGCGCCCTGCTCGGCGCCGACGAAGTAGAGCAGGACCAGCATCAGGACGCCGAAGAAGACCGCCCAGGGGGCGATGGCGCCGATCGGCAGTTTGGCGGGTACGGCGGCGGTGCTGGTGGTCGGCTGAGCGACAGACTGCGCCATGGCAGGTGCCTCCTGGGGGAACTCGCGTCCCGTGTCGGTGGTGCACAGGACGACGGGGCGGGTCTGACTCACCCGGCCCGCACCCGTGAGGGCGTGCCCGGCATACAGTGGCGCGACCGTGCCGGAATCCCACCGGCTTCCACCGAACCGTCGTCGATATCGACGAGAAGGTACCGCGTGGGAGGGATACGGCCAAGAGCGCACGGGAGGCGGCCGGGTGCTCACGGGAGGCCGTCCAGGCCGTCAACGAGCGTGCGTGGACCGGAAATCGACCGCGAGAACGGACTCATGACCAGCCAAGTGATGTTGATCTCACCCGCGATCACGGCGGCCCTGCGCGAGGCCAGGTTCGACGACGGCTGCGGCCTCGACCCGTCCGGAGCGCGGCTCGCGCGCTCCGCCGCGGGCACGCTTCCCGCCGCGGAACGGGTGCTGGTCTCCCCCACGGTCCGCTGCCGCGAGACCGCCGCCGCGCTCGGCCTCGACGCCCTGGAGGCGCCGGAGCTGGCCGCCCTGGACGCGGGCCGCTGGCGCGGGGCCTCCCTCGCGGACGTCAGCGCGTCGGAGCCTGCCGAACTGGCCCGCTGGCTCGGCGACCCGGAGGCGGCGCCCCACGGCGGCGAATCGGTACGGGCCCTGTGCGACCGGGTCGGGACCTGGCTCATCGCCCTCGCCCCTCTCTCCGGCCGCACCGTCGCGGTGGCCGAACCGGAGATCGTCCGCGCGGCGGTCGTCCGCGCCCTGGGCGCCCCGGAGTCCGCCTTCTGGCGCACCGACGTCACCCCGCTGACGGCGGTGGAACTGAGCGGGAGGGCGGGCCGGTGGAACGTCCGGGTGGGGAGTCCGCTGCGGGGGGTGTGAGGGGACGGGGCGAGGACCAGGGGCCCGGCCCTCGAGCGGGCGCGGCACGCCATGGCACTTGAGGCGGGCGCCAAGGGCCGGACACCTTGCAGGAGGGGCCGCCGGCCGGGCAGCCGGATGCCTCGGGCCGGGCAGCCGGATGCCTCGGGCCGGGCCGCGGGCGTCCGGCTCCATGAACGGTGCGGCTCGGCCCAGGGCCCCGCTTGGCACCCGAGCCCCAAGCCCGTCGCCAGGCTGCAGGCCAAGCACCCCAAGCGGCCAGGTGCGGTCGGGCCGAGCCGGGCGGTCGGGCACCTACGGCCAGGGTGTCTCGTACCGGGCGCCCTGGCCTCAAGTACCGCCCGGTCAGCGGGCCTTGAGGTGGGTCGCGTCCGCCGCGGCCCTCAGACCAGCGCCGCCATGAAGTCCGTGCACGCCTGCGCGCACTCGCGGCAGGCCTTCGCGGTCTCCACCGCGCCCGAGTGGTCGTCGAGGAGCTGGGCGCACTCCAGGGCCACGGCCCGGCACCATTCCAGTTGGACGCGGATCGCGTGTTCGTCCAGGTGGTTCTCCTCGGACAGGACACGGCAGGTCGCGTCGCAGACCTCGGCGCACATGATGCCCTTGCGCCGCACGAGTTCCTGCTGTTCCGTCCCCTCCGGATCGATGAGGCTCGCCCGCAGCGCGCACGCCCGCGCACACTCGGTGCACGCCTGTGCGCACGCGAAGCGGTCCTCCAGGAACCGGAAGAGCTCCTGTTGGGATGTCGTCGTAGTCACCCCGGGCGGGTAGCCGTCGCGGTGCGCGCCAAACCCCGGGGCCGGGGTTCCTGCGGGCCGGGTTCTCGCGGACCAGGTTCCCGCGGACCGGCTGTCCCGCGGGCCGGTTCGGCCGGGCCGCGAGGGGTACCCGGCGCACCATGAGCACCACATGGATCGAGATGGCGGCAGGCCGGGGCGCCCTGGGCGTCGGGCTGGTCGTGGCGGGCGTGCTGGTCGTGGCGCTGCTGCTCGGCGCGTTCTGGACGGGCGCGCGGGTCCGCAGGCGTGAACTCCCGCCGCCCCGTCCCGAGGAGCAGCCGCGGCTGCCGGAGGGCGGGCCGGTGCGGGAGGTCATGGAGGAGCGGGAGCCCGCCGAGATGCCCAGGAGCGACGAGCGGACGACCCCGCACGAGATGCCCGGCTTCGGCAACAGCCCCACCCGCACGGGACCGGACCCGGACCGGCGGGGGCGCGACTGAACCCGCCGCTCCGGCGAGGGCGCGACAGGACCCCGCCGCTCCGGTGCGGACGCGACTGAGCCCCGCTGCTCCGGTGCGGGCACGGCCGACCCTCGCCGCTCACCCCTCCAGCAGCGGCAGCGGGCCGAAGGTGTGGCTCTCCCACAGGCGGCGGGACGCCTCCTCCGGGTAGGCGGTCACCGTCGGTTCCGTGTCGAGGAGCCGGGTCGCGCGGCGCTCGGTGTCGTAGAGGGGCCAGCCCGGGTCGCCGGTGGCGGCGAAGGAGGTCCAGGCCGTGCGGAAGCGGGCCGAGAGGGCCTCGGCGTCCGGGCCCGGCTCGGGGCCGATGAGGAGGGCGCCGAGGGTCTCGAAGCGGCCGAACGTCAACGGGATGTCTAGGCCGTGGCAGGCGCCGAGCACACCGCCGTCCACGGGGGCGGACCAGGTGAGTTCGTAGAGGTGGGTCCGGCCGCCGGCGGCGGCGTGCGCGTCGGCCAGGTGCAGGGTGGGCATGCGGAACAGCCAGTCGGACTTGACCAGTTCGTACAGCCGCTCCGCCGAGGCGTCCGGGAACGCGGCACGGTAGGCCGCCTCGGCGTCCGGCGTCGGCCCGAACAGACGCAGCGCCCGGGACGCCGCCGCCGCGTCGACACGGCCGAGTTCACCGCCGAGCAGCATGAACAGGCGGTACTCGTCGCGGTTGTGACCGGTGATCAGCTCCACGTCGCGGGCGGCGCCGCCCGCGAGGGCCTCCCAGGGCGTGGCGGGCAGGACGTCGCCGTCGACGACCGGCGAGTACGGGGTGGCGGTGTGGGCGACACGGCCCCAGCGGTGGGCGTGCGCCGGCATCCGGCCGCCCAGCGCCGCGCCCGCGTCGGGCAGTTTCCGCGGCTCGACCCCGGCCAGGTCGGCCACCGTGGGGCGCAGGCCCAGCACGTCCGCGGCGGCCACGGCGATGTCCCCGGCGAGCGCGTCCGAGAAGAACGTGCCGGGCACGCTCTGCGCGATGGCCCGCCGGAACAGCCCCCTGGCCCGCGGCATGGCCAGCAGCGAGGCCACCGACCCGGCGCCGGCCGACTCGCCGAAGACGGTGACCCGCGCGGGGTCGCCGCCGAAGCCGGCGATGTTCTCCTGGACCCATTCCAGGGCGGCCACCTGGTCGAGCAGCCCCCGGTTGGCGGGCGCCCCCTCGATCCGCAGGAACCCCTCGATGCCGACACGGTAGTTGAGGGTGACGACGACCAGGTCGCCGTCACGGGCGAGGCGTCCGCCGTCGTAGGCGGGGTCGTCGGCGGAACCCAGCTTGTAGGCCCCGCCGTACACCCACACCATCACCGGGCGACGGGCCGCGGGATCGGCGTCGGGCGTCCACACGTTCACGGTGAGCCAGTCGTCGCCCGCGTCCAGGAACCGGGGCGGCAGCGGGCCGTCGGGGCCGAGCGGCTCCTGCGGGGGCGGCGGGCCGAACGCCGTCGCCTCGCGCACCCCGTCCCAGCGGTCCGGCCGCCGGGGCGCCGCGAACCGCGCCTCGCCGACCGGCGGCCGGGCGTACGGGATGCCCCGGTACACGTCGAGCCCGCCTTCGCGCAGGCCACGCACCGTGCCCGCCGCCGTGACCACCTGAGGGGACCGGGACCCGGCATCGCTCATCGACGACTCCTCGCGCTGATCGAACGTCAGTGTCAGCGCTCAGATTAGTGACCTTCCGCCGGACCGCCAGGGCCCACCCGCGGCGCCGGCCGGCGGGGTCAGCCGGTGAGGGCGGCGATCAGCGCCCGGGTGACGTCCTCGGTCGTGGCGGTGCCTCCGACGTCACGGGTCAGGACCCCGGAGGCGGTCGTCGTCTCGATCGCCTTCTCCAGACGGGCCGCCTGTTCGGGCAGACCGAGGTGCTCCAGCATCAGGGCCGCGCTGCCGACCGCCCCGATCGGGTTGGCGAGGCCCTGTCCGGCGATGTCGGGGGCGGAGCCGTGGACCGGTTCGAACATGCTGGGGAAGCGGCGCTCGGGGTTGAGGTTGGCGCTGGCGGCCAGACCCAGGCTGCCGGCGAGGGCGCTGCCGAGGTCGGAGAGGATGTCGGCGTTGAGGTTGGAGGCGACGACCACGGACAGGTCCTCGGGGCGCAGGACGAATTTCGCGGACATCGCGTCGACGAGGACGCTCTCGGTCTCGACGTCCGGGTAGTCGGCGGCGACCCGCCAAAAGACGTCGTCCCAGAGCACCATGCCGTACTGCTGCGCGTTGCTCTTGGTGACCGAGGAGACCTTGCGGCGGCTGCGGGTCCGTGCCAGGTCGAAGGCGAACCGTATGATCCGCTCGCAGCCCACCTCGGTGAACAGCGACGACTGGACGGCGACCTCGCCGCCGGGGCCGCGTCCGCCGAGGTTGCGGCCGCCGAGCCCGGCGTACTCGCCCTCGCTGTTCTCCCGGACGACGACCCAGTCCAGGTCGGTGTCGTCGGCCTTGCGCAGGGGGCTGAGGACTCCGGGCAGGAAGTGCACGGGCCGGACGTTGGCCCACTGGTCGAAGGACTGGCAGATCCGCAGGCGCAGGCCCCACAGGCTGACATGGTCGGGCACGGTGGGCCAGCCGACCGCGCCGAAGTAGATGGCGTCGAAGTCCTTGAGCCGGTCGAGCCCGTCCTCGTCCATCATCTTCCCGGTGCGTTCGTAGTGGTCGCAGCCCCAGGGGAACTCCTCCCACGCGAAGGCGAACGCGCCGTGCGACTGCTCGGCCAGCGCGTCCAGGACGGCCCGCCCGGCGGCGACGACCTCCCGGCCCACCCCGTCGGCGGGGATCGCGGCGATGCGGAAGGTGCGGGATGCGGCGGTCATGGGTGCCTCCGGGGCGGTGTCCGGCGTCGGTTCGGGATCGGTTTCGAGTCAACACATCCCGGGTGCGCGGCGTCCAAGACCTGCTTCCGATGCGACGTATAGGCGCAGCCGATCGGTCCGGCGTCAGCCGGCGTGGCCGCGCCGCCGGGCGAGCGACCTGGTGAGGCCGAGGAAGGCGCGGGCCGCGGGCGTCAGGTGGGCGGGCAGGCTGACCATCGCGACATGGAGGTGGGCGGTGGGTTCGATGGGGGCGACGACCGCGCCGCAGCGGCGGGCCAGCCGGGTCCAGGAGGAGGGCAGGACGGCGACGCCGACGCCGGTGAGGACCAGCGGCAGGATCGAGGTGCGGTGGTCGACGACGGTGACGATCTCCGTGCCGGTGCCGCCCGCGGTGATCTCGTCGACGATGGTCCGCATCAGGCTGCCGGTCCGTGAGGCGATCAGCTTCTGCCCGGCCAGGTCCCCGGGCCGGATCACGACCTCGTCCTCGACGACCCCGCCCGGCGCCGCGACGACGACGAACGGCTGGTCCTCGACCTCCAGGACGTCGAGCCCCGTCGGCCGCACCGGCGCCGCGCTGCCCAGCAGCCCCAGCTCACAGGCTCCGCTGCGGACCAGGGCGACGACCTCGTCCGGGGTGAACGCCGCCTGCGTGCTCACCGTCACCGAGGGGTGCAGTGCGGCGAAGCGGTGGACGAGCGTGGTGAGGGGCTCGATGCCGGGCGAGGGCATGGTGGCGATCTCGACGGTGCCGCCGTGCAGCCCGGCGAGCGCGGCGGCCGTGTCCCGTACGGCGGCGAGGTCCCGCAGCACGCGGCGGCTGGGTTCCAGCAGTTCCTGCCCGGCCTCGCTGAGGACGACACCGCGGCCCACCCGGTGGAACAGCGCCACCCCGAGATCGGCCTCCAGGTTGGCCATCGCCTGGGAGAGGGAGGGCTGGGCCACGTGGAGGGCGGCGGCGGCCCTGCTGAAGCCGCCGTGCTCGACGATGGCGAGGAAGTACTCCAGCTGCCGGGCGTCCACCGGGCCACCTCGTTCTTTCTCGGTGCGGCAGGCGAGCCTACCCGCCGCCCGCGGACCACGTCAGGACGCCGCCTCGGCGCCCGCGACCCCCGTCAGGACGCCACCTCGGCGGTCGCGGCCGGAGCAGGCAGCCCGGCGGGACGCCGGCGCCCGGCGCCGCTGTCCGTCTCCGCCCCCGCGTCGGTGCCCGCCTCGACGGCCACGGAGGGCTCCCCCGCCTTCCCGGCGAGCACGGCCCGCGCCCGCTCCAGATCGAGGCCGTTCTCCCACTTGGCGATGAACAGGGTGGCCACGGCGTTGCCGAAGAAGTTGACCAGCGCCCGGCACTCCGACATGAACTTGTCGATGCCGAAGATCAGCATGATGCCGGCGGCCGGCACGGACCCGACCGTCGAGAGGGTCGCGGTGAGCGCGATGAACCCGCCGCCCGCGACACCGGCGGCGCCCTTCGACGTCAGCAGCATGACGGCCAGCAGCCCGAGCTGCTGGCCGAGCGAGAGCGCGGTGTCGGTGGCCTGGGCGATGTAGAGCGTGGCGAGCGAGAGGTAGATCGCCGCGCCGTCCAGGTTGAAGCTGTAGCCCGTCGGCACGACCAGGCCGACCGTGGACCGCTCGGCGCCCATGAACTGGAGCTTGCGCATCAGTCCGGGCAGCGCGGGCTCGGCGGTGGAGGTGCCGAGGATCAGCCAGAACTCCTCCTTGAGGTAGCGGAAGAGCTGGAAGATGTTCAGCCGTACGTACAGGGCGAGCACGCCGCCGAGCACGAGCACGACGAACAGCGCCGAGGTGACGTAGAAGAGCACGATCAGCGAGCCCAGGCTGGTCAGCGTGGACAGGCCGAACTTCCCGATGGCGTACGACATCGCGCCGAACGCGCCCAGCGGGGCGGCCTTCATGACGAAGGACAGGACCTTGAAGACGACCTCGGTGAGCCGTCCGACGGCCGCGATGATCGGCTCCCCGGTCCTGCCGACCGTCTTGAGCGCGATACCGAACACGACGGCCAGGAAGATGACCTGGAGGATGTTCCCCTCGACGAAGGGGCCGAAGAAACTGTCCGGCACGATGCCCGTGAGGAACTCCCACCAGTGCTGGTGCTCGCCCTGCTCGATGTACTGGCTCGCGTCGCCCGAGGTGGTGAGCGTGGCGGGGTCGGCGTGCACGCCGTCGCCGAGGCGGAAGACGTTGATCGCGACCAGCCCGGTCAGCAGGGCGACGATCGTGCCGGCCTGGAAGTAGGTCAGCGCCTTGACGCCGGTCCGGCCGACCTTGCGCAGGTCGGCGACCCCGGCGATGCCGCCGATGATCGTCAGGAAGACGATCGGCCCGATGAGCATCTTCATCGCGGTGATGAACGTCGTGCCGATCGGCTCCATGCCAGTGGCCAGATCCGGCCACCGCCAGCCCAGCACGACGCCGATCACGATGGCCACCAGCACCTGCACGTACAGCTGCCGGTACCACGGCCTCGCCGCGATCCGCGCGGCCTGCTCGGCTCGTCCGCTTCCGCTGCCTGGGGTATGCGTCATTGCAGCCTCCCTGAGGGCGCGTCCCCGAGCCCGATCGGAGCGCACGCCGGCTTTCGCCACAGTGAAGCGGCCCACGCGGGACGGGGTCCACGACCAAAAATCGATGCCCCGCATAGGCCTGACCTATCGGTCACGACACCACCGGCGGCACTGTGTACCGCGCCCGTGACCTTCGCCGCCCCAAGGTCGATACTGCCGACATACGGGACTCCGCCCCCGCACGTCCGTTCGCCGACGCGACCTGACGTCCATCATCGAAGTGAAGCTGCCTGCAGAGCTCTCCAGGAGGAACCCATGAGGATGCTCATCAACGTGCCGGAGTCCGTGGTCGCGGATGCGTTGCGGGGGATGGCCGCCGCTCATCCCGAGCTGATCGTCGACGTGGAGAACCGGGTGGTGGTGCGGCGGGACGCGCCCGTGGCCGGGAAGGTCGCGCTGGTGTCCGGGGGCGGGTCGGGGCACGAGCCGTTGCACGGCGGGTTCGTGGGTGCCGGCATGCTGTCGGCGGCCTGTCCCGGCGAGGTGTTCACGTCCCCCGTGCCCGACCAGATGGTGCGGGCCGCCGCGGCCGTGGACAGCGGGGCGGGCGTGCTGTTCATCGTGAAGAACTACACCGGGGACGTCCTCAACTTCGACATGGCCGCCGAACTCGCCGAGGACGAGGGCATCCAGGTCGCGAAGGTCCTCGTCAACGACGACGTGGCCGTCACCGACAGCCTCTACACGGCCGGCCGGCGCGGCACGGGGGCCACCCTGTTCGTCGAGAAGATCGCCGGTGCCGCCGCCGAGGAGGGGCAGCCGCTGGAGCGGGTGGAGTCGATCGCCCGCCAGGTCAACGAGAACGCGCGCAGCTTCGGCGTCGCGCTGAGCGCCTGCACGACGTACGCCAAGGGCAGCCCCACCTTCGACCTGCCGGACGGGGAGCTGGAGCTGGGCATCGGCATCCACGGCGAGCCGGGCCGGGAGCGGCGGGCGATGATGACCTCGCGGGAGATCGCCGACTTCGCGGTCAACGCGATCCTGGACGACTTCAGCCCACGCAACCCGGTGCTGCTGCTGGTCAACGGCATGGGCGCGACCCCGCTCCTGGAACTGTACGGGTTCAACGCCGAGGTGCAGCGGGTGCTCACCGAGCGCGGGGTCGCCGTGGCGCGCACGCTGGTGGGGAACTACGTGACCTCGCTCGACATGGCGGGCGCCTCCGTCACCCTGTGCCAGATCGACGAGGAGACGCTGCGTCTGTGGGACGCGCCGGTGAAGACGGCCGGGCTGCGCTGGGGCGTGTGAGCCGGACCTCCGGCCCGCCCGGCTCCCGCATCGCGCGCCGGACCGTCAACGCACCTACCACGCAAGGAGATCCAGTGCTCGACGCCGACTTCTTCCGCCGTTGGATGACGGCGACCGACGCCTCGGTGGGGCGTGAGGCGGACCGACTGACCGCTCTCGACTCCCCCATCGGCGACGCCGACCACGGCAGCAACCTCCGGCGCGGGTTCCAGGCGGTCGCGGCCGTGCTGGAGAAGGAGCCCCCCGCCACGCCCGGCGGGGTCCTCACGCTCGCCGGGCGGCAGCTGATCTCGACGGTCGGCGGGGCGTCCGGGCCGCTGTACGGCACGCTCCTGCGGCGGACCGGCAAGGCGCTCGGGGACGCCGCCGAGGTCAGCGAGGAGCAGTTCGCGGAGGCGCTGCGGGCCGGGGTGGAGGCGGTGCGGGCGCTGGGCGGTGCCGCGCCCGGCGACAAGACCATGATCGACGCGCTGGTGCCGGCGGTCGACGCGCTCGGTGACGGTTTCGCCGCCGCGCGGGCCGCCGCCGAGCGGGGCGCCGAGGCGACGACCCCCTTGCAGGCGCGCAAGGGCCGGGCCAGCTATCTCGGCGAGCGCAGCATCGGGCACCAGGACCCGGGAGCGACGTCGTCCGCCCTGCTGGTCGCGGCGCTCGCGGAGGCCGCTGGTGAGTGACGACGAGCTGGTGGGGATCGTGCTGGTCTCGCACAGCGCGGCGGTGGCCGAGTCGGTCGCCGAGCTGGCGCGGGGCCTGGTCGGCGGCGCGGTCACGGTGCCCGTCGCGCCGGCGGGCGGCACCGAGGGCGGCGGGCTCGGCACCAGCTCCGAGCTGATCGCGGCGGCGGCGGCCTCGGTGGACCGGGGTGCCGGGGTGGCCGTCCTCGCCGATCTCGGCAGTGCCGTGCTGACGGTGAAGGCACTGCTCGCGGAGGGCGACGAGCTGCCCGAGGGCACCCGTCTGGTGGACGCCCCGTTCGTCGAGGGTGCCGTCGCCGCGGTGGTCACGGCGTCGACCGGCGCGGACCTGGCCGCGGTCGAGGCGGCGGCGACGGAGGCGTACGGCTACCGCAAGGTCTGAGACGGGCTCCGCGCTCTCAGCGGAGCCCTTCGGCGACGACGGCGAGGGCCGCACGCATGGTCGCGGCCAGTTCGGCCTCCGCCGTCGCCCCGTCGTCCGCGGCTGCGTCCGGCCGCCAGGCGTAGTGCTCGACGGCCGCGCGCAGGGCCGCGTTGAACAGGGCGGCCTGGATCGCGGGCCGCAGGTCACCGGCGGGCAGTCCGGCGCGTTCGGCGAGGGCGCGGGCGAACGCCGGTTCGGCCTCGTCGTACGTCTGGAGCCAGATCGCGCGCAGGCCGGGTTCGGTGCGGGTCAGGCGGACGAGGCCGCCGACCGTGGCGCGTTCGGGGCCGGCGACGAAGCCGGGGTCCACCGCGAGGCGGCGGTCGAAGAGGTGCTCCAGGGGCTGTCCGGGGCGCCACTCCCGCAGGCACTCCACGATCACGTCGATCCCGGCCGAGAACAGGGGCCGTACGCAGCTCTCCTTGCTCGGGAAGTAGCGCCAGACCGTGCGCGCGGAGACGCCGACGGCCTGGCCGATCTGCTCGCCGGTGGTGGCGGCGACGCCCTGGGCGACGAACAGGTCCACGGCGGCGCGGGCGATCTCCAGCCGGATCTCGGCCTTGCGCTCCTCGGTGAGGGGCGGTCGTCCGGTACGGGTCATCGGGCTCCTCCGGGTGCGGTGATCGCTCTTCCGGGATTCTCCCCCACGGCTTCGGGGCGGCACGCGACGACTTTATGTCGCTCGAAGACATTAAGTCGTAGAGTGGGCTCCGCGGACCCGTCCGGTCCGCCTTCCTCCGCACGGACAGGAACCACCATGACCACTGGACTCGACGGACGCAGCGTCATCGTCACCGGAGCGGGCTCGGGCATCGGGCGCGCCGCCGCCCTCGCCTTCGCCGCCGAAGGGGCCCGCGTGCTGGTGGCGGACCTGAACGAGGAGGGCGCGCGGGCCGTCGTCGAGGAGATCGAGAAGACGGGCGGCACCGCGCTGGCCGTCACCGGCGACCTGAGCGAGCAGGCCGTCGTCGACCGGGTCGCCCAGACCGCGGTGGAGCGGTTCGGCGGTGTGGACGTCCTGGTGAACAACGCCGGGATCATGGACCGCATGTCGGCGCTCGCGGACGTGAGCGACGCCGAGTGGGAGCGGGTCCTGCGGGTGAACCTGACCGCGCCGTTCCTGCTCACCCGGGCCGTGCTGCCGCACATGCTGGCGGCGGGCCGGGGCGCGGTCGTGAACACCGCGTCCGAGGCCGGTCTGCGCGGCAGCGCGGCGGGCGCCGCCTACACGGCCTCGAAGCACGGCGTGGTGGGCCTGACCAAGAACCTGGCGGTGATGTACCGGGGCCAGGGCATCCGCGCCAACGCCATCGCGCCGGGCGGCACGGCGACCGGCATGGTCCCCGACGTCGACGGCGAGGCCCACGGGCCGCGGGCGCTCGGCCCGTACTTCGGCAACGTGGGCCGCATCTCGACGCCGGAGGAGCAGGCCGCGGCGATCGTGTTCCTGGCCTCGGACGCGGCGAGCAACATCAGCGGTGTGGTGCTGCCGGTCGACAACGGCTGGTCGGCGGTCTGAGCCCCGGCCCGCCACGCGAACCCGGTCGCCGCCCGGCCTCGGGCGCCGCTCGGCTTCAGCCGCCGCGTACGAACAGCCGCGCCAGCCGTTCCCCGGTGGCCACGGCGGCGTCATGGTCCTCGATGGGTTTGACCTGCGAGTCCTTGAAGACGATGTAGGTGACCCCGGAGTCCGTGCCGCCGCCGTGCGGGTCGGCCGGGATGCCGAGCGCCTTGGCGGTGGCGTAGGAGGCCTCGCCGATGACGTCGGCGGGGCCCACGTCGCCGACGACGGCGTACTGGACGCGGCCCTCGTGAACGACGGCGGCGACGGCGCCGCCGCGCACCCCGCTCTTGCTGTGGTCCCAGATGCGGCTCACGCCGGGGACGACGATGTAGGGGAGCCGTTCGGCGCTGAGGTAGCGGCCGTCGGCCTGCTGGTAGGCCGTCATGGGCGAGAAGAGCGGGTCGGTGCGGCTGTTGCAGCGGCGGCCGGGGCGGCCGTCGCAGTCGATGTCCATGTCGGCCTTCCAGAAGACGGCGTCCCGGGTGCCGCAGACCCGGACGGTCGCGGGTTCGTCGTAGTCGGTGCGGTACCGCCCCTTGGACACGGGCACGCACTCACGCACCTTGGCCAGCAGATCGGCGGCGCGGACGTCGCCCTCGTGCCGGACGACGGGCTGGTCCTGGGCCTGCGGCACGACGGTGGGGGACGTCGTCGTGGGGGCGAGCAGGGCGACGCCTGCCGCGGCCAGCGTGAGGGACTGGACACGCACGATAAGGGACCCTCTCCTGGGGGACACTGACGGACACTCAGCCCAATCTGGTGCCGGAGGGGCGGGGCGGCCACATGAAGGGGGCCGGACGGTGCACGGCGGGCGGCGGCCGAGGCGGCGTCAGGGGCCGGGCGGCTGAACCGAGATCGGCCCGGCCACCCGGCCACCCGCGTCCGGCGCGGGGACAGCGACGACAGCGGGCCCGCGCCAACGGCACGAACTCCCGAGCCCTCGAAGGGAGTTCGACCGAGGAGCTTCAGCATACGTAACCCGTCCGTCCGTTCCACAACGGCGACCGCCCGGCGGACTCTTCACCGGTCGCACCCTCGCCTCCACAGGTCCTCCACCACGCCCTCTTGATGGGATCACGTCACCCGCGCCATATTGGTCCGGACCATTCCGTGGTGGTGTCCGGGGAGGCGGTGTCGTGCGACGCGTCGCTGTGCTCGCGCTCTGCGCGGCCCTCTTCCCGCTCTCCGGGTGCGGCGGGCCCGGCCCGGCCGGGGACGAGGGACGGATGCCGGGCGCCCCCGCGGGCGTCACCGCCGAGGCGGGCAGCTCCACCAGCGTGCACGTGATGTGGAACGCGGCGCCCGCGACGGACGGCGGCATCGAGGTGTACGAGGTGTACCGCGGCACCGCCAAGGTGACGGAGGTGCCCGCCGGCACGCACATGGTGGACGTCACCAGGCTCAGGCCGTCCACCGCCTACGTCTTCACCGTGCGGGCCCGCGACACCGAGGGCCGGCTCGGTCCGCCGAGCCGCGCGGTCCGCGCGACCACCCCCGCCTCGGGGCCGGCGGACACCCGGGCGCCGACGCGTCCCGGCGGCGTGACGGGCCGGGTGGTCGGGGACCGGGCGGTGCAGGTGTCGTGGTCCGCGTCCTCGGACGCCGTGGGTGTGGTGTCGTACGACATCCTTCAGGGCGGGACGAAGATCCACAGTGTGGGCGGCAACCAGACCGCGGCCGTGGTGACCGGGCTGCGGCCGGGCACCCGCTACGCCTTCACCGTGCGCGCCCGGGACGCCGCCGACAACGTCTCCCCCGCGAGCGCCACCGTCCGCCTCACCACCGCGGCGGGCGCCGACGACGGCCGCGGCACCGCGCCGTCCGACTTCCGCGCGACGACCCGGCGGGCCGACGACGGGTCCTACTCCATCGACCTGTCCTGGGTGCCGCCCGCCGCGGACGGGGTGATCACCGAGTACCAGATCCACCTCGACGGGCACCCGGCCACTTCGCTGGTGTACGGCGGCACCCCGCCGCGCGACCGGGCCACGTACAGCTTCTACGTCGGGGAGCGGGCCGGGGAGACCCACCGGGTGCGGGTACGGCCCAGGCTGCCCGACGGGACCTGGGGCGGGTTCACCCCGGAACGCACCGTGACGACGGGCGGCTGAGGCCCCGCGCGGGAGGTCCCGCGCGCCGCCCGTTTGGGCCGGACGACGGAATCCGTCACCTGCCCGGAGGCGGTCCGGGTGCGCGCCGGGCCGCGGGCACATGGGATGCCTCTGAGGCGCACGGGAGTTCCCCGACCCTCGGCGGCGCACGGACGTACCGCCGACCGTGCCGCCGGAGGGCAGTCCACATGCGCATCTCCCCGCAACTCCTCCGCTCCGGCCCGGCAGCGGCTGCCGGCGCGGTGCTGTCCGTCGCTCTGGCGGCCGGTCCGGCGACAGCGGCGTCCGGGATCTCGGTGAGCACCACCGGGTCCACCGTCTCCGTCACCACGAGCGCCTGCGCCCAGAACGCGGGCGGCAACTGGGGCACCGCCTCGCTCCTGACCAGCAGCCAGGCGAACTTCTCCCAGGGCCGTCAGGTGACGCTCTCGGGGACGAGTTCCCTCCAGTCCGCCGCCTGGTCGAACGTCAGCGCCGGCACCTACACCGTCGTCGTCATGTGCTCCGACACGACCACCGCCGGCACCCAGTCGGTCATCGTCTCCACGCCCACCATCTCCGCCACCGCGACCGCCTCCCCCTCCCGGGGTGTCATGGGCGGGCTCGGCGGCGCCACCAAGGACTACGGTCCGCTGACGCTGGGCGCGGGTGCCGCGCTGGTCGCCGGCGGCGGGATCGCGGCGGCCTGGTTCCTGCGCCGCCGCTCCAAGCCGTACCGGCTCTAGCCCCCAGCTCCCATCCCTCAGCTCTCAGCTCTCAGCTCTCAGCTCTCAGCTCTCGGAGGGTCCGGGCACCTCGGGGAAGTCCTCCAGGGCCCGGGTGAGCCACTGGGTCCAGAAGGTCTCCAGATCGATGCCCGCCCGCAGGACCAGATGCCGCAACCGGTCCTGCGGGCCGTCCTTGTCCGGCGGGAAGTCCCGGTGCTCGATCGCCTCGTACTCGGCGAGCTGGCGCCGGTGGGCCTCCAGGTGGCGGCGCAGGTCGTCCTCGATGCCCTCGGTGCCGACCACGGCCGCCGCCCGCAGCCGCAGGAACAGACTGTCCCGGTAGGGCTTGCGGTCCTGGGCGGCGGCCGTCCAGCGGGCCAGTTCGGCGCGGCCCGCGGGCAGCACCTCGTAGCTCTTGCGCTGCCCGCGCGCGGGCTGCGCCGCGGGCAGTTCCCGGATCAGGCCCTCGGCCTCCAGTTTTCCCAGCTCGCGATAGATCTGCTGGTGCGTCGCCGACCAGAAGTAGCCGATCGACCGGTCGAACCGGCGGGTCAGGTCCAGGCCCGAGGACGGCCGTTCCAGCAGGGCGGTGAGGATCGCGTGCGGGAGTGACATGGAGTCATCCTAGGGACGGCCCGAGCCCCCTAGAGCGCCGCGGCCAGCTCGGTGCCCTGCTTGATCGCCCGCTTCGCGTCCAGTTCGGCGGCCACGTCCGCACCGCCGATGAGGTGCGCGTTCGCCCCGGCGGCGACGAGCGCCTCGTACAGGTCGCGGCGCGGGTCCTGCCCCGTGCACAGCACGATGGTGTCGACCTCCAGGACCGTGCTCTCCTCGCCGACGGTGATGTGCAGACCGGCGTCGTCGATCCGGTCGTAGCTGACGCCGGGGACCATGGTGACGCCGCGGTGCTTCAGCTCGGTGCGGTGGATCCAGCCGGTGGTCTTGCCGAGGCCCGCGCCGACCTTGGTGGTCTTGCGCTGGAGCAGATGGACCGTGCGCGGCGGGGCCGGGCGCTCGGGGCGGCCGAGGCCGCCGGGCCCCGTGTACTCCATGTCGACGCCCCAGTGGCGGAAGTACGTGGCCGGGTCCTCGTTCGCCTTGTCGCCGGCGTCGGTGAGGAACTCGGCGACGTCGAAGCCGATGCCGCCCGCGCCGAGGATCGCGACCCGGTCGCCGACGGGGGCCTTGTCGCGCAGGACGTCGAGGTAGCCCACGACGCTCGGGTGGTCGACGCCGGGGATGTCGGGGGTGCGCGGGGAGACACCGGTGGCGACGACGACCTCGTCGTACCCCTCCAGGTCGGCCGCCGTGACGCGGGTGTTCAGGCGTACGTCCACGCCGTGGGCGCCGAGCTGGTGGCGGAAGTAGCGGATCGTCTCGTCGAACTCCTGCTTGCCGGGGACCTGGCGGGCCACGTTGAGCTGGCCGCCGATCTCGCTCGCGGCGTCGAACAGGGTGACGTCGTGGCCGCGTTCGGCGGCGGAGACGGAACAGGCGAGGCCCGCGGGGCCGGCGCCGACGACCGCCACGCGCTTCCTGAGCCGGGTCGGGGCGAGGACCAGCTCGGTCTCGTGGCAGGCGCGCGGGTTCACCAGGCAGGAGGTGATCCGGAGGCTGAAGGTGTGGTCGAGGCAGGCCTGGTTGCAGCCGATGCAGGTGTTGATCGCCTCCGGCGTGCCGGCCGCGGCCTTGTTGACGAACTCCGGGTCGGCGAGCATCGGGCGGGCCATCGACACCATGTCCGCGTATCCCTCGGCGAGCAGTTCCTCGGCCAGCTCGGGGGTGTTGATGCGGTTGGTGGTGACGAGCGGGACGGACACCGCGCCCATGAGCTTCTTGGTGACCCAGGTGTAGGCGCCGCGCGGCACCGAGGTGGCGATGGTGGGGATGCGCGCCTCGTGCCAGCCGATGCCGGTGTTGATGATGGTGGCGCCCGCCGCCTCGACGGCCCGGGCGAGGGTGACGACCTCGTCGTGGGTGGAGCCGCCGGGGACCAGGTCCAGCATGGACAGGCGGTAGACGATGATGAAGTCCTCGCCGACGGCCTCGCGGACGCGGCGCACGATCTCGACCGGGAAGCGCATCCGGTTCTCGTACGAGCCGCCCCAGCGGTCGGTGCGGTGGTTGGTCTGAGCGGCGATGAACTCGTTGATGAGGTAGCCCTCGGAGCCCATGATCTCCACGCCGTCGTAGCCGGCCCGGCGCGCGAGGCGGGCGGTGCGGGCGTAGTCGTCGATGGTCTGCTCGACCTCGGCGTCGGTGAGTTCGCGGGGCGGGAAGAAGCTGATCGGCGCCTGGACCGGGCTCGGGGCGACCAGGTCCTGGTGGTAGGCATAGCGGCCGAAGTGGAGGATCTGCATCGCGATCCGGCCGCCCTCGCGGTGCACGGCCTCGGTGATCGTGCGGTGCTGCTCGGCCTCCGCGTCCGTGGTCAGCTTGGCGCCGCCCTCGTACGGCCGTCCCGCGTCGTTGGGCGCGATGCCGCCGGTGACGATCAGGCCCACTCCCCCGCGGGCCCGCTCGGCGTAGAAGGCCGCCATGCGTTCGAAGCCGCGCTCGGCCTCCTCCAGGCCCACGTGCATCGAGCCCATCAGGACGCGGTTGGGCAGCGTGGTGAAGCCCAGGTCCAGCGGGCTCAGCAGATGGGGGTAACGGCTCATGGCGGGCCTCCGTGCGCGGCGGTTGTCCCTCCTGTTGTAGAGGACCGCGCACGGGTTGTGCAACTAGTTGCACAATGGGGTGGGGCCGATGTGCCGCAGGTCACCGGGGTGCGGCACGCCGGCCGCGGCTCACCTGCTCGCCAGCAGGACGTGCAGCTCCCGCTCCTGGTCCCCCGAGGCGGAGGCGAGGTCGCGCACCGCGAACAGGGGGTCGAGGGTCGAGCGCAGCCGGTCGATGGCCCAGTAGCCGCCCTGTGCGTCCAGCTCGACGGAGGAGGCCAGGCGGGGCGGCGCCGCGCACTCGTGGGCGTCGGTGACCTCGAAGGTGCCGAGCCAGACCATCGGGCGGGTCTCGTGGAGCTGCTGGGGCACGTCCTCGGCGGACCGGTCGGACTCGAAGCACTGGCACAGCACGTCGAACACGATCCGGGCGTCCTCCTTGCTGCACCCGCTGATCTCCAGCGAGACGGGTTCCTCGTGCATACGCGCGCGGTCCATCGTGATCGCTCCTCTCATGACGACGGCACGGTCGCACGGGTCCCCCCGCGCGCCGCGCCACACCATCAGAAAAGCACCGCCGGGCGGCCGGGGCCACCGGCCGGCCCCGGCGCCCGGCGCTCCGGGGTCAGCTCTTCGTGAAGCGGTACGTCTTGCTGTCGGTCAGCACGCAGAACCCGGGCGACACGACGATCACCCGCAGGGTGGCCGTACGCCGGTCGTAGTCGATGCCCTCCGCCTCGAAGCCGCCCGAGCAGGAGCTGCGCAGCGGCAGCTGCCGGAGCGCGGTGACGTGGCCGGTCACGTTCGTGGAGCCGGGCTCGGCGGACAGGTCGATCTGGAGCAGCGGCTTGGTGATGCCGAAGAGGGTGCCCGCGGGGTCGTCGGAGGAGCACAGGAGCTGGGTGGCGGTCACGAAGTCGCAGCCCTGGACGTCGCGCACGGCGTGGTCGAGGGTGACGGTCGACGCCTGCGGGAGGTTCGCCGAGGGCGAGGTGCTCGCGTTGGCCCCGGGGGTCGGCAGGACGAGGAAGCGGGTCATGGTGCCCCACTCGCCGGTGAGCATCCACTGGCTGTTCGGCGTGATCGCGACCCAGGAGTTGTTGAGCGCCTCGCCGCTGCTCAGCGTGTGCACGTACTCGGACCAGGTGCCGCCCGGGGACTGGACGCGGTACATCTTCGCGGTGCCGGAGTCGGCCTGGTAGGGCTCGACGTAGTAGCCGTCGTAGGAGGCGTCGGGGTCCCCCACGTGGTTCCAGCCGCGGCTGTAGACACCGATCGGGATGGTGCCGATGCCGGTGTATCTGTTGGCGCTGTTCGCCGGCACCTCGACCGAGGCCAGCCCCTGGCTCTCGGTCAGCGGGTCGGCCCGGTCGGAGCCGACCTCGGTCCAGGTGTCCGCCGCCGAGGCGGGCGAGGCGGTGGACAGGACGGCACTCGTGGCGACGGCGACGAGTCCGGCGAGGACGGTACGACAACGTTGCCGGGTGCGCAGGGGCATGGCGAACTACTCCTCGTGAGGGGGGTGGGGCGGTTCGGCGCACAGTCTTGCGTTACTCACCGGTCATGTACAGACCAATGTCGCGACGGGACGTCGAACTTCTGACCTCGACCGACGCGTTCCCGCGTGGTGAGGGATGGTGGAGGAGGCGCCGATGACGCCCGGGAAACGGTTGAACGCGATAGAACAGGGGAGCCGGCACGGGGGACGACGTGCCGTGTGGACGGTCGAAGGCGGTGCGTGCGATGAGTGCAGCCCGGTCTCCCGTCGCCGAGGGCGACGGACCGGCACGAAGAGCGGGCCGTGGGGACACGCGCGGTGTGGTGCGCCCCACCGGACTGCTCGACGTCCTCGGGGTGGCCTCCGTGCTGCTGGACTCCGAGGGCCGCATCGCGCTGTGGAGCCCGCAGGCCGAGGAGCTGTTCGGCTACTCGGCGAGCGAGGCCCTCGGGCAGTACGCCGCGCGGATCATGGTCCACGAGCAGCACCTCGACCTCGTGGTGAAGCTGTTCGCCGACGTCATGGAGACCGGTGAGGGCTGGGCGGGCGCCTTCCCGATCCGCCGCAAGGACGGCAGCACCTGCCTCGTGGAGTTCCGCAACATGCGGCTCCTGAACGACCGGGGGGACGTGTACGCGCTGGGCCTGGCCGCCGACCAGACCACCGTCAGCCGGCTGGAGCGGGACGTCGCCCTGTCGACGCGGATCGTCGCCCAGTCCCCCATCGGCCTGGCCGTCCTCGACACCGATCTGCGGTACGTCTCCGTCAACCCGGCGCTCGAACGGCTCAACGGCGTCCCGGCCGAGGATCATCTGGGGCGGACCATGCGCGAGGTGCTCCCGCATCTGGACGTGGACGCCATCGAGGCCGCCGCCCGTGACGTCCTCAAGACCGGTCTTCCCCTCGTCGACCAGCAGACCGTCGGCCGGACGCCGGCGGACCCGGACGAGGAGCACGCCTGGACGATCTCGCTGTACCGGCTGGAGGACGCCGCCGGCACCGTGCTCGGCGTGGCCGGTTCGGTCGTGGACGTCACCGAGCAGCACCGGGCGGCCGTGGAGGCGGAGTCCGCGCGCCGCCGTCTGGCCGTGATCGCGGACGCCTCCGCCCGTATCGGCACCACCCTGGAACTGGACCGCACCGCCCTCGAACTGGCCGAAGTGGCCGTACCGGAGCTGGCCGACGTCGCCGCCGTGGACCTCCTCGAAGCGGTGACGGCGGGCCGGCGCAGCAGCCTCGGCCCCAGCGAACCGGCCGTGATCCGCGCCCTGGCCGTCCGGGCGGACGACGCGCCGGAGGCCCTCGCCGCGGCCGACCCGCCCGGCCAGGTCGCCCGGTACGGCCCGGACCGGCTGGTCACCGAGTGCGTGCGCACCGGCGAGGCGGTCCTGGTGGCGGAGGTCGGGGAGGCGGACCTGCCGCGGATCGCCCGCTCGCCCGAGGCGGCCGACCTGCTGGCCCGCGCGGGCGTGCACTCGTACCTGGCGGTGCCGCTGACCGCGCGCGGCGAGGTGCTCGGCGCGCTGGACCTCAAGCGCACCCGCAACCCACTGCCGTTCAGCGCGGACGACGTGCTGCTGGCCCGGGAGCTGGCGGCGCGAGCGGCGGTGCAGATCGACAACGCGCGCTGGTACCAGAACGCCCGGGACACCGCGCTGACCCTCCAGCGCAGCCTGCTGCCCAGCCATCCGCCGGTGACCGGCGGCCTGGAGGTCGCCTCGCGCTACCAGCCCGCGGGCGGGACCGCCGAGGTCGGCGGCGACTGGTTCGACGTGATCCCGCTCGACGAGCGCAAGACGGCGCTCGTCGTCGGCGACGTGATGGGCAGCGGGATCAACGCGGCGGCCACCATGGGCCGGCTGCGCACCGCGACGAACACCCTCGCCTCGCTCGACCTCGCGCCGGAGCGTCTGCTGGAGCATCTGGACCGGATCACCCAGGATCTCGCCCACTCGATCGCCACCTGCGTGTACGCGGTGCACGACCCTGGGCTGCGGCAGTGCCGGATCGCCAACGCCGGTCATCTGCCGCCGGTGCGGCTGCGCGCCGGACGCAAGCCGGAGCTGCTCGAACTGCCCACCGGGGCGCCGCTGGGCGTGGGCGGCGTCGCGTTCGCCACCACGACCGTCGACCTGGAGCCCGGCGACCGGCTGGTGTTCTACACCGACGGACTCGTCGAGACCCGCCAGCACCCCCTCGACGAACGCCTCGACGCGCTCCTGGACCTGCTCGACGGTCCCGACCGCCCCTTGCAGGAGGTCTGCGACCTGCTGCTGCGCACGCTGCACCAGCCGGACAACAGCGACGACGTGGCCCTGCTCATCGCCCGCGCGCAGCACCGGGACTGAGGTCCGCCGGCCGGGCCCGCGGATTCACAGGAATTCGTTACCCGCTTCTTATCGGACCCCGGCCAGACTCACAGGCAGGCGTGGCCCAGGGTGCCGAGGCCGAGGGGAGCGAGCCATGACGCACGATCCGGACCGGGGAGCGACACCGCCCGAGGTGCTGGAAGGCCCTGGCGAACACGGCGTCCTGCGGGACCACTGGCGGCAGCGGTCCGTCCGCGGGCGGACCCTCACCGCGGCGGCGGCCGTCGCGGCCCTCACCCTCGGCGGGACCGTCGTCGCCTACGCGGCGACCTCGTCGGGTGCGGACGGCGGGGCGACGCCCTCGGCCTCGGGGTCCGCGTCGCCCTCGCCCGGGGAGCGGGGGCACGGCCACGGGCACGGCCGGTGGTTCGGGCCCGGCGGCGAGGGCGTGCACGGCGAGAGCACCGTCAAGGACCCCGGCACCGGCGACTGGGTCGTCCGCGTCTGGCAGCGGGGCACCGTCGAGAGCGCCGACGGCGACCGCGTCACCGTGAAGAGCGAGGACGGCGCCGAATGGACGTGGACCGTCGCCTCGGACACACCCGTCCTACGGGACGGCGGCCGGGGCACCGGAGCCGGTGACCTCGAACAGGGCGAGACGGTCGCGCTGACCGGCACCCGGTCCGGCGACTCCAGGACCGCCGAGCGCGTCCTCGCGGGCACCTGGGAGAAGCCGGACCCGGGCCGATGGCGGGACGCGCTCCCCGGACCGCAGGACGGACACGGCCCTCGCGAGTGGCGGAAGCCGGACACCACCGCACCGGCCCCGTCCACCGGCGGCGCCACGACCTGACACCACCGGTCACCAGGGCCACAGCGACACCCGCCTAGGCCGCGCCTTCCCGGACACCGGGGAGAAGCCGACCCCGAGCCAGTGGCGGGACGCGCTCCCCGGACCGCAGGACGGACACGGCCCTCGCGAGTGGCGGAAGCCGGACACCACCACACCGGCCCCGCCCACCGACGGCGCCACGACCTGACACCACCGGTCA
>NZ_JBIVDS010000010.1:0-228016 GCF_044747265.1 Streptomyces sp. NPDC090106 | reverse complement strand
CACCAGGGCCACAGCGACACCCGCCTAGGCCGCGCCTTCCCGGACACCGCGGAGAAGCCGACCCCGAGCCAGTGGCGGGACACGCTCCCCGGACCGCAGGACGGACACGGCCCTCGCGAGTGGCGGAAGCCGGACACCACCACACCGGCCCCGCCCACCAGCGGCGCCACGACCTGACACCACCGGTCACCAGGGCCACAGCGACACCCGCCTAGGCCGCGCCTTCCCGGACACCGCGGAGAAGCCGACCCCGAGCCAGTGGCGGGACACGCTCCCCGGACCGGAGAACGATCCCACCCGAATGCCCGGACACGGCCCCCACGACGGTCCGAAGCCGCACACCACCACCAGCGGCGCCACGACCTGACACCGACGACCACCAGGGCCACACCGAGCAGCCCCCGCCGAGGCCGCACGCTCCCGGACACCGGGGAGAAGCCGGCCCCGGGCCGGAGAGCGGTCTCGGGCGCGTGCTCGGCCATGGCCCCGCGAGGGGTCGAAGCCGGTCACCGCGAGCAGCCCCCGCTCAGGCCGCGCCGACCACGTTCTCCCGGGGACCTGGGACGAGCCGGGCCCGGGCAGGTGGCGGGCCGTGCTCACGGGACCGATGGTGCTACGGCCTGACGCCTGTCACCACGTGGGCGAACAGCTCGTCGCAGACGGCCAGTTCGGCCGTCAGGCCGCTGCGGGCGAACGTGTCGAGGGCGGCCGGGGCCTGCCGTTCACTGGTCTCGACGAGGAGACAGCCGCCGGGGGCCAGCCAGTCCGGCGCCTCGGCGGCAACCCGGCGCAGGACGTCCAGGCCGTCCGTGCCGCCGTCCAGGGCGACCCTGGGCTCGTGGTCCCGGGCCTCCGCGGGCAGCAGCCCGATCTCGTCGGAGGGGACGTAGGGCACGTTCGCCGCGAGGATGCCGATCCGGCCGCGCAGACGGGCCGGGAGCGCCTCGAAGAGATCTCCGGCGTGCACGTGCCCGTCGTACGCGGCGACGTTGCGGCGGGCGCAGCGCACGGCGGCCGGGTCGATGTCGGCGGCGTGCAGTTCGGCACCGTCGAGGGCGGCGGCGAGGGCCGCGCCGACGGCGCCGGAGCCGCAGCACAGGTCCACGACCACGCGGGCGGCGGGAACCCGGGCGAGGGCCCGCTCGACGAGGAACTCGGTGCGGCGGCGGGGGACGAAGACGCCGGGTTCGACGCCTACCCGCAGTCCGCGGAACTCGGCCCAGCCGACGACGAGTTCGAGGGGGACGCCCGAGGCGCGGCGGGCGACCATCGCGGTGAGCTCGTCCGGGGTGCGGGCGGCGCCGAGGATGAGCCGGGCCTCGTCCTCGGCGAAGACACAGCCCGCGGCGCGCAGCGCGACGACGGCGGAGTCGTAGGAGGGGGCGGGAAACAGGGGCATGGAAGCCGAGAGCCTTTCGGTAGCCGAAGGGCGCTCTCGCGGTCAGCCGTTACCGGTGATCCGCGCCGACTCGGGGAGAGAGCACCCGACCTGACACAGCGGTAATGGGTCTCACCTCCTCGGTGGCACCGGCCGGGAATCTCCACGGCCGGGCAGTCACCTTACCCGACGGACCGGACGCCGACGGGATCAGACGCCGACGGTCTCCTCCGCCTCTTCCTCCGCCTCTTCCCCGGCCTTCTCCTCGATCCGCGGCTCGGTCCGCTGCTCGTCCCGCTTCCCGGCCTCCCGTACCGCGCGTCCGCGTTCGTACGCCGCGGCGACCGCCGTCACCGCGAGGCCGGCGACCAGCCAGCCCGCCAGGGTCCAGAGGGTGCGGCCGAGGCCGTCGCCGTCGAAGTAGAGGAGGCTGCGGGCGCCCTCGACGAAGCCGGCGCCGTTCCAGAAGGAGTGCAGGGTGCCGAAGAAGCCGTTCTGGAGGTCGGGGCGGTACAGGCCGCCGGAGGTGGTGAAGTTGAGCATCACGAAGAGCACCATCATGGCGAGGGTGGTCCACCGCTTGAGGAAGGTGTGCAGTCCGACGCCGATCAGCAGGATGCCCGCGGAGTAGAGCCACGCCATGCCCCACAGTCCCGCGAGGTCGTGGTGGGCGAGGTGGAAGAGCGGTCCGGCGAGCAGGGCGCCGATGCCGCTGACGACCGCGGAGACCGCGACGGCGAGCAGGGCGCGGACCCGCATCGGAAGGGTGCCGCCGGCGGCGCCGAGCGCGGCGACGGAGGCGTAGGAACCGATGCTCACCGCGACCAGCAGGAAGAACAGGCCCTGCCCCGTGGGGTCGTCGTCGACGGGCGCGGCCACGTCGGTGACCTCGAGCGGGACGCCCTGCGCGGTGGCGATCGGGGTGAAGACCTTCTCGGCGGCCAGGGTGTCCATGTCGGAGGCCGCGCTCGCGACGACCAGCTCGGGCGAGGTGGCGCTCGGCACGTAGGCGCCGGTGATGTCACGGGACCTGAGCAGTTCGACGGCGTCGGCGCGGGTCGCCACGGTCCGGACGTCCAGCGCCTCCCCCGCCTTGTCCTTGACGGTCTGGGCGAACACCTTGGTCTCGGCTCCCGAGCCCACGACAGCGACGGGCAGATGGTGCGGTTCCGGGGTCACGAACGCGCCCATGTAGGCGAGCCCCATGCCCAGGCACATCAGCAGCGGGGTGACCAGATGGGTGAGCACATGGCGCAGTGCGGGTGACCTCATCACGCACGACCTCCAGAGATCCGACGGACGGCACAAGAGTTGGCTTATACAACTCTCACTTCAAGTTGTACTATACAACCAAAACCGTGGAGGAGGTCACGTGGACGCCATCGAGGCCGTCGAGAGCATCCAGCGCGAGATGACGAGCTTCGCCCGACGGGCACGCGCCACGGCGGGGCGGATGCATCCCGAGCTGTCGCTCGTCTCGTACACCCTGCTCGGGCATCTGGAGGAGCGCGACGGCTGCCGGGCGATCGACCTGGCCGCGCACTACGCGCTGGACAAGTCCACGGTCAGCCGTCAGGTGGCCGCCCTGGAGCGCGCGGGGCTCGTCGAGCGGCGCGTCGACCCGGACGACCACCGGGTGCAGGTGCTGCATCTCACGGACGCCGGCCGGACGATCCTCGCCCAGGTGACCGAGAGCCGCCGGACGGCGTTCCGGGAGCGGCTCGCGGACTGGCCGGAGGAGGATCTCGTCCGGTTCGCCGGCTATCTGGCCCGCTACAACGCCTGGTCGGGCGAGGACACCGAGGACGCGGGGTAGGCGGTCACGACAGGGCCGCGAGCCGCTCCGGTGTCCGTGCCGCGAGGAACCGGGTCCGGCGGCGCAGCCGGAAGCCGAGCGCCTCGTACAGCCGGATGGCGTTGGTGTTGTGGGCGCCGGTGTGCAGGAACGGCGTTTCGCCGCGCTCCCGGATGCCGTGCGCGACGGCGAGGATCAGCCGGGTCGCCAGGCCCTCGCCGCGGAAGGCGGGGTCGGTGCAGACGGCGCTGATCTCGGTCCAGCCCGGCGGGTGCAGCCGCTCCCCCGCCATCGCGACGAGCGCGCCCTCGCGCCGGATGCCGAGATAGGTGCCCATGTCGACGGTGCGCGGCAGGAAGGGGCCGGGCTGGGTGCGGGCGACGAGGTCGAGCATCTCGGGCACGTCGGCGGGGCCGAGCCGGAGCGCCTCCGGTTCCGGCGCGGCGGCCAGACCGGCGTCCACGAACTGCACGCCCTCGATGCTGAACGTGATCTCCCAGCCCTGCGGCACCTCTCCCGCGTAGCCCGCCAGCGGGACCTCGGCGCCGGGGCCCGCGAGTTCCGCCACGTCCGCCCAGTCGTCGGGGCCGGGGTCGTCGGGCAGCGCCAGCCAGGGCGACACGTCCAGGGGGTAGCGCAGGACGCGTCCGCGCCGCTCGGCGAAGTGGGCGTGCGGTCCGGTGAGGGACGCGCGGGCCGGGTTGTCGAGCACCCGCTCGTCCGGGGCGCTCATCGGGCGACCTCGATGACAACCTTGCCGCGGGCGTGGCCTTCCTCGACGGTGCGCAGCGCTTCTCCGGCCCGCTCCAGCGGGAAGGTGGAGGTGACGTGGGGGTCGAGTCCGCCGTCGAGCACGAGCCGCGCGACCGCGTCCAGGACGGCCGCGGTGCGGGCGCGTTCCACACGGGCGCCGCCCAGCTCGGCCACCACCTCGGCCGGGGCCCCCGCGGTGATCAGCTTCGACCGGTCGGTGAGCAGCCCGGCGGCCTCGGTGAGGACGTCGCCGCCCACGAGGTCGTACACCCCGTCGACGCCGTCCGGCGCGGCGGCCCGCGCGGCGTCGGCCCAGTCGGGGCCGGAGGGGACGTGGACCGCGCCGAGGGACTCGACGAAGTCCTTCTTGGCCGCGCTCGCCACGCCCACCACCCGCAGCCCGGCCGACCGGGCGATCTGCAGGGCCGCCGCGCCCACTCCCCCGCCCGCGCCGGTGACCAGGAGCGTCGATCCGGACGGCAGGCCGAGCTGGACGACCCCGTCGTAGGCGGTCGCGGCGGCGACCGGCAGGGTCGCGGCGTCACGGAAGGAGAGCTCCGCGGGCTTGTGCGCGGTGACCTCGGCGGACAGCAGGGCGTACTCGGCGTAGCCGCCGGCCACCGTGTTCCCGAAGACCTCGTCCCCGGCCGCGAAGCCCTCTACGCCCTCGCCGACCGCCTCGACGACTCCGGCGACCTCGCTGCCGAGGACGGCGGGGAAGGCCCGCTCGCCGGTGTCGCCGGGACGGCGGTAGCCGCTGCGGATCTTCCAGTCGACGGGGTTCACGCCTGCGGCGCGTACCGCGGCCAGGATCTCGCCCGGCCCGGGGACCGGCTTGTCCAGCTCCGCCAGTGCCTCGGTCTCCGGACCGCCGTACCGCGTGAAGACGTACGCCTCGGGCATGGTTCCCACACTCCTTCGCTCGCACCGTGCATCAGGCGGCAAGGCCGGCCGGCCGACGCCTATTCCCGGGTCGGCGGAGTGTTCATACGGCCGCAATGATCGGGGCGTGACGTGCACCGCGTCGCCTCCGGCCCGCGCTGACCAGGGCGGGAGCACCCTCGTCGACAGCGTACGGTTGAAGCATGAACGTCACCCGAGGCTTCACCGGACGCCCCCGCGTCCACAACCCCGGTCTGCCGCCGGGGCAGTACGACGCGGGCGACGACTGGCCCGTGCTGTCCGCCGAGGTCACGCCGGACCTGTCGCCCGCCGACTGGACCTTCCGCGTGGACGGGCTGGTCGAGGAACCGCGCACCTGGGACTGGGACGAGGCGCACACGCTGCCCGGTTCGGCGTACGAGGGCGACATCCACTGTGTGACGAGCTGGTCGAAGTTCGGCGTGCGCTTCGGCGGGGTGTCCCTGGACGCGTTCTTCGACGCGGTGCGCCCGCACGCCTCGGCGACCCACGCCGTCGCGTACTCGCACACCGGGTACACCACGAACCTGCCGCTGGCCGATCTGACCGGCGGGCGGGCCTGGATCGCCTGGGAGTTCGGCGGGAAGCCGCTCGCGGCCGAGCACGGCGGGCCCGCCCGGCTGCTCGTGCCGCACCTGTACTTCTGGAAGAGCGCCAAGTGGATCGCGGGCATCCGGCTCCTGGACCACGACGAGCCGGGGTTCTGGGAGCAGAACGGCTATCACGCGCGGGGCAACCCGTGGGAGGAGCAGCGGTACTCCGGTGACTGAGCAATCGACCCAGAGCCTCGACCGGGCCACGCGGTTCGCCCCGGCCACGCGGTTCGCCGTGCCCGGGCGGATCGCCGTGAGCAACCGGGCCGCGGCGGTGTGGCAGACGGCCACGCTCACCGAGATCCGCCGGGAGACGCCGGGCGCCGCCACGTTCCGGTTCGCCGTGCCCGCGTGGGCGGGCCATCTGCCCGGCCAGCATCTGATGCTGCGGCTGGCCGCCGGGGACGGCTACACGGCCCAGCGGCACTACTCGATCGCCTCCGCGCCCGAGGACGAGGGACACGTCGAACTGACCCTGGACCATGTCGAGGGCGGCGAGGTGTCCGGCTGGTTCCACACCGAGGCCAGGCCCGGTGACCAGGTCGAGGTGCGGGGACCGCTGAGCGGGTTCTTCGCCTGGCCCGGCGACCGGCCCGCGCTCCTCATCGGCGCCGGGTCCGGGGTCGTGCCGCTGATGTCGATGGTGCGCCACCGCCGGATGCGGAACCTGTCCGTGCCGCTGCGGCTGCTGGTGTCCGCGCGCAGCCCGGAGGACCTCATCTACGCCCGCGAGTACGGTGCGGAGACGACGCCCGTCTTCACGCGCAGCGCCCCGTCGGGGGTGCCGGTGGGACGGATGACCGCCGCCCATGTGGCGCCGCTCCTGGCGGAGCAGCACCCTGGTGGGTGGGAAGCCTATGTGTGCGGGTCCAACGCCTTCGCCGAGCACGCCTCGCGGCTGCTCGTGGAGGCCGGGCAGCCGGTGGATCGGATCAGGATCGAACGCTTCGGCTGACCGGGGCGAAGGCCCCATGGCCCGGACTCCGGTGGGCACTCGCGCGGGTGCGAGGAGGTCGACATGCGACAACGGGTGCGCGGCTGGCGCCGGCGGGAGAATCCGCTGCGCCGCCGGTCGGACGTGGTCGAGGCGTGGACGGCGCTGGCCGTCGTGGCGCTGCTGCTCGTACTGGCGCCGCTCGTCGGGACGCTCACCGCCTGCTGGGCGCACACCGAGGCCCAGCGGGCCGCGGCGGCGCAGCGCGCCGACCGGCACAGTGTGCGCGCCGAGGTCGTCGGCCCGATCCCCGAAACCCTGCCGACCGTGCAGGGCAACGGTCCGCGCACCGTGCGCACGACGGTGGCCTGGACGGAACCGGGCCAGGCGCGCAGGACGGCCGACGCGCGGGTCCCCGCCGGCTCGCACCCCGGTGACATGGTCGAGGTGTGGTTCGACGACCGGGGCCGCAACGTCCAGGAGCCGCCGAGCGGCGTCGCCGTGTGGCAGCACACCCTCACGATCGGCGTCTGTGCCGGGGCCGGCACGGTCGGCGTGATCCTCCTGGGCCGCCTGCTGGTGCGGCAGGTGTCGCTGCGGCACCGGCTCGCGGAGTGGGAGGAGGAGTGGGCCCGCACCGAACCGGAGTGGACGCGGCGCAGGTCCGCCTGAACGCGACGGCGCCGACACGGCACCCACCCTCACCGCACCACCGCCCGGCGCGGACGCAACGTCACTCCTCGCCACACCACCGCCCGGCCCGGGAGCGGCATCAGCCGTCGACGCAGCATGGCCCGGAGCGAGCGGCGCGCAGGTCCGCATGACTGCGGCCGGGGTCGCTCAGGGGGTGGTGACCCGACCTCCTGGCTCGACGGGCCGCCCGTCGGAGCACCGGCCGGCCGTCCCCCGTCGATCCGGGTCGGCGGGCCCTGACCAGCGGTCCGGCACCGCCGATCGCCCCTCCAAAAGCGTCTGACGCGGCGGGCTCCCGGGGCGTGGGCGGACCGGGGTCTGGTGATTGATCGGACCACCCACGTACGGTGTGATCACTCGCACGCATCCGTCCGTTCCTCGCCCCGAAGGCGGTCCTGCATGGCCCTGTTCGACCTTCCCCTCGATGAACTGCGCCGCTACCGGGGCGCGTCGACCGCGCCCGAGGGGTTCGACGCGTTCTGGTCCGCGACGCTCCAGGAGGCCCGCGCGTACGACCTGGACGCCCGGTTCGAGCCGGTCGACACGGGTCTGGCGACGGTCGAGGTGTTCGACGTGACGTTCGCCGGGTTCGGCGGCCACCCGGTCAAGGGCTGGCTGACGCTGCCCGTCGGCACCACCGAACCGCTGCCGGTCGTGGTGGAGTTCGTCGGGTACGGCCTCGGCCGCGGGCTGCCGCACGAGCATCTGCTGTGGGCGTCCACGGGGCGCGCGCACTTCGTGATGGACAGCCGCGGTCAGGGCAGCGGCAACGGCGGCGGGGGTGCCACGGCCGACCCGGTCGGCGCGGGGCCCGCCTACCCCGGCTACATGACCCGCGGGATCGACTCCCCGGAGAACTACTACTACCGGCGGCTGTTCACGGACGCCGTCCGGGCCGTCGAGGCGGCCCGCTCCCATCCCCTGGTCGACGCCGCGCGCACCGCGGTCACCGGAATCAGCCAGGGCGGCGGGATCACCCTCGCGGTCGGCGGGCTGGTGCCGGACCTGGTCGCGGTCGCGCCGGACGTGCCGTTCCTGTGCGACTTCCGGCGCGCGGCGACGCTGACGGACCGTCACCCGTACCGGGAGATCGGCCTGTTCCTCCGGACCCACCGGGGTCGTACCGAGGAGGCGCTGCGCACGCTCTCCTTCTTCGACGGGGTCCACTTCGCCGCGCGGGGCAGCGCGCCTGCCCTGTTCTCCACCGGGCTGGAGGACCTCACCTGCCCGCCTTCCACCGTCTTCGCCGCCTTCAACAACTGGCCGCACGAGGACCGGTCGATCGAGGTCTACGACTTCAACGACCATGAGGGCGGCGGCCCTTACCAGGAGGCGGCCAAGCTGCGGTGGCTGCGCTCGCGGCTCTGAGCGCGGGTTCCTGATGGGCCTGTGGGGGCGGCGCGGGCGGGCGTCCGGGGGCGGTGCGGTTTCGGCCGTTCCCCCGGGCCGGTCTTCCCTCGTGGTTTAGACCAATGCTAGATCTGGTGGCGCACCGAGCCCGCACGGCTACAGGATGTCACCGACCAGGAGGCGCGGCATGGCCCGCTCCACCCCCACCCCCGCTGCCCGCAGCACGCCCGACGCCGATCGGCCGCTCTACTGGAGGATCGCCGCCACGCTGCTCGAAGAGCTGCGCGACGGCACGATCCCGCCCGGTCGGCGGCTGCCGGGCGAGCGGCGGCTGGCCGAGCACTTCGGGGCCAGCCGGGAGACCGTGCGCCAGGCGCTCCAGGTGCTGCGGCACAGCGGTGCCGTCACCACCGACCGGCGCGGCACCCACGCCGCGCTGCCCGGTGAGCCCGTGCGGACCCCCTCGGCGCTCGCCTTCCCGGTCGGCGCCCGGACCGGCGTCGAGGCCGACCGGGCCACGGTCGCCTGGGAGACGCCTCCGCCGGGCCACGCCGAGGCGCTCGGGCTCGCCCCGCACCGGCCCACGCTGGTGCACCGCTACGAGGCGGCGGGCGGGCTGCGCACCGCCGTGACCTCGTTCTCCGCGGTGGCGCTCGCGGAGGTCGAGGAGCTGGGCCGCTACCGCGACCGCGCGGACGGCCGGGGTTCGGCCCAACTCCGGCGCGCCTACGACTGGATGCGCCAGGCGGGGCTGACGCTGCACCACCGTGACTCCATCGTGCCGCTGGCGGACTCGGTGCGGGTGACCCGACGGGTGCACGACCAGTACGCCCGGCCGCTGGAGATCACCGATCTGCTGCTGGACGCCGAACAGGACGCGCTGGTCTACGAGTTCACGCTTCCGGCCGACGGAAGCAGAGCTGGACGACCGAGCCCGACGGCGTCAGGTCCTCGCTGACCAGGTCGGCCAACTGCCGTACCAGCCACATCCCGTGGCCGGCCGGGGCGTGGCGCTCCGGTGGCAGATGGCCGGGGAACGCCGGTCGGGGCACCGGGGTGTGCCCGCCGTCGTCGTGGACCTCGCAGATCACGTACTCGGCGTCCCCGCGCAGCCGTACGACCCCCTGACCGCCGCCGTGGCGCAGGACGTTGACCACCGTCTCGTGGACCGCCGCCACCAGGTCGCGGGTCCGCTGCTCGGGCATTCCGGCGCGGCGCGCGTAGGCGGACACGGCCCTGCGCACCGTGGCCGAGCCGCCGCGCCGGAAGGGGATGTCGTCGGGTCCCGCGAGGGCGGAGCGGCTGCGCCGGGCGTCGCACTCGGCGTAGAAGGCTCCGGGGTCGGTGTAGGCGCCGGTGAGGGTGCCGTCGGCGTGTTCGGGGTGGGTGCGGGCGGCGGTGCGGACGATGTCGGCGGGCAGGACGCGGGTGTCGTAGGGGCACAGGATCCAGTGGGCGCTGCCGGCGAAGGCGACGTTCAGGACGGACTCGTAGCGGGCCCACTCCCGTATCTCGAAGTCGCTGCGGCCCGCCCAGACGGGCTCGCCGATGATCCGCACCCGGCGTCCGGGGCCCTGCCGTTCGCAGTAGGCGTGGTAGCGGCCCAGGGTGCGGGAGGGGTAGTCGTACCAGTCGCGGGCGTCGACGGACTCGACCTCGGCGGAGCGGACGCCGAGCGCCTCGCGGAGCAGGGTGAGGTTGTGTCGGGAGACCGCCGCGAGGACGCGGTCGCCTGCGTCGAGTCCGTCGCGGGCGAAGCCCGTCGCGGTGGCGAGGAAGGCGCTGTCCGAGTCGTAGCACAGGGCCTGGTGGACGAAGCCGCCTCGGGTCATGACGCGTCCCCGTCCGGTTCGAGGCGCAGGCCCGGGACCCGGTCCCAGCCGTTCACCCGCAGGACGCGCCGGACATGGGGTGCGACGCCGTGGAGCACGAGGGTGCCGCCCGCCGTGGACAGGCCGAGCGCCGAGAACACCAGCAGGCGCAGCGCCCCGACGTCGATGAAGCTCAGGTTCCGCAGATCGAGGCGGGTGAGCGGACCGGTGGGCGTACGGGAGTGGGGGCGGGCGCGCTCCGCATGCAGGGCGCGGGCCACGGCGGTGACGTTCGTGTCGTCGACCTCTCCCGCCAGGGCGAGGCCGGGGGGTGCGAAGGTACGGGTGATGGACAGCAGGTCGTCGCGCCACACGGCGTCCGCGCCGACCCGGCCGTGGTGCAGCACGGTGAGGGGGTCGAGTTCGGACTCGTCGAAGACGCGGCGGTCGTACTGGCAGATGCCGAGGACGGGCAGGGCGGCGAAGACGGGATCGAGGAGGAGTTCGCTGTCGCGCAGGGTCCTGAGGCCCTTTCCGGCCTGGGCGCGCAGGATCTCCGTCGCCACTCTCAGGCCGAGGTAACCGTCGGCGACCGCGCGGAGGGCCTCACGGCGGATCACCTCGTCGAGGTCCCGCAGGCCCTGCGGGGAGGACAGGTGTCCGTCGACCCGCAGCCGTCCGGCCGCGAGTTCGTCGCCGACCGCGCAGCCGTGCGCCTCGAGGAAGGAGAGGGCGAGTTTCGCGGGCAGGTCCGCGGGCGGCAGCAACAGCCCCCGGTGGCCGCAGGCGAGGCCGTCGAGCAGGAACGCGGCGAGCACCGTCTCGCGCTCCTCGTCGGTCTCGTAGCCGAGGAGGAGATGGTCGCCGTGACGCATCTGTCCCACCGCGGTCCGGGTGGGCGGCACCGCCATCCACGCACCTCCCTCGACCGGCCTCCACGTCCACGCTACGCCCGGAACGGGCCTTCTGTGAGGAGTTGGGGCGACCTGCCGTCGGGGCGCGGTGAGGGACGACCACGGCGGCCTCGGTGCACCCGGCGGTGGGGGCGGTGGCCTTTTGGGGCGCCTCCGCGTCGGCGGCGCGGCGGTGCCGTCAGGAGGCGTCGGCACGAGCGGCGCGGCGGCCCCCGGAGGCGGCTCGGTGCCGGAGGCCCGCGTCGGCCTCCAAGAGGGCGCGCCGGTCCTCGCAGCACCCCGCCCCAGCGGCCCCCGCCTCACCGCTCCCCCGTCGGCCGCCCCACCACCATCCGTACCCTCGGGCTGCCGTCCCGGCGGTGGCCGAACTCCGGCAGCGCCAGGAGTTCCACCGCGAAGCCGGCGCGCTCCAGTTCCCGTCGGACGTCGGCGAGCCGGAAGGCCCGGTAGTACATGACGAACGGGGGCCGCCACACCGCGTTCCGCACCCGCATCGCGAGGTCGAAGCCGAGGAGCATCCCGTGGGCGAGGGTCCCCGGGCGGGGCGGCGCGACGATCGGGAAGGCGAACCTCCCGCCGGGCCGCAGCACCCGCCGGACCTGGCCGAACAGCCCCGGCAGCTCCCCCGGCAGGAAGTGCCCGAACGCTCCGAAGCTGACGACGAGGTCGAAGGCGGGCCCGAAGGGCAGGGCGCGGGCATCCGCGCGCACCCAGTCGACCCGGACCCGGGCGGAACGGTCCCCCGCACCCTGCCCCCGCGCCACCTCCAGCATCCCGGCGCTGAAGTCCACCCCGGTCACGCTCGACCGGCACACGCGCGTGAGGACGTCGGCTCCGGCCCCGGTTCCGCAGCACAGGTCGAGACCGGCGTCGAAGGGCCCCATCCGGGCCAGCGCCCGCGCGACGGCGTCCAGCACCGAGTCGGGGGTGCGGAACGGCGTGTGGTCGAACTTCGGGGCGAGGAGGTCGTAGCCGTGCTCGACGGACGACAGTGCCTGGACGGTGAGTTCGCGCAGGCTCGGGCCTTCGGGGCTGAACATCGCGTCAGCTTAGAAGAGCCTCCGGCCGCAGAAGCCTCGGCAGGCGCGCGTGGACATCGCCTCTCCGGCCGCCTACCCTCATCCACACCTACTCAATTAATTGAGTATCCAGAGAAGAGAGAGGTGATCCGGATGCGTGCCTTCCGTGAGGCCGTCGAGGCCTGGGACTTCGAGGCCGTCGAGGCGCTGCTGGCGGAGGACGTGGTCTTCACCAGCCCGGTCGTGTTCAAGCCGTACCCCGGCAAGGCGATCACGGCGGCGATCCTGCACGGCGTGTCCCGGGTCTTCGAGGACTTCCAGTACGTCCGCGAGATCGAGGGCACGGACGGCGAGAACCACGCCCTGGTGTTCGAGGCGCGGGTGGGCGACAAGAGGATCACCGGCTGCGACTTCCTCCATGTCGACGAGAACGGTCTCATCGACGAGTTCATGGTGATGGTCCGCCCGCTGTCGGGCGCCCACGCCCTCGCGGAGGCCATGGGCGCCCAGTTCGAGCGGATCGAGCAGGAGGCTAGGCGACGGTCAGCGTGATCGCCCCGGTGTAGCTCTTCCCGGCGGCGAGGGTCGTCGCGGTGCCGTCCACGGTCACCTTCAGGGTCTTGCCGCGCGGGGCCTTGACCGCGGCACCGGCGGCGAGGGTGAGGGCGGTGATGTACGACGTCCCGGTGACCGTCCAGGTCGAGCCGCCGGCCAGGTTCACCACGACACCGTTGTTGACGGCGGCCTGCGCGGTGTTGGTGACGATGCCGAGCTCGTAGAAGGCGGAGGAGTCGATCGTCGGCACGCGGTGCGCGGTCCGCGACGCCGTGATGACGCCCTCGACGGTGGAGCCGTCGAAGGTGAGGACCATGTTCTTGCCCTTGCGCATGCCGTTGTAGAAGTCGCCCTTCAACTTGATGGAGCTGAAGGTGGCGGAGCCGTCGGCGGTGTGGGCGGTGGTGACGTCGAAGGCGGTGTCCTTCGTCGGGTCGGTGGTGGGCTCGGTGTAGACGCCGGTGTTGAGCATCTTTCCGTCCGTCATGACCGGTCCGGGGTCGTCCAGTTCGATCATCTGGAGGATGATCCCGTCGCGCGGGTTGAGCTTGGCGCCCTTCGAGCCGTCGACGCTGATCGTGGTCTGCTGGCCCTTGTTGAGGAAGGTGGCCCGGTCGGAGTTGACGACGGTTCCGCCGTCGAGGGTCAGGGTGCCGGTGCCGAAGAACATGTAGCCGAAGTGGCCCGAGTTGACGACGGTGTTGGTGACGGGGATCGACTTCAGCTCGGCGGTGGTGAGCCCCAGTCCCAGTTCCTCGTCGAGCGCGGCGACCGCGGCCCGCGTGCTGTCGCCGTAGTGCACGACGGCCGCCGGGCCCGCGATGATGGTCGCGTAGGAGCCGACGTCGAAGCGGGCGCCGAGGACGCGGACGGTCGCGTCGCCGATCGCGTAGGTGCCGTAGCCGTAGGCGCCGGTGTTGCCGATGTGCCCGCCGAGCACGGTCAGCTTGAGCGCGCTGCCGCCCTCGACGGACAGGGCACCCCACGTCTCGGAGAAGACCGAGGAGTTGATGTACGTCGCCTTGGTGCCCGCGCCGATGAGGTTGGTGGCGCGGACGTTGCCGTCGAGGCCGAGCATCCACGGCACGGACTGCATGTAGGGCGTCTCGACGGTGGCCTGGTAGTCGGCGGGCAGGACGCCGTTGCGGGCGCTCAGCCGGGAGTTCTTCACGATCACGTTGGCGCCGTCGTTGGCGATGACGGTCGTGCGGACGACTCCCTTGGTGTCGATCCGGGCCCCGTCCAGGACGAGCCTGGTCGCCGCGCCGTCGCCGACGACCGCGGCGCCGTAACCGGCGAAGTCGCAGCGGCCGTTGCCGGTCAGCCTCATGGTGGTGTTCCGGAGCGTGTAGGTGCCGTCCTGGACGAACACGCCGTCGAAGCACTCGCCGGTGGAGGTGACCGAGACGCCCTTGGCGAGCGTGTCGGTGAGCTTGCCGCCCTGAACCGCCGTCAGCACGGACTTGTCGCGGTCGACACCGTTCGCGTCGACGTAGACGGCCTGCCGGAAGGGGAAGGTGAGCGTCTCGTACGTCACCGCGTTGGCCTCGGCGACGGTGAGGACGACGTCACCGCGGTAGGTGCCGGGCCGGATCAGGGTCGCGGTGCCGCCCGTCTCGGTGAGGAGCTGGCCGGTCTCCACGCCGTCGACCGTCAGGGAGAGGCTGTGGCCGTCGGGGGCGACGATGGTCGCGCCCTCGGCCAGGGCGAGTTCGCTCACCCGGGTGGTGGCGGCGAGCTCGTACGACTCTCCGGCGCCGACCGTGATCTTCTTGCCGGTCGTCTTCTTCGTGGCGGCCGTGGCGGTGGCCGTCGGGAGCAGGACGGCTCCGGTCGCGGCCGTGCCGGCGATCAGGACCGAGCGTCGGGTGATCAGCGTCATTGCGTGCCTTCCGAGGGTTCGAGTGCGCCGTCGCGCAGCGTGACCGGCCCGCCGTCGGAAGAATGGTCACGACGGCTCGGGCGGGGGCACCAAGCGGTGCGCTTCAGGGAGTGAAGCAGCCTGCTACAGAGCGCAATAGAGGCTGTGCGAAGACATTCCGGAACCCGATGCCAAGGATCGCGGGGCCCGCTCCATGGCGGTCACACAGGGTGGTGACAGCCGGGCCGGGGGGCATACCGGGGGCCGCGCCCGCACGACCTTCGTCGTCCGGGCGCGGCCCTCGTCCTGTGCCCTTCTACGCCGGTGCGACCATCCCCGCCGACAGGTCGATGTCCGCCCCGCACAGGCCGGGCATGGCCAGCATCGCCACCAGGGCGGCGGCGACCTCGTGTTCCTCGACGAGCCGGCCGAGCGCGGCCCGGGAGGCGAAGTCGGCTTCCGCCTGCTGGACCGTGCAGCCGGTGAGTTCCGCCGTCATGCGGAAGTTGCGGTCCATGCGCGGACCCCGGACGGGGCCCGGGGAGAGGGAGTTGACCGCGACACCCTGGGGCCCCACCTCGCCCGCGAGGGTACGGGTCAGGCCGAGCAGGGCCATCTTGGAGGCGGTGTACGGGGTGCGGTGGAGCAGGGGCCGCTTCCCGCTGACCGAGGCGACGTTGACGATGTCTCCCCGGCCCGCCGCGATCATCGGCGGCAGAAAGGCCCGGCACATCAGGTACACGCCGCGCACATTGGCGGCGAACACGTCGTCCCACTCGTCGGGTTCGATGTCGACGAGCGGTCTGACCGGGCCCGCGACACCCGCGTTGTTGACGAGCAACGACACGTCCTCGTCGGCGAGTTCGGCGGCCAGCGCCGTGACGGAGGCGGGGTCGGCGACATCGCAGACGGCGGTGAGCGCGCCCGCGCCGACGAGCCCCGCCGTCTCCTTCAGGGCCTGTTCGTTGCGCCCGACGAGGACGACCCGGGCCCCGGAGTCCGCGAGGGCGCGCGCGAACGCCCGCCCCAGCGGCCCTCCTCCGCCCGTGACGAGGGCCGTACGGCCGCGCAGGCTCACCCGGCGTTCCACGGCAGCGGGTCACCGGCGGCCTTCGCGGCCCGGACGTCACCGGAGCGCGCATGGCCCTCGAACAGCTCGACGCGCGAGGCCCGTCCGCACAGCCGCCCGAGCAGGGCCTGCGAGTCGGTGCCGGTGACCTCCTGGTAGGTGACCGTCTTGAGGTACTTCCCCACCCACAGGCCGCCGGTGTAGCGGGCGGCGCCGCGGGTCGGCAGGACGTGGTTGGTGCCGATGACCTTGTCGCCGAAGGAGACGCAGGTGCCCTCGCCGAGGAACAGGGCGCCGTACTGGGTCATCCGCTCCAGGGCGAGGCGCGGTTCGGCCGTGAGCACCTCGACGTGCTCGAAGGCGAAGTCGTCGGCCAGTGCGTACAGTTCGTCGATCGAGTCGACGACGTGCACCTGGCCGTGGTCGCGCCAGGCGGGCTCCGCGTAGTCCCGGGTGGGCATGCCGGGCAGGAGGCGCTCGACCTCGGCGACGGTCCGTTCGGCGACCTCGCGGGAGGTGGTGATGAGGACGGCCGGGGAGTCGGGGCCGTGCTCGGCCTGGGAGAGCAGGTCGACCGCGCAGACGAACGGGTCGGCGTCGTCGTCGGCCAGGACGAGGATCTCGGTGGGTCCGGCGAACAGGTCGATGCCGATCTCGCCGAAGAGCTGCCGCTTGGCCTCGGCCACATAGGCGTTGCCGGGTCCGGCGATCAGGTTCACCGGCCGCATGGTGTCCGTGCCGACGGCCATCGCGGCGACCGCCTGGACCCCGCCCAGCAGCCAGATCTCGTCGGCGCCGGCCAGGTGCATGGCGGCGACCGTCGCGGCCGGTATCTCCCCGCGGATCGGCGGGGTGCAGGCGACGACACGCGGTACGCCGGCCACCTTGGCGGTGACGATGGTCATGTGGGCGGAAGCGGTGAGCGGGTAGCGCCCGCCGGGGATGTAGGCGCCGGCCGCCTGCACGGGGATGTGCTTCTGCCCGAGCCTCACCCCGGGCAGGGTCTCCACCTCGAACTCCCCGAGGGAGTCGAGCTGCTGGCGGGCGAAGGAACGGACCTGGTCCTGGACGAACTCGATGTCGGCGATGACCTGTTCGGGCACGGAGGCGACGATCCGCTCGACCTCCCCGGCGGACAGCCGGAAGGAGTCGGGGCTCCAGGCGTCGAACTTCTCGGAGTACGCGCGCACGGCCGCGTCACCGCGGTCGCGGATGTCCGCGATGACGCCGGCGACGGTCTCGCGCACCTGGTCGAGGGAGGCCGTCACCTCGGCCTTGGGTACGGCGTGCTTCAGGATCTCTGCCACGGCTGCGGCCTTTCTCGGTGTCGGGTGCTCAAAGGGGCGGCGCGTCGACGCCGGTCGCTCAGACGGGCGGCGCGACGAACAGCACGTCGGGGTCGTTGAACTGTTCCTTGGCGACCGACTCGCTCATCGGATCGGCGGTGCCCCACTGGTCCTGGGTGATCGGGTCGGCGACGTCATGGCGGCCCGGGTGCCACACGTCCTCTTCGAGGACCGCGAGTTCGGTGGTGTACTCGACGGTGTTGCCGTGCGGGTCGTGGAAGTAGGAGAAGGTGTTGTCCCCGGCGAGATGCCGTCCCGGCCCCCAGGTCAGCCGGGTCCCGGCGCGCAGCGCCCGGCCGGTGCCGCGCATGTACTCTTCGACGCCGCGCATCTCGAACGAGGCGTGGTGCAGGGAGACATGAGGGCCGCGGGCGATGGCGAAGGAGTGGTGCAGGGGGCTGCACCGCAGGAAGTACATGAGGTCGCCCATGTGCTGCGAGTACAGGGTGTCGGTGAGCCGGAAGCCGAGGTGCTCGATATAGAAGTCCCTGAGCCCCTCCGGGTCCTGGGAGTTGACCACGCAGTGCGAGAGGCGGACCGGGACGGCCTCGCGCTCCTCGACCTTGCGGTGGACGCGGGTGGCGACGTCGGCGGACACCTCGACGACCCGGCCGTCGGGGTCGAAGAAGCGGAAGCCGTAGCCGCCGCCGGGGGTGTCCAGCACCCCCGGTTCGCCGATGAGCCGCACCCCGGCCCGGCCGAGCCGTACGTGCAGTTCGTCGACGGCGCCCGGTGACACGGCCCCGAAGGCGACGAGGTCCATCCGCTTCCGCTCGTCCTTGCGGATGCGGACGACGTACTGCTCGGGGCTGCCCTCGGCGGCGAAGAACGCGATCCCGCTGTCGTTGGCGACCTCGGTGAGCCCCCAGGTGGTGCCGTAGAAGGCGCGCTGGGTGTCGAAGTCCGGTACGGCCAGGTCGACATGGCGCAGATGGGTGATGGGCTGGAAGCTCATGCGTGGCTCCTGACGGTGTTGCGCTGGCGGCCGAGGCCGGTGATCTCGCCCTCGACGACGTCACCGGGCTGGAGGAACACACCCCAGTGGGCGCCGTTCCCGGCCGGGGAGCCGGTGAGGAGGAGGTCGCCGGGGCGCAGGGTGGTGGTCGTGGAGGCGTAGGCGATCAGCATCGGGATGTCGAAGATCATGTCCTTCGTCGACTCGTCCTGCCGGACGACCCCGTTGTGCCGCAGAGTGATCCTGAGGTCGTGCGGGTCGCCGGCGAAGGCGGCCGGGACGAGGAAGGGCCCGGTGGGCAGGAAGGTGTCGGCGTTCTTGGCGGTGAACCAGTCGGTGCCGATGGCCTTCAGGTCGGGCCGGTAGAGCCGGTCGCGGGTGGTGAGGTCGTTGGAGACGGTGTAGGCGGCGACGTGCTCCATGGCCGCCCCGACCGGGATGTTCCGGCCGGACTTCCCGATGACCAGGGCGAGTTCGAGCTCCCAGTCGTGCTGTTCACCCCGTTCGGGCAGCACGATGTCGTCGTACGCCCCGCACAGGGCGCGCGGCGAGCCGAGGAAAAGGTACGGCACCCCCTCGCGGATGCGGGCGTCCATCATCCGCTCGGCGTCCGCACGGGCCTCCTCGGGTGTCGCCCCGTGGACGCTCGCCTTCTCCTTGGCGACCAGATCGACCACGTGCTTGCGGTAGTTGGCGCCGCTCTGGAGGATCTGGCCCGGTTCGAGGGGGACGAGGACCTCCAGATCGGCGAGGTCGTGCCAGGTGCCGTCGGTGTCGGTGAGCGCGGCGAGCCGGGGCAGCCAGTCGTCCCAGTCCTCGAACAGGGCGCGCGTGGAGGCCACTTGGTCCGAGAGGTCGCGTACGCGCTCGCCGGTGACCAGGCCGGGGAACGGTCCGCCGGCGGCGCGGAACGTGCCGAGCGCGAAGGGTCCGGCATGGGTGGGCAGGGGGTCGGGCACGGGCGCTCTCCTCGCAGGAAACGGGGGCCGGCCCTCGTGGGGACGGGGGCGGCTCGCCTTCGACGCTAGGGATGCCGGGCGCCGGGCGGAAATGGCCGTTCGCGATGGCTGGCATCGCCGGGCCGTCTCGGCCCTGAACTGGGGCTCCATCGCGCTGCGGGATGCATGACGTCCCCCTTGCCGATGCCTCGATCCGTTGACCCTGCGCGGAGCCGGACAGCAGGCTCGGAGCACCCCGACTCAAGGAGATCGACATGGTGGTCGAGCACGCCCGGCTGACCGTAGAGGCAGGCCGGGAGGAGGAGTTCCGGGAGGTCTTCGCCAAGGCCCGCCAGGTGCTCGCCGAGGCCGACGGCTTCCACTGGGCCGAGCTGCTGCGCTGCGAGGAGGAGCCGCGGGTGTTCCTGCTGCTGGTCGGCTGGGACTCGGTCGACGCCCATATGACGGGCTTCCGGGAGTCCGAGCGGTTCCAGCGGTGGCGGGCCCTGGTCGGCCCGTTCTTCGCGGGGCCACCGGCCGTCGAGCACTACACCTCCGTCAGCCCGCGCTGACCCCTTCCCCTCCTACGTTCGCAAGGATCGATCATGCCCGTACACAAGGTGCTCGTCGTCGGTGGCGGCATCACCGGAAGCGTGCTGTCCCTGGCGCTCGCCCAGCGCGGCGCCGACGTCGAACTCGTCGAGATCTCGCCCCGGTGGTTCGGGGTGGGGCACGGCATCACCGTCCAGGGCAACGCGCTCAAGGCGCTGCGCTCGGTGGGGGTGCTGGACCGGGTGCTGGAGCGTGCGGTGCCGTTCGACTTCATGCGGCTGCGGCACGCCGACGGCGGTCTGATCGTCCGGCTCGACACCCCGCACACCGGCGGCCCCGACCTGCCGTCCACGGTGGGCGCGCTCCGCGCCGACCTCCAGAGCGCGCTGTGCGACGCGGTGTACGGCCACGGCGTCACCGTCCGGCTCGGCCTGAGCGTCGACCGGCTGGACCAGAGCGCCGGCCATGTGGACGTCGCCTTCACCGACGGCTCGACCGGCCGCTACGACCTGGTCGTGGGCGCCGACGGCATCCACTCGCAGATGCGCGAACTCATCGGCATCGAGGCGAGACCCCGGCCCGTCGGCATGTCGATCTTCCGGGTGGTGGGACACCGGCCGCCCGAGATGGACTGCGCCGAGGTGTACTACGGCGGCCCCCGCTACAAGGCCGGCTACAGCCCCATCTCCGCCGACCAGTGCTACGCCTACCTCCTGGACGAGAACCTCGACCCCTCGCTGATCGGCCCGCGTGCCTCGCTCGGCCTGCTGCGCGAGCGGGGCGCCGGATACGGCGGCACCTGGGGCGAAGTGATCGCGGCGCTGCCCGACGACACGGCCGTGGACTACCGGTGGATCGAGGCGGTCCTCGTCGACGAACCGTGGCACCGGGGCCGCACGATGGTCGTCGGGGACGCGGCGCACGCCTGTCCGCCGCTGATCGCCCAGGGTGCCGCGATGTGCACGGAGGACGCGGTGCTGCTCGCGGAGCTGGTCACCGGGGACGAGCCGCTCGACAAGGCGCTCACACACTTCATGGAGCGGCGGCTCCCCCGGGTCCGGATGGTGCTGGAGAACTCGCTCCGGCTCGCCGACTGGGAGATCCACCCCGGCACGCCCGGCGCCGACCCGGCACGGATCATGTCGGAGACCCTGGCCTCCCTGACGGCCGCCGCATGAGCGCCGGCCCCGTCGTCGACTTCCACGGGCATCTCGCGGTCCCCGCCGCCGACGCGCTCGTCGCGGGCACCCCCGGCTTCGCCGCCGAGCTGGCGGCGGAGCAGCGGGCCCACTCCCCCGAGTCGCTCGCCGAGAACCGAGCCCAACTGAAGCGCCTCGCGCCGAAGTTGACGGATGTGTCGGTACGGCTCGCCGACCTGGACGCGATGGGCGTCGACCTCCAGGTCGTCGGCCCGATGCCGATGCACCACTACTGGGCGGACCCCGCTCTCGCCCTCGACCTCGCCCGCACGACCAACACGGCGGTCGCCGCGCACTGCGCCGAGGCGCCCGAGCGCCTGTACGGGCTCGGCACCGTCCCGCTCCAGCACCCGGACCTGGCCGTCGCCCTGCTGGACAGGGCGGTCACCGAGCAGGGCCTGTACGGGGTGAGCGTGTCCACGACCGTCGACGGGCGTGAGCTCGCCGACCCGGCCCACGACACCGTCTGGCGCAAGGCCGAGGAACTCGGCGCGGTCGTCTTCGTGCACCCCTGGGGCTGCTCGCTCGGCGAACGCCTGGCCACGCGGTACCTCGGCAACACGGTCGGCCAGCCCGTGGAGACGACGGTCGCGCTCTCGCAACTCGTCTTCACCGGGGTCCTGGACCGCTTCCCGCGCCTGAAGCTGGTCGCCGCGCACGGCGGCGGCTATCTCCCGACGTACATCGGGCGCTCCGACCACGCGTGGCGGGTGCGTCCCGACGCGCGCGGCTGCGCCGAGCCGCCGAGCGCGTATCTGCGGCGCATCTGGTTCGACGCCCTGGTGTACACCCCGCGCGCGCTGCGCCATCTCGTCGAGGAGGTCGGCGCGAGCCAGGTCGTCCTCGGCACCGACCACCCCTTCGACATGGGCGTGGACGACCCGGTGGCCCGGCTGGACGCCGCCGGCCTGGACCCGGCCGACCGTGCCGCCGTCGCCGGGGGCAACGCCCTCGACCTGCTGCTGAAAGGACGTACACGATGAGCCTGGGGCCGATCGAGGAGGAACTCGCCAAAGCCCGTTCGGCGTACCGGAACTGGGGCCGCTGGGGCGAGGACGACGTGCTGGGCACGCTCAACTTCATCGACGACGCGATCCGCGCGCACGCGGCCGGACTGGTGCGGCGCGGGCGTCCCTTCTCCCTGTCGCTGGAGTTCAACGAGAACGGACCGCAGCGCGGCTTCCGGGGCCGGATCAATCCCGTGCACTACATGAAGGACACCGGTTCCGACGCGGCGGCGGGCACCCAGGGTTTCCCGCACGGCTTCGGCGGCGCCGACGACCACGTCGTGATGCCGCTCCAGGCGTCGACGCAGTGGGACGGGCTGGGCCACATCTACGACAACAAGCAGGCGTGGAACGGCCGTCCGTGCACGATCGTCAACGGCGACGGCGACTCGGTCACCGGGATCGAGCACATGCGGGACGCCTTCACCGGGCGCGGTGTGCTCCTCGACGTGGGCCGCGCGGTCGGCGACGAGAACGGTGAACTCCCCGACGGTTTCGCCATCCTGGAGGAACATCTGCGCGCCACGATCGAGGCGCAGGGCGCCACCTCGACCGTCCGGCGCGGTGACATGGTGCTGATCCGCACCGGCCAGATCGGCCGGGTCCGCCGCCTCGGCGAGTGGGGGGCCTACGCCGCAGGGGACGCGCCCGGGCTGTCCTTCACCACCCTGGGCTGGCTGCACCGCACGGAGGTCGCCGCGATCGCCTCCGACACCTGGGGACTGGAGGTGCGCCCCTACGAGTTCGCCGAGCCGGCGATGTCGCCGCTGCACCAGATCGCCATTCCCAACATGGGCCTGCCGCTGGGCGAGATGTGGGACCTGGAGGCACTGGCCGAGGACTGCGCGGCCGACGGTGTCCATGAGTTCCTGCTGGTCGCGGCCCCGTTGCCGGTGACCGGCGCGGTCGGCGCGCCCGTCAACCCGATCGCGGTCAAGTGAGCGCCGCCATGAACCGTTTCTCCGGGACCCTGACCCTGCGCGGCGACGAGGGCTTCGAGGAGGCCTGCCTGGGCCGGGTCTTCAACGCCCGCCGCCCCACCGGCCGGCTGCCCGCCGCCGTCCTGGAGGCACGCACCGAGGACGACGTCGTCGAGGGCGTACGACTCGCCCTGGAGCGCGGCTGGCAGGTCGCCGTCCGCTCCGGCGGGCACAGCTGGGCCGCCTGGTCGGTGCGCCGCGACGCGCTGCTGATCGACCTCGGGAACTTCCGCGAGATGGCCTACGACGCGCGCACCCAGCTCGTGACGGCCACGCCCAGCGTCAAGGGCGGCGACGAACTCAACCCGTATCTCGGCGAGTTCGGCCGCTTCTTCAACGGCGGGCACTGTCCCTCGGTCGGCATCGGCGGCTTCCTCCTCCAGGGCGGGCAGGGCTGGAACGCGCGCGGCTGGGGCTGGGCGGCGGAGAACATCGTCGCGATCGACGTCGTCACCGCCGAGGGCGAGCTGGTGCGCGCCGACGAGGAGCGGCACAGCGACCTCTTCTGGGCGGCGCGCGGGGCCGGGCCGGGCTTCTTCGGCGTCGTCACCCGCTTCCATCTGCGCACTCGCCCGCTGCCCAGGCATCTGGGGCACACGGTGCACGCGTACCCGCTGGAGCTGTTCGACGAGGTGATGACCTGGCTGCACGGCATGCACCACACCGTGTCGGACCGGGTGGAGATCGTCGCCCTCACGCAGACGCCGCCCGGTCTCGACGGGCCCGTGCTGCTGGTGACCGGTGTGTCGATGACGGACACGGCCGAGGAGGCGGCCGAGGCACTCGCACCGCTGCACGCCAACCCGTACGCGGACCGGGCCCTGTTCCGCGTCGAGGCCGAACACACCACACTCGCCGCGCAGTTGGACAACCAGCGCGCCGCCAATCCGGAAGGGCACCGCTACCTCGTCGACAACGCCTGGCTGACCGGCCCGGCCGAGGAGGTCGTCCCCGCGATCCGCAAGGCGTTCACCGAGCACCCCACCCGGCAGACCTTCACCATCTGGTTCTCGATGGCCCCGCTGCGCGAACTGCCCGACATGGCCTTCTCGTTGCAGTCGGAGATCTACAGCGCCACCTACGTCGTCCACGACGAACCCGGGCGGGACGCGGAGTACCGGGCCTGGCTCGACGAGGCGATGGCGGCGATGCGGCCGGTCACCGCGGGCCAGTACCTCGGCGACTCCGACTTCACCGTCCGCCAGCTGAGGTTCATGGGCGACGGGCAGTGGCGCCGGCTCCAGGAGATCCGCGCCGCCCGCGACCCGAAGGGGGTCTTCGCGGGCTATCTCAGCGCGGACACCGTCACCAACACCAACCACTGGGAGCAGTGAGCGATGCGTTTCGCGACATACGAGTACGAGGGCGTCGAGGGCGCCGGTGTGGTGCGCGACGGGGTCGTCCATCCGCTGCCGGTGAGCGTGCTGGAGCTGGTCCAGACGGAGGCGCTGCACAGCGCGGGCGCCGAAGCCCTCTCCCGCGCGAGCGAGTTGACGGTCGACGAGGTGCGGCTGTTGCCGCCGCTGAAGCCGCCGTCGATCCGGGACTTCGTCGGGTTCGAGGCGCACATCGAGGGCGTCGCGAAGTCGCTGGACGGGCTGGAGCACGTGCCCGAGGAGTGGTACCGGGCGCCGAACTTCTACTTCACCAACCCGCACGGCGCGTACGGCGCCCACGACGAGGTCCCCGTCCCGGCGGGCTGCTCGGTGCTGGACTTCGAGTGCGAGGTCGGCGCGGTGATCGGGCGGGCCGGCCGGGATCTCACCCCGGAGGAGGCGCGGGACCACATCGTCGGCTATCTCGTCTTCAACGACTGGTCGGCGCGTGACCTCCAGAAGCCGGAGAAGAACCTCGGGCTCGGCTTCTCCAAAGGCAAGGACTTCGCCAACACCCTGGGCCCGTACCTGGTCACCGCCGACGAGGTGGAGGACCGGCGGGACGCGGACGGCTTCCTGGACCTGGAGATGACGGTCACCCTCAACGGGGAGCTGATCGGCCGGGACACCCTCGCCAACGTGTCGTGGACCTTCGAGGAGATGGCCGCCTACGCGGCCCGGGACGCGTGGGTGCGGCCCGGTGACATCCTCGGGTCGGGCACCTGCGGGTGGGGCGCGCTCGCGGAGTTCTGGGGCCGGGTGGGCGAGCGGACCCCGGCGCCCCTGCGCCCGGGCGACGAGGTGACCCTGACGGTGGAGCGGCTGGGGACCCTCCGTAACCGGATCATCGCGGGGCGCACCGACGCCTATCTGCCGCGGGCCCGCAAGCGGGGCCGGACCCCTCGCCCCTGAACCTTTCTGACCTGCGGATATCGACGGCCCGCATGGTTCTTATCGTTCCGCTGTGACTTTGCCCCCGGGGCCTTCCTCGGGGGCAGAGCGTTGTTTACGCTCGCCGAAACCAGGCTTCGATGACGCGGCCGGAAGGGGCATCCGATGGGACTCGGAGCGATCGATCTCAATCTTCTGGTGGCGCTGGAAGCACTCCTCGAGGAGAAGAACGTCACGCACGCGGGCGTGCGGCTGTCCACCAGCCAGTCCGCGATGAGCGGATCCCTGGCGCGGCTGCGCCGGCATTTCAACGACGAGCTGCTCGTGCGGGTGGGCCGCGAGTACGAGCTGACGCCGCTGGCCGAGCGGCTGCTGCCCGTCGTGCAGGCCTCCCTGCACAAGGCAGAGGAAGCCCTTTCGCTGACCCGGCACTTCGATCCCTCGCGCAGCCGGCAGCGGTTCTCGATGGTGATGTCCGACTACGTGATGATGGTGTTCGTGGAGCCGCTGCTGCGCCTGATCGCGGAGGAGGCGCCGGGGGTGCGGATCGACTTCCACCCCATCGTGCAGGGGCAGATCGAGACCGAGACGCATCTGCGCTGCCACGACCTGATGGTGGTGCCGCTGGGCTACCAGTTGCCGGGGGTCAGCGAGACCGTCATGCACGACCGGTTCGTGTGCGTGGTCGACCCGGACAACCCGCGGCTGGTGGACGGGCGCCTCACGCTGCGCGATCTGGCGGAGATGCCGCACGCCGCGTGCGCCATCGGCCAGCTCACGCCCGCTGACCGCCAGTTGGAGACGCTGGGCATCACGCCCAAGGTGCAGGTGAGCACGCCGGGCTTCAACGTGCTGCCGTTCCTGGTCGGCGGCACCGATCTGGTCGCCCTGGTGCCCGAGCGGCTCGCCCGGCGCTACGCGGCCTTCGCGCGCTGCGCGGTCGTACCGGCGCCGTTCCCGGACGTGCCGCTGGTGGAGGCCATGTACTGGCACCACAACCGGCACGCGGACCCGGCCCACCGGTGGCTGCGCGAGAGGGTGCGCGAGGTGGGCTCGGCGCTGGCCGAGGAGCGGGCCCTGGCGGAGCGCGGCGAGGAGATCGCCGTCGCGGATGACACCCATGAGGAACACGCGTTTCCGGAGCTGACGGTCGCTTCCTAGCGTGGACGGGAGACACCCCTGACGGGCCCGGAGCCCGGTCGGGGAGACATCCCGCACCCACCGTTGGAGGAGCCGTGAGCCGTACGCGTCTTCAGGGCCGTACCGTCGTCGTCACCGGAGCCGCGCAGGGCCAGGGAGCCGCGGAGGTGACGGCGGCGGCCCACGAGGGCGCGACGGTGATCGCGACGGACGTACTGGACGAGGCGGGCGAGAAGCTCGCCTCGTCGCTGCGTTCCGACGGCCTGGACGTCCGCTACCGGCACCTGGACGTGGCGTCGCCGGGCGACTGGGCGGCGCTCGCCGGGGAGCTGGAGGCCGTGCACGGCCTCGTCAACAACGCGGGCATCCCCATGAGGGCCCGGCTGGGCGAGGTCGAACTCGCCGACTGGAACACGGCGTTCGCGGTCAACACGACCGGCGCCCTGCTCGGCATCCAGGCGCTCGCTCCGCTCATGCCGGCCGGTTCCTCGATCGTGAACGTGGGGTCCGTCGCGGGGCTCACCGCGCATCACGCAGTGGCCTACACGGCCAGCAAGTGGGCGCTGCGGGGCCTGTCGAAGGTGGCCGCGCTGGAGCTGGCGCCGCGTGGCATCCGCACCAACGTGATCCATCCCGGGTACATCGAGACGCCGCTGATGGCGTCCGCGAACCCGGTCTTCGTCGCGGCGCACCTCTCGCTGACCCCGCAGGGTCGCGCGGGCACCGTCGAGGAGGTGGCGCCGCTCGTGGTGTACCTGCTGTCCGACGAGGCGTCGTACGTGAACGGCGCGGAGATCACCGTCGACGGCGGGTACGCGGCGCACGGCGGGGTGAAGGCCATCACCAACGCGCTCGACGCCCGCTGAGCAACACACCGCGAAGGGCTCCCCCGGTCTCGACCTGGGGAGCCCTTCGCGGTAGCGGACCGGAGCGCTGTGCGGGGCGGCGCGGCGTGTCGTGTCGTGCCGCCGGTGAGCGGGGCCCTGGCGCGGGCGGTCGGTCGGGCTGGCGGACGGTCGGGCTGGCGGACGGTCGACCGCGCAAGCAGGCTGTCAGCCGCGCAAGCGGGCGGAGCCCTGGTGCGGCCGGACCCACAGCGGCCCAGGCGGGCGAGGCCCTGGTGCGAGGGACGAACAGCGGCGCAGGCGGACAGTCGGCCACGCAGACAGGCAGTCGGGCTGGCAAGCGGGCGGAGCCCCTGGCGCGGGCGGACGCACAGCGGCGCAGGCGGCAGGTCGACCGGGCAGGCGGACAGTCGGCCGCGCAGGCGGGCACAGCCCTGGTCCGTGCTGACCTAGGGCAGCGCGGACCTTGGCGGTCGGCCGAGCAGGCCCGGGGCCTGGCGGTCGGCCGAGCAGGCCCGATCCCGGGCCGGGTACGCGAAGTCCCGCCTGTCCTGGGCGGACGGCGGGACTGCGCGGGCTCGCCCTAGGCGGTCGCCGGTGCCACCTCCTCCGTCGCGACCGCCGTACGGGCGGCGTTCTTGCGGACCAGCACCAGGGTGACCAGCGCGCCGAGCAGGGAGGCGCAGCCGCAGATCACCACGCCCACGGCCATGCCGTGGCCGAGGGCGGCCTGGGCGGCGGCCCGGGCGCTGTCGCTGCCCGCGTTGACGACGGCGAGGGGGCCGGCCGCGGCCTCCATGCCCGCGTCGGCGCCGGAGAGCTTGCCGACCAGGGCGGAGGAGGCGATGCTCATCGCGACCGTGCTGATCACGGCCGGGCCGAGGCCCTGGCCGAACTCGCGGACCAGGCTGGTCGCGCCGCTGGCCATGCCGGTCATGTTGATCGGTACGGCGTTGACGGCGGCCGAGGTCAGCGAGGACACCACGCAGATGAAGCCGACGCCGAGGAGCAGCACCGGGCCGATGAAGGCGGCGAGCGAGGTGGTGGTGATGGGCAGGGCGGCGATCCAGAACTGTCCGGCGGCCATCGGCAGCAGGCCGCCCACCAGCAGCCAGCGCGGCTCGACCCGGGTGAGCATCTTGCTGAGGACCGGCGCGAGCAGCAGCGGGATCAGCTGGAGGATCACGAAGGGCATGCCGGCCTTGAGGGCGCTGAGGTGCATGACCGCGCCGAGCCGGATGGACACGCAGTAGGCGGTGCCGATGAAGCCGAACATGCCGGCCAGCGCGACGACGGCCGCGGCGGCGAACGAGGGGATCTTCAGCAGGTCGAGGTTGAACATCGGGGAGGCGGAGCGCTTCTCGGCGACGACGAAGCCGATCAGGGCGATGGCGGCGAGAGCGAGGGAACCGACGATCGCCGGGCTGCTCCAGCCGCGCTCGCCGCCCTCGATGATGCCCCAGAGCAGGGCGGTGAGGCCGACGGCGACGGTGATCTGGCCGGGCCAGTCGAGGGTGCGGCCCTCGGGCGCCTTGGAGTCGGTGACCAGGAACCAGCAGGAGACGCCGACGGCGAGACCGAGGACGACCGGGGGCACGAACGCCCAGCGGAAGTCGGCGACGGTGGCGAGGACACCGGAGGACAGCGGGCCCACGGCCGAGGCGAGGGAGATGCTCAGCGCCCAGGTGGACACGGCCTTGGCCCGGTCCTTCTCGTCCGGTGTGGCGGCGGCGATGACGGCGAGCGAGCTGGGGAAGAGCGCGGCGGCGCCGATACCGGCGAGGGCCTGGCCGATCCACAGCATCTCGACGTTCTGGGCGAGCGCGTTGATGAGTTCACCGAGGGCCAGGATGAATCCGCCGAGCACCAGAAGGCGCTTTCGGCCGAAGAGGTCGCCCACCACGCCGAAATTGAGTTCGAGAATCGCGGTGGGCAGAATGAACGCGGACGTGACCCAGGCGACCTGAGAACCGGAGGCGCCGAATGCGGCCTGGATTTCGCCGTTGATGGGTGAGGGCACGGTAATACACATCTGTGCTGCGGCAACGGCCAGACAGCAGGCTATGAGTGTTCCTCTGTCGAGTCTTTTCAGCACGCTCGTCATTCCGTACTCCGTCGCTCTATGAGTTCGATGAGATTGCCCTCTGGGTCGATGACCCACGCCATGCGCACACCGGGCTCGGGGGACGGTCCGGGTGCGACGGCCTCGCCCGCTCCGTGCGCCCTGAGGGCGGCGAAGACGGGGTCGAGTTCAGGGGTGGTGACCGCGAAGTGGCCGTAGCCCTCGGTGAGGACCGCGGTCATCGGGTCGGGGGCCCTCGGGCCCGGTGCGGAGCCGGCGCGCGCGAGCAGTTCGAGGCGCCAGCCGTGCGGGTGTTCGAGGACGACGCCGGTGAGTCCGGGCCCGTCGAGGTGGAACTCGAAGACGGACCTCAGCCCGAACACGCTCGTGTACCAGGCGGTCTGGGCGGGGAGGTCCCGCACGTTGAGGCCCACGTGGTCGAATCGGGTGTCCATGGCGGGTTCAGCCCGCCATCGCGCTGTCGCCGCCGTCGACCATGAGGTTCGCGCCGTTCACGAAGGCCGCCTCGTCGGAGCAGAGGAAGGCCGCGGCATGCGCGATGTCCTCGGGCAGGCCGACCCGGCCGACCGGGATCCGGGCCTCCAGGTGCGCCTTCGGCCCGTCGGGATCGTCGAGGAAGGGGGCGGTGGCGGAGGTGCGGGTCATGCCGGGGGCGATGGTGTTGACGCGGATGCGATGGGGGGCGCCGGCCGCGCACAGGTGCTTGCTCATGGCGAGGACGCCGCCCTTCGCGGCACCGTGCGGCACCATCGGCATGAAGAGGGCGCCGCGCACGGCGGCGACGGACGCCACGTTCAGGACGGCGCCGCCGCCGCGGGCGATCAGATGCGGCCAGGCCGCCCGGGTGCAGAAGTACGGGATGTCGAGTTCGTTCCTGATGGTGAAGTACCAGTCCTCGGCGGGCAGGGTCTCGAACGGCCCGTTCCGCAGCGCGGAGGCGTTGTTGTAGAGGATGTCGATTCCGCCGAACGCGGCGATCCCGGCGTCGATCCATTCCCTGGCGCCCGCCTCGGTGGACAGGTCGACGGGCGCCAGGGACCGCATGACTCCCCCGGCCTTCTCGACCAGTTCCACGGTTTCGGCGGCGTTGTCCTCATCGATGTCACAGCCGAATACGAGGGCGCCCTCGGCGGCGAATACCTGAGCCGCGGCCCGGCCGATTCCGGCTCCTGTTCCACTGATGAAGGCGATTTTCCCGGCCAGTCGACCCATGATTGTCCAAGCCCCTTGTTCCGTCCCGCCGAAGTGCGGTGGTGGCAGCGTAGGGAGGGGGTTTGTCGAGAACAAGAATTCGGCCGCGCAAGCGCCATCGGGCGTTCGTATGGCTGGTATGCGGGCCGATGCGACAGGATGACGGCATGACCACCGACGAGCACGCGCGGTTCATGCGGGCCAACGAGGCCAACTGGGACGCCCGTACCCCCGTCCACCTCGCCAGCCGGTTCTACGGGCTCGACCAGGACCTCGACGCGGGGCGCTGGTTCGCCGGTTTCGAGTGGGCCGACCTCGGTGAACTGTCCGGCCGTGACGTGCTCCACCTCCAGTGCCACCTGGGCACGGAGACGCTCGCCTTCGCGCAGCGCGGCGCCCGCGCGACGGGCCTGGACTTCTCGGCGGCCTCGGTGGCGGCGGCCCGGGAGATCGCGGAACGGGCGGGTGAGGACGTCCGCTATGTGCGGGCCAACGTCTACGACGCGGTAGAGGCCCTGGAGGGACGGCGGTTCGACGTCGTCTACACGGGCAAGGGCGCGCTGTGCTACCTGCCGGACCTGAGGCGGTGGGCGGATGTCGTCGTCCGACTCCTGCGCCCCGGTGGGCGGTTGTACGTCGTCGAGTTCCATCCGCTGCTCAACTCCCTCGGCCCCGAGCCCGGTCCGGGTGAGGGGCCCGAGCTGCTGCTGCGCCACGACTGCCTGGCGGGGAGCGGCGCCGTGCGCCGGGACGCGACGCACACGTACACGGACGGGCCCGCCGTCGAGGGGGCCACGGACAGTTACGAGTGGATGCACGGAATAAGCGAGGTGGTGAACGCGTTGGTGGAGGCAGGACTGACCGTCCGGCGCCTCACCGAGAGCGACGAGCTCCCCTGGCCGCGCTGGCCGCACATGGAGCGCACGGAGTCCGGCTGGTGGCGTCTGCCCGAGCCGCGCATCCCGCTCCTGTACGGACTCCTCGCCACACGCTGAACGCTCGTGGTACCGTCATCTCAGCACTTGTGTACGCCCTGTCGTGGGCGCCGGTGCCGGTACCACTCCCAGTCCGCCGGTCGGCAGATCTGCCCCGGCTTCTTCTCACCACCTCGTGACCAGCGGGTCCGACGCGTGGTTTCCCGCCGCTCGAAGGCGATCTGACCGCCTTCCGTTCCGTTCGCGGCACCCCCTTCCTTCGCATGTCCCATGCCGAACGTCCGTGAAAGGACCCCTCTCATGACCACCACTCTCGAACACCCCCCAGTCCAGCAGGAACCCCCGGTCCGGGCCGTCACCGGCGTCCTCGACATCGACGCGAACGGCAAGGGCCATCTGCGCGGCACCGACCTGCTGCCCACGCCCGCCGACCTCCAGGTCTCCCCCGCGCTCATCCGCCGTCACGGCCTGCGCAAGGGCGACCTCGTCGACGGGGTGCGCGGCACCCAGCGCGCCCTCACCGAGGTCGCCCGGGTCAACGGCGCCGCCCCCGGGAAGGCCCCCGGACACCACCGTCGTCGCTTCGGCGACCTGACCCCGCTCCACCCGCGTGAGCGCATCCGCCTGGAGCACCCGGCGTCCGGTCTGACCGGCCGCGTCGCCGATCTGCTCACCCCGGTCGGCAAGGGCCAGCGCGGGCTGATCGTGGCCCCGCCCAAGACCGGCAAGACGGTCCTGCTCCAGCAGCTCGCCGCCGCCGTGGCCGGCAACCACCCCGAGTGCCGGCTGATGGTCGTACTGCTCGACGAACGCCCCGAGGAGGTCACCGACATGCGGCGCTCGGTGCGCGGCGAGGTGTACGCGTCGACGTTCGACCGCACGCCGAGGCAGCACATCGCGCTCGCCGAGCTGGTGATCGAGCGGGCCAAGCGGCTCGTCGAGGCCGGTGAGGACGTCGTGATCCTGCTCGACTCGCTCACCCGGCTGTGCCGCGCCCACAACAACGCGGCCACCGGCAGCGGCCGTACCCTCAGCGGCGGCGTCGACGCGACCGCCCTGGTCGGCCCGAAGAAGTTCTTCGGCGCCGCCCGCCTCGCGGAGGAGGGCGGCTCCCTGACCATCCTGGCCACGGCCCTGGTGGAGACGGGCTCGCGCGCCGACGACTTCTACTTCGAGGAGCTGAAGAGCACCGGCAACATGGAGATCCGCCTCGACCGCGAACTCGCGGCCCGCCGCGTCTTCCCCGCCGTCGCCCTCGTCCCGTCCGGCACCCGCCGCGAGGAACTCCTGCTGCCCCCGGCCGAGTTGGCCGCCTCGCGCAGCCTGCGCCGCGTCCTGCAGAACGGCGACGGCCACGCCGCCCTGGAGACCCTCCTGGCCCGGATGCGGGAGACCCCGGACAACGCGGCGTTCGTCCGCCGCATCCAGCCGACGCTGCCCGCCGCCTGACGGACCGTCCGCGCCACCGCCCTCGTCCGCCTCCGCGCCGCCGCCCGGCCGCCTCCGCGTCGGCGCATCCCCCTCCACGCGCCGCATGCCCCTCCGTACGCCGCATGCCCCTCCGCGCGCCGCATCGCCCGTCCGGGTGCCCGTACGGCCCGGGCAGCGCCCCGAGCGACGGGTCCGTTCCTAGGTTTGCGGTATGACCATCCGATCAACTTCCCGGGTCACCGCGTCGGCCTGTGCGCTCTGCACGGCGGGGCTGCTCGCGTTCGCGCCCGGACCGGCCGCCGCGCTCACGGGCTCCGACCCCGACGTGCCCGGCGGACCGCACGCCTCCGCTCCCTCGCCACGCCTGCTGTACCGCTCCGGTACACAGGTCAGGCCGCAGCGCGGGGTGCCGGCGGTGCCGGACGTCTCCGCGCTGTCGTGGGTGGTGGCCGACGCGGACAGCGGGGCGGTGCTCGCGGCGCACGACGCGCACCGCCCGCTGCCGCCCGCGAGCACGCTCAAGACCCTGTTCGCCCTGACCGTCCTGCCCACGCTGCCCGGCGGTGTCCGGCACCGGGTCGGCGACCGGGAGCTGGCGGACGTCGGCCCCGGGAGCAGCCTGGTGGGGGTCCGCGAGGGGCAGAGCTACCGGGTCTCGGACCTGTGGCGCGGGGTGTTCCTCAACTCCGGCAACGACGCCGTGCACGTCCTGGCCGAGCTCAGCGGCGGCTGGCGCGACACCGCCGTACGCATGCAGGCCAAGGCCCGGTCGCTCGGCGCCCTGGACACCCATGTGCGCTCGCCCGACGGGTACGACACGCCGGGCCAGGTGTCCTCCGCGTTCGACCTCGCCGTCTTCGGCCGGGCCGGGCTGCGCAACCCGGACTTCGCGCGCTACTGCGGCACCGCCGAGGCCCGGTTCCCCGGGGGCGGCGGCTGGACGTACGGCATCCAGAACACCAACCGGCTGCTGACCGGCGCCGACGGCGTCCAGCGGTACGACGGGCTGATCGGCGTGAAGAACGGCTACACCAGCAACGCGGGGAACACGCTGGTGGCGGCGGCCCGGCACGGGAGCCGCACCCTCGTCGTCACCGTGATGAACCCTCAGGCCGGTGGCGGCTTCGCCGTGTACGAGGAGGCCCGGGAGCTGCTCGACTGGGGCTTCGACGCCACCGGGAAGGTCGAGCCGGTGGGGTCGCTGGACGCGCTGCGGGTGCGCCCGCTGCCGGGGCCCGGCACGGAGACGGAATCGGCCTCGGCCGTGCCGGAGGACGGGGCGGGCTGGGGCGACGCCGGGCTCATCGCGGGTGCCGCCCTGCTGGGCGCCGGCGCGGTCGCGCTGGTGCTGCGGAACAGGGGGCGCGGCGGCAGGGGCTGACCTGTCGGCAGCCGCAGCAGCAGGCCGAGCGTGATCCAGGTGTAGAGGTTGCCGCCGAGGAATCCGTCGACGCCGGACGCGTCGTGGAACCACAGCCACACCACGCTGGTGCACAGCGTCGCGTACAGGGCGCCCGCCGCGCGCGGGTGCCCGGCGCGCACCAGAACGGCGAAGGCGGGCAGCAGCCACACCAGGTGGTGCACCCAGGTGACCGGGCTGACCAGGCACGCGGTCAGCCCGGTCAGCGCGAACGCGGCCGTCCAGTTCCCACGGGCCGCCGCCCTGCGGGCCCGTACCGCCCAGACGGCCATGACCAGCAGGACGAGCACCGCCCAGGCGATCCGGTCCGTCACCCCGAGACGGGCCAGGACGCCTTGCAGCGACTGGTTGGAGACGTAGTCCAGGCGGCCGACGCGGGTCGTGTCCCACATCGCCCGCGTCCAGTAGAAGTGCGAGGCGCCGGGCGCCGCCCAGGCCGCGAGCCCGGTCGCGGCGGCGGCCACGGCCGTCGCGACGGCGGCGGCCCGGCGCCGTCCGGTGATCAGGAGCAGCGCGATGAACAGCGCCGGGGTCAGCTTGATCGCCGCCGCCAGGCCGATCCCCCAGCCCGCCAGGCGCCCCCGCCCGGTCCTGATCAGCCAGGCGTCCATGAGGACCAGCGCGAGCAGCAGCAGGTTGACCTGGCCGAAGCTGAACGTGTCCCGCAGCGGTTCGAACAGTGCGAGACCGCAGCCGGCCAGCGCGCAGCCGTACCAGCCGAGGTCGCGCAGCGGCCGTCCGGCGAGGACACGGGCGATCAGTGCGAGGGCCGCCACGTTCAGCAGCAGGGAGACGGCGATCGCGGCCGGCAGCGGGAGCAGCGCCATCGGCAGCATCACGAGGGCGGCGAACGGCGGGTAGGTGAAGCCGTACGTCGTGCCGGGGACGCGGTAGTCGTAGATCCGGCCGTCGTGGTGCAGCCAGGTGTCGACGGTGCCGTAGTAGACGCGCAGGTCGAAGAAGTCGCGCAGCAGCGGCACCGTCGCGGTGAACACGGTGACGGCGGCGGCGAGCGCGAGGACCAGCAGGAGCCGGCCGCGGTCGGTGCGGGTCGGGTTCACGCGGTACGCCCCCAGGCCGGGGTCCGGGCGGTCTGATGGGCCTGCCACAGGACGACGACGGCCAGGGCGCCGCCGGAGACGGCGAGGACGAGCTGCCCCGTGTCGACCGGGCCGCCGCTCGGGAGCGTGGCGAGCGCGAGGACGCCGGTCACGGCGGCCACCCGGTGCCGTACCGGGGCGGTGGGGGCCGCGGCGGCGATGAGGAACAGGCCCCACAGCGCGTACCAGGGGCGGATCGCCGGGCCGAAGGCGGCGACGGCGGCGAGGCTCAGGCCGAGCGCGTACACCGGGCGCGGGCGCAGCCGCCACCAGATGGCCGCCACGACGACCGAGGTGAACAGCGCGCCGAGCACGTGCCAGGCCGGGACGGCGAAGGGCGCGAGATCGCTGCCGAACTGTTCGAGCAGGGACCGGGTGGCCCGGCCGAGCAGGCTGGTGAGCGCCCAGTTCTGCGCGGAGACCGGGGTGTCGAGGGCTCCTATCCAGCCGTAGCCGGTCCCGGCGACGGCGGTCGCGGCGACCGTGGTGGCCGCCGCGGCGGCGCCGGCGGTGAGGACCGCCTTCGCGGGCCGGTGTCCGGCGCGGATCTGGAGGACGACGACCGCGGCGAGGCCCAGTGCCGCCGGTGCCTTGACCAGGGCCGCGAGCGTGACGAACACGGCGCCGAGGACGGGCCACCGGCCCAGGGCGGCGACCAGGCCGGTGCCGAGGAGGCCGAGCATGATGGCGTCGTTGTGGGCGCCCGCGACCAGATGCAGCAGCACGAGCGGGTTGAGGGCGCCGAGCCAGAGCGCGGCGGCCGGGTCGGCGCCGCTGTGCCGGGCGAGCCGAGGCAGCGCCGCCGCCATCAGGGCGACCCCGGTCAGCGCCACGAGCCGCATCCCGAAGAGCCCGGCGGGGAGTTCGCCGCGGGTCAGCCCGGCGAGCCCGGAGGCGAGGCCGAGGAACACCGGCCCGTAGGGGGCTCCCGTGTGCCGCCACAGCGGGGCGACCTCGTCGGCCAGCGGTCCGCCGAGGTGGGCGGGGCCGTAGGTGTAGACGTCCATGTGGGCGTCGACCATGGCGCCCTGGGCGAGGTAGCTGTAGACGTCCCGGCTGAACAGGGGCGGCGCGAGCAGCAGCGGGGCCGCCCAGAGCGCGAGGACGAGCAGCAGCGCGCGCGGGCTGGGCGGGTCGGAGCCGCGCACGAGGCGGCCGAGCAGGACCCATGCCGCTATCAGCAGGACGACACCGAAGTAGACCCCGACCAGGCCCAGTGCGGCCTCCGCGTCGGCGGGCGCCAGCACCTCCCGTACGGGCAGGGCGCCCGCGGTGTCACCGCCCAGCGCGAGCACGGCGGTTCCGGCCAGGCCGAGAACCTGGCAGCGGCGGAGATCTACGGGGAAAGCCATGGCCAGCACTCGGGAAGCGTGGCAAGGGCGGGTGGCCGGAAATTGACGGGCGGCGAGCCGGGGGTGAGCCGCGGTGTGACCGGGCGGTGATCGGGGAGGTCCGGGAGCCGGCGGTGGCCGCGCCTCAGAACACGGACAGGCCCGTCAGTGTCGTGAACCGGTCCAGGGCCGCGACGCCCGCCACCGAGTTGCCCCGCTGGTCGAGTCCGGGGCTCCACACGCACAGCGTGCACCGGCCCGGGACCACGGCGATGATCCCGCCGCCCACACCGCTCTTGCCGGGCAGTCCGACCCGGTAGGCGAAGTCGCCGGCGGCGTCGTAGGTGCCGCAGGTGAGCATGACCGCGTTGATCTGCTTGGCCTGGCTGAGGGTGAGCAGGCGGCTGCCGTCGGCGCGGATGCCGTGGCGGGCGAGGAAACCGGCGGCGAGGGCCAGGTCGGCGCAGGAGGCCAGCAGGGAGCACTGGCGGAAGTACTGGTCCAGGAGGGCGGGGACGGGGTTGTCGATGTTGCCGTAGGACGCCATGAAATGGGCGAGGGCGGCGTTGCGGTCGCCGTGGTCCGACTCGGAGGCGGCGACGTCCTCGTCGAAGTCGAGGTCCGGGTTGCCGCTCTCCTCGCGCAGGAAGGCCCGCAGTTCCCCGGCCGCGTCGCCGGTACGGGTCAGGAGGCGGTCGGTGACGACGAGGGCGCCCGCGTTGATGAAGGGGTTGCGCGGGATGCCGTTCTCGTACTCCAGCTGGACCAGGGAGTTGAAGGGGTTGCCGGAGGGCTCGCGGCCCACGTGCTCCCAGAGTTCGTCGCCCTCGCGGGCCAGGTCGAGGGCGAGGGTGAAGACCTTGGTGAGGGACTGCGTGGAGAAGGGCTGCCGCCAGTCCCCCACGCCGTACACCGTGCCGTCGGGTTCCGCGACGGCCATGCCGAAGCGGCGCGGGTCGCAGGCGGCGAGCGCCGGGATGTAGTCGGCGGGACGGCCGCGCCCTGGGGTGCGCTCGATCTCCTCGGCGATGCGCTCCAGGACCGGCTCGAAGGTCATGGACGAGTTCATGATCGCCATTGTGCCTCCGGGCCGGTCCGGTCGCCCGCCCTCCGTGCGGCGGTCCGGGTCAGGCGAGGGCCTGTCCGCTGCCCGCGACGACCTCGGGGCGCAGCAGGGCGGCGAGGGTCTCGGCGGGCAGCAGGCCCTTCTCCAGGACGAGTTCGGCGACCCCCCGGCCGGTCGCGAGGGCCTCCTTGGCGATGTCGGTGGCGGCCTCGTAGCCGATGTACGGGTTGAGGGCGGTCACCAGGCCGATGGAGTTCTCGACGCTCGCGCGCAGCCGCTCGGTGTTGGCGGTGATGCCGTCGACGCAGCGTTCGGCGAGGGTGCGGCAGGCGGCCGAGAGGTGGGTGATGCTCTCCGACAGGGAGTGCAGGATGATCGGTTCGAAGGCGTTGAGCTGGAGCTGTCCGGCCTCCGCGGCCATGGTGATGGCGACGTCGTTGCCGATGACCTCGAAGGCGACCTGGTTGACGACCTCGGGGATCACCGGGTTGACCTTGCCCGGCATGATCGACGAACCGGCCTGCACCGGCGGCAGGTTGATCTCCCCGAGCCCCGCGCGCGGACCGGACGACAGCAGGCGCAGGTCGTTGCAGCTCTTGCTCAGCTTGACGGCGATCCGCTTGAGCACGCCGGACATCTGGACGAAGGCCCCGCAGTCCTGGGTCGCCTCGACGAGGTTGGCGGCGGTGACCAGCGGCAGTCCGGTGAGCGCGGCGAGATGCCGGCGGGCCGACTCGGCGTATCCCGCGGGGGCGTTGAGTCCGGTGCCGATGGCCGTGGCGCCCAGGTTGATCTCATGGATCAACTGGACGGCCTCGTCAAGACGGTTGCGGTCCTCGTCGATCATGACGGCATAGGCGGAGAACTCCTGACCGAGCGTCATGGGCACCGCGTCCTGCAACTGTGTACGGCCCATCTTGAGCACGTCACGGAACTCGACCGCCTTGCGGGCGAACGCGTCCTGGAGCACGGCCATCGACTTGAGCAGTCCACGCACCGCGAAGACCGTCGCGACCTTGACGGCGGTCGGGTAGACGTCGTTGGTGGACTGGCCCAGGTTGACGTCCTCGTTGGGGTGCAGGTGCCGGTACTGCCCCTTCTCGAACCCCAGCAGTTCCAGCGCCCGGTTGGCGACGACCTCGTTGGCGTTCATGTTGGTCGAGGTGCCGGCTCCGCCCTGGATCACGTCGACGACGAACTGGTCGTGCAGCTTCCCGTCCCGGATCTCCCGGCACGCCTCGACGATCGCGGCGGCCTTGCGGGGTTCCAGCAGCCCCAGTTCCTCGTTGGCGAGGGCGGCGGCCTCCTTGACGGCCGCGAGGGCGTCGATGAGATGCGGGTAGGCGGAGATCGGGGTCCCGGTGATGGGGAAGTTCTCGGTGGCCCGCAGGGTGTGCACACCCCAGTAGGCGTCGGCGGGGATCTCCCGGTGGCCGAGCAGATCGTGTTCGCTGCGGGTGACGGCGGCGGTCATGGGAGTGAGGGTCCTCTTTCGAGAAGGTCGAGCAGGGTGAGGGTGGGTTCTCGGGAGGGGGACCCGTGGACGCTCCGCGGGTCCCCTCGGCGGACTGCGGCCGTTTCCTCAGGCGCAGGCGGGGAACGGGACCGGCTCCAGGGACCGGACCGGTCGCACGCACCCGACCGGCTCACCGCCCCCGAGCAGCGTCTCGCCCCGGAACTCCACGAGCGACGCCGGATCGACCCCGGCCCATGCCAGGGCCGCGGCGGTGACGGGCACCCGGGCCCGGCTCGCCCCGTCGGCGATCTTCACGGCGACGGTCCGGCCGTCGGCGAGGGCGGCGACCTCGACGCCCTCGAAGCCGTCCTTGGCGAGCAGCCCCGGCACGGCGCGCATCATCGCGGCCGTGTCGCGTCCCGCGCCGGACGCCATCTCGGGATACGCGCGCATCGCGTCGGCGACGCGGGCCTCGGGCGTGCCCGGCACCGCGGAGGCGATGCGCGCACCGGCGCGGGCGAGCCCGTGCAGGGACACGGAGAACAGCGGGGCCCCGCACCCGTCGACGGTCACCGCGGCGATCCGCTGACCCGTGAGGTCCTCGACGATCTCGGCGACGGCCTGCTGGAGGGGGTGCGCGGGGTCGAGGTAGCCGTCCAGCGGCCAGTCGTTCAGCACGCACGTGTAGAGCATCGCCGCGTGCTTGCCGGAGCAGTTCTGCGCGAGCCGGGAGGGCCCGCGTCCCTCGCGGATCCAGGTGTCCCGCACGGCGGGGCCGTACGGGAGGTCCGGGACGTTGCGCAGGGCGTCCTCGGAGAGGCCCGCGAGGTCCAGGATGCGCCGGGCGCCCTCCAGGTGGCGTTGTTCGCCGGAGTGGCTGGCGGCGGCGAGCGAGAGCAGTTCGCCGTCCAGGGGCAGCCCGGCCCGGACCATGGCGACGGCCTGGACGGGCTTGAGGGCGGAGCGCGGGTAGAACGCGGCCTCGATGTCGCCGAGCTGGAGGCGGGCCTGTCCGTCCGCGTCGAGGACGACGACCGAGCCGTAGTGGATGCCCTCGACGATCCCGCCGCGGATGAGGTGGGCGACGGGAGCGTGCAGGGGTTCACGGACGAGGGGTGGGTCCGCGACGGAACTGCTGTGCATCAGGGCCTTTTCTCGGGGGACGCCGCGCGGGTCACGCGTCGGCTTCGGCGGACGGGGTGGGGGCCGCCGTACGGGCGACACGGCCGCGGACGGCGTACCAGCCGGCGACCAGCGCGCCGACGATCAGGGGCAGGCACAGCACGGTGGTGCGTCCGGCGCCGCCGTCGGCGTACATCAGGACCAGGACGGAGGCGAGGAAGGCCAGCGTCACGATCTCGGTCCAGGGGGAGCCCGGCAGCCGGTAGCCGGGGCGGGACAGTTCGCCCCGCTGGGTCTTCTGCCAGAACATGAGGTGACAGAGCATGATCATGCCCCAGGTGGCCAGGATACCGATGGCCGCGAAGTTCAGCACGATCTCGAAGGCGTCGGCGGGGACCACGAAGTTGAGGCCGACGCCGAGGACGCAGATGCCGCTGGTGAGCAGGATGCCGCCGTAGGGGACCTGGGTGCGGCTCATGACGCCGGTGAACCGCGGGGCGGAGCCGGACTTGGCCATGGAGCGCAGGATGCGGCCGGTGGAGTAGAGGCCGGAGTTCAGGGAGGACATGGCCGCGGTGAGGACGACCAGGTTCATCACGCCGCCCGCGGCGGGGATGCCGATGTTGGACAGGACGGTGACGAAGGGGCTCTCCCCCGCCGTGTACTTGTTCCAGGGCAGCAGCATCGACAGCAGCAGCACGGAGCCGACGTAGAACAGGGCGACCCGCCACATGATCGAGTTGATCGCCTTCGGCATGATCTTCTCGGGGTTCTCGGTCTCGCCGGCGGCGACGCCGACCAGTTCGACGGAGGCGTAGGCGAAGACGACGCCCTGGATGATCAGCAGCATGGGCAGCAGGCCGCTGGGGAAGATGCCGCCGTTGTCGGTGATCAGGGACGGCCCTGGGGTGGTGCCGGCGACGTCGTGCTGGGTGACCAGCAGGAAGATGCCGATGCACATGAAGATCACCAGCGCGCTGACCTTGACGATCGCGAACCAGAACTCCAGCTCGCCGAAGATCTTGACCGAGATGAGGTTGACGGTGAGCACGACCGCCAGCGCGATCAGGGCGATCACCCACTGCGGGATGTCGGAGAACATGCCCCAGTAGTGGGTGTAGGTGGCGACCGCGGTGATGTCGGCGATACCGGTGGTGGCCCAGTTGAGGAAGTACATCCAGCCCGCGGTGTAGGCGCCCTTCTCACCGAGGAACTCGCGTGCGTACGACACGAAGGCGCCGGAGGAGGGGCGGTGCAGGACGAGTTCGCCGAGGGCGCGCACGACGAGGAACGCGAAGAGACCGCAGACGGCGTAGGCGAGGAAGAGGGAGGGGCCGGCGTCGGCCAGGCGCCCGCCCGCGCCGAGGAAGAGTCCGGTGCCGATCGCACCGCCGATGGCGATCATGTTGACGTGGCGGGACTTCAGCGACTTGCTGTAGCCCTCGTCTCCGGCGTCGACATGGGTGGAACGTTTCTGCACGTCGTCGTGCAGGGTCTGCTCGCTCACGCCGCAGGTCCGCCTTCCGTGGTGGTGCTCGTGCGCGGGGACCGCACGATGTCGGTGAGGGTGGTCTCGACGCGGTCCAGATGGTGGGACATGGCGTCCACCGCGTCGATCTCGGAACCGTCGATCAGGGCCTCGACGATCGCCCGGTGCTCGCGGTTGGACTGCTCGCGACGGCCACCGAGTTCGTTGAGGAAGGCCGACTGGCGGGCCAGCGCGTCCCGGATCTCCTCGATGACCCGGCGGAAGACCGGGTTCTGGGCGGCCTCGGCGACGGCCAGGTGGAACAGGGTGTCCATGGCGACCCAGGCGGTGGTGTCCGTCTCCCGCTCCATGCGGTCGAGCAGATGGGCCAGGTGGTCGAGGTTCTCCGGGGTGCGGCGCAGGGCCGCGTACCCGGCGACGGGGATCTCGACGTGTCGGCGCACCTCCAGCAGATCGCTGGCCGCGTAGTCGCCGAAGGTCGGGTCCTCCACGGTGCTGGCGACCACGAAGGTGCCCTTGCCGGTCTTGGAGACGGTCAGGCCCATGGTCTGCAGGGCCCTGAGGGCCTCGCGCAGCACGGGCCTGCTGATCTCCAGCGTGCGGCACAGCTCGGCCTCGGAGGGGAGCTTGTCGCCGACCGCGTACGCGCCGCGCTCGATGGCGTCGCGGAGGTGGGCCAGGACGGCTTCCATGGCACTGATCCGACGCGGGGGCTGTCCGGCTGTCCGGCTGTCTGACAGGTTCACGGGAGTGATACTCCGGGCGGAGCGAGTCTCCTGTCAAGACCGGCGGAGGGAGACGTTCCCCGGGGTGCGGAGAGCACGTGCCCTCGCGCACCCCGCGCGGTTCAGCCGCTGAGCGCACCGGTCGCCAGCAGCCCGAAGAGCAGCAGGCCGACGACGATCCGGTAGACGACGAACGCGTTGAAGGAGTGCTTGGCCACGAACTTCAGCAGCCAGGCGATGGAGGCGTAGGCCACCACGAAGGAGACGGCGGTGCCGACGACCAGCGGGGCGGCGCCCGCTCCGGTGCCGAGGGCGTCCTTGAGCTCGTAGATGCCGGCGCCGGTCAGCGCGGGGATGCCGAGGAAGAAGGAGAGCCGGGTGGCGGCCACACGGTCGAGGTCGAGCATCAGCGCGGTGGACATGGTGGCGCCGGAGCGGGAGAAGCCGGGGAAGAGCAGGGCGAGGATCTGGGAGCCGCCGACGAGCATCGCGTCCTTGAAGGAGGTGTCGTCCTCCCCGCGCTTGTGGCGGCCCATCTGGTCGGCCGCCCACATCACGCCGCTGCCCGCGATCAGGGAGCCCGCGACCACCCACAGCGAGGCGAGGGGGCCCTCGATGAGCGGCTTGGCGGCGAGGCCGACGACGACGATCGGGATCGTCGCGAAGACGACCCACCAGGCGAACTTGTAGTCGTGGTGGTAGCGCTCCTCCTTGTCGCGCAGCCCTCGCAGCCAGGCGGAGACGATCCGCACGATGTCCTTGAAGAAGTAGACGAGCACGGCGGCGATCGCGCCGACCTGGATGACGGCGGAGAACCCGACCACGGCGTCGTCGTCGACGGGGATGTTCATCAGCCCCTCGGTGATCTTGAGGTGGCCGGTGGAGGAGACGGGCAGGAACTCGGTCACCCCCTCGACGGCTCCGAGGATGACGGCCTGGCCGACGCTGATGACGCTCATGGGATCCAGTTCTTCCGGCGGGAGGGGCAACGGCGGGGACTGTTCTACACCGCCTGTGCAAGCTCCACGCCGGCGAAAGCGGCCCCGAGACCCGCCGCGAGACTCGCCCCGACGTTGGCCAGGGCGTACAGCCCGGCGCCCGTCTCGGCCAGCCGCAGCGTCTCGTACGAGAAGGTCGAGTACGTGGTCAGCGCCCCGCACAGGCCCGTGCCGAGCAGCAGGCGCAGGTCGGGTCCCGCGGCTCCGGTGAGCAGGCCGAGGACCAGGCAGCCGCCGACGTTGACCGCGAAGGTCCCCCAGGGGAAGACCGAGTCGTGGCGGGACTGGACGGCCCGGTCGGTGAGATAGCGCAGCGGGGCGCCGACCGCGGCCCCCGCGGCGACCAGTAGCCAGTTCACAACCGCTTCTTACCTTCCGTGTCCGTTTTGCCGGCGTCTGTTCCCGGGTCCCCCGCGGGTTCGGTGTCCCTTCCGACGTACCGGATCACCTCGCAGTCGTCGAGGATCACCAGGCCCTCGGTGACGAGTGCGTCGAGCTGGGGCAGGAAGGCCCGGACGCGTTCGTCGGTGTCGACGATGACGATCGCGACCGGCAGGTCCTCGCTGAGGGACAACAGCCGGGAGGTGTGGATGCGGGAGGAGGCGCCGAAGCCCTCGACGCCGCGGAAGACGCTGGCGCCCGCGAGTCCGGCGGCGTGGGCGCGGTGCACGATCTCGCTGTAGAGGGGCTTGCGGTGCCAGGTGTCGTTCTCCCCGACGAACACGGTCACGCGCAGGGCGCTGCCGGTCAGCCTGGTCATGACTGCCTCCGCTTCATGGCTGTCTCCGCTCCATGACTGCCTCCGGTTCAGGACTGCATTCGCTTCAGGACTGCATTCGCTTCAGGACGCGGCGGGTGGCGGTCGCGGCGAGCCACACCGCCGTGAGGGCCGCGAACAGGGTCCCGGCGAGGTAGGCCAGACCCGTGCCGGGGTGGCCGGCGTCGACGAGGTTGCGGATGTCGACCGCGTAGGTGGAGAAGGTGGTGAAGCCGCCGAGGACGCCGGTGCCGAAGAAGGGGCGGACGAGGCGGTGGGCGACCCACACGTCGGTGATGAGCACCATGAACACGCCTATGACCGCGCAGCCGACGACGTTGGTCCAGAAGGTCGCCCAGGGGAAGCCGCCCGGCTGGAGCGGCCACCACAGGGAGAGCGCGTAACGGGCGGTGGCGCCGATCGCCCCGCCCAGGGCGACCACGGCCACGACGGGGAGCTGCCCGCGCCACTCGGGGCGCGGGGGTGCGTCGGTGCGGAGGCTCTCGGCCTCCTGGGCTGACATGCTGTGCGTCTCCTGCCTGGCCGGCCCGGTCCTGGCCGGTCAACAGGGTAACGCCGGGCTCATTTACCGGCGGGCGGCTCGCACAGGGCCACGCCCCGTTCCCACACACTCCCGAGGACGAGCTGACCGGCCGCCTCGCAGACGCTGGTGACCATCCGGAACCCGGAGCGGCGGCGGGTGAGGTGGTGCACGACGGTGCCGTGGTCGTCGACGGCGAGGACACCGATCGTGCCGGTGGGGCGGTAGGGGGCACGGACCGCCAGGCGGCCCGCGGCGCGGCGTACGCCCGGGGCCGCGCGGTGCAGCAGGTCGAGCGCGGCGAGGCGGGGACCGGCGAGGGAGACCCAGACCGGTCCGTCGGGTCCCGCGCGCCAGATGTTGTCGGGGGCGCCGGGGAGGTTCTCGACGAAGGGCTCGGTGTGTCCGGCGCGGGGGCCGGTGAGCCAGTACCGGGTGAGCCGGTGGGCGCCGGTCTCGGCGACCACGAGGAACGATTCGTCACCGCTCAGGGCGATGCCGTTGGCGAACTGGAGCCCGTCCGCGAGGACTTCGGGCGTCTCGCTGCCGGGCGCCAGCCGCAGGAGCCGGCCGGTGCCGGTGTGCTCGACGATGTCACCGATCCACTGGTCGAGCGGATAGCGGCGGCTGGAGACGGTGAAGCAGACGCTGCCGTCGGCGAGGGCGACGGTGTTGCTGCAGAACCGCAGCCGCTCCCCCGCCACCGAGTCGGCGAGGATACGGACCAGTCCGTCGCCCAGGTCCACGCGGAGGAGCCCGCGTTCGGCGTCGCAGACCAAGAGATCGTCATCGGCGAGGAGTTCGAGCCCGAGCGGCCGGCCGCCGGTCTCGGCGAGCACCTCGACGCGGGTCGTGGCGGGGTCGGCGAGGCCGTCGAGACGCAGGATGCGGCCGTCCGCGACGCCGGTGAGCACCCGGCCCCGGCTGTCGGCGACGACGTCCTCGGGGCCCTGACCGCCGAGGGCGACGTATCGGCGCGGGACCAGTTGCTGTGCGTGTTCCACGGGCGACCGCCTCCTGTCCTGCCGGCCGTCCGGCCGGTCCGCTCTACCAGCCCTTCTCGAACATGCGCGCGACCTCGGCTATGCGCATCTCGTCGCGCCGGTAGAAGATCCTGCGCCGGATGCGCTTGGTGCGCAACAGGCCGACGCGGGCCAGGAGTTCGAGGTGAGTGTCGGCGATCCGGCGGCGCACGCCGAGCTTGTCCGCGACGGCGTCGGAGGTCACCCCGTCCTCGACGAGGTCGCCGTGGCGGGGTGCCGGGAAGTGGGTGACGGGGTCCTTCAGCCATTCCAGGATGTCCAGTCGCCGTTCGTTCACAGGAGTCCTCAGCATGGCGCCCCCTTCCGGTTCAGACTCCGCTTGGCACGTCCTTTCCACTGTCCCGCAGACGACGGAGCCGTGTAGGGACTTCTCCTACCTTGTCCGGTACCGAACGTCCCTGCGACACAGGGCCGTTCGGCCCTGGTGGAAAAGCGCGCGGAAGGCGACGCGCCGGGGCCCGGCCGGGCCGTCGCGGCCGGGCCGGGCCCCTCCCGGGACGGTCAGCGGTGGCTGAACCAGGCCGTCGCGGGCTGCGCCTTGTTGTCGTAGTCGAACAGCGCCTGGTTCTCCCAGCCGTTGCCGGAGGAGGAGTCGGCGGGGTCCCAGCCGTTGCCGGTGACGGCGGTCCAGGTCGACTCCCAGTAGAAGACGCCGAGGCCACGGCCGCCCGGCACGGCTTCCACGATGCTGGTGACGTCGTTCATCCAGCGGGTCTGGCCGGCCGTGGTGGCGGGGTAGCCGGAGACCAGTTCGCTGTCGAGGTCGATGATGTTCTCGAACGAGTCGTCGCTGTCGAGGCGGAAGGGGTAGGCCGTCTCGGCGACGAAGACCGGCCTGGCGTACCGGGAGGCCGCGTCGTCCAGAGTCGTCTGGAAGTCGGCGAGCGAACCGTGCCAGTAGCCGTAGTAGGACAGGCCGATGACGTCGAAGGTCACACCGGCCGACACGGCGTTGTCGAACCACCAGCGGGTACCGGTCAGATCGCCGCCCTTGGCGAGGTGCAGCGCGACCTGGGTGGAGGAACTGACCGCCTTGACCGCGCTGTAGCCGGAGTTGAGCAGCCCGGCCAGCTGCGACCAGTTGTCGGTGGAGCCCTCGGACCAGAGCATGCCGCCGTTGATCTCGTTGCCGACCTGGACCATGTCGGCGGTGGTGCCCTGCGCCTTCAGCGCGTTGAGGACGTCGTACGTGTGGTTGTACACGTCGGTCTTCAACTGGCTGTAGGAGTGCCCCGTCCACGCGGCCGGCTTGGTCTGGGCGCCGGGGTCGGCCCAGGTGTCCGAGTAGTGGAAGTCGACCAGCAGCTTCATGCCCTGCGCCTTCGCGCGCTTGGCGAGCGCCAGGACCTGCGTCTTGCCGTTGTAGCCGTCGGCCGCGTTCACCCAGACCTTGACGCGGGCGTAGTTCTGTCCGGCGGACTTCAGGATCGCGAGCGCGTCGCCGGTGGTGCCCGAAGCGGTCCGGTAGACGCCGCCCAGGGCCTCGCTCTTGGCGAGGGAGGAGATGTCGGAGCCCTTGATGGCGGTGCTCGTGCCGCCCGAGGTGAAGGTCAGGTCGTCGACGTTGATCCAGTTGCCCGCGTTGGCGTTGGAGTTGACGCTGATCGTGCACTGGTTGTTCGTCACGGCGATGGACGTGACGATCCGTATCCAGCCGCCGGCGGAGACCGGCAGGTCGGTCCGCTGTTCGGCGCTGCCGCAGTTCTTCAGGGCGAGGTAGGCGGAGTTCTGGCCGCCGCCGGAGCGGACCCATGCGGTCAGCGTGTAGGTCCCGTTGGTCAGCCCGGACAGGTACTGGTAGGTCTCCACCGTGTAGGCGGCGGAGGCCCAGTGGGTGAGCCGGTAGCTGCCGGCGTGTCCGCCGGACTCGACGTAACTGGCGGCGGTGGAACCGTACTCGGACCAGCCGGAGGGGGTGGCGGCGCCCGCTCCGTCGGTCTCGAAGCCGCCGTTGGTGAGGGTGCTCGCCGCCTGGGCGGTCTGCGCCGGTACGGCGGTCAGGGCGAGCCCGGCCACGAGCGGCAGCAGCAGGGCTCTGAGGGTGCGTCTGGGATGGAACATCTTCGTCCGGTGTCCCTTCGACATCATGGGTCGGGGGTGTTCCTGCGCCGGGGCGGCGAAGGGCCCCTCCGCCCGCGGCTTGTGCGGCTCGCGCGGGCGAAGGGGAGTTGTCGGGGTCCGCGGGGACCCGGGGTCAGCCGTCGAGCCGGACGACCCGGACCGTGCCGGCCGGGACCTCGATGCGGCTCGTGGCGCGCTCGCCGGTCAGCAGCTCGGTGCCGGCGCCCTCCAGCGGCACCTTGACGTCGGCGCCGGTGTGGTTGATCGCGAACAGGAAGCTGCCCGACTCGCCGGTGCGGCGCACGAGTTCGACGTCCCGGGGCAGGTCGGCGCGCGGGGTGACCTGCGCGTCCTCCATGGCCCAGCCGAGCAGGGCGTCCAGGCCCTCGGCGCCGAGCCGGGTGGAGACGTACCAGGCGGTGCCCTCGCCGAGGCGGTGCCGGGTGACGGCGGGGTGCCCGGCGGTGAGGCCGTCGGCGTAGGTCCAGACGGTCTCGGCGCCGCGCGGGACGACGAACTCGGTCCAGACGTCGCCGCTCAGTTCGGAGCCGTCGGGGCCGGTGAGGCGCACCGAGTGGTCCGCCAGCAGCGGGGAGAACTCCTCGACGGTCAGGCCCAGTACGTCGCGCAGCGGGCCGGGGTAGGCGCCCTCGTGCACGGCGTCGTGCTCGTCGACGATGCCGGAGAAGTAGGAGACGACGAGGGTGCCGCCGCCCTCCACGTACTCCTTGAGGTTGTTCCCGGCGGCCTCCGTCATCAGGTACAGCGCCGGTACGACGACAAGGGGATAGGCCGACAAGTCGGCTTCGGGGTGCCGGAAGTCGACGGTGAGGTGCCGGTCGTAGAGCCCTTCGTAGAACGCGTCGGCGCGCTCGCGGGCGTCGTGGTCCTCGCTGGGCCGCCAGTCCAGGCCCTGCGCCCACCAGGAGTGCCAGTCCCACAGGACGGCGACGTCGGCCTCGGTGCGGGTGCCGCGGATCGCGTTCAACGAGTCGAGGGACGCGCCGAGTTCGACGACCTCGCGCCACACTCGGGTGTCGGTGCCGGCGTGCGGGAGCATCGAGGAGTGGAACTTCTCGGCGCCGCGCCGGGACTGGCGCCACTGGAAGAACATGGCGCCCTCGGAGCCGCGCGCCACATGGGACAGGGAGTTGCGGGCCATCTGGCCGGGAGCCTTGGCGGGGTTGCGGGGCTGCCAGTTGACGCCCGAGGTGGAGTGCTCCAGGAGGATCCAGGGGGCGCCGTCGGCGACGGAGCGGGTGAGGTCGGCGGCCATCGCGAGGTTGACGTGGGTGCGGCGGCCGTCGGTGATCAGGTAGTGGTCGTTGGTGACGATGTCGACCTCGCGGCCCCAGGCCCAGTAGTCGATCGAGTCGCACTGGCTCAGGGCCGTCATGAAGTTGGTCGTCACCGGCACACCGGGCGCGAGGCGGTGCAGGATGTCGCGCTCCATGACGAAGTTCTCGCGCACGGTGACGTCGGCGAAGCGCTTGTAGTCGAGGGCCTGGGCCGGGTTGCCGACCGTGGGTGACAGGCGCGGCGGGTTGATGTCCTCGAAGGAGCCGTAGCGCTGGCCCCAGAAGGCCGTGCCCCAGGCCGCGTTGACGCCGTCGACCGTGCCGTAGGAGCTCTCCAGCCAGCGGCGGAAGTGGGCGGCGCAGGAGTCGCAGTAGCAGGCCGAGACGGGGACGCCGTACTCGTTGTGGACGTGCCACATGGCCAGCGCGGGGTGGTCGCCGTAGCGGTTGGCCAGCTGGGTGGTGATGTTCGCGGCGGCGGCGCGGTAGTCGGCGTTGCTGTGGCAGATGGCGCCGCGGGAGCCGAACTCGTAGCGGGCGCCGTCCTCGCGCACCGGCAGGGCCTCGGGGTGGGCGCGGTAGAACCAGACCGGCGGGACGACCGTGGGGGTGCCGAGGTCGACGCGTATGCCGTTCTCGTGCAGCAGGTCGATGACGCGGTCGAGCCAGCCGAAGTCGTACTCGCCGGGGGCGGGCTCCAGGAGGGCCCAGGAGAAGATCCCGACACTCACCATGGTGACACCGGCCTCGCGCATCAGCCGGACGTCCTCCTGCCAGACGCTTTCCGGCCACTGCTCGGGGTTGTAGTCCCCGCCGAAGGCGAGCCTGGTGAGGCCCTTGGGGGTGGCTTCCGGCATGGATCTCTCCCGTTTAATCGATCATTTGGGAACGTGCACACACTCGATCAGCGGTGCGAGCCCAACATAACCGCACAGCAACAACCATTGACAAGTGTCCGGGATGTTTCTCTACTGTGAACGCTCACAGAAGCACGCGGCCTCGCCGGAGGGGCGCGCCGGTGCCGAGGGAGCGAGCGCGCGGAGGCCCGCAGGGCTGAGCACGGTCGGTCCCTCGGCACCGGCGAAAGCGCCCCGGAGGCGAGTCGCGGTCAAAAAGGTGCGGGTTCTCGCAGCAGGCGGGAGCCCTGGTACAGGGGAGAGATCCATGCCCATCACGAAGCGCCGCCGCCTCGTGGCGTCCACCATCGCCGTCGCCCTCGGCGCGACGGCCCTCGCCGCTTGCGGCTCGTCCGACGACGACACGAAGACCGCATCGGGACCGGTCTCGCTGACGTACTGGACCTGGACGCCCGGCATGGACAAGGTCGTCGATCTCTGGAACAAGGGCCAGGGCAAGAAGGACCAGATCACCGTCACGGTGAAGAAGCAGGCGTCCGGCGACACGCTGGTCACCAAGATCCTCACCGCGCACAAGGCGGGCAAGGCCCCCGACCTGGTCCAGGCCGAGTACCAGGCGCTGCCGACCCTGGTCAGCAACGACGCGCTCGCCGACATATCCGGCAGCGTCGGGGACGCGAAGGGCAAGTTCGCCGAGGGCGTCTGGCAGCAGACCACGCTCGGCACGGACGCCGTCTACGCCGTCCCGCAGGACATCGGCCCGATGATGTTCTACTACCGGGAGGACCTCTTCAAGAAGTACGGCCTGACCGTCCCCACCACCTGGGACGAGTTCGCCGAGACGGCCCGCGCGCTGAAGAAGAAGTCCAAGGACACGGACCTCACCACGTTCTCCGCCAACGACTCCGGTCTCTTCGCGGGCCTGGCCCAGCAGGCCGGCGCCAAGTGGTGGACGACCTCCGGCGACAAGTGGAAGGTCGGGATCAACGACGCGGCGACGAAGAAGGTCGCCGACTTCTGGGGCGGCCTCGTCAAGGAGGGCGCCATCGACAACCAGCCGATGTACACCCCGGCCTGGAACAAGGCGCTCAACACCGGCAAGCAGATCGCCTGGGTCTCCGCCGTGTGGGCGCCGGGCACCCTGACGACCGCCGCGCCCGACACCAAGGGCAAGTGGGCCATGGCCCCGCTCCCTCAGTGGTCCGCCGGCGAGAACGTGACCGGCAGCTGGGGCGGCTCCTCCACCGGCGTCACCACCGACTCCAAGCACCAGGAGGCCGCCGCCGAGTTCGCCGCCTGGCTGAACACGGACGACGCCGCCCTCCAGGCGCTGGCCAAGGAGAGCGGCATCTACCCGGCCGCCTCCAACGCCCAGACGTCCGGCGCCTTCACCACCGCGCCCGACTACTTCTCGAACCAGGCCGACTTCTACACGAAGGCCGCCGAGATCGCGAAGACCACCGCGCCGTCCGCCTGGGGCCCGAACGTGAACGTCGCCTACACGGCCTTCAACGACGCGTTCGGCGCCGCCGCGAAGAACAAGTCGGACTTCTCCGCCGCCCTGGACACCATGCAGGACACCACCGTCGCCGACCTCAAGAAGCAGGGCTTCGGGGTCTCCGAGTGACGAGCGCACGCCGGAAGCCGTACGGGGTCAAGGGGGCCCCGTACGCCTTCCTCATCCCCGCCACGACCCTCTTCCTGCTGTTCTTCGCGCTGCCCATCGGGTACGCGGTCTGGCTCAGCTTCCGCAAGGTCCACGTGTCCGGGCTCGGCCTGGGCAAGGGGGCCCGCGAGGAGGTCTGGGCCGGCCTGTCGAACTACACGGGCGCCCTCCACGACAGCGAACTGCTGCACGGCGCCCTGCGCGTCCTCGGGTACGGCTGCATCGTCGTGCCCGTCATGCTGGGCCTCGCCCTGCTGTTCGCCCTGATGCTGGACACCGACAAGGTCCGTCTCGCCCCCTTCACCCGCCTCGCGATCTTCCTGCCGTACGCCATCCCCGGTGTCGTCGCGGCGATGCTGTGGGGCTTCCTGTACCTGCCGGACGTCAGCCCCTTCTACTACGTGCTGGAGAAGCTGGGCCTGCCGCAGCCCGACCTGCTGGACGGCGGTCCGCTGTACGTGGCCCTGTCCAACATCGCGGTGTGGGGCGGGACCGGCTTCAACATGATCGTCATCTACACCGCGCTCCAGGCCATCCCGGCCGAGGTGTACGAGGCGGCGAAGCTCGACGGCGCCACCCCGTTCCAGATCGCGCTGCGGATCAAGATCCCGATGGTGGCGCCCTCACTGGTGCTGACCTTCTTCTTCTCGATCATCGCCACGCTCCAGGTGTTCAACGAGCCGACCACCCTCAAGCCGCTCACCAACTCGGTCTCCACCACCTGGAGTCCGCTCATGAAGGTGTACCGGGACGCGTTCGGCACCAACGACATCTACGCCGCGGCGGCCCAGGCCGTGATCATCGCGCTCGCCACGCTGCTGCTGTCCTTCGGGTTCCTGCGGGCCGCGAACCGTCGCCAGAAGCAGGAGGCAGCACGATGAGTTCTCTTGCCGTACGCAAGACCGAGCCGGCCGCCGGGACGACGCCCGGCACCGCCCAGGGGCCGCCGCTGCGCCGCCGGATCGCCCTGGTGCCGACGGTCGCCCTGCTGATCGGCGCGCTGTACACGCTGCTGCCGGTCGCCTGGGTGGTCATCGCGTCCACCAAGTCGGGCGACGAGCTGTTCTCCACGTTCACGTTCCTGCCGGGGTCGGGCCTCACCGACAACCTCAAGGACCTCAACGCCTACCGCGACGGCGTCTACTGGCAGTGGATGGGCAACTCCGCCTTCTACGCCGGGTTCGGCGCCCTGCTGTCGACCGTCGTGTCGGCGTTCAGCGGTTACGCGCTCGCGACCTACCGGTTCCGGGGCCGCGAGTCGATGTTCAACATCCTGCTCGCCGGGGTGCTGATGCCGCCGATCATCCTCGCCGTGCCGCAGTACCTGCTGCTGGCCCAGGCCGACCTCACGGACTCGTACCTGTCCGTGCTGCTGCCGCAGATCCTCTCGCCGTACGGCGTCTACCTCGCCCGGATCTACGCCGCCGCGGCCGTGCCCGCCGACGTCGTCGAGGCCGGGCGGATGGACGGGGCGAGCGAGTGGCGCATCTTCACCCGGGTCGCGCTGCCGATGATGATCCCGGGCATGGTGACGGTGTTCCTGTTCCAGTTCGTGGCGATCTGGAACAACTTCCTGCTCCCCTACATCATGCTCAGCGACGACGAGAAGTTCCCGATCACGCTCGGCCTGTACACGCTCCTCGAACAGGGTGCCAACACCCCGGCCCTGTACACGCTGGTGATCACCGGCGCCTTCCTCGCGGTGCTCCCGCTGATCGCGCTCTTCCTGGTCATCCAGCGCTTCTGGAGCCTCGATCTGCTCTCCGGGGCCGTAAAGTCATGACCATGAGCAACACGGGGGGCAGGCGCAGGCCGCCGACGATCCACGACGTGGCGCGTGAGGCCGGGGTCTCACGCGGCACGGTCTCCCGGGTCCTCAACGGCGGGCACTACGTCAGCCCGGCCGCCCAGGAAGCCGTCAACGCCGCGATCAAGAAGACCGGGTACGTCGTCAACCGGCACGCCCGTTCACTGATCACCGGCCGCTCGGACTCCGTCGGCTTCCTGCTGACCGAGCCGCAGGAGCGGTTCTTCGAGGACCCCAACTTCAACGTCCTGCTGCGGGGCTGCACCCAGGCCCTGGCCGCGCACGACATCCCGCTGCTGCTGATGCTGGCGGGCACGCCCGACGAGCGGCGGCGCATAACGCGGTACATCACCGCCGGTCACGTCGACGGGGTGCTGCTGGTCTCCAGCCACTCCGCCGACCCGGTCGCCAAGGAGCTGCACGAGGCGGGGGTGCCCCTCGTTCAGTGCGGCAAGCCCATGGGGCCCGGTTTCAAGGTGAGTTACGTGGCCGCGGACGACCGGGACGGCGCCCGTGACATGGTGCGCCATCTGCTGTCGCTGGGGCGTCGCCGGATCGGTGTGGTCACCGGCCCCCTGGACTCCCCGGGCGGCGTCGACCGCCTCGCGGGCTACAAGGAGGTGCTCGCGGAGGCGGGCGTCGAGGTCGACGAACGGCTGATCGTCTCCGGCGACTACAGCCGGGCCAGCGGCCAGGCGGGCGCCGAGCGGCTGCTCGCGCGGGCACCGGACATGGACGCCGTGTTCGTGGCCTCCGACCTGATGGCGCAAGGGGTGCTGGCGGCCCTGGAGCAGGCCGGGCGGCGGGTGCCGCAGGACATCGCGGTCGGCGGTTTCGACGACTCGGCGGCGGCCCTCGCCGCCCGCCCCCAGCTCACCACCGTCCGTCAGCCGTACGACCGCATCAGCGCCGAGATGGTCCGCGTGCTGCTCGCCCAGATCGGCGGCGAGGACCCGGCCGCGGTGATCCTCCCCACGGAACTGGTCAAGCGCGACTCGACGTGACGCGAGGGTGCGGGTGCGTGCCGTCGCGCGCGGCGGCACGCACAGAGGGCGGAGTGCCGGAGCCGATGCCGAGGGCGCCCCGGCCCTGACCGACCGGGACGACGCGCCCGCCGGGCCCGGGAACCCCGCGGGCCCGCGCCGTGCACGTGGTGCGATACGGCAGGACAGGGCGGCCCCTGCCGCGGCCGGGCCCGTCACCGAACGGCCGTCGCCGAACCGGGCCGTCACCGAACGGCCGTCGCCGAACCGGCCCGTCGCGGGACCGCCCGCGTCGCAGTCCACCCCGGTCCACCCCCGTCCACCCCGACGAGCGGGTGCTCGTCGTCGCCCGGGGCCGCAGGCCGGTGCGGGGGGACCGGAGATCCCGCACCAGGAACACCCGAGCGGCACCGATCGGCGGCTGCCGGGTCCCGGGCCGGACTCGGCAGCCGCCCCGCCTCCCCTCACCGCAGCACATGCGGCCCGAGCGTCCGCGCGAGCGGCTCCTGGCGTGCGGGGCTTTCGGCGATTGCCCGACCCGGGGACCGGTCAGGATCGGAGAAGCGGTGTCCGGGCTCCCGGCCTAGCGTGGAAGCACCGAAGCCAGTGGATCACCTCGATCCCACGGGTCGCTCTCGGCTCTCGAAGGAGCACGCCATGACCGCCGGACTCACCACCGTCGTCTACCCCGTCAAGGACCTCGCCCGGGCGAAGGCCGTGTTCAGCGCCCTGCTGGAGACGGAGCCCTACGCGGACGAGCCGTACTACGTCGGGTTCAAGGACGCGGGCCAGGACGTGGGGCTCGACCCGAACGGGCACGCGCGCGGGATGACCGGTCCGGTCCCCTACTGGCACGTCACCGACATCCGGGGGCGGCTCGACGCGCTGCTCGCGGCGGGGGCGGAGCTGGTGGAGGACGCCCACGACGTCGGCGGCGGCCGGCAGATCGCGTCGGTCAAGGACGCTGACGGCAACCACGTGGGGCTCATGCAGGACGCGTGACGGGAGCCACCGACCACCCCGGTGCCCCATATTGATGCACACGCATTAATATGGGGCACATGGCAGTGAACGCGGCCGGCACCCGGCTGGAGGAACAGTGGCGGGACATCCTCGCCGTCCACGCCCGCACGATGTGCGAGATCGACCGCGCGCTGCACCCGCACGGCCTGGGCGCGAGCGACTTCGAGGTGCTCGACCTCCTCGCCACCGAGGCGCCCGCGGAGGGCGACGTGTGCCGGGTGCAGAACCTGGTGGGCCGGGTCCACCTCAGCCAGAGCGCGCTCTCCCGGCTCATCGGCCGGCTGGAGAAGGACGGCCTGGTCGAACGGTCCGTGTGCGTGGAGGACCGGCGCGGGGTGTGGGTGACGCTCACCGGGAAGGGCCGCGAGCTGCACGCCGAGGTGCTGCCGCTGCAACGCGACGCGCTGAGCCGCACCCTGGGCGCCTGAACCAGGGACGCTCTCCCCGCCACCCCCGGCCTGACGCGGTGCCATGCTGAACACGGAACACCGTACGGCGGACGGGCGGTAGACGGGTGGACATCGCTGGGGACGTGACAGCGGAGCAGAGCCGGAGCGCCGGGTTCAGCGTCTACCTGACGCGCTCGCTGGAGGAGACGCGCGCCGCGATCGCGGCCCACTACTACGACCTGCGCCTCGAAGTGACCGGCGCGGCGGCGGACTTCGCGACGGCCATGGCGGTGGTCGATCTCGGGGCGCTGACCCTGGGCACGATGAGCTTCGGCACGGACATGCGGATGGGCTTCGGCGAACCGGGCTACTACCACGTGGGGTTTCCGCTGTCGGGCCTGGCGAGCGTCCAGCAGGGCCGTGCGGAGCCCGAGTTCGCCACGACGGCCCGTGCCCTGTTCTTCGATCCCGAGCGGATCATCCGGATCGACACCTGGACCCCGGACTGCGAGCCCGTCACGATCCGGATCGAGAAGGACGCCCTGCACCGCCAGTTGGAGGCCCTCCTCGGCCGGCCGGTCCCCCGGCCGCCCCTGTTCGAGCCGTCCTTCGACATCACCCGCGGCACCGGGCGCAGTTGGGCGCGGCTCGCCCGGTGGAGTCTGCTGGAACAGGACGTCTCGCACGGTCTGCTGCGCCGCCCGCTGATCCGTCAGCGCCTCGAACAGACACTGCTGGAGGGGCTGTTGCTGGCCACGCGCCACTCGCTGAGCGAGGAGCTGGACGCGCCGCCCCCGCTGATGCGCCCGGCCGCCGTCAAACGGGTCATGGACGTGGTGCAGGAGCGTCCGGCCGAGCCGTACGACGCCACGCGTCTCGCGTCGATCGCGCAGGTCAGCGTGCGGACCCTCCAGGAGGCGTTCCGCAAGCACGTCGGCATGTCACCGATGGCGTACGTCAACGACGTGCGGCTGAGCCGGGTGCGGGTGCAGCTGCGGGCCTCGGCACCGGGGACGACGACCGTGTCCGACGTGGCGTACCAGTGGGGGTTCGCCCATCTGGGCCGGTTCGCGCGGCGGTACCGGGCGCGGTTCGGGGAAACGCCGTCGCAGACGCTGCGGGCGGCCTGAAGCGCCGCGTTCCGCTCGTGCGCGGGGTCATGGCCGTCGCGTTTTGCGGACAGTCCTCGCGTGAAGCGGAGCGACACCCCGGCCGGACGGTTCTATCGTCGGGACACGGCGAACGCTGACGTACGGAATGAACGGTGTCGGCGCCGCCCATCCCGGGCGTCGGCGTGAACCAGGTGCGGGAGCGGGAGCAACCCGCACTTCCCCCGGGGCCCGGCCGCTCCCCTCCGTGAGATCGGTGGCCGGGCCCGCTCCTCCGGTGAGCGGGGTCCGTCTACCGGGCCAGCAGGGTCCGCACCCCTTCCGATGTCAGGGTCAGCGGGTGCGCCGAGGCGGCGTCTATCGTGAGCGCCAGATCCTCGTGGGGCCATTCGGCGGCGAGCGCGCCCAGCGGCACCAGCCGGTAGCGGGAGATGTACGGGAGCAGCCCGGCGAGCTCGTGCTCGGAGGTGAACACGGGCACGACCGGGTCGGTGCCCGGCTGCTCGATCACGGGCAGGGCGACCGCCGCGGGATCGAGGGCGTCCGCGGGAGCGGCGTCGTCGGGCACGGGCACGAGGACCTCGCTCCGCGCGAGCGTGTCCAGCGCCACCGTGTCCTCGGTGTTGGCGGCCAGCGCGTCCAGCGCCCGCCGGGCCGGTGTGGTGGTGTTGTCGTTCGCGGGTGTCTGCATGACGAATCCCCTGTTGGCTGCGGGTCGTGCGGGTCGTTCGAGCGCTCGGCACGGAGCGCGGTCCTGCACGCGTACCCGACGCGGACGGTGCCATTCCCCGCGGGCCGGCTCTTCACGGAATCGACGCCTGGCGGCATCGGCGCTTCACGGGATGTGGGGATGGGTGAAGGTGGGTTCGGGAGCGGCGGTCGCGGTGACCGCCGCTCCCGAACCCGTCGGACGACGCCTGCTACTTCAGGTAGGGGCCGTCGCTCCCGATCTTTCCGGTGCCGTTCAGGACGTACACCCGCAGGTTGCCCTTGCCGGGTGCGGTGATGGCGAGGGTGCCGCCGGTGACGGTCCTGACGTCCCCGGTGACGGCGTCCCGGTAGGTGCCGTTGGGGATGCCGGTGAACGTCGCGTCGCCGGTGACGGTGACGAGCGCGAAGCTGTCCGTGCTGCCGCTGGTGTAGCGGCGCTTGAAGGCCATCGAGCCGCTGACGCCGTCGGTGGAGTACTGGCCCGACTGGAGCGCGGGGATCGCCCGGCGGATCTGGTTCAGCCGCTGGAGGTGCTTGACGAGCGGCTGGGCGAGCGTGGTGGCGACCTGGCCGGTCGCCGAGTCCGCGGTGCCGAACTCGGAGGCGGTGACGGTGCCTTCGAGATGGTCGCCGTAGTAGGCGCGGCCGGTGGAGGCGAGCGGGCAGGAGGGGCCGCAGTCGATCTGCTTGCCCTTCTGGAACTCGATCTCGGAGCCGTAGTACAGGGTCGGGATGCCGCGGAAGGTCCACATCAGGGCCATGTTCTCGGCCCAGGCGTCGGTGCCTCCGCTGTAGCGGGTGCTCGACTTGTTGGGGCCGTAGTCGTGGCTGTCGACGTAGACGACGTTGTAGGTGGCGTCGTTGACGCTGTCGTCGGAGTCCTTGCCGTTGCTGTAGGCGTTCTGCGCGTCACCGAAGTTCATGTGCATGCGCATGTCGATGATGTTCATCCCGGAGAACTGGCTGCGGTCCGGGGTGTGGTAGGTGTTGCCGTTGAGGAAGGCGTTGGTGGAGGTCGGCTGGTTGCCGGTGCCGAGGTTGTTCTCGTAGGTGAACTGCTCCAGGGCCGCCGTCTCGTCGTCGGCGCTGTACTCCTTGCGTTCCTTCCAGGTGAAGAACTGCGCGGAGTGGTTCACCGACCCGCGGTTCCACTTGTCGTTGACGAAGGCGCCGACCTCACCGAAGACGAAGAAGTTCTGGGCCGCGGTCGCCCCGAACTTCTGGGTGACGCGTTCGTAGATGGCGGGCAGGAAGCGGCGGTTCCAGGTGACGCGCGGGATGTGCACGGCGGTGTCGATGCGGAAGCCGTCCACGCCCATGTCGATGTACTTGTCGTACGCGCCGATCAGATAGTTCTGCACGGGCGTCGACTCGGTGTTGAAGTCGGCGAGGTCCTCGTGCAGCCAGCAGGATCGGGAGTCCTCGCCCTCCCAGTTGCCGATCCAGCACTGGTGGTAGTAGGCCTTCGGGAACATCCCCGAAGTGGGACTGGGCCACTGGCAGTTGTAGAGGGTGTAGCCCTCGGCGCTCTTGCCGCCGGTGGCCTTGCCCCAGTTGACGCAGGTGTTGCCGGTGGGTTCGGCGGTCGACCACAGGTCGCCGTTGTAGTAGGACTTCCCTGACTTGGGCTCGACGGTGAGGCCGTCGTACTCGAAGCCCTCGTTCTTCTCGTCGTAGTACCAGCTCCACTGCGTGTCGCGGACGCCGTACACGGTGGGTGTGTACAGGCCCTTGGCGCCCCAGCGGGAGCTGTGGTTGTAGACGACGTCCTGGTAGATCTTCATGCCCTTGGCGTGAGCCGCGTTGATGAGGTCCTGGTAGGTGGCGCCCTCGGACTCCAGGCGGGGGTCGACCTTGTAGAAGTCGTAGCCGTGGTAGCCGTGGTAGTCGTAGTCCGAGCGGTTGAGGACGACCGGGGTGATCCAGACGGCGGAGAAGCCGAGCGCCTTGATGTAGTCGAGCTTGTTGACCAGGCCCTTGAAGTCGCCGCGGAACATGGGGTCGTTGTTGGCGGCGTTGCCGGACTTGGTGTGCTGGCTGCCGCCGCGGTCGTTGCCGGTGTCACCGTCGTAGAAGCGGGCGGTGAGGACGAAGTAGATGGGGTCCTTGCGGGGGTCGGTGCCGAGCGGGGTGCCGGCGGCCGGGGCGGGTGCCTTCTCGCCCGTGGTGACGGTGGCCGCGGCGGAGGCGGCGGAGACGTTCCCGGCGGCGTCGACGGCCTTCACGGTGTAGGTGTAGGCGGTCTTCTCCTCCAGGCCGGTGTCGGAGTAGACGGTCGAGGAGACGTCCGTGACGACGGTTCCGGTGGTGCCGCCGACCCGGGTGACCTGGTACTTGGTGACGGCGGTGTCGTCGGTGGCGGCCTCCCAGGTCACCACGACCGAGGTGTTGGTGGCGTTCGCGGTGACCTTGGTCGGCGCGGTGGGGGCCTCGGTGTCGGGTTCCTCGGCGGCGCACGGGTCGGTGGCGCCGGTGGTGACGACCCGGTCCTTCACGGTCGTCGTGCCGGTGGGGATCGTGTAGTCGGAGCTGTTGTTGTTGTCCCAGACGCCGTTGCCGTTGTTGAACGCCGCCTTCAGGGAGGTGGCGGTGCCGATGTCGAGGGTCTTCTTCCACCAGCCCGTGCAGACGGACTCCATGCCGACGCCGGGGACGGTCGTCCAGGAGCCGCCGGTCGGCGCGTAGTGGATGTTCGCCGTGGTCCAGCCCGAGGTGGCGGTCGAGTAGTAGACGGTCGCCTCGTTGCCGCTGCCGGTACCGGTGTCGGCGCACGGGTCGCTGTGGGCGATGACGCCGTCCTTGACGGTGATCGTGCCGGTGCCCAGCGCGTAGTTGCTGCCGCCGTTGTTGTCCCAGGTGCCGCTGCCGTTGTTGAACGTGGCCTGGAGCCCGGTCGCCGAGCCGAGATCGACGGTCTTCTTGACCCAGTCCGTGCAGGCGCTCTCCATCTGGACGCCGGGGACGGTCGTCCAGGAGCCGCCGTCGGGGGCGTAGTGCAGATAGGTCGACGACCAGTTCTTCGTCTTCGTGTAGTAGAAGACGGTCGCGGTGTTGGCGGTGTCGGCGACCGGCTGGTACCGGACCTCCGTCTCCGCGGGCTGGGTCGTGGACAACAACCCCAGCAGTCCGGTGGCCGCCACGAACGCCGCGAGGGGGCGTCGGCGGCGGCGGCGTAGGAATGCGTGTCTCATGGCGACTCCAATGCGGCGGGGGTACCGGGGAGTTCGAGCGTCCCTGCAAGAACAGCCGGAAAGTTCCTGTAACTTCTTGCAGCGCGGAAGCTACAGGGACATGACAGCGCCGTAAAGGCTTCGCACAGGAGATCGGCCGGAAGATCAGGAGGCGGGGCGGAGGCGGCGGCCCGCCGGAGTGACGGTGAATGCCTCGCCGAAGGGCAGATCGCCCAACTGCACCGCCCACAGCACGGGTTGTTCACCGAGGAGCACGCACGGCTCGCCGAACTCGGCGACGACGTCCGGCCACGTCCGGTCCTCGGCGGCCCATTCCCGCACCCGGCCCAGCAGGGCGTCGTGCGTGGCGGTGTCGAGCACCCGATCCGGCGCGAGCCAGCCCCTCCGGTGGGCGAACTCGACGTACACGGAAGTGAATCCGGGCGGCTCGCTCCCCCGGATCAGCTCACGGAACACACCCCTGACCCCGATCGCGCCGCGCTCCCGGAGAGGCTCCATGAACACCTCGCGCCAGGCGCCGGGCCGCCCCTGCATGCCCCGACCGCAGAGTCGCTGCTGAAAAGCGGATCCGCCGCCGAGGAGGACCGCGCGGGGCCCGTCAGGCCCGGACCTGCTCCGCCAGGATCTCGGCGACCGTGGCCACTCGGATCAACGGCCCGTAGAGGTCCAGCAGTTCCAGTGCCCTGGCGTGGGAGGTGTCGTTCGCGCCCGCACAGGCGTCGGCGGCGATCAGGACCTCGAAGCCCGCGTCGGCGGCAGGGAGGGCGGTGGACAGTACGCAGCAGTCGGTGCTCACCCCGGCGAGGACCACACGGCCCAACGGGGCTACGCACGAGACCAGTTCGGGCGTCCACTTGCCGAACGTGGGGGCGTCGACGACCCAGGGGGCGGTGTCGGCGAACTCGTCCACGAGCCGCCACAGCGGCGCGTCCGGCGGTCGCAGCGCGAACGGCCACTGCTCGTAGTACGCGCGCCACGCGCCGGTGGGGTGCGCGGGTGCGACGAACCGGGTGAACGTCACCTCGTCACCGAACGCGGGCAGCAGTCGTCGTACGCCCTCCGCCGCCTGGGCGAACCGGGGGGTGACCCAGGGGCTGTCCGGGTCGGCGAAGACGTTCTGCATGTCGATGACGACGAGGTGGCCGAATGCCGTCATACCAACCGCTCCCCCGCCGGACGGGCGTCCCGGGTCTCCTGGTCGCGGATCCGTCCGCGCCGCAGGGCGAGGGTGCCGAGGAAGCCGAGGGCGAGGGCCGCGAGGACGCCGAGGTTCGCGTAGGCCCAGGCGCCGGACCTGCCGCCCAGGCCGAGGGGCGAGAGCAGGTAGCCCTGCCAGTCGAGCCGGCTCGCCGACGCGTTGGTGACCAGGCCCCAGCCGACGGCCGTGGCGGCGAGGGTGAGGAGCAGCGGGGTGAGCGGGACGTCGCCGTAGCGGCCGTCGGGGCGGTAGAGGTCGTCCTCGTCGTAGTCGCGGCGGCGCAGGAGCAGGTCGGCGAGCATGATGCCGCACCAGGCGGCGATGGGGACGCCGAGGGTGGTGAGGAAGCCCATGAACGGGCCGAGGAAGTCGTCGGCGACGAACACGATGTAGACGGCGCCCGCGATCATCAGCACGCCGTCGATCAGCGCCGCAGCGTAGCGCGGGATTCTCACCCCCGCGGACAGCATCGCCAGGCCCGAGGAGTAGATGTCCAGGACGGCGCCGCCGACGAGGCCGAGGACGGCGACGACCGCGAAGGGGACGAGGAACCAGGTCGGCAGGAGGGCGGCGAGCGCGCCGATGGGGTCGGCGGCGACCGCCGTGGCGAGGCCGCTGGAGGAACCCGCGAGGAGCAGGCCGAACACCAGCAGCACCAGCGGGGCGAGGGACGCGCCGAAGGTCGTCCAGCCGATGACGCCCCGGCCCGAGGAGGTGCGCGGCAGGTAACGGGAGTAGTCCGCGGCGGCGTTGACCCAGCCGAGGCCGAAGCCGGTCATCATGAAGACCAGCGCGCCGATGAACTCCTGGGCGGAGCCCGCCGGTACGGCGTTCACGGTGCTCCAGTGGATGTGGTCGGCGACGAGCGCGACGTAGACGACCGTGAGGACGCCGGTGATGACGGTGATGGCCGTCTGGAGCCGCATGATCAGGTCGAAGCCCATGACGCCGCCCACGACCGTCAGTCCGGCGACCACCGTCAGCGCCACCACCTGTGTCCCGGTGCCCCCGCCCCAGCCGAGCCGGTCGAAGACGGTCGCCGTGGCGAGCGTGGCCAGGGCGACCAGGACGGTCTCCCAGCCGACGGTGAGCATCCACGAGATCGCCGACGGGAGGCGGTTGCCGCGCACGCCGTAAGCGGCGCGGCCGAGCACCATCGTCGGCGCCGATCCCCGTTTGCCCGCGACGGCGACGAACCCGCAGAGCAGGAAGGAGAAGACGATGCCGATCACGCCGGCGGCGAGGGCCTGCCCGAAGGAGATGCCGAAGCCGAGCGCGAAGGCGCCGTAGCTGAGCCCGAGAATCGAGACATTCGCCCCGAACCAGGGCCAGAACAAGGTACGCGGGGTGCCCTTGCGTTCGGCGTCGCCGATCACGTCGAGGCCGTGCGTCTCCACCTGGAGGTGACCGGGTCCGCCGTCGAGTGAGTCCGTCATCGCGAGGAGGCTAGGTGGGTGGCACCCGGCCGTCAACGAGGACGCTCGGAAGTCCCGGGGCCGCGCCCCGGATCAGGAGGAGGCGCGGCGCGCGGCCGGGTGCTCAGGCGGTCGTCTCGGGGCGGCCGGGCGCGGCCCAGTGGGTGTGGAAGCTGCCGGGGCGGTCGGTGCGCCGGTAGGTGTGGGCGCCGAAGAAGTCGCGCTGTCCCTGGAGGAGCGCGGCGGGCAGACGGGCCGCGCGCAGGGTGTCGTAGTGGGCGAGGGCGGCGGAGAAGGCGGGGACGGGGATGCCGCGGCGGGCGGCGGAGGAGACCGTCTCGCGCCAGGGGACCTGGGCGTCGGTGATCTCCATGGCGAACTCCATCTCGCCGAGCAGGCTGACGAGTTCGGGGTCGGCGGCGTAGGCGGCGCGGATGCGGTCGAGGAAGGAGGCGCGGATGATGCAGCCGCCGCGCCAGATCCGGGCGACCGTGCCGAGGTCGATCTTCCAGCCGTACTCGGCGGCGGCGTCGCGGATCATGGTCCAGCCCTGGTCGTAGGCGATGACCTTGGACGCGTACAGGGCGTGTTCCACCTGGGAGGCGAAGCGCTGGGCCTCGGTGCGGCTGAGCGGGGGCGTGGTGCCGCCGGGCAGGCCCAGGTAGGCGGCGCGCAGCTCGCTCTGGCCGGAGGCGGCGCGGGCGAAGGTGGCCTGGGCGACGGCGGTGACCGGGGAGGCGAGGTCGAGGGCGGTCTGGACGGTCCAGCGGCCGGTGCCCTTCTGGCCCGCGGCGTCGGCGACGACGTCGACGAAGGCCTTTCCGGTGGCGGGGTCGGTGTGGGCGAGGACCTCGGCGGTGATCTCCACGAGGTAGGAGCCGAGGCGGCCCTCGTTCCACTGCCGGAAGACGTCGGCGATCTCGGCCGGGGAGTAGCCGGCAACCTGGCGCAGCAGGTCGTAGGCCTCGGCGATGAGCTGCATGTCGGCGTACTCGATGCCGTTGTGGACCATCTTCACGAAGTGCCCGGCGCCGTCGTTGCCGATGTGGGCGGCGCACGGCTCGCCGTCGACCTTGGCGCTGATCCGCTCGAACAGGGAGCCGAGCAGGGCATAGGACTCCTCGGAGCCGCCCACCATGATCGACGGGCCGTTGAGGGCACCCTCCTCGCCGCCGGAGATGCCGGCGCCGACGAAGTGCAGGCCGCGTTCGCGCAGGTCGGCCTCGCGGCGGCGGGTGTCGGCGAAGTGGGCGTTGCCGCCGTCGACGATCATGTCGCCGGGCTCCAGGAGCGGGGCGAACTCCCTGATCACGGCGTCGGTGGCGGGGCCCGCCTGCACCATGACGATCAGCCGGCGGGGCCGTTCGAGGGCGGCGACGAACTCCTCGGCGCTCTCGGCGGCGACGAAGGTCCCCTCGTGACCGAACTCCTCCACGAGCGCACGGGTGCGGCCGGCCGAACGGTTGTGCACGGCGACGGCGGTTCCGGTGCGGGCGAGGTTCCGCGCCAGGTTGCGGCCCATCACGCCCAGTCCGGTGACGCCGATGGATGCGCTTGCGTTCATGAGAAGTCCTTGGGTCGGAGGTGAGGTGATGTGACCCCAGGTACGCGCGGGAGGCCCGAATGTCTCGACAAGGCCGGGAAACGGACCCGACGAGGCGGGAGAAGGAAACGGTGCGGCCGGGAACGGGGCGGCGCGGACGGGCCCGGGAACCGTTCGCGCCGCGTTTCCCGGGGTCAGACCCCCCTGTTCGAGGGGTCAAACGAACGTGGGGTTAACATATGAGCGCCGCCTAGCTCGAAAGATGGATCTGTGACTGTCAACGAGGACTCGTTCACCAACTGGAACACCCGCGAGGAGATCGCGGAGTCGATGATCCCGATCATCGGGAAGCTGCACCGCGAGCGGGACGTCACGGTCCTGCTGCACAGCCGCTCCCTGGTGAACAAGTCGGTCGTCAGCATCCTCAAGACCCACCGTTTCGCCCGCCAGATCGCCGGCGCGGAGCTGTCGGTCACCGAGACGCTGCCCTTCCTCCAGGCCCTGACCACCCTCGACCTCGGCCCGTCCCAGATCGACCTCGGCCTGCTCGCCGCGACCTACCGCGCCGACGACCGCGGTCTGAGCGTCGAGGCGTTCACCGCCGAGGCCGTCGCCGGCGCGACCGGCGCCAACAAGATCGAGCGCGGCGAGGGCCGCGACGTCGTCCTGTACGGCTTCGGCCGCATCGGCCGCCTCGTCGCCCGGCTGCTGATCGAGAAGTCCGGCTCCGGCAACGGGCTGCGGCTGCGGGCGATCGTCGTCCGCGGCGGGGGCGAGCAGGACATCGTCAAGCGCGCCTCGCTGCTGCGCCGCGACTCGATCCACGGCCAGTTCCAGGGCACGATCACCGTCGACGAGGCGAACGACACGATCATCGCCAACGGCAACGCGATCCGGGTGATCCACGCCAACGACCCGTCGGAGATCGACTACACCGCGTACGGCATCAAGAACGCGATCCTCATCGACAACACCGGCAAGTGGCGCGACCGCGAGGGCCTCTCGCAGCATCTGCGCCCCGGTGTCGACAAGGTCGTGCTCACCGCGCCCGGCAAGGGCGACGTCCCCAACATCGTGCACGGCGTCAACCACGACACCCTCAAGCCGGACGAGCAGATCCTGTCCTGCGCGTCCTGCACCACCAACGCGATCGTGCCGCCGCTGAAGGCGATGGCCGACGAGTACGGGGTGCTGCGCGGACACGTCGAGACGGTCCACTCGTTCACCAACGACCAGAACCTGCTGGACAATTACCACAAGGCCGACCGCCGCGGCCGTTCCGCGCCGCTGAACATGGTGATCACGGAGACGGGTGCCGCCTCCGCCGTCGCCAAGGCGCTGCCCGACCTCAAGGCGCCGATCACCGGCAGCTCGATCCGGGTGCCGGTGCCGGATGTGTCGATCGCCATCCTGAGCCTGCGCCTGGGCCGCGAGACCACCCGCGAGGAGGTCCTCGACCACCTGCGGGACGTGTCCCTGACCTCCCCGCTCAGGCGCCAGATCGACTTCACCACCGCGCCGGACGCCGTCTCCAGCGACTTCATCGGCTCCCGTCACGCCTCGATCGTCGACGCGGGCCCGACCCGGGTCGACGGCGACAATGCGATCCTCTACCTCTGGTACGACAACGAGTTCGGCTACTCCTGCCAGGTCATCCGGGTCGTCCAGCACGTCTCCGGGGTGGAGTACCCGACGTTCCCGTCGACGGCGGTCTGATCCCGGCACGCCCGTCGGCGGCACCCTCGCGGTGCTCCCGGCGGGTACGGGCGGCCCCGTCCGGCCACACCACGTCGACGGGGACGCCCGCCGCCCGGGCCTCCAGCACGGTGTCGGCGGTGCCGCCCCCCCTGCCGGTGGGCGGGGTGCCGTCCCATACGGCCACCAGGCGGTCGGCGCGTTCGACCAGCACGCTGTTCGCCGCCTCGTACGCCTCCCGCCCCGCGGTCTCGATCGGCAGCACGACGACGTCGTGAGCGGCCTCGACCAGGTGGTCGAAGAGCGGGGCGTGATCGGCCCTCACCCTGGCGCGGCGGTAGTCCCGGGAGGGGATCACCACGGCCAGCCGTCCGCCCGCGGCGAGCACGGCCTCCGCGAAGAGACAGTCGGCGCCCCTGGCGAGGCAGGAGACTCCGACCAGTTCACCGTCGTGGGCCCGGCGCCCGAGGAGTTCGTCCAGCGCCGCGCGCACCAGGACGGACGTCTCCTCCGTGAGGTCGATGTGCCCGGTCACCGCGATGGTCGTCATGGAGCGCCCCTTTCACCGGCCGGCGGGCTCCTGGAGCGTATAGCCCTGGCGGAGGATCGCCCGCACCGTACCCAGCGCGACGACCCGGTCCGCCTCCTGCTGCGCATGGGTGAGTTCGCGGTACGGCACCAGCAGCGGGTGCCTCTTGCGCAGCCGGCTCAGCCGTCGGCCGTGGCGCCAGCCCTCGGACAGCCGCTGGCGGGCCCAGTTGTCGTGGGCCTCCTCGGCGAGCAGCTCGACCAGGGCGTGGAGGCTGTCGGGGAGCTTCACGTCCACGGTGGTGGAGGGCGGGGGCGTCCAGGTCCGCCGCCCGGCACGTCGGATCATCCTGCTCTCCTCGGCGGACTGGGCCAGGCCAGCCGGATCGCCTCCACGACCAGGGTGGCGGCGACGTCGGCGGCGTACTGCTTCCAGGGCTTGTCCTGTTCCGGCCGGGCGGAGTTGACGGAGATCCCGTCGGTCGCGGTGCCGGCCACCGCGCACACCATCGAGAACGACACCTGGGTCCGGCCCGCCCTGCGGGCATGGGTGACGGCACGTGCCGCGTTCGAGCCGCCGATCTCCACCGCGGCGAGCCCGGGCCAGGCCACGAGCACCGGACGCAGGGCGGGATCTCCGCTGCCGTCCACGGGTGTGTCGCCGGAGGCGACGGGGCCCACCACGACCTGCGGGGCGTCGGACCGCGGTCCGTTGGGCGGCCGTTCGTAGATCTTCTCGGCCCAGTAGGCGTAGTTGAGGCGCATGCTGTCGCCGAGCGCGGCCACTCCCTCGTGGGCCAGGTGAGTGCGGTCGGGGCGGGGCAGGCAGGTCTGCTCCAGTTCGTCGTACATGTAGCCGTGCAGCCGGTTGGAGATCACCACGTCACCCGGCACGAGGTCGGGCGCGATGCCGCAGCAGGCGCCGACGAAGACCACCGTCTCGGGCTGGTACTCCTCGATCGTGGCGGCGACGGCGTTGCTGACGCCGTCCGTTCCCTCGCAGGGCTGGGCGACGACCACCTCGTAGGCGCTGCTGCGGCCGACGGCCTTGACGCCGGCGCGGATCCACTCGCACCCCGTGCCGTGCCGGACGGTCTCGGTGAGCGCGCCATGGGTCTCCAGGTGGCGGCGCAGGGCGTCGTGGGCCTCCGGCAGGAGGGTGACGATCGCGATGTCGCAGCGGCGCTCGGGAGCGGGCGCGCGCTCCTCCAGCCGTCGGCGGTCGACGAACTCGTGGTCGACGTCCTGGCTGATGACGGTGACCTGTTCGTCCTGGGAGAGATGGCCGATGGCGCGTCCCTGGAAGGTGACCTGCCGTGCCACCCCCGGCCCCAGGAAGTAGGGCAGGATCACCAACCGGCCGTCGGCCCGCAGGCGTTCGGCGATGTTGTACTCCTCCCGGCAGTACTCGCTCTCCCAGTAGTGGCGGCTGATGAGCGGCAGGAACAGCCGGCACGCGGCGACGTTCGCGTACAGCTGGCTGCGCCAGTCCGCGCCGAGTTCGATGGTGTTGCGGCGCAGGTAGTGGAAGTACGAGAGGTTGTGCAGTTCGAGGCTGCGGCCGAGTCGCTGGGCCAGCGCGTCGTCCCCGCGGGCGTTGCTCAGGAAGATGCTGCCCTGGGCGCGTCCGAGGCTGTGGAAGTATCCGACGCCCTCGTCGTAGGACTCGAACTCCAGCCGCGGCTGGTAGAACCGGGCCACCAGGTCCTGGAGCCGGTCGCCGAGTTCCTCCGGGTCGCTCCAGTGGACGGCGATCCGGTCCGCCGGTTCGGCCGCCCGCAGCGCCTCTCCGCTCAGCAGCTTCGACTCCCGGGGGACGTACCGCGCGTCCGGAGGTTCGTGGAAGAGCTTGAGCGTCGGCCGGAAGCGACCACTGAGCTGGGGGAAGACCCACGGCTCGGCGAACGGGGAGGCGACGTCGACGACGATGAAGTCGCACTCGTCGACGGCGAGATTGAACTCGAAGGAGTCCCGGAAGTCGAGGCTGATCGTGCGGGCCCGGTATCCGACGTCCTCGACCGCCCGGCGTATGTGCGGCTCGGCGGCGCGATAGGCGGCGTCGTCGGGCAGGATCAGTCCGACCCGGCCGAGCAGTCCCCGGGTGGCGCCGCCGGACGGGCCGCTGCGGCCCTTGAGCCGCTCGATGGCGAGCCGCACCGCGTCGGCGTCCGGCAGCTGGCGCCGGTTGAACACCACGCGTTCCTCGTCCGCGACCGGGAAGAAGCCCGCCGACACCCCGGTCTCCATGAACACGAGCCTGGACTTCTTCGCCTGGAGGGCCAGGTCGTGCTCGTGCACCATGAAGGGCGAGGCACGGTAGCGGCGCTCCTCCTGACGATGCGTCACCACGCCGACGAAGCAGGCGCTCTGATCCATCATCAGTTCGAGGTGGGTGGGAGACAGGGGGTTCGTCTTCGGGTCGACCGCGAAGGTGAAACCCTGGTCCCAGAAGAGTTTCCAGAAGTGCTCGTTCAGCTCCCGGTCCTCGGCCCAGTAGCTGTGACTGAAGTAGGCCGGAATTCGGCTGACGCCCGCCATCACTTCTCCCCACCGTCGGCTCACCCATCCCCCCGCACGCCCCCGGCTACACCCCGAACTCCAAGAAATACGGCGAAACCGAGCAGATCCGGTCGAGGAAAATCCCGGCCAACTGCCTAGACTGGTACATGACTTCGCCGCACTCCGCGCGCCCTCTGATAGCCGTCGTCGGCAGCACGGATCCCCATCGCGACTTCACCCATCCCCTCAAGGCCGCCGATCTCGCCCCCGAGGCCTGCCGGCACCTGGGCAGAGAGCTCGCCCGGGCGGGCTGCGACCTCGCCGTCTTCTCCAGCAGCCCCGAGTACATCGAGACCGATGTCGTGGCCGGGTACGCGGACGCCTGCACCGAGGCGGCGCCGGGCCGGGTGGCGGCCTTCCCGCCCCGCCACAGCGACGTCGACTTCGCGCTCGCGCCGGACGCCCACACCGCCGTGGAGATCCTCCGCGACAGCAGCGGAGAGTGGGAGGTGGCCTTCTACCACACCCTCCTGAGCTGCGACGGAGTGCTCCTGATGGGCGGAGGCCAGTCGACCCGGGTGGCCGGCATCATCGCCCTGGCCCAGCGGCTGCCGCTGGTGACGGTGGCCGCCTTCGGCGGGGGCGCCGGGCAGGTGTGGATCAACTTCGACAAGGTCCGCAACGACGCGGACGACTCGGACATCCGACTGATGGGCGACAACTGGTCCTCGGTGTCCGCCGCCCGTCTGATCACCTGCCTCCTGCGGCAGCGGGAGCGCCGGCTCCGCACCCTCGCGGAACGCGCGCGGGGCGAGCGCACGGCGGCTCGCCGGTCCGCCCGGGGCCTCACGGTGGCGGCCGTGTGCATGCTGGCCTCGCTCGCGGCGCTGGTGACGGCCCAGCAGGCGCGGGAGGCGGGGGCGCTCGATCTGCTGGTCCTGGTGGGTGCCCCGCTGGTGGCCGCCGCCGCGGGGGCCATTCTGCGCAACTCCTTCGAGAGCGACGTGCGGTGGGGCCGGGCCGCGGTGCGCGGACTGGGCGCCGGGCTGGTCTCGGTGCTTCTCTACTTCGCCTCGCAACTGCTGACCGTCCCCGCTCTCCTCGACGACCTGGACGTCCGCCGGCTGCTGTTCTTCACCATTCCGCTCGGCTTCACCGCGGGCTTCACCTTCGACCTCGTCTTCGAGCGGCTGCGCTCCGGTGCGGCGGGTCCGCCGCCCGTGCAGCCGCCCGACCCGCTGGCCCCCGGGGCCTCCCGCCCACAGAACGGCGACGCCCCACGGAACTGACCCGGCGAACGGGGCCGCCCCTCAACCAGAGCTTCTTTCCCGGCCGTTGACCCGGGCATGTGGCGACAGCAGAATGAGCGCGCAGTTTTGAGAGCGCTCTCAAGCGCACTCGTCCCCCTGCATGCCCCCTGCACGTCCTCTGCACGTCCCCCTGTCCCGCGATCCGAGGAGACCCATGACCGGCAGCCAAGGCCGCCCCGCGTTCGACCGCCGCGCACTCATCGGTACCGGGCTCGGTGCCGCGGTTCTCCTCGCCGCCGGTCCGGGCACAGCCCGCGCCGCGGACAGGGCCTCCGCCTCGTCCGCCTCCTCGGCACCCGAGCGCGCGCAGGACTTCCTCGGCGCCGCCATGGACGCCTACCCGGAGCACGGCCCGATCCGCCTCGCCCAGAGCTACACCGACCAGGCGGGCCTGTTCAGCACGGCGTTCACCTACGACAACGCCCTCGCGGTCCTCGCCCACCTGGCCCGCGGCACCCGGGCCGGCACGGCCCGCGCGACCGCGCTGGGCGACGCGCTCCTGTACGCGCAGGCCAACGACCCCGATCACACCGACGGGCGGCTGCGGCAGGCCTACAACGTGGGGCCGTACACCTTCTACGACGGCGTCCGCCAGCCCGACGGGTTCGTCCGGGCGGACGGAAAGGCCAACGTGGGGGCGCAGTTCGGCTTCACCGGCACCGCGGTGGGCGACATGGCCTGGGCCGGCGTCGCCCTCGCGGCCCTCGCCCGCCGGACCGGGCAGCGCCGCTTCCTCGCCGGTGCCGTGCGGATCGGCGAGTGGATCGACCGCACCGGGCGCACCGACGAACCGCTCGGCGGCTTCAAGTTCGGTGTCGACGGGGCGAACCAGAGACTGCCGTTCACCTCGACCGAGCACAACACCGACCTGATCGGACTGTTCGGTCAGCTCGCCCGGCTCACCGGGGACCGGGTGTGGCAGGAACGGCGTGCGGTGGCCGGGGCGTTCGTCAGGAGGATGTGGGAGCCGGACGGAGGCTTCTTCTACACCGGCACCAACGACGGGGTGACGGTCAACAGGTCACCGATCCCCGAGGACACGCAGACCTGGACCCACCTCGCCCTCAACTCCTCTGCCTATGCGCGGTCGTTGGACTGGGCGGCCACCGAACTCGCGGTCCTGGACACGGCCGGCCGCCCCAACAGCACGGTTCCCGCGGGGCAGTCGTACGAGGGAGTCACCTTCAGCTCCGCGAGCCTGCTGGCGGACGAGAGCGCGCCGATCGCCGCCGGGCAGCCCAAGCCGGACCGCAACGGCGTGTGGTTCGAGGGGACGGCGCATCTCGCGCTCGCCCTGCGCCACCGGCACGCCCCCGGCGACGAGAAGCGCGCCCGTCGGCTGATCGCGTCCATGGAGCGGGCCCAGGACCTGCTGGGCGCCGGTCAGACCTTCGGCGGGCGAGCCGTGGCGGCCCGGTCCGGGATCGTGTCGGCGAGCAGCCCCCTCGACACCGGTTTCGGGTTCGGCTACTACCCGTACCGGCACACCGGAGCGACGGCCTGGTACCTCCTGGCCGCCGCCCGCTCCAACCCGCTCGCGGTCTAGGGGGTGTCCGCGGGCTGCGCCGTCACGAGGCCCGCGATGTGGGCGGTGACGGTGTCGAGGATGTCGGTCCAGGCCTCCTCGTCGCCGAGGACCAGGTAGTTGAGCGTGAGCCCGTCCGTCATGGCCGCCAGATAGCGGGCCAGGGCCGGGACGGGCACCCCGAGCCGGAGGTCGATGTCCTGGCGCAGCCGCTCGATGAGTTCGGTGTAGAGCTCGCCGTACAGCTCGTACTGCCGGCGCGCCAGGTGCTCGAAGCCCGGCTCGCGCAGGGCGTACTGGGTGAGTTCGTAGGTCAGCATGTGCTCGTCGGGGTGGGCGCGCACATGGTCCCAGTACGCCTGGAAGCCGGCCCGGACGGTCTCCTCCAGTGTCTCCCTGGGTTTGAGGGCCTCCCGCACGATGGTCACGTAGTGGTCGGTGATGGTGGTGATGACGGACTCGATCAACTCCTGCTTGGAGTCGAAGCAGTAGTGGAAGACGCTCAGGGAGACGGCCGCCTCGGCGGCGATGGACCGGGTCGTGGTCCTGGCCACGCCGTCCCGGGCCATCGCCCTGATGGCCGCCTCCGTCAGCTGCCGGCGCCGTTCGGCCGACGGCATCCGTGCCATGTGCGACTCCCCCGTGCTCGTCAGGCGCTGTGCACGCCGACCTCGTAGAGCGAGTATCCCCAGTCCGTGCCGCGGTCGAGGCCGTGGACGCGGACGTAACGGGCCGGTGTGCCGGTGAACTTGGCCGTGTCGAGGCCGCCGTCACCAGAGGTGGTGGACCAGGCGGTCTCCCAGTCGGTGCCGTCCGTGGAGAGTTCGATCCGGTAGGACTTGCCGTACGCCCGTTCCCAGTCGAGCGTCACGCGGGAGACGAGGTTCGTCGCACCCAGGTCGACCTGCCAGTACTGGTCGTCGCTCCAGTCGCTCGCCCAGCGGGTGGTGTCGTCGCCGTCGACCGCGCGGCCCGGCTGGTAGCTGGTGAACGGGTTGGACTCGGACGAACTGGCCGACGCGGTGCGCCCCTTGGCGAGGTTCACCGACGCCTGGTGCTGTTCGGTGGACCCCCAGGTGTCCAGGTAGGACTCGGCGCCCCGGAAGAGGTCGGCGACCACGTCCTGGCCGCCCACCTTGCGGATGTCCTCGATCCAGTCGGGGATGAGGCCGGAGTGCGCGGCGCCGTCGGTGTTGTAGTCCCAGGTGCGTGATCCGGTGACCTGCTTGTCGATGGTCGAGCCGCCGTCGACGCTCTTGAAGGGGTACGTCACCGGGTTCGAGGTGTCCGCGCCACGGGGGGCGGGGTGGTCGCCGACGCCGTTGAAGTCGGTGCCGAAGCCGTAGCCGACGTCGTACTTCTCGCGCAGCGCGTCCGTGCGGGCGGCCTCGCCGACGAAGGCCTCGGAGCCGTGCATGTACTGGGCGACGAAACCGCCGAGAGAGTAGACCCGCTCGGTCCAGTTGAGGTCCATCCAGCTGTGCGAGGACAGGACGCCCGGGTAGTCGGCGGCCTCGAAGAGGTCGAGCACCTGACCGACGCCCTTGACGCTCATGTGGTCGATCTCCAGCATCATCTTGCGCTGCATCATGCCCTTGACGGCGTACTCGCCGAGCGAGGTGAGCCCGCGGACGTTGCACTGCGCGTCGGAGTCGTAGGCCGGTACCTCGGTGCCCGCAGGCAGGTCGTCCTCGGCCTCGGAGGTGGCGCTGCCGATGGGGTTGTCGTGCTGGGCGCCGGTGCACTTCTCGGTCTTCCAGAAGGTGCCGGTGGACAGGAACTGGCCGACGTTGATGGCCGTTCCGAGGGTTCCGGAGTCGAAGCGGACACCGCACAGGGCGTTGTCGAACTTGTGGCACAGGAACATGCTGCGCACACCGAGGTCGTAGAGCTCGTCGAGGCCCTTGTCGATGTCCTCCTTGCTGCACTGCGCGATGTCGAGGATCTGCTTGCAGCCGAAGGGCTCGGAGGTCTCGACGCCGAGGATGACGGCGAGCTTGCCCTGCTGGATGACCTGGCGGGCCTGCGCGCTGTCGGTGACGATCCGGAACCAGCCCTTGCCGGTGCCGCCGTACTGCGCGTCGATGTAGTCCTGGAGCTGGTAGGTGAGTTTCGCCTGGAGCCGGATCGAGGTCATCTCGTCACAGCTGCGATCCTTGAAGGGGTAGACCGAGCAGATCACCCCGTTGGTGACGAGGTCGTTGACGAGGACGCGCTGTCCGCCGCGCCAGGCCCGCTCGATCCAGGCGTAGTAGTTGGCCTGGTGCGTCATCGAGTCGTAGGCGGGCCAGTCCTTGAACGTCGGCCAGCCGACGGGGTCGTGCCGTCCGTCACCGCCGTGGGTGATGTAGTCGAAGAGGGCGAGGGTGCCGTCGGGGTAGTGCTCCGGACAGTCCTTCAGCGCGTCCGCGACACCGGCGGTGGAGAACACCTTGCCGCAGATGAGCCTGCCGCCGAAGGCCTCGTTGGAGAACAGGTGGTTGTGCGCGTCGACGAACCCCTGCACCTCGCCTGCCGCGTTGGTGCCGGTGAACGGCTCTCCGGTCACGTTGATCTGCGAGTCGGGTGCCGAACGGGCCGACGGTTCCCACCAGTTGGTCGCGGCCACGGAACTCGGCGCGGGGCCGAGGGCTATCGCCAGGACGAGGAGGAGGAGCGACACGACGGTGACGTCCTTGCGTCTGCCGTACGGGCGTCGAGGTTTGGTCATGACCCACGTCCCTCGGTCGGCGGCCATGCGGGGGGTTGTCATGACCGGCGCAATCTGTGGGTCGAGGATGACTACTGGGGGGTAGTGAGTCAAGGGTCCGGGACGCTTGACCTGATACGGGCGCGCCGACATGTCCGGACCCCGGGCCCGCCGCCTGCTCGTGTCGGTGGCCGCTGCCGGGTGATACTCCGGGCACAGCCCGTCGGCATCTGGAGCAGTCATGTCATCTTTGGTCGTCACCGGTGCGACCGGTCGCCTGGGCGGTCGTGTCGCCCGTCTTCTCGCCGGGCAGGGCGTCCCCCAGCGGCTCCTGGTGCGCACCCCCGGGCGGGCACCGGACCTGCCGGGTGCCGCGGTCGTCCAGGCGGGGTACGGCGATCAGGGCGCGGTCGTGCGGGCCCTGCGCGGCGCGGACACCGTGCTCATGGTCTCCGCGTCCGAGACACCGGACCGGCTCGCCGAGCACCGGACGTTCGTGGACGCCGCCGCGGAGGCGGAGGTGCGGCACCTGGTGTACGTCTCCTTCTTCGGCGCGGCGCCCGACGCGACGTTCACGCTGGCCCGCGACCACTTCCACACCGAGGAGCACATCCGGGCGTCCGGCATGGCGTACACGTTCCTGCGGGACAACCTGTACGCCGACTTCGTGCCGCATCTCGTGGGCGAGGACGGGGTGGTGCGGGGTCCGGCCGGGCAGGGGCGGGCGGCGTTCGTCGCGCAGGACGACATCGCGGAGGCCGCCGTGGCGGTGCTGACCCGGCCCGGGGCGCACGCGGGCGCCACCTACGACCTCACGGGACCGGAGGCGCTGACGCTCGACGAGGCGGCGGCCGTCCTCGGGAAGGTCCAGGGCCGTGGCGTCACCTACCAGCCCGAGACGGTCGACGAGGCCTACGCCTCCCGCGCCTCCTACGGCGCCCCGCGGTGGCAGCTCGACGCCTGGGTGTCGACGTACACGGCCATCGCGGCGGGCGAACTCGACGGCGTCGACGACGCGGTCCCCCGGCTGACCGGCCACCCCGCGACCCCGCTCGCGGACGTCCTCCGCGGCACCCTGGACTGACCCGCGCCGACCACCGAAGGAGCAGCCCGTGCCCGGTCCCGCCGGCTCCGGTGACCTGCGGATCGCCGTCGTCGGCGGTGGTATCGGCGGCATGGCCGCCGCCGCGTTCCTGCGGCGCGCCGGACTGACGGCGACCGTGTACGAGCAGGCGTCGGCACCGGCCGAGGTCGGCGCCGGTCTGGTCGTCGCCCCCAACGCCGTACGGTTGCTGCGGCGCCTCGGTGTCCTGGAGCCGTTCCTGCGGCGGGCCGTGGCACTGGAGTGGGGGTGGGAGTTCCGTCGGTGGGCGGACGGCGAGGTGCTGTCCGTGGAGCGGCTGGGCGGGGTGTGCGAGCGGCTGTACGGGGAGCGGACGTACACCGTGCACCGGGCCGATCTGCTGGACACGATCCGGCGGGCGGTGCCCGAGGGCTGGGTCAGGTTCGGCGCGCGGTGCACGGCCGTCGAGCCCGGCTCCGACGGGGCGGTGCTGCGGTTCGCCGACGGCGGGCGGGCCGAGGCGGACGTCGTCGTCGGCGCGGACGGGGTGCACTCCGTGGTGCGCGGGACGGTCGCGGAGGCCGAGCCGCCGGAGTACTCGGGGATCTGCGCCTTCCGCGCCGTCGTGCCGGCACGGGCCGCCCCCGCGTTCGCGCTGCGGGCCGCGCAGACCCTGTGGCTGGGGCCGGGGCGGCACTTCGTGCACTATCCGATCGCGGGCGGCAGCGCGGTCAACGTGGTCGCGTTCGCTCCCGCCGGGGACTTCACCGACGAGTCGTGGAGCACGACCGCCGAAGTCGGTGAGTTCCACGCCGAGTTCGCCGACTGGGACCCCCGGGTCACCGGCCTCGTCGCCGCGGGCGGGGCCCCCGGACGGTGGGCGCTGCTGGACCGGGCGCCGCTGCCGCGGTGGAGCCGGGGCCGGGTCACCCTGCTCGGCGACGCGGCCCACCCGATGTTCCCGTTCTTCGCCCAGGGCGCCGCCCAGTCCGTCGAGGACGCCGCCGTCCTCGCCCGCTGTCTGGCCCTGGAGCCGGACGACCCCGAACGGGCCCTCCTGCGCTACGAGTCGGCGCGGCTGCCCCGCACCACCCGTGTCCAGCGCGCCAGTCACGACCGGCGGGACGTGAACCATCTGCCCGACGGTCCCGAACAGCGGGCCCGGGACACGGCGTTGGCGGCGGCCGATCCGCTGGTCGGCAGTGGCTGGATCTACGGCCATGACGCGGAGGCGGCGTTCATCCCGTAGCCAGCCGAATCCCCCCTGCGGGTGGGGCGCGCGTGAGTAGGGTGATCTCCGTGAAGGCATTGTTGCTGTCCGGTGGATCCGGCACCCGGCTCCGCCCCATCACCCACACCTCGGCCAAGCAGCTCGTCCCGGTCGCGAACAAACCGGTGCTGTTCTACGGCCTGGAGGCGATCGCCGACGCGGGCGTCACCGAGGTCGGGATCGTCGTCGGGGACACCGCCGAGGAGATCCGGGAGGCCGTCGGCGACGGCTCCGCGTTCGGCCTCGACATCACCTACATCCCGCAGTCCGCGCCGCTCGGACTGGCCCACGCGGTGCTGATCGCCCGCGAGTTCCTCGGCGACGACGACTTCGTCATGTACCTCGGGGACAACTTCGTCGTCGGCGGCATCACCGGCCTCGTCGACGCGTTCCGGGCCGAACGGCCGGACGCGCAGATCATGCTGACCCGGGTGGCGGACCCGGCCGCCTTCGGTGTGGCCGAACTCGACGCGGCCGGGCAGGTGATCGCCCTGGAGGAGAAGCCGGAGCACCCCAAGTCCGATCTGGCGCTGGTCGGCGTCTACCTGTTCACCCCCGCGATCCACGAGGCGGTGCGCTCCATCGAGCCGTCCGGACGCGGCGAGCTGGAGATCACGCACGCCATCCAGTGGCTGATCGACGCCCGCCGTGACGTGCGGTCCACAACGATCTCCGGGTACTGGAAGGACACCGGGAACGTCGCCGACATGCTGGAGGTCAACCGCTCGGTCCTGGAGACCCTGGAGCGGCGGATCGACGGCGAGGCGGAGGACTGCGAGATCATCGGCCGGGTGCGGATCGAGGCGGGCGCGCGGGTCACGGGCAGCCGGATCGTCGGTCCCGCGATCATCGGCGCGGACACCGTCATCAGCGACTCGTACGTCGGCCCGTTCACCTCGATCGCCGGGGACTGCCGGATCGACGACAGCGAGATCGAGTACTCGATCGTGCTGCGCGGCTCCTCGGTGAGCGGGGTGCGCCGGGTCGAGGCGTCCCTGATCGGCCGCAACGTCGAGGTGACCCCCGCGCCCCGCAAACCGGCGGCGCACCGTTTCGTGCTCGGGGACCACAGCAAGGTGCAGATCGCACCGTGAACCGGCGAGAGCAGAGGAAAGGTTCAGCCCTATGAGCTTCAAGGTCCAGCCCACCGCGCAGGTGGACGAGTCGGCCGTCATCGGCGACGGGACGACGGTCTGGGACCTCGCCCAGATCCGCGAGGACGCCCGGCTGGGCGGCGGCTGCATCGTGGGCCGCGGCGCGTACGTGGGCCCCGGGGTACGCATCGGCGACAACGTGAAGCTCCAGAACTACGCCCTGGTCTACGAGCCCGCGGTCCTCGGCGACGGGGTGTTCGTCGGCCCGGCGGCCGTCTTCACCAACGACTACTTCCCCCGGTCCGTGGACCCCGAGGGCAAGCTGAAGCGGGGCGGCGACTGGGAGGCGGTCGCCGTGGTCGTCGCCGAGGGGGCCTCGATCGGGGCGCGTTCCGTGTGTGTGGCGCCGGTACACATCGGCCGCTGGGCCCTCGTCGCCGCCGGCGCCGTCGTCACCCGTGACGTGCCCGACCACGCGCTCGTCGCCGGTGTCCCGGCCCGCCGTATCGGCTGGGTCGGCCGGGCGGGCGTCCGCCTCACCGAGCACGAGGACGCGCCGGGCACCTGGGAGTGCCCCGAGACGGGCGAGCTGTACGACGAGAAGGACGGTCTGCTCGTCGCCCGCGCGTGACAGCGTCCGCGGGGCGCGCGGGACCCTGAAGACCCTGAACGGCCGGAGCGGGCCGGACCGCTCCGGCCGTCGAGCGAGCGCGCCCCGGCGTCCGGAGCGGGTCCGTTCACAACCCGGCCCGTTCAAGACCCGGCCCGTTCAGAACCCGGCACGCCATGAACCCGGACCGCCCCGAACCCGGCCCGCTCCGAACCCGGCTCGTTCCGAGTCCGGCACCTTCCGGGCCCCCGCTCCTTCCGCATCAGGTCGGTTCCGATCGCGCGGGACGCGGGAACCCGGCCGCTCCATGACGCAACTCCCGCACGGATCCGGCCGACTTCGAACACTTCCCGGCCACGGAACCGGCCGGGTTCGAACACGACGGATGGCAGGATCCGGCCCGCCCCGAACCTTCCCGAGCCGCGCACGGCGTGCCGCGACGCGCGTCAACTCCTCGAACAAATCGAGGTCTAGCGTGTGTGATACCTCGAACAGGCGGACGTGGCACGGCGTGACAGGAGCCGCAGGCCGACCGCCTATGACACCTGTATCAGCAGTTTCCAGCTCTTTCCCGCAAAGTGCGTTTCCTCGAACATCTACAGGCATAACATGTGTGCGAAGTGTGCAGACCTAGCACAATGAGCGCACAAGCCTGAAGTGCCCAGGGGGGGTTACGGGGTGGTGGGGACACCTGTGTCTGGAGCCGGGAGCACGACCCGCTTCTGCGCCTGAGATCTGCATTCCGTCGCGCGGTCGGCCGCGGTCAGCCGACCACCAGAACGTTCAGCACAGGCCCACAGGGGGGTTGGTGTGTCCAAAAGATGACCATGTCACGTCTGGCTGCGCTCGGTCGTGAGGAACCGTCGCTGCTCTCGCTCGCCCAACGGCTGCTCACCGTGGCCGAATCGGGGCTGCCGTCGATGCTGCTGCCCGGCAAGGAGGCCTTCGCCTTCACGATGGCCGGGGTGAAGTCACCCGACGGCTCCTGGACCTTGGAGCGGCGCGGGACCAGCACGCGGTACGCGGCCATCACCGCGCTCGGGGTCAGGTACCTCCCGGAGGACCGCCAGCGCGCGGTGCTCGGCGGGCGTACCGCGCAGGAGTTCACGGGGCTGCTCGTGGAGTCGCTGCCCTCGGTCACCAACCTGGGCGACGCGGCGCTGATCGCGTGGGCCGCCGCCGACACGGGGCATCCCAAACTGTCGGACGCCGTCGCCAGGGTCGAGGCCCTGGACGCGTACGACCGCCCGCAGTACACCGTCGAGGCCGCGTGGGTGCTGTCCGCGTACGCGGCGGCCCGCGACACGGTCGACGTGGAGAGACGTTTCACCTCGGCGCGGGACCGGCTGCTGCGGGCCCGTCTGGGCGACAGCCCGCTCTTCCCGCACGCGACCGGCCCCGGTCTGCTCCCCTGGTACCGGGCGCATGTCAGCTGCTTCGCCGACCAGACGTATCCGCTCCAGGCCCTGGCCCTCGCCCATGCGGCGACGGCGGGCGGCGACCCGGAGGCGCTGGCCGCGTCCGAGGCGTGCGCGGCCCGTATCTGCGCGCTCCAGGGCGACGGCGGCCAGTGGTGGTGGCACTACGACGCGCGCACCGGCGCCGTCGTGGAGGGCTACCCGGTCTACAGCGTCCACCAGCACGCGATGGCCCCGACGGCCCTGTTCGACCTCACGGACGCCGGCGGCTCCGACTTCGGCGCGGCGATCCGCAAGGGGCTGCGCTGGATGACGGACGTGGCCGAGTTCGACCGGAGCCCGGGGCACCGGGAGCCGATGATCCTCGACGAGCTCGGCGTGACCTGGCGCAAGGTCTACCGGGGCGACCCGAAGAAGGTCGTCCGGGCCGTGCGCGGGGCCGGATCGCGGGCTGTTCCGGGCCTGCGGATCAAGCCGCTGGACCGGGCGTACCGGCCGCTGTCGGTGGACCGCGAGTGCCGGCCGTACGAGTTCGGCTGGATGCTCCACGCCTGGCGGGGGGGCCGGATATGAGCGGGCGAAGAACGCTGTTCGGCGTCGAACTCGACCCGTTGACCATGGACGAGACCGTCGCACGCTGCCTCGAAGCGGTGCGCGAGGAGCGGCGGTTGGAGATCGGTGTGGTCAACGCGGCGAAGCTGGTGAACATGCGGCGCGATCCGCGGCTCGCGCAGGCGGTGTCGGGCTGCGATCTCGTGGTCGCCGACGGACAGGCCGTCGTGTGGGCGGGGCGGGTGCTGCGTGCCCCGCTGCCGGAGCGGGTGGCCGGGATCGACCTGTTCCTGCGGCTGCTGGCGGAGGCCGAGTCGGCGGGCATGTCGGTGTACTTCCTCGGGGCCAAGGAGGAGGTGCTCGCCGAGATGATGCGCCGGGTCGCGGACCGCTTCCCCGGCCTGAAGGTGGCCGGTCACCGCAACGGCTACTTCGACGACTCCGAGCAGGAGGGCATCGCCGACGCGATCGCCCGCAGCGGTGCCCAGATGCTCTTTCTCGGCATGACCTCGCCGAAGAAGGAGATCTTCACCGCCGCCTACGGCGACCGCACGGGCGCCCGTGTCGTCCACGGCGTGGGCGGCTCCTTCGACATCCTGGCCGGGATCACCAAGCGGGCCCCCGAGGCCTGGCAGCGGCTGGGCATGGAGTGGCTCTACCGCGCGCTCCAGGAGCCGCGCAGGCTCGGCCGGCGCTATGTCACGACCAATGCCGCGTTCCTTCTCATGACGGCGCGTGAGTTCATCCGGCTCACCCCCCAGGCCGCTTCCGCGAACAGGAGTCACTGATGCGTGTCGTCGTGGTGGGACAGGGATACGTGGGTCTGCCGCTGGCCGTCCGGGCCGCGGAGGTGGGCCACGAGGTCATCGGGTACGACGTCGACGCCCGGCGGATCAAGACGCTCGCCGCCGGTGAGTCCTTCGTCGAGGACGTCACCCCGGAGCGCATCCGCGCGACGCTGGACAACGGCACCTACCGGCCGAGCGAGTCGGCGCGGGACTGCGGCGGTTTCGACATCGCCGTCGTGACCGTGCCCACGCCGCTGCACGAGGGCACGCCCGACCTGCGGTACATCAAGGAGTCGGCGGTCACACTCGCCCGCTATCTGCGCCCCGGGGCGACGGTGGTGCTGGAGTCGACCACCTACCCGGGCACCACCCAGGAGCTGTTCGCGCCGATCCTGGAGGAGGGCTCCGGGCTCACCGCGGGCCGCGACTTCCACCTGGGGTACAGCCCGGAGCGGATCGACCCGGGCAACGCGGTGTGGGGCTTCAAGGAGACCCCGAAGGTCGTCTCCGGTGTCAACGAGGCCTCCCTCAAGGCGGTTCAGGACTTCTACGGCCAACTCGTCGACACGACCGTGCCGGTGGGCTCGCCGAAGGAGGCCGAGCTCGCCAAGCTGCTGGAGAACACCTTCCGGCACGTCAACATCGCGCTGGTCAACGAGATCGCGATGTTCGCGCACCATCTGGACATCGACGTCTGGCAGGCCATCGAGGCGGCGTCCAGCAAGCCGTTCGGGTTCATGAAGTTCACGCCCGGTCCGGGGGTCGGCGGTCACTGCCTGCCGATCGACCCGTCGTACCTGTCCTGGCGGGTGCAGCGTGAACTGGGTCAGAGCTTCCGGTTCGTGGAGCTGGCCAACGACATCAACAACCACATGCCGGAGTACGTGACGCGCCGCGTCAGCGATCTGTTCAACCAGAGATGCCGGTCCGTCAACGGCTCGCGCATCCTGCTGCTGGGTCTCGCGTACAAGAAGAACACCGGTGACGCGCGGGAGTCGCCCGCCCTGCGGATCTCGCAGCTCCTGCTCGACATGGGTGCCCAGGTCCGGGCGGCCGACCCGCATGTCGTCGAGGGACTTCCGGTGGACGCGCGGCTGGTGCGGGTCGAGCCGGAGCCCGCCGAACTCGCGGCGGCCGACGTGGTGGTACTGCTCACCGACCACGACAGCTTCGACTACGAACTGATCGCCGAGCACGCGCCGTTCGTGCTCGACTGCCGCCGCCGGATGGCGCCCGGACCGACGGTCGAGGTGCTCTGACCCATGCCTCGTATCGTCTGTGTGGCCGGGGCGCGCCCCAACTACATGAAGATCAAGCCGGTCATGGACGCCCTGGAGGGCCGGGGCGCCGAGGTGCTCCTGGTGCACACCGGGCAGCACTACGACCCGGCGATGAACGACGTGTTCTTCGCCGACCTCGGCATCCGCCCGCCGGACCGCTTCCTGGGAGTCGGCTCCGGAAGTCACGCCGAGCAGACCGGTCGGGTGATGACCGCGTTCGAGCCGCTCCTCGCCGAGGTGTCCCCGGACATCGTGGTCGTGGTCGGCGACATCAACTCCACGCTGGCCTGCGCCCTGGTCACCGCGAAGGCGGGGCCGCTGCTGGCCCATGTCGAGTCGGGTCTGCGCAGCCGGGACTGGAGCATGCCGGAGGAGGTCAACCGGGTCGCCACCGACCGGCTGAGCGACTATCTGCTGGCCCCCTCCCCCGACGCCGTGGCGAACCTGCGGGCCGAGGGGTACCGGGAGGACCAGATCCATCTGGTCGGCAACGTCATGATCGACACGCTGCTGGCCAACCTGGACCGGGCCCGCGCCTCGGACGTCCTGGACCGACACGGCCTGGAGCGGGGGGAGTTCGGGCTGGTCACTCTGCACCGTCCGGCGAACGTCGACGACCCCGAGGTCCTCACCGGGCTGCTCAAGGCCCTGGGGGAGATCGCGGGGCGCTGCCCGCTGCTGCTGCCCGTGCATCCGCGCGCGGCGGCCCGGCTGGCCGAGATCGGCGTGCCCGGGGGCATCCGGCTGGTGCCGCCCGCCGGTTACCTGGACTTCATCGCGCTCCAGGACGCCGCCCGGGTCGTCCTCACGGACTCCGGCGGGGTGCAGGAGGAGACGACCGCGCTAGGCGTGCCGTGTGTGACCCTGCGGGACAACACCGAGCGGCCCATCACCGTCGAGGAGGGCACCAACGTCCTCGCGGGGCGTGATCCCGCGCGGATCGTCGCCACCGTGAACCGCGCCCTGGACGAGCCCCCCGCGCCGCGCCGCCCCGCCCTGTGGGACGGGCACGCCAGCGACCGGATCGCCGAGGTGCTGCTGACCGGCGGCACCGCGAACGACCGGCCACGTCCGACCGATCCGCCGAACAGCACCCGTCAGGCTGGACCCAACGATCAGACGTTCCCCATATGATCCGCTTGCACCACATGCTCGTCGAACGTCTGGTCGCCAGGGGGGACCGTCATGGATCTCGCGGAGATCTTCCGTGTCATGCGCAGGCGCTGGTACGTCCTGCTGCCCGGACTCGTGCTGACCGGCGGCCTGATGGCCGCCGTGCTGTTCCTGGTCCCGGTCACCTACCAGTCCCAGAGCACGGTCGTTTTACTCAACTCCGAGAAGGCCACCGAGGCCTACGACGGCAACCCGTTCCTCAGCACCCAGACCTCGCTCACCGGCATGGCGGACGGCCTGGCCCGCAATCTCAACTCGGACGGCTCGATCCGGGAGCTCAAGTCCCGTGGCGCGAAAGGCACGTTCGAGGCGAAGCTCGCCGACAACGCCCAGGGACCGCTGATGTGGCTCACGGTCACGGGCACCGACAAGGAGTCGGTGCTGGCCTCGGACAAGATCCTCACCGACTACGCCAAGGAACGCCTGGACGAGTTCCAGGAGGAGCAGTCGGTCGACGACAAGGCCATGATCCGTATGTCGACGGTCGTGCCGCCGCAGGATCCGGTCGCGCAGACCAAGGCCCGGTTGCAGTACCTGGTCATGGCCGGGGTGCTGGGTCTGGTGCTGAGCCTGGTCGTCGTCTTCTGGGTGGAGGCGCGCCGCCGGCCGCGTTCGCCGGAGCCGGAGCCGGAGCCCGCGCCGCGGACCGAGGAGCCGGCCTCCCCCTCGGAGGTGGAGGCCGCGGAGACGGTCGTGGAACAGACGATGGCCCTTCGTACCCCGCCCAGTTGGTCGCGTTCGGCGTCCGACCGGCGGTCCGGGGAGCCGAAGGCGGGGCGCGTGGCCGTGGCCCCCGCCGCCAAGCAGCTCGACGAGGAATCGACTCATGGACAGCGTTCGCACACCGGACAGCGAGACCGCTGAGCCGAGCGACAGCCCGGCACCGGGCTCACTCGGCCGCAAAGTTCGTTCGGCGGCCCGCTGGAGCCTGATCAACACGGTGGTGATGCGCCTCGGCAACTTCGCCACCGGCATCATCCTGGCCCGCTTCGCCCTGGGCCCCGCGGAGTGGGGCGTGTACGGCATCGCGCAGACGGTGCTGCTGGTGCTGCTCTCCGCGAACGAGCTGGGCGTGAGCCTCGCCATCGTCCGCTGGGACGGCGACCCGCGCCGTTTCGCGCCGACCGTGCTGACCCTGGCCACCGCGACGAGCGGGGTGCTGTACGCGGCCCTGTTCCTGTCGGCGCCGACGGTGGCGGTGCTGCTGGACTCGCCGGACGCCACCGGCGTGCTCCGGGTGATGTGCCTGTGCCTGATCATCGACGGTGTGGCGCAGGTCCCGGCGTCCTTCCTGACCCGGGAGTTCGCGCAGGGCAAGCGGATGGTGATCGACGCGCTCAACTTCGTCCTCAGCACCGCGGTGACCCTGTTGCTGGCGTTCGCCGGGTGGGGTGCGATGAGCTTCGCGGTGGGCGCCGTCGCGGGCAACATCGCCGCGCTCGTGGGCTGCGCGATCGCGGCTCCGGGGACGATGCGGTTCGGCTGGGACCCCGAACAGGCCCGCGCGCTGCTGCGGTTCGGGCTTCCATTGGCGGGGGCGAGCCTGCTGGCGCTCGCCGTCGTCAACGTGGACACGATGGTCGTCGGCTCCACCCTCGGCGGGGTCTCGCTCGGCTTCTACGTCCTGGCGTTCAACATGTCGGGCTGGCCGGTGCGGATCATCTCGGAGGCGGCCCGCCGGGTCTCCTTCGCCGGCTTCTCCCGTCTCGCGGACTCCCCGCAGGCACTCGCGCAGGGCTTCAGCCGCGCCCTCGGGGTCCTGGTCACGGGCACCGTGCCGCTGTGCGTCCTGCTGGGCGGTCTGGCCGCCCCGGTGGTCCGACTCGTGTACGGCGACACATGGGTTCCGGCCGCCAAGGCGCTGCCGTGGCTGATGGCCCTGGGCCTCATCCGCATCGGCTGCGAACTGGCCTACGACTGTCTCGTCGCCGCCGGTCAGCGCCGCTCCCTCATCCTCGTCCAGGGGCTGTGGGTCATCGCGCTCGTCCCGGTGCTCATCGCCGGCGCCCGCCTCGACGGGATCGTCGGGGTGGCGCAGGGCCATGTCGTGGTGGGCGCCCTGCTCGTCGTCCCCGTGTTCCTGTACGCCCTCGGGCGGGCCGGGGTAGGTCTCGCCCATGTCGCGCGGGCCTGCGCCTGGCCCTTCTTCGGGGGTGCCGTCATGACACTGGTGGTGCTCGGCGCGAAGGAACTCCTCGGCGAGGGAACCCTCGCCGTGTTCGTCATCAGCACGGTGGCGACGGTCTGTTACGTGGTGTGCGTGCTGCCCAGCCGCCGCTTTCTGCTCGGTCCGGGGACGGTGAAGGCGGCATGAGACGCGACAGGACGACACGGAGGATCAGCGGTCTGTTAAGCGGCCTCACCCTGCTGTTCGCGGTCGCCGCGTGTGCGTCGGTCGAATCGGGGCTGGCGAGCCGGGAGGGCTCCTCGGCAGCCCCGGAGCCCTCGACCGCCGCCGCGTCCCCGTCCACGGGCAGCCCCTCCCCCAGCGCGAGCACGTCACCGAGCGGCACCGCGCACAGCACCACCCGCCCCAGGCCCACGGAGCCCTCCAGCGCGCCGCCGAAGACCTCGGCGGCCGTGGAGGCCGGTTACCCGAACGCGGGCAACACCGGGCCCCGGGGCTTCCTCAAGCGGGACGCCTCCGGGAACGTGAGCATCCGGACCGACGGGGCGGTGATCAAGGGCAAGGACATCGTCGGCTCGCTCGACATCTACGCCGATGACGTCACCATCATCGACACGAAGATCACCTCGACCAACTGGTGGGGCGTGAACCTGCGTCCGGGCTTCAAGGGGCTGCGGGTCCTGCACTCCACGATCACCGCGATCCCGGGCGAGGGACCGGACAACGGCGGCGTGAACTACGCGGTGTCCAACATGGGTTCGAGCTCCATCGAGGTCGGCTGGTGCGACATCTCCGTGTTCGGCAACGCCCTGTCCATGGGCCAGGGGTATCTCCACGACAACTACGTCCACGGCCTCATCCCGTTCCGCAACTCCGGCGGCGAGTGGCAGCACACCGACGCGGTGATCAGCGGCGGCGGCAACTCGGGGAAGCTGATCGTGCGCCACAACACGCTCCTCAACTCCGTGCCGGTGGACAAGGGGGCGTCCGCCGCCATCGGGCTGTTCGCGGACACCGGTCACGTCTCCAACACGGTCATCGACGACAACCTGCTGGCCGGGGGCGCCTACGCGCTGTACGGGGGCGGCGACGGAGCCACCGGTATCACCGTCACCGACAACGTCTTCTCCACCCGCTACCACCGCTACAGCGGCCACTACGGCGCCGTCACCGCCTGGAACGCGGGCGGCGCGGGCAACGTCTGGAGCGGCAACCGGTTCTCCGACGGCACCCCGATCACGCCCCGGAAGGCCGGCTGAGGATGGGATTCATGCGACGCCTCGCCCGCGCCCCCTGGGAGCTCCTCAAGCGTGCCTTCGGCTGGCTCGTCCTGTTCGAGCTGCGCAACAAGGTGCTCCTCGCCCCCTCGGCGGTGCGGCTGCGACGCTTCGAGTCGGCCGAGATCCGCCGCCTCGCCGCCTCCGTCACCGTGCCGCCCGCCCGCGTCGCCACGGTCATCGCGACCCACCGCCGCCCCGAGGCGCTGCGGGCGGCCGTCCGCTCGGCGCTGGCGCAGACGGTCCGGGACCAGGTCGTGATCGTCGTCGACGACGGCGCGGGACTCGCCGAACTCCCCTCCGACCCGAGGCTGTTCGCGGTGTCGCTGGCCCGCAACACCGGGGTCGCCGGGGTCGTGCGCAATGTCGGCATCGGGCTCACCGACTCGCGGTACGTGGCGTTCCTGGACGACGACAACCTGTGGGAACCCGACCATCTGGAGCGGGCGTTGGCCGTCCTGGAGTCCCCCGGCGGGCCGGACGGCGTGTACACGGCGCTGCGCCGGGTCCTGCCGGACGGCACCGAACGGGACGTCCTGTCGGTGCCGTTCGACCGCAGGCGGGCCGCGCGGGAGTCGTTCCTGGACACCAACGCGTTCGTCGCACGCCGGGACGCCGCCCTGCGCTTCAGCCGGGTGCGCCGTACGCCCGAGGTGATGCCGCGCGAGGACTGGGAGCTCGTGTACCGCTACAGCCGCGGGCACGAGGTGCGCCACGTACCGCACCCGACGGTGCGGTACCTGGTCAACCCGGAGAGTTTCTACACCACTTGGTCGGCCTGAGGGCCGAGTCCCGGGCGCAGCAGGGCGAGCGCCGCGGCCCGGCTGGCCTCGCGGCCGAGCGCGGCCCGTGACGCCTCGCGCAGGAACACCGCGGCCCGGAACAGGACGGTGGCCGCGCCCGAGTGGCGGCGCCGGTACAGCCGTACCCGGTTGAGGGTGAGCAGGGTCCACAGCCGGGGCGACACCTGGGAGTCGCCGCCCAGATGGACCGCCTCCGCCTGCGGCTCCAGCTGGGTGGCGTGTCCGAGGTCCCGTGCGCGCAGGCAGTACTCGGTCTCCTCCGAGTACAGGAAGAACGACTCGTCCCAGGGCCCGCACGCGGCGCGGCAGTCCGCGGAGATCGCCATGAGCGCCCCGGTGGCCCAGTCCGCGCGGGTGGGCCGCCGGTACGCGCCGGGGTCGGTGACGATCTCGCTGAGCTTCGGGAACCGTCCGGCCCGCCGGTTGCCGATGACGGCCTCCCCGAGCGCCCGCAGCACGCTCGACTCGCGCCGCAGGGAGTGGTGCGGGGTGTCCCGGCCCTCTTCGTACAGCAGCGGTACGGCGATCCCGACGCCGTCGCCGAGGCTGTCGACGAGGCGTTCGGCGCAGCCCTGCCGCATCCGGACGTCGGGGTTGCAGACGAGGGCGGTGCCGAACTCCCCGGCGTCCGCGACGGCCGCGTTGATGGCCGCGGCGTACCCGGCGTTGCGGCCGGTCTGGACGACGGTGGCGTCCGGGGCGAGGGTCTTGAGGACCTCGACGGTGTCGTCGGCGGAGTCGTTGTCGGCGACGACGAGCCGCCAGTCGAGGCCCGCCATGCCGTCGGGGAGCGCGGCGAGGAACCCGGGCAGCACCTTGGCGCTGTTCCAGGTGACGACGATGACGGCGACGGAACTCATCGGGACTCCACGAGTTGGGGGAGCTGCGCTTCCTCGGTGGTCCTGCGGGGCTCCGGGACCGGGGGCGTGGCCGCTTCCCGGCGGATGAAGCCGAGGTAGCTGCCGCCCGCGCCCAGGGTCAGGAAGAAGATCCCGGCGAACATCGGGAAGCTCAGCGAGTCGAAGGTGGCGCTGATGACGAGGGCGACGAGCGCCGAGGCGAAGAACGCCTGGCCCAGTTCGCGGTCGGCGTCGGTGCGGGCGAGGCGCCGGACGGCTCCGCCCTGGTGGATGCCGATGACGAACAGGCCGAGCAGGGCGATCAGTCCGAGCCCGCCCATCTCGGCGAGGGTCAGCATGTACTGGTTGTCGGTGAAGAAGTACAGGTCGGGGGTGAACGTGCCGAAACCCCGGCCGAACAGCGGGTGTTCCTCCAGATAGGGCACGATCGCGCTGTACTTGACGGTGCGGGCCTGGGTGCTGCTGTCGGAGTTGGACAGGAACGACGCGAACAGGCCGGTGATCGTGCCGATCAGGCCCGGGATGAGCACCTTGAAGACGGCCACGGACGCCGTCATCACGCCGATGGCGGCCCAGCGGCGGGCCGGCTTCCAGCGCGGGACCATCACGAGGGCGACGATCAGCATGCCGATGATGGAGGTCCGGGACACGGTCAGCGGCAGCGAGCCGCCGATCAGCAGCACCGGCAGCCAGCGCCGCCAGACCTTCAGACGGCGGCGCACCGGGTCGAAGGCCTGCTGGATCGCGAAGGGCAGCAGGATGGCGAGCATCCCGCCGAACTCCAGGGGCTGTGCGGTGGTGGAGCGGGGCCGGGTGAAGGAGCCCCGGTCCATCACGTCGACCTGGGCGACGCTGGTCTGGAGGCCGGGGATGTGGATGGAGTCGGCGATGTTGGTGGCGGCGAAGAAGTCGTAGAACCCGATGGCGGCGACCACCGCGCCGAGGATCACCACACGCCGCATCAGGACGTCCAGGCGCGGGCGTTCCTGCACGGCGGCCGAGGTGAGGACGACCAGGGACAGCCAGACCAGGAAGCCGATGAGGCCGCGGTCGGCGCCGAGGATCTCCTGCTTGGAGCTCTCGCGCAGCGCGTCCGCGATGTAGGCGGCCAGCACGGCGAAGCCCAGCAGACACATCGTGACCCGGGGCGTCCTGGTGCCGGGGGCGGGCAGGATCCGGCCGCCGAGCCAGGTCGCGAGGTACCACAACAGGCCCAGCAGGGCGAAGACGTTGGCGGGGGTGCCCACGCCGCCGAGGGCGGGCAGCGCCAGGTTCGAGGGGATGAAGAAGGCGAGGACGAGATAGACGGTGAGGATCGCGGTGGCGTCGACCCGGCGGGCGAGCGGGCCCACCCGGCCCGGCTTCGGGGTGCGCGAGGGCTGCTTGACCCGCGGTTCGGGATGCCGGCGGCGGCGTACGACCGCGACGCCCTCCATCAGGATCGACAGCAGGAACGCGCTGACGACACCGCCGATGACGACGGCCGCGACGTCCTGGTAGCGGCTCTTGGACTTCGCCACCGGGGTCTGCGGCAGCACCACCGGCGCGGTCTGCACCAGATAGGCGGAGGGGACCTTGGCGGCCTCCTGGAGGGCGGTCAGCTGCTCACCGGCGAACTCCGTGAGCGTGTCGGTCTCCTTGAGGACCTGCGCCCGGTCGGTGCCGGTGACGCTGAGCAGCAGCAGCGGGCTCTCGCTGCCCGGCGCGAACCCGGCGGTGTAGGGGTCGACGACGCCCCGGCTGCGCAACTCCTTCGCGGCGTCGGCCGATTCGAGGGTCCTGATCAGCACGTCGGCGGTGACGATCAGCGAACCGCCCGCGTTCGAGATGGGGTTGCCGAAGGTCGGGGCGAGCCGGGCCACCGCCGAGGAGTCCAGCAGGGCGACCGAGCTCTGCGACTGGTACGCGACGGGGACGGTCACCCACAGATAGCCGCCGCTGATCAGGCTGAGCACGGTGAAGGGCACCATGAAGTACCAGCGTCGGCGCAGAATTGCCCATATTTCACCAAGACTCATGAACCGTCCCCCTCCATTCGGTGGCATCGCGCCGCGTGCCCTGCCAGTATCGGGAGGGACGGAAGGAACGCGTATGTCGCCTGGGAACGTTGCCGACGCACTGCTCCGCCGCTGGTACGTCCTGGTGGTGGCGCTGCTGCTGACGGCGGGCGGGGCGTACTACGTGGTCCGCCCGACGCCGCACTATGTGGCGTCCGCGGTGGTCGTGCTGAAGCCTCCGGTCACCCAGAACCAGCCCAACCAGCTCACCAACCTCCAGCCGCCGCTGGCCGCGCTCTCGTACGCGGTCGTCCAACAGCTCGAATCCCCTGCCGGGGTGGAGGAGTTGGAGGCGGCGGGTGTACGGGGGACGTATCGCCTGGTGCCCCGCAACAGCGGCACGAGTGCCACGCCCCGCTATCTGATCCCCTCGCTCCAGGTGCAGTCGCAGGCGTCCGGCCCGGACGCGGCCGTGACGGCCGTACGCCGGGTCATCGGCGTCTACACGCGGCATGTGGAGGAGGTGCAGGCGGCGCAGGGTGTCTCGCCCGAGGCGCGGATCACCTCCACCGTCCTGACCCAGCCGAACGCCGCGCTGGTGCAGGGCAACCGGAGCCGGGGCCTGGCCGGGGTGGCCCTGCTGGGACTGGCCGGCGGGGTGCTGGGCGCGCTGTGGCTCGACCGGTTCCTGGCCGGTCGCCGACCGGTGCCGGCGGGCTCCCACCGGCACGCCGCGCCGGTGGCCGTGCCCCACTGAGCTGTACGGATCGCGCATCAGATGCCGCGGCGCTTCCAGGACTCCCACCACAGCGCCTCCCGCCCGCGCTCGGCCACGGCCGACCAGACGAGCGGCTGGAGGTACGGCATCGCCGCGGGGCCGATCCTTCTGCGCAGCCGCAGCGCGCGGTACTCGGGCAGCGCCCGGTAGCCGGGCAGGCACTCCTCGGCGAACGCCACGCACTCCTCGACCGGTACGACGGCGGTGCGGCCCCGGTCGTAGGCGCGGTAGGCGCGGCGCAGCGCGAAGCGGGCGAGCCGGGTGTGGACCTGCTCGGCGAGCCGGTCGGCGTGCGGGAGGCGGTCGCCGCACTTGGCGAGCACCGAGTCGAAGGCGATCAGCCGCTGGCGGATGTCGTCGAGTTGCCCGCCGAAGTCGACGGTGGACATGTTGTTGCCGTGGACCCGGTAGAACGCCTGGTCGGCGCCGCGGATGTAGCCGACGTCGGCGTGCGAGGCGAGCCGCATCCACATCTCGATGTCCCCGGCGTGCGGGAGCGCCGGGTCGTAGCCGCCGACCTCGCGCTGGAGGCTCGTGCGGACGACGACCTCGGGTGAGGTGATGCAGCCGGTGCCCTCGCGGAAGCGCCGCTCCAGCCACCAGTGCCCGGGGTAGACCACCGAACCGGTGCTGCGGGTGCGGGCCTTGGGGAGCGGGCCGCCGTGCTGGAAGCGCAGCGGCCGGCCGTAGGCGAAGCCCGCCTCGGGGTGGGCGTCCAGCAGGGCCGCGGCCCGGTCCAGGGCGCCCGGCACGAGCCGGTCGTCGGCGGACAGCAGCGCGACGTAGTCGCTGTCGGCCCATTCCAGCAGGCCCTCGTTGTAGGTGGCGATATGGCCCTTGTTGGTCTCGTGGACGTGGACCTCGATCCGCGGGTCGTCCGCGGCGAGTTTCCGCGCGACCTGGGCCGAGTCGTCGGGCGAGCAGTCGTCGATGATGAGCACCTTGACGTCGACGTCGTGGTTCTCGTCGAGGACGCTGCTCACGCAGTCGGCGAGGAAATGGCCGTACTTGTAGCACGGGATGACAACACTGACGGTGCTCATCGTGGGGGTGGCCAATCCCCGTCGGGGCCCCCTCCGGCAGCGGAGGGGACCCCCAACGGTGGGTTGTGGTCGGTCAGTTCTTCTTGGTGCGGACGGTCTTGGAGGTCAGGGTCCAGCTGTGGGACTTCACCTTGTCGCGGTGCTTGTCCCTGGCCGTGACCGTGACCTTGAACCGGGTGTGGTCGGGCATCGGGCCGGTGAGGTGGACGGTCACCTTGTGGGTGGCCCGGTCGTAGGAGACGACCGCCGAGACCTTCAGGCCCTTGGCGGGCTTCGCACCCTTCAGGATGGTCACGCTCGCCTTCACGGACGACACCGACACCTTGTCCGAGAGCTTCATGACGAGCGGGCTCGTCGCGTCCGCGGTGTAGCTCACCGTGGACGCCGATTCCTCGGACGCGGTCTCCGTGGCCAGGGACGCGCTGGGGTCGTCGGCGGTGAAGACCGGGCCGACCCAGTAGTTCGCGGACCCGTAGGAGCCGGTCGGGAACGCCGCGTCGGCACCGTACTTGTACAGGCCGTTGTGGCTGGTGGCCGTGTCGGCGGTGCCGGTCAGCGGGTACGACTGGTGCGCCGACGCGAAATAGCCGCCGTCCACCGCGTAGTGCCCGTTGGGCGCGTGGTAGGAGACGACGTATCTGGTGTCCGCCGTGACCGCGACCGGGGTCGCGAACGTCAGCGTCTGCCAGCCCGTCGCCGTCTCGTTGGTGAAGGTGCCGCTGGCGAGCAGCGTGCCGCCGTCCGACCAGAGGCTGCCGGTGTGCGTGCCGGTGTTGCCGGTGCCCTTGTAGAAGGTGACGCCGGTGATCCAGCCGGACGCCGAGGACGTGAACCTGGTGCCCAGTTCGACGGAGTTGGTGTCACCGGTCATGTCCGTGGTGGACGGGACCGTGGACGGACTCCACAGCGTGCAGGGGCAGGTGACGGCCGGCGGGGTGGAACTGGTCGTGAACGACCACGTCTTCGGCTCCGTCATGGTGTTGCCCCAGACGTCGGAGCCCTGGACGGAGGCGGTGTACGTGGTGTGCAGGGACAGTTCCGTCGACGGGGTGAACGTCGCCTTGTTCGACGCGGGCAGGGTGACGGCCCCGGGGACGGTGTTGCCGTTCGGGTCCTTCACCGTGAACGTCAGCCCGTCGGAGTCGACGGCCGCGCTGAACACGGCCGACACCGACGAGGTGATGGACGCGTCGGTCGCCCCGGAGGTCGGGGAGGTGGAGGTGACGGTGGGCGGGGTGGTGCTGGCCGTGGAGGTGTCCAGGACGACGTCGACCCAGTAGTTGCTGCCGGAGGACGCCGAGGACGGGAAGGCGCTGGTGGAGCTGTAGCGGTAGACGCCGTTGCCGCCGTCGGTGCCGGTCTTCAGGGCGGTGAGCGGGGCGAGGCCCGCGTCGCTGCCGGAGAAGTACCCGCCGTCGTAGGAGTAGCCGCCGTTGGGTGCGAAGTACGAGGCCACGTAGGTGGTGTTGGCCTTGACGGTGACCGGGGTGGAGAAGTTGAGCTGCTGCCAGCCGGAGGCCGTCTCGCCGGTGAAGGTGCCGGTGGCGAGGCGGGTGCCGGAGGCGCTCCACAGGCTGCCGGTGTGGGTGCCGGTGTTGGCGGGCGACTTGTAGAAGCGCACGCCCGTGATCGAACCGGCCACCGTGGTGCGGAACTTGACGCCCAGCTCCAGGGAGCTGCCGTCGCCCGCGTTGACCGTGCCGGGCACGGCGGTGGCCGGCCAGACGGTGCAGGGGCAGGCCTGCGGGCCGACGGTCACGGGCAGGGTGGTGACGGTACCGATGTTGACGCTGTCGTCGACCGCGCGGATCTTGATGGAGGCCGCGCCCGGGGCCGTCGGCGTCCAGCTGTAGGTCCAGGACCCGAGGCCGGTGGCCGCCTGCCAGGTGCTGCCGCCGTCCGTGGACACCTCGACGCGGGCCACCACGCCGCCGGAGTCGGTGGCGGTACCGCTGATGGTGACCGGCTTCAGCGCCGGCACGGTGACCCCGGAGGCCGGGGTCGAGACGGTGATGGCCGGGCCGGTGGTGTCGGTGGACTTCGTGGCGGCGACGAGGGTGCTCTGCAGGGTCAGCGGCTGCACGCCCATGTCGGCCAGGAGGTTGGCCGTCGCCTGCTGCATCCGGGCGTCCTCGGTGACGACCTCGTCATCGGGGTCGTACGTCGGGATGTTGGTCAGACCCCACGACCACTGGACGGTTCCGGCGCCGAAGACGAGCGCGCCGGAGTCCTGGTCGCGGAAGGCGACGAGGTTGTGCGTGGCGGTGCCGTTGCCGTAGGTGTTGCCCCAGTCCAGCCGGTACTTGCCGTCGTTGATGTCCACGGTCGTGGACGACAGGGTGATGGCGCCGGAGGGTCTGGTGCTGTTGTCGATGTCGCTGTCCCACTCGTACCCGAGGGTGCCCTCGGGGAAGGTGGCGGTCTGGCTCGATGTGAGGTTCGCGATCGAGGTGTTGCGCCACAGCCGGTTCTTGCCGTACGAGCCGGGGACGGTGATGGCGTCGGCGCGGTAGCCGTTCACGGTGAACATGGAGCCGGTGAGGATGTTCGGCGGCTGGTAGGCCTGCCCGTACTGGGTGCTGGTCGGGTCCATCCAGGTGCCGGTCCATTTGCCGCTGGGATCGGCGATGCCGTTGTTCTGCACCATCTTGGTCATCTTGTAGCAGGTCAGCGTGCGGTTGTCCGTGCTGGTGCCGTCGATGCTCGGGGTGAGCCGGGTCTGCCAGAAGACCTCGTTGCCGCTGAAGAACCCTTGCTGGACACCGGCCTTGCGGGCCGCGAGGACGTTGGAGTACTGCTCCTGCGTCCAGTACTCGTCGTGCCCGGAGGACAGGTACACCTTGTGTTTCTTCAGCAGGGTGTCGCCGTGCGTGGACACGTCCACCCCGGACAGATAGCTGACGTCATAGCCGTTGCGTTCCAGCCACGCCAGCATCATGAACTCGGAGCCGTAGATGCCGTTGTCGCCGCCGATGTCCAACGGGCGGTTGTAACTGACCTCGTAGGCACGGCCGTCGGGCGCGGGTCCGGCGCCGCCGTAGAGGTCTTGGCCGCCGTAGTCGTTGTAGGCCTGCCAGGTCTGGTCGCTGGTCTGCACGACGATGTCGGAGGTGCTGGAGTCGTTGCGGACCACGAACGGATAGGGCATGAGGCCCTCGTCGTCGGTCTGCGCCAGGTTCGCGATGTACAGCCCGGAGACGGCGTCGCTGGGCACCGTCCAGGTGGCGGTCACCGGCCAGTTGCCGCAGTCGACGAGGCCGGTGGTGGCCTTGGTGGTGCAACTGGCGGGGTTGGTCGTGTAGTTGGCGGAGTACGTCACGGCGGCCTGGGCCGCGGTCGACATCAGCCGCGCGCCGTCACCGCCGTACCAGCCGAGACGGTAGATCTGCACGTGATAGGAGACCGGCGACTGGATCTTGAACTGGACCGTTTCACCGGCCTGGACGCTCTCCTTGGTGGAGAAGCCCTTGATGTCGCCGTACGCGTTGGGCGAGAACCAGTCCGTCTTCGGGCTGCCGGCCTTCGAGTTCTCGCAGACGATCGGATTGGAGCCCGAACCGCACGGATCGGACACCGCGAGGGCGGTCCCCGCCTGCGGGAGCACCGCCCAGACCAACGCTGCCACGACGGCGAGGCGGATGCCCCGGATCCGTCTGCTCCATCTGTTCATGTGTACCTCTCAGCGGTGCTGTGCAGGACCGGCCCGTGCGGCCGGGTGGAGCGGATGGGGACGATCAGCGGGCGAGCGCGTCCGTGAGCGTGTCGGCCACGCGTCGCTGCTGATCGGGGGTGATCTGCGGGAAGAGGGGCAGCGAGAGGATGCGGCTCGCCGCCTTCTCGGCGTGGGGGAAGTCCCCCGCGCCGTACCCGAGACCGCGGTACGCCGGTGTCAGGTGGACCGGCGCGGGATAGTGCACCCCGGCGCCGATCCCCTCGGCGTTGAGCTTGCCGACGATGTCGTCCCGGTCGGCGTCGGTGACCTGGATGACGTACAGGTGCCAGACATGGGTGTTGCCGGGTGCGGTGACCGGGAGGACGATCCGGCCGGTGTCCGCGAGGCCGCCGAGCAGTTCGTCGTAGTGTGCCGCCGCCGCCCGCCGGGCCGCGTTGCCGTCCGCGAGCCGCTTGAGCTTCGCGCGCAGGACGACGCCCTGGAGGCCGTCGAGGCGGCTGTTGAACCCGGCCACGTCGTGGCGGTACTTGGCGACGCCACCGTGGTTGGCGATGGCGCGCACCAGGTCGGCGCGCTCGGCGTCGTCGGTGAGGACGGCCCCCGCGTCGCCGTAGGCGCCGAGGTTCTTGCCGGGGTAGAAGCTGGTCGCGGCGATGCCGCCGCTGCCCGGGGTGCGGCCGTCGCGGGAGGCGCCCTGGCACTGGGCGGCGTCCTCCACCACGGCTACGGTGTCCGGGAGTTGGGTGACCAGGTCACCTACCTCGGCCATCTGGCCGTACAGGTGGACCGGGACCACGGCGCGGGTGGCCGGGCCGACCTTGTCCAACGCGGCCTGCGGGTCCAGGAGATGGCTGCCGGGCAGGCAGTCGGCGAGGACGGGCCGTGCCCCGATCCTGGCCACCGCGCCGGCCGTGGCGATGAAGGTGTTGGCGGGGACGACGACCTCGTCCCCCGGGCCCACACCGCAGGCGCGCAGGGCGAGTTCGACGGCGTCGGTGCCGTTGGCGACCCCCACGACATGGCCGACGCGGCCGAACTCGGCGTACTCGCGCTCGAATCGGCGTACCTCCTCGCCGCCGATGAACGCGGTGTCGGCCAGGACGCGTTCGAAGCCCTCCCGGACCTCGTCGGCGACCTCCGCGTGGGCCGCCTTGAGGTCCACGAGCGGTATCTGGTTCATGTCAGCGGTCCCCCCACTGGTGCGTTCGGTGTCTCGGTCGCGAGTGCGTCGAGCGCGGGTGCGCCCGCCTCCCGCAGCCGTCGGGCCGGGCTCCCCACCCAGACCTCGCCCGGCGGTACGTCGGCGAGCACGCTGCTCCCCATGCCGATCTGCGACCAGGCGCCGACCGTCGTGCCTTCCCTGACCAGCGCGCCGGAGCCGATGTAGGCGCCGCGCTCCAGCCGTACCCCTCCGCCCAGGCGCACCCCCGAGGTGAGGGTGGCGAAGTCCTCGATCACGTCGTCGTGGGTGAGGACGACGTGCGGCATGACCGCCACATGGGCCCCGACCCGGACGGCGGCGGTCAGCACGCAGTGCGCGAGCAGGACCGAGCCGGCGCCGATCCGCGAGGTGGCGGAGACCACGGCCGTCGGGTGGACGACGGTGGCGTACCGCTCCTCGGGCAGGCCGAAGCGGCGGACCAGGCGGGCGCGGGCCGCGTAGTCCCGCGGGTTGCCGACGCACACCACGACCTGGGCGCCGGGCAGTTCGTGGACCAGGTCGGTGCCGCCGAGAACGGGCACGCCGTCCACGTCGGTGCCGTGCAGGCCGGGGTTGTCGTCGAGGTGTCCGAGCAGTTCGAAGGCGCCCGAGTCCCGCACGGCCTGCGCGGTCTCCCGGGCGAAGCCGCCCGCGCCGACGACGACGAGTCCGGTCATCCGCGGCCCTGTTCGCGCAGGACGGCGACGACCCGGTCCTGCTGGGCCTCGGTCATGGTGTGGAACACGGGCAGGATGAGCGAGTCGCGGGTGATCCGCTCGGTGACGGGCAGCGGGACGTGCGGCTGCCCGGCGTAGGCGGGTTCGAGGTGCGCGGCCATGATCCCGCGGCGGGCGGAGACCCCGGCCGCGGCGAGCGCGGCAAGGAGTTGGTCCCGGTCGAGCGGATAGGCCTCGTCCACCAGGACCCAGCAGGACTGGAAGTTGCTCTGCCCGTGCCCGGGGTCGCGCACCGGGGTCAGTCCGGGCACGTCCGCGAGCAACTCGGCGTAACGGGCCGCCAGTTCGCGGCGGCGGGCGATCATCGCGTCGAGCTTCCCGAGCTGGACGAGCCCGATCGCGGCCTGGACGTCGGTCATCCGGTAGTTGAAGCCGACCTCCAGGTAGGCCTCCAGGACCGGCTTGTCGCTCGCGTGCCGGTCCGCGGCCGAGGCGTTCATGCCGTGCTCGCGCAGCCGGCGCAGCCGGGCCGCCCACTCCGCGTCGTCGGTGGTGATCATGCCGCCCTCGCCCGTGGTGACGAGCTTGCGCGGATGGAAGGACCAGGCCGCCAGCAGCGCCCCGTGGCCGACGGGCTTGCCGCCGACGGTGGAGCCGATGGCGCAGGCGGCGTCCTCGATCAGCGGCAGGTCCCACTCGGCGCAGGCCGCGCGCAGGGCGTGCACGTCCGCCGGGACACCGCCCTGGTGAACGGCCAGCACCGCCTTGGTGCTCGGCGTGCGCACGGCGTCGACGGTGTCCGGCGTCAGGTTGCCGGTCGTGAGCTCCACGTCGGCGAAGACCGGCTCGGCGCCGACGTACCGTACGGCGTTGGCGGTGGCGATGAACGACAGCGAGGGCACCACGACCTCGTCGCCCGGGCCGATGCCCAGCGCCACCAGCGACAGGTGCAGGGCGGTGGTGCAGGAGCTGACGGCGATGCCGTGCTCGGCGCCCACCCGTTCCGCGAAGGCCTTCTCGAAGGCGGCGACGCGGGGGCCCTGGGCGACCCAGCCGGACAGGACGGCGTCGGAGGCGGCCCGCGCCTCCTCCTCGCCGAGCCAGGGGATCATCACCGGGATGCGGTCGGTGCTCACTGGGCGGCCTCCCGCTCCGCGCGCCACCACTGGACCAGGTCGCGCAGGCCGGTGCGCAGGTCGATCTCCGCGGTGAACCCGAGGCGTTCGGTGGCCTGGGAGGTGTCGGCGAGACGGCGCACCACCGAGTTCACCGAGCGGGCCGGGCCGTGCACCGGTTCCAGGCCCTCGGCGCCCATCGCCTCCAGCAGGCCCTCGGCCAGTTCCTTCAGCGAGGTCTCGGCACCGCTCGCGACGTTGAACACCTCGTCGGTGACGTCCGATTCGGCGGCGAGCACATTGGCCCTGGCGATGTCGCGGACGTCGACGAAGTCCATGGTCTGCGTGCCGTCGCCGAGGATCAGCGGCGGTTCGCCCGCCTCGATGCGCTCCATCCAGCGGATGAGGACCTCGGTGTACAGACCGTGGATGTCCATCCGCGGTCCGTACACGTTGAAGTAGCGCAGCGCCACGTAGTCCAGGCCGTACATGGCGTGGAAGCTGCGCAGCATGCCCTCGTTGAAGGCCTTCGCGGCGCCGTAGAAGGTGTCGTTGTTGTAGGCGTGGTGGCGTTCGGTCGTCGGGAAGGTCTCGGCCATGCCGTAGACGGACGCCGACGAGGACGCGATCACCTTGGCGACGCCTGCCTCGGCCGCGGCCTCCAGGACATTGAAGGTGCCGTCGACCAGGACCTCGTTGGCGAGGCGGGGCTCCTCCGCGCACTGGGTGATGCGGATCGCGGCGAGGTGGAACACCAGGTCGGCGCCCTCGGTGACCTTCTTGACGGTGGCGACGTCACGGACGTCGCCCTCGACCACCTCGACGACTCCGCTGGGCAGGGCCTGGGCGAGGTTGGCGCGCCGCCCGCGCACGAAGTTGTCGAGGACGACGATCTCGCGGGCGCCGCCCTCGGCCAGCAGGTCGACGAGGTTGGAGCCGATGGTGCCCGCTCCCCCGGTGACCAGGATCTTCTTGCCACGTACGCTGCTCAACTGCGGTTACCTCTCAGCGAATTGGTTCGGTCAACGCCCGGCGCGCAGGCCGACGACCGCGCCCTTGAACTCGAGGCTGCGGGACGCCGCCTCCAGGATGTCCAGCACCCGCAGGCCCGCCCGGCCGTCGGTGAGCGGCGCCCGCTTCTCGGTGATCGAGTCGGCGAACTCCTCGACCATGCTGCGCAGCGCCTCCTTCTCGCCGATGGCGGGCGCGACCATGTCGCCGGAGCGGTACGACACGAGCATGTCCCGGCGTTCGTCGGCGCCGATCTCCTGCGGCGAGGCCAGGTCCACGCCCCGGTCGTAGACGGCCACCCGCTGGAGCGGGTTGAGGTCGTCCCAGACGAGGGTGCGTTTGGCGCCGCCGACCATGGTGGTGCGCACCTTGGTCGGCGAGAGCCAGTTGACGTGGACGTGCGCGATGGCACCGGTGTTGAGGGTGAGCGTCAGATAGGCGACGCAGGCCTGTCCGGCGCCTATCGGGTCGGCGCCGTGGGCGGCGACGGCGACCGGCTCGACGGTGTCGGGGAGGATGAAGTCGAGGATCGACAGGTCGTGCGGGGCGAGGTCCCACATCACGTCGATGTCCTTCTGGACCAGGCCGAGGTTGATCCGGACCGAGTCGACGAAGTGGATCTCGCCGAGCTCGCCGGAGCGGACCATGTCCCGGATGCGGCCCACGGCGGGTGTGTAGCAGTAGGTGTGGTCGCACATCAGGGTCAGGCCGCGCTCCTCGGCCTCGGCGACCAGGCGCACCCCGTCGGCGTAGGTCGCGGCGAGCGGCTTCTCGACGAGGACGTGCTTCCCGGCGCGCAGGGCGGCCAGGGCGATGTCGAGATGGGTGCCGGCCGGGGTGGCGACGGCGATGGCGGCCACCTCGGGGTCGGCGAGGACGGCCGCGTAGTCCGCGGTGGCCTGGACGGTGGAGTAGCCGCCGAGGACCCGCTGGGCCCGGTCCACGTCGAGGTCGCAGAGCCAGCGCAGCCGGAAGCGGTCGCTGGCCTGGAAGTTGCGTACGAGGTTGGGCCCCCAGTAGCCGGCCCCGACGACCGCCACCCCCAACGGCTCCTGCGTCACTGCGCTCTTCTTTCCTCGGTCCGTCGCCATGAGTTGGCCCCCCGGCTCATCGTTCGGCTCGTCGTTCGGCTCAGCAATCGGCGCATCAGTAGGCACGTCAGTAGGCGCCCGTGCCGCGCACCACCGCGGACCCGGTGCGCACGAGGATCGACAGGTCCAGGCCCATCGACCAGTTGTCCACGTATCCGAGGTCGAGCCGGACGGCCTCGTCCCAGGGCAGGTCGGAGCGTCCGCTGACCTGCCACAGTCCGGTGAGACCGGGCTTGACGAGCATGCGGCGCTTGATGTCCGAGGTGTACTCCTCGACTTCCTCGGGCAACGGCGGGCGGGGGCCGACGAGCGACATGTGGCCCCTGACCACGTTGAGCAGCTGCGGCAGTTCGTCGACGGAGCTGCGGCGCAGGAAGGAGCCGACGCGGGTGATGCGCGGGTCCTGCTTCACCTTGAACAGCAGTCCGTCGCTGTTCTCGTTGAGATGCGCCAGCTCGGCCTTGAGGGCTTCCGAATCCGGGCGCATGGTGCGGAACTTGAACATGGTGAAGTGGTCGCCGTAGCGGCCCACCCGCTGCTGGCGGAAGAGCGCGGGTCCTGAGCTGTCCATCCGGACGACGAGGGCGATCAGCAGCAGCGGCAGCGCCAGGAACAGCAGGAGCAGCACGGCGAAGGAACGATCCAGCAGTTCCTTGGGCAGCCGTGCGGCCCGGGAGAGCTTGGGCGCCTGGATCCGCACCAGCGGCACTCCGTTGGTGGGCCGGACGGTCAGCCGGTCCGCGGAGACGTCCGTCAGCATCGGGGCGAGCAGGAAGTCGACGCCCTGCGCGGCCACCGACCAGGACATCCGGCGTACGACGGAGGCGTCGAGCTCGGGTGCCGGCAGGACGACCACGGTGGCGATGCCCATGGCGCGGACGACGTCGTTCATGTCGTCGACGCCGCCGAGCACGGGTATCCCCAACTTGCGGATGTCCGCGACGGCTTGGGCGTCGCTCAGACACACCCCGGCGACCCGCAGCTCCTGTCCGCCGGAGCGCCGGAGCACGGCGACGAGTTCCAGGACCCCGTGCGAGGGACCCACCAGGAGCGTCGCACTGCCGTCCCGGCCGCGCGCCCAGCGCCGGTGCAGCCGGCGGCGGAGCGCGTAGCGGACGGGCAGGGCGAGCGCGACAGCAGGTATCGCGGCCATGGTCATGTCATGAAGGAGGCCGGAATCATGGGTGAACACCACGTGCGCGACCGCGGCCAGCGCGGGCAGCACGACGGCTCCGCGAAGCACCCGTCGGTACTCCTCGGTGCCCAGCCCCAGGGCGTTGCGGTCGTAGGAACGATGGACGAACATCGCTCCGATCCACGCCGGGGGCAGCACCAGTGCCACCGCCCAGCGGCCGTACGCTCCGTGGATCAGCAGAGCCGCGACAACGGCCACGAGACCGTCCGCGACCAGCAGGACAGTCCGGTACTTCCGATCCCAGGGTCTTCGGCGAGCTTCCGGACGTATGTGTTCCACATCCACTTGCTCGTGCGTGACCTCAATGGTCATGGCCCCCCACCACACGCGCAGTTACCCCTGGCTGTCAGTGAACGAGAGATACGGTCGTCAGCCCACAGCCAGGGCCGGATCGGCACCGACGTGTCTCCTCCACGCGGCGGCGCCGAAATTCAAAGCTAGAAATCAATCAAGAAGGACGATCGGCGGTTCCCCAACCACCGGACGCCCTTTGCAAATTGGTTACTATCCGTTTCCAATCCGGTTTCCACGACCGCGCTTTGACAAGCCCCCAGAGGTGAGATCCCCTGCCTCACCGGCGCGGTGATCCTCAATCTAGACCATTGACGGCAGTCACGGGAACAGTTGGACGAAACACACATCGCAATCGCGACACCGGCGTCATACTGCCCAGGTGACGAGCATCGTGATCCCCGCGCACAACGAGGCGCGAGTCATCGGACGGCTCCTCGACTCCCTGCTCGCCGAGCCCTCCGGAGCCCCGGAGGACGACGTCGACATCGTGGTCGTGTGCAATGGCTGCACGGACGACACGGCGCGCGTCGCGGCCCAACACGGCCCGCGCGTCAGGGTGGTTGAGACCCCCGTCCCCTCCAAGCACGCCGCCCTGCGCACCGGCGACGACCACGCCGTCGGCTTCCCGCGGATCTACGTGGACGCCGACGTCGTGATCACGGGCGCGGACGTACGGGCCCTCGTCGCGCCCCTGGCCGACGACGGTTCGGGTGTCCTCGCCACCGCCCCCGAACGGCAGCTCCCGCTGGCCGCCTGCGCCTGGCGGGTGAGGGCGTACTACCAGGTGTGGCAGCGCCTGCCCGCGGTGCGCGAGGGCCTGTTCGGGCGGGGGGTCATCGCCGTGTCCGAGTCCGGGCACGCGCGGATCGCCGCGCTCCCGCCGCTGATGGCCGACGACCTGGCCGCTTCCCTCGCCTTCACCGCGGCGGAACGGCGCGTGGTGGACGCGGCCCGGGTCGTGGTGCATCCGCCGCGTACTTGGCGCGATCTCATCAGGCGCCGCATCCGCGCGGCCGTCTCCACCGCCCAGGTCGAACAGCACCAGCGGCCCCAGGAGGCGTCGGCGCGCACCAGCACGGCGGACCTCAAGGCGATGCTCCGCAAGGAGCCGCGCCTGTTCCTCGGGGTCGCCGTCTTCGTCGCCGCGGCGCTGGTGGCGCGGCGACGGGCCGAAAGGGCCATCCGGGCAAGGGACTTCGACACCTGGCTGCGGGACGACAGCAGCCGGCAGGGCTGATCCCCCGCGCACCCGACGCCGTAACCCGCCTGAAGTTCTGCCGTAGCACGTGGAGTTCCGATCATGTACCTCACCGAACGATCCGCCGCACCGAGGGAGGACGCCGAACCGGGCCGAAGACGCGGCCCGGGGCGCAAGGTGGCCCCTGTCGTGCTCGTCCTGGGCACGGTCAGCCTGATCACGGACATCTCCTCGGAGATGGTCACCGCCGTCCTGCCGCTCTACCTCTTCACCACGCTCGGCTTCAGCCCGCTGGGGTTCGGCGCCCTCGACGGCGTGTACAACGGGGTGAGCGCGCTGGTCCAGCTCACCGGCGGGCATCTCGCCGACCGGGTGCGCAACCACAAGCTGCTGGCCGGGATCGGCTACGGCCTGTCCGCGCTGTGCAAGCCGCTGCTCCTGATCGCCGGCAGCTTCGCCGCGCTCGGCACGGTCCTGGCCCTCGACCGCACCGGCAAGGGGCTGCGCACCGCCCCGCGCGACGCGATGATCTCGCTGTCCACCCCCCTGGAGAAACAGGGCCGGGCGTTCGGCGTGCACCGCGCGATGGACACGACCGGAGCGATGCTCGGCCCTCTCGCCGCGTTCCTCATCCTCCAGGCGGCGGCCGACGGTTACGACGCCGTGTTCGGGGTGAGCGCGTGCGTCGCCGTGCTCGGCGTGATCGTGCTCGTCCTGTTCGTGCCCCGGCGGCGGCCGGCACCCGAGGGGGCCGGGGCCGGTGGTGCCGGGACCGGTGAACCGGCCGGGACCGGTGAACCGGCCGGGACTGGGAAAGCGGCCGGGGCCGACGAGGGTTCCGGGACCTCCGGGACCTCCGGGGACGGCGGTGCCGGGGACCGCCCGCGAGACACCAAGCCGCCCGTCCGGCTGGCCGAGGCCCTCGCCCTGCTGCGGCTGCCGCGCCTGAGGGCGCTCGCCGGGTGTGCCGCGCTGCTCGGACTCACCACCGTCAGCGACGCGTTCCTGTACCTGCTGCTGCAACGCCGGGCCGGGGTCGGCGAGCAGTGGTTCACGCTGCTGCCGCTCGGCACCGCCGTGGTCTTCCTGCTGCTCGCCGTGCCCCTGGGCGCGCTGGCCGACCGGATCGGCCGCCGCACGGTGTTCCTCGCCGGGCACGTCAGCCTGCTCACCGCGTACGGGCTCCTGTTGTGGGCCCCGGACACCGGGCTGCTCGTCCCCACGGTGCTGGCACTGCACGGTGTGTTCTACGCGGCGACGGACGGGGTGCTCCCCGCCGCGCTGGCCTCCGTCGTACCCGAGCATCTGCGGGCCAGCGGCCTCGCCATCGTCGGGACCAGCCAGGCGCTCGCCCGGTTCTGCTGCTCGCTCGGCTTCGGCGCCGCCTGGACGCTGTGGGGCGACGGACCGGCGCTCGCCGCGTCGGCGGTGGGCCTGCTGTGCTGCGCGCTCGTCGCGAGCAGGGTGCTCCGCCCGGCACCCGCGAGCGGGACACGATGAACACCCGCGGACGGAGCACGCCGAGCACCCGCCGGTGGGCCCGATGAGCGCCCCGACCGGAACGAGAACACCCTCCCCCGCAAGAACGAAAGCCACAGGGATCCAGATGACTTCGCTCCGCCGCCGCCTGCTCGTATTCGCCGCGGCGGTCCTGCTGCTCGCGGGCCTGGGCACCGGCCTGGTGCTCAAGGCCGCCGCCCGCGCGGACCGCGCGAACCAGCCGCAGTCCGGCGGCCCGGCCGTCAGCTCGGGCAAACTGACGCTCGACCAGAAGAACCGGCTGACCTTCGTCAACGGCGCCTCGGGCCCGCACCGCACCGCGGTCGCCTCCGTGGCCTCCGCCAACCCCGGGGGCGGGCGCACCGCGTCCGACCTCAAGTGCGCCCGCTTCTACGCGGCGGCGGGCACCGGCGTCTGCCTCCAGTCCGATCCGGGTGTCCTCAAGCAGAGCAACAAGGCGCTGCTGCTGGACGCCGACCTCCGTACCGAGAAAACGTTCCCTCTCGCGGGCACCCCCAGCCGGGCCCGGGTCTCCCCGAGCGGCCGTTTCGCCGCCTGGACGGTCTTCGTCTCCGGGGAGTCGTACGCGTCCGCCTTCTTCTCCACCCGGACGTCGATCCTGGACACCCGCACCATGAAGCTGATCCCCAGCCTGGAGACGTTCTCCATCACCCTGGACGGCAAGTCCTACAAGGCGGCGGACGTCAACTTCTGGGGCGTCACCTTCGCCGCCGACGACGACACCTTCTACGCCACCCTCAACACCGCCAACAAGACCTATCTGGTGCGGGGTTCGATCTCCGGCGAGTCGGTGACCACCCTGACCGAGAACGTGGAGTGCCCGTCCCTGTCCCCCGACGGGACCCGGATCGCCTTCAAGAAGCGTGTCCTGTCCCGCACCGACCTGTGGCGCGAGTACGTCCTCGACCTGGACACCCTGCGCGAGACACCGCTCGCCGAACGCCACAGCGTCGACGACCAGGCCACCTGGCTGGACGACGACACCCTCGCCTACGCCCTGCCCACCGACGGCGACGTCGACAGCAGCGACCTGTGGAGCGTCCCCGCCGACGGCTCGGGCAGCCCCCGCCTCCTGATCGCGGGCGCCTCCTCACCGGCTCCGCTCTAGGTCCCTGAGACCTTCAGGCCTCCAGGTCTCCACGCCGAGGCATAGCGTTCGCACGCATACCTCCTAGGAGAACTATGTAGCCCCACCACATATCAGCCTCACCTGAGCGTTCCTACCGTGTGCCAGCACGTACTGCACGTCTCCGTCCCCACGGCACACGAGGAAGTGGCGCTCATGGCCTCCGCAGCATCCGTCCCACCCGCACCCGCGACCCCGGGCAACCTGAAGCGCGTCGTCGCCGCCAGCCTCATCGGCACGACGATCGAGTGGTACGACTTCTTCCTCTACGGATCCGCCGCCGCCCTCGTCTTCAACAAGCTGTTCTTCCCGGACTCCGACCCGCTCGTCGGCACGCTGCTGTCGTTCCTGACGTACGCGGTCGGGTTCGCCGCCCGGCCCATCGGCGCCCTGGTGTTCGGGCACTACGGCGACCGGCTGGGCCGCAAGAAGCTGCTGGTGCTGAGCCTGCTGCTGATGGGCGGGGCGACGTTCGCGATCGGACTGCTGCCCACCCACGCGACCGTGGGCAGTGCGGCGCCCGTCCTGCTGACCGTGCTGCGCCTCGTCCAGGGGTTCGCGCTCGGCGGCGAGTGGGGCGGGGCGGTGCTGCTGGTGTCCGAGCACGGGGACGCGCGGCGGCGCGGCTTCTGGGCGTCCTGGCCGCAGACCGGGGCGCCCGCCGGGCAGTTGCTCGCCACCGGTGTGCTCTCGCTGCTCACCGCGACCCTCTCGGACGCCGCGTTCACCAGCTGGGGCTGGCGCATACCGTTCCTGCTCTCCGGAGTCCTGGTGGTCGTCGGCTTGTGGATTCGTCTCTCTGTCGACGAATCCCCCGTGTTCCGGCAGGCGTTGGCCCGCGCCGAGTCCCGCAAGGCGTCCGCGGACGCCGCGGAGAAGCTCCCGGTCGTCGCGGTCCTGCGGCACCACTGGCGCGATGTGCTGGTGGCGATGGGCGCGCGCATGGCGGAGAACATCAGCTACTACGTCATCACGGCGTTCATCCTCGTCTACGCCACGACCTCGGCCGGTGTCTCCCAGCAGACGGCGCTGAACGCGGTGCTGATCGGCTCGGCCGTGCACTTCGCGGTGATCCCGCTGTGGGGCGCGCTGTCGGACCGGATCGGGCGGCGTCCCGTCTATCTGCTGGGCGCCGCGGGCGTGGGTCTGTGGATGTTCCCGTTCTTCTCCCTCGTCGACACGGCGGGCTTCGGCAACCTGGTCCTCGCCGTCACCGTCGGCCTGGTCCTGCACGGGGCCATGTACGCGCCCCAGGCGGCCTTCTTCGCGGAGATGTTCGCGACCCGGATGCGCTACTCCGGGGCGTCCATCGGCGCCCAGTTCGCCTCGGTGGCGGCGGGTGCGCCCGCGCCGCTCATCGCGACGGCGCTGCTGGCCGAGCACGACAGCTCGACCCCGATCGCGCTGTACGTCATCGGCGCGGTCGTGCTGACCCTGATCGCCGTGGGCGTCGCGAAGGAGACGCGCGAACGGGATCTCACCTCCGTCGGCTCCGGCGACGCCGGCACGGCGGAACGGACGAGGGCGACGGCCGCGGACGCCCGCACCGTCTGAGCCACATGGTTCCGGCCCCCGTACGCCTCGCGCGTGCGGGGGTCAGGTCTGTGCCGCCAACTTGTGCAGGCGCAGGGCGAGTTGGATCTCCAGGGTGCGGGCGGGGCTCTGCCAGTCGGCGCCGAGGAGACGGCCGACGCGTTCCAGGCGCTGGGCGACGGTGTTCACATGGACGTGCAGGGCGTCCTTGGTGCGGGCGGGGCTCATGCCGCAGGCGAAGTAGGCGTCGAGGGTGCGCAGCAGATCCGTACCGCGCCGGTCGTCGTAGGTGACGACCTGGCCGATGGTGCGGTCGACGAAGCCCCGGATGTCCCGGTCACCTGCGAGGAGCAGGCCCAGGAACCCGAAGTCCTCCGCGGCGGCGCCGTCCCCGGAGCGCCCGAGGAGCCGGAGCGCGTCGAGGCAGCGACGGCCCTCCTCGTAGGCGGCGGCCACGGTGTCCGGGCGGGCGGTGAGGTCCCGCACCGGGGCGGAGGCGCCGACGGTGACGGCCTCGTGGACGGCGGTGCCGAGGTGGCCCGCGGTGCGCCGGGCCAGGGCGGTGGCGGTGTCGCCGGGTTCCAGGGGCAGCAGCAGGACGGTGCCGCCGTCGCGGGCGGCGGCCAGGCCGTGCCGGGTGGCGGCGAGGTGGGACGCGGCGGACCACAGGCGTCTGCGGGCGTCCGCCTCCTGCTCGGCGTCGCGCGCGGTGGCCTCCAGGCGGGCGGCGAGGACGACGTGGGTGGCGTCGAGATCGGCACGCAGCCGGGCGGCGCGCTCGCGCAGCAGGCGTGGGTCGCGGTCGCGGGCGTCGAGCAGGTCGTCCAGCAGCTCGCCGCGCACACGCTGTTCGGCCTCGGCGGCGGAGCGTCGGGCGAGCAGGAGCAGCGAGGTGACCATCGCGGCGCGTTCCAGGGTGCGCTGGTCGACGGGGTCGAGGCCGGGGTGGCCGTGCAGGACGAGGGCGCCGAGCAGTTCGCCGCCCGCGGCCACCACCGCGATCCAGCCGTCGCCGTGGCGGACCGCGCGGCCCTCGGCTCGGGAGGCCTCCAGTGCCCCGGCGGGGGCGGCGGGGGCCTCCAGGAACTCGACGGTGCCGTCGAGGACCTCAGTGACGGCCGCCGCCACGTCGTGGACCCCACCGCCGCGCAGGACGAGTTCGGCGAGCCGGTCGTGGATCTCGGAGGCCCGTTCGATGACCCCGCTGCGGTCGCGGATGATCTCGTTGGCCCGCTCCAGTCCGGCGAGGGCCGAGCGGGTCTCGGTGAGCAGGTTGGCGGTGTCGATGGCGGCGGCGGCCAGGGCGGCGAAGGAACCGAGGAGGGCGATCTGCTCGCGTTCGAAGACGCGGGCGCGCCGGTCGGCGGCGAAGAGGACCCCGATGACGTGGTCGCCCAGGGTCAGGGGCACGCCGAGGATGGCGACGAGGCCCTCGTCGCGCACGCCCGCGTCGATGGTCCGGGTGTGCTGGAAGCGCTCGTCGCGGAAGTAGTCGTCGGTGACGTAGGGGCGGGCCGTCTGGGCAACGAGGCCGCCGAGGCCCTCGCCCATGCCGAGGCGGAGCTGCTGGAAGCGGGCGGCGACCGAGCCCTCGGTGACCCGCATGTAGGTGTCGCCCCTGGCCGGGTCGTTCAGGCTGAGGTAGGCGATGTCCGTGCCGAGGAGGGACCGTGCGCGCTGGACGATCGCCCGCAGCACGGCGTCGAGGTCGCGCAGGCCCGCCAGGTCGTGTGCCGTCTCGAACAGCGCGGACAGCTCGGCCTCGCGGCGGCGGCGCCCCTCCAGCTCCGAGCGGACGCGCAGGGCGACCGCCTTGGCCTGTTCGAGCGCGGCGATCCGCTCGGCCGACCGTCCCTCGGCGCGGGCGATCAGCACCGGCTGCTCGTAGGCGTCGGCCGAGGCGCCCCTGGCCAGCAGGTCGAGGAAGGGGGCCTCGGCGCTGCCGGTGGGGCGTTCGGTGGACTGCGCGTGATCGCGGGACATGCCCACAGGATCACTCATCGCGCGCCGGTCCCGTCAGCCCTGTGGACAACTCCGGGCCCGGCCCCGCGACCGGCGAGGACGACACCCCGGGCCCGGAGACCCCACGAGCCAGGGCCCGCCCCCGCGACGAGCGGCGACAGGACCGCGGGGCGGTGGGCCGTGCAGGGCGGTGCGGGGCGGTTCAGTGGGCGGTCCAGCCGCCGTCGAGGACGAGCGAGGTGCCGGTGACGAAGGACGCCTGCGGGCCGCACAGATAGGCGACGGCCTCGGCGACCTCCTCCGGTTCGATGAGCCGCTTGACCGCGCTGTCCTGGAGCAGCACCTCGGCCAGGACCCGCTCCTCGGGGATGTCGTGCGCCCGTGCCTGGTCCCTGAGCTGCTTCTCGACGAGGGGGGTGCGCACATAGGCGGGGTTCACGCAGTTCGAGGTGACGCCGTGGGGCGCGCCCTCCAGCGCGGCCGTCTTGGACAGCCCTTCCAGCCCGTGCTTGGCGGCGACGTAGGCGGACTTGTAGGCGGAGGCACGCAGCCCGTGCACCGAGGACACGTTGACGATCCGGCCCCAGCCCTGGCCGTACATGTGCGGGAGCGCGCCCCTGATCAGGCGGAACGGGGCCTCCAGCATCACGGTGAGCACGGTGTGGAAGACGTCGGGCGGGAACTGCTCGATGGGCCGGACCAGTTGGAGTCCGGCGTTGTTGACGAGGACGTCGGTCCCGGCGGCGGCCGACTCGGCGGCGTCCAGGTCGGTGAGGTCCAGGACGTGGGGTTCCACGGTGCCCGCGAGGCCCGTCGCGCCCGCGGCCAGTTCCGCCAGGCCGGCCGCGTCCCGGTCGACCGCCCTGACCTCGGCACCGGCGGCGGCGAGCCGCAGCGCGCAGGCGCGGCCGATGCCGCCGGCGGCACCGGTGACGAGAGCGGTGCGGCCGGCGAGGTCGAGCGCGGGGGCGTGGGGGGCCGGGAGGGGGCGGGCTGCTGTCATGGCATGACCCTAGGCAGCGCCCTCACCTCACCCCATGTGGTCGCAACCCATACTTCAGAGGTTTCCCGTGGGGTCGAACCACGTGGGTGTCTCGGTCAGCGCCTGCTTGATCCGGAACAGCCCGAAGTCGTTCAGCTCCGGCAGCGCGTCCACCGCGAACCACGCCACGTCCAGCGACTCGTCGTCGTTGACTTTGGCCTCCCCGCCGACGGCACGGCACCGGACGGTGGTGTCCATGTACTGGCAGACGTCGCCGTTGGGATAGGTGACCGGCTCCAGGGCCTGCACGAGGACGATCCGCTCGGCCACGCACCGCACGGCCGTCTCCTCGTACACCTCGCGCACGGCGCAGGCGGCGGGCTGCTCGCCGGGCTCGGGGATGCCGCCGATCACCGACCACCGGCCGGTGTCGGTGCGCCGGTTCAGCAGCACTCTGCCCTCGTCGTCGAAGACGAGGGCGGTGACGCCGGGCAGCCACAGCCGCTGGTGTCCGGCGGTTTCACGGAGGGCGCTGATGAACTCGGGAGTAGCCATGACCTCGACCCTAACCGGCCGAGCCCGCCCGCCTGTTGCGTACCGCCGAGCCGACCGCCCAGCCCAGTCCGCCCGCGGCGACCAGCACCAGGGCGATCTCCGGCAGGATGCCGAGCCGGGTGGCGGGTGTCTCGGAGGAGCGCAGCGGCACCTTCTGGACGAGGGAGTCGGCGACGAACATGCCGGTCTTCTGGGTGATCCGGCCGTCCGGCATGATGATCGCGCTGACCCCGCTGGTGACCGGCACGGTCACGGTCCGGCTGTGCTCGACGGCCCGCACCCGGGACATGGCGAGCTGCTGGTAGGTCATCTCGCTGCGGTCGAAGGTGGCGTTGTTGCTGGGCACGGAGATGAGCTGGGCGCCGTCGGTGACCTCGGAGCGCACGGCCCAGTCGAAGGCGGCCTCGTAGCAGGTGACCAGGCCGACCTTGGCCCCGGCCATGGTGAAGACGCCCGGTTCGGTGCCCCGGCTGAAGTCCTGGTGGACCATCGACGTCCATTCGCTGTTGATCGCCCCGATGAGGGAGCGCAGCGGGAGGTACTCGCCGAACGGCTGGATCTGGCGCTTGTCGTAGGTGTCGACGGGTCCCTTGACCGGGTCCCAGAGGATCTGCTCGTTGTAGAGCTTGCCGTCCCGTTCGACGACCCCGCCGACCGAGATCGGCACCCCGATCGCCGTGGCGGCCTTCTCGATGACGGCCGCCGCGTCGGCCTCGGCGAACGGGTCGACGTCGGAGGAGTTCTCGGGCCACAGCACGAAGTCGGGCTTGGCCACCTTGCCGGCCTTGACCTTCGCGGCCAGCCGCTCGGTCTCGCGCGCGTGGTAGTCGAGCACGGCCCGCCGCTGGGCGTTGAAGTCCAGCCCCGCGCGCGGCACGTTGCCCTGGATGACGGCGACGGTCACGGTGCCGTTCTCGGCCTCGTCGCTCACCAGGGTGCGGGCGGCGAGGGCGCCCGCCACGGGGACGGCCACGCTCAGCAGGGCGACGACGGCTGCCGGGCGCCGCAGCTGCCCGGTGCGGCGCCGCTCGACGCCGAGCCGGACCGCTTCGAAGAGACCGAAGCCGCACAGGACGACCGCGAAACCGAGCACCGGTGTGCCGCCGACGGCCGCGAGGGGCAGGAAGACCCCGTCGGCCTGGCCGAAGGCGATCTTGCCCCAGGGGAAGCCCTCGAACGGCACGCGCGCGCGTGCCGCCTCACCGGCGATCCACAGCGCGGCGGACCACACCGGTGCGCCGGGCAGCCGGGAGACGGTGGCGATGCCCGCCCCGACCAGCGCGACGAAGACCGCCTCGATGACCACCAGCGCGATCCACGGCCCGGGACCGACCTCGACGCCCGTCCACACCAGCAGCGGCAGCAGGAAGCCGAGGCCGAAGAGGTAGCCGAGACCGAGTCCCGCCTTCCAGCTCCGGCCCCGCAGCGCCCAGCCGAGAACGGCGAAGGCCGGCAGGGCGAGCCACCACAGGGTGCGCGGCGGGAAGCTGACGTAGAGGAGCACTCCGGAGAGCGCGGCGGCGAGGGCCGGGACGAGGCGCAGGAGACGTGCTCCGCGCGAGGCGGACGCGGGCTCCTGGGCCTGGTCCGGCTCGTCCACGGATGTTGCGGTGACGGTCACTCCGGGAGTGTACGGCGGGTGACCTGGACGCCGACAGCGCGGTCCGCGGGGCGGTACGGACCCGCGGCAGGGCCCCGTCCTTCCCGGGCGCCCACCTGTGGCGCATCCGTCCTGCGCGACGCGTCCACAAAACGCCCATCAGCCGTTACGGTGTGCCGGAGCCTTCGCGCCGTGCCCGGTCAGGCGGTCGCGGCGGAGGGTGCGGCACAGGTCGGGGACCGGTTCGGGGGGACGGGTGGGATCGACGGGGATGACGTCTGCGGCCGGTCCGGCGCAGGACGGCGACGGCAGACGAAACGTCTCCGACGCGGTGGGGGTGGCCGTGCTCGGGGCCTGCGCGGCCTGGTCGCTGGTGACGGCCGCCGTGCACGACGGCCGGCCGGAGGGCGTGCTGCTGGCGGTCCTCGCGGTGGCCGCCGGATACGCGGCGGGCCGGATCTGCGGCGCCCTGCTGCCGGTGGCGGCGCTCGGCGCGGCGGCGCTGACGGGGCTCGCCCTGGTGGTGGCCGTGCCGCACCTCTCCTCCGGGCCCGAGATCATCACGCCGCTCGGTCACGCCGGTGCGACGGCGGCCGTGCTGACCCTCGCCACGGGCGCCGCCTGCTGTGCCGCCTGGGCGGCGCGGTCGCCCTCGCCGCGCGTGGTCCTGGGCGCGCTGGCGGCCGGGATCGTCGCGACCGCGGCCGTCGTGGGGTCGACGACCGGGTTCGTCACCTGTGCCGGGGTCCTGCTGTGCTCGCTCGCCGCGGGCCGTATGCGCCGCCGTCGCGGAGCGGGGCTGGCCGGGCTGGTCCTCGCGGCGACGGCGGTGACCGCGGGCACCTGGGCGGTCGCCGCGGACACACTCCCCGAGGGACTCACCGCCTCCCTCGCGGGCCAGCTGACCCCGCACCGCGTCGAGCTGTGGCAGGACGCCCTGGCCCTCGCACGCCAGGACGCGGCGCTCGGCGTGGGCCCCGGCCGGTTCGGCGAGGCGAGCGCGACGGCGGCCCGCACCCTGCTCTCGGACGGGAAGCCGCACTCGGCGCCGCTCCAGCAGGCCGCCGAGCAGGGGATCGTCGGACTGGTCCTGCTCGCGGCGGCCTTCGGCTGGTTGCTCTACACCCTGTGGCGCTCCCCGCGCCCGACCCCGGTCGTGCTGACCGCGGGCGCCGCCCTGACCGCGCTGGCGGCGATCGCGGCGGTGGGCAACGCGCTCAGCTTCACGACGGTGTCGGTGGGCGCCGGGCTGCTGGCCGGCCTGGCCACGGCACGCCCGCTGGCGGACACCGCCTAGCAGCCGCGGGAGGGATGGCTCAGTGCGCCGAACCCGGCGTGCCCGTGCCCGTGCGCAGCCGGTCCCGGATGATCCGGACGGCCGCCTCGGCGTCGTCCACGGTGATCGTGAACGTGTGCCCGTCCCACAGGCTCAGCCGTACGCCCTCACCACGGCGTACGACGACGGCGGTGCCCTTCTCGGGCCGCCAGCGGTAGCCCCAGCCGCCCCAGTGGCGCGGCGTCACGTTCGGGTCGACCTCGGCGCCGAGCACCTGGGAGAGCGGGATGCGGCGGCGCGGCAGGCCCATGTGGCCGCAGCGCACCTCCAGGGACTCCCGGTCGACCTTCAGGGCGACGTGCACGAACGCGAGGGTGCCGAAGAGCACGAGCAGCCCGGCGGCGATGCAGCCGACGACGGCCATGGCGAGCGGCGCGATGCCGGACGTCCACGCCGAGTCCACGGCCAGTTCGATCCCGAGGGCCAGGCAGGCGAAGCCGACGAGCGCCAGCAGCCACTGGACCCGGTTGGTGGCGCGCCCGGTCCAGACGTCGGAAGGCGGCGTCGTCCCGCCGTGGGAGTGCTCCCTCATGCATATGAGATTACTCAGGTTTCGCCTCGGGGGTACCGGGTGGCGAAGAGCGACTGGACCGGCCGGGTGTCCCCGGGGCGGGGTCAGCGCGCGGGAGTGGCGGCCGGGAGGAGCCGGCCCTCCTCGTAGGCGAGGGCGGTCGCGGGCAGGGTGCCCTCGCGTCCGCTCAGCAGGACCGTGAGTCCGCCCGCGGCCGGGGCCTGCGGAGCGGGCTGTTCGCCGATGCGGCGCAGCGCCTGCGCGGCGACGGCTCCGGCGGAGCCGTGCAGCGCGAGCGGCGGGCGGCCGGGGCGCTGGACGGCGGCGCGGATGCGTTCGGCGACGAGTTCGTAGTGGGTGCAGCCCAGGACGACGGTGGTGACGTCGTCGGGGGTGAGCGCGGCGGCGGCGGCGACGGCGGCGTCGATCGCGGCCTCGTCGGCGTGCTCCACGGCCTCGGCGAGCCCGTGGCAGGGCACCTCGGTGACGGGGACCCCGGCGGCGAACTCCTCGATGAGGCCGCGCTGGTAGGGGCTGCCCGTGGTGGCGGGGGTGGCCCAGATGGCGAAGGGGCCGCCGCCGGACGCGGCGGGCTTGATCGCGGGGACGGTGCCGATGACCGGCAGACCGGGTTCGAGGCGGGCGCGCAGGGCGGGCAGGGCGTGCACGGTCGCGGTGTTGCAGCCGATGATCAGCGCGGCCGGGTCGTGCGCGGCGGCGGCCTCGGCGATGGCCAGCGAGCGCCGGGTGACGTCCTCGGGCGTGCGCGGTCCGTAGGGCATGCCGTCGGGGTCGAGGGAGAGCACGAGATCGGCGTCGGGGCGCAGGCGCCGTACCGCGGCGGTGGCCGCGAGCAGGCCGATTCCGGAGTCGATGAGCGCGATCTTCACCCGGCCACGATAGACGATGAGCCGTCGACGGCCGCCGGTGTGGGGGACACTGCGCGGGTGAGCGCCTTCGCCTGGACCGCCGCCGCTTCCCTCGCCGCCTGGCTGTGGCTGTTGCTCTGCCAGGGCTTCTTCTGGCGGACCGACGTCAGACTCCCGCGCCGTGCGGAACCGGGCGACTGGCCCGCGGTCTGTGTCGTCGTCCCCGCGCGGGACGAGGCGGAGGTGCTGCCCGCGAGCCTGCCCTCGCTCCTCGCGCAGGACTATCCGGGGCGCGCGGAGATCTTCCTCGTCGACGACGGCAGTACGGACGGCACCGGTGAGCTGGCCCGGGAGCTCGCGCGCGCGGGCGGGCTGCCGCTGACGGTCTCCTCCCCCGGTGAGCCGCCGCCGGGCTGGACGGGCAAGCTGTGGGCGGTGCGCCACGGCATCGCGCTGGCACGCGCGCGTGAGCCGGAGTATCTGCTCCTGACGGACGCGGACATCGCGCACGCTCCCGACAGCCTGCGCCAGTCGGTCGCGGCGGCGCGCACCGGTGGCTTCGACGTGGTGTCGCAGATGGCCCGGCTGCGGGTGGAGAGCCTGTGGGAGCGGCTGGTGGTGCCGGCCTTCGTCTACTTCTTCGCGCAGCTCTACCCGTTCCGCCGGATCGGCGGGAAGGGGACGCGGACGGCGGCAGCGGCGGGCGGGTGTGTGCTGCTGCGCGCCGACACCGCCGAGCGGGCCCGGATCCCGGACGCGATCCGGCACGCCGTGATCGACGACGTGGCGCTCGCGCGGGCGGTCAAGGGCGGCGGGGGCCGTGTCTGGCTGGGGCTGGCCGAGGGGGTGGACAGCGTGCGCCCGTATCCGCGCCTGGGTGATCTGTGGCGGATGGTGTCGCGCAGCGCGTACGCCCAGTTGCGGCACAGTCCGCTGCTGCTGGCCGGGACGGTGGCCGGGCTGGTGCTGGTGTATCTGGTGCCGCCCGCGGCGTCGCTCCTGGGCCTCGTCGCCGGGGATCCGGCGACCGCGCTCCTGGGCGGGGCGGCGTGGCTGGTGATGACGGGGACGTATCTCCCGATGCTCCGTTACTACGGGCAGCCGCTGTGGCTCGCGCCGCTGCTGCCGTTCACCGCGTTCCTCTATCTCCTGATGACGGTCGACTCGGCCGTCCAGCACTACCGGGGGCGGGGTGCGGCCTGGAAGGGCCGCACCTACGCGCGTCCCGACACGATCGGCGAGGAAGGGTGAACGGCAGGGCTGAAGGCGTGGCGGGAGTTCCCTCGGCGCCTACTTGCGGCCAGGGGTCCAGTTCATGCCCCAGCCGTAGGCGTAGTCGACGGTCCGCTGCATGCTGACCCCGCGCTCGGGCACCAGGTAGCGGGCCTCGCGCTGGACGACGAGGTCGTCGCCGGTGTTGGTGATGAGGGCGAGCGCGCAGACCGTCGAGGGGACGGTGCACTCGTCGAGCGAGAAGTCGATGGGGGCGCCGAACTGCGGTTGCAGGGTCACCGTGGCGTGCAGGTCGGCGAAGGAGCGGGCGCCCTCGTAGATGGTGACGAAGACGAGGATGCGCCGGAAGTACTGCCGGTGGTCGAGGTTGATGGTGAGGTTCTCGCCCGCGGCGACGGCCCCGGTGCGGTCGTCGCCGTCGAGGTGGATGAACGGGGGCTGGTGCAGGGAGCCGAAGGCGTTGCCGAGGGCCTGGACGACTCCCTTGCTGCCGTCGGAGAGCTCGTAGAGGGCGCACAGGTCCAGGTCGAGGTCGTTGTGCATGGCCACCGGGCGGCCCAGTTTGCTGGCCCACCCCGAGAACTGCTTGCGGATCTCCCAGTTGAGGTTCACGCGCATCGCGCCGGAGGTGCCGCCCTGCTTCGTCAGCGAGACGGACGGGGCCGACTTGGTGAGCGTGACCTTGCTGAGGCTGACCGGCTGGACCGGCGGCGCGGGCGGCGCCGGGGGCGCGACCGGAGGGGGCGGCGGCACGTTCACCGGGGGCGCGACCGGCGCGGGACGGGGCGCGGGCGGAGCCGCCTGCTGCGGTTCGTCCACGGTGATGCCGTAGTCCGTGGCGAGGCCCTCCAGGCCGCTGCTGTAGCCCTGTCCGACGGCGCGGAATTTCCAGGCGCCCTGACGGCGGTAGAACTCACCGAGTACGAAAGCGGTTTCGACGCTCGCGCCCACACTGTCGAACCGGGCGACGACGGTGCCCTGGGCGGCATCCTTGACCTCGATGTAAAGGCCGGGAACCTGTCCGAAAGTGCCGCCGTCGGCGGAGGCGGCCACGACGATCGTCTCGATCGCGGGCTCCACGCGCGCGAGATCGACGTTCAGCGCGTCGATCACCTGACCGCCGGTCTGCCGCTTGCCCTCGTGCCGGACGGCACCGGAGGAATGCGCGGGCTGGTTGTAGAAGACGAAGTCGGCGTCCGAACGGACCTTTCCGCTCACCAGCAGCAGCGCCGACGCGTCGGCGTCCGGCACCCCCTGTCCCGCGCCCCAGCCCAATTCGACCCGCAGTGCCGTCGACGGCACCGGAGTATTGGAACCCTTCGACATTGACATGTCCGCCCCCATCACGTGTCACCGCGCCAGGCATGTCCCGGCAGTCCTTCGATACCTACAGGGCCAACCTATTCCCCGCGACAGGGAACTCCCACGCCGAGCACAGGAAGATCACCGGTCAACCCCCGGTAACCCGCCCGGAACTCGGTCTTTACGGGATCAGTGCACGACCCGCCGTCCATTTTGCCGAGTTCGCTCGCATTGGGGGTCCGGCGTCACTGCCGACACGGAAAACAACCCTCTTATCGGTCTCCCCAACCAGCACATCGTGGGCTTAACTTATGGCCATGACCTCCCCCCGCTCCACTTATGGCGGCGGCTACTACTCCGCCTCCTTCCCGGACACTCCGATCTACGACTCGCTCGTGGCCGAGCGGGGCACCCCGCAGATCGCCCCGATCCGGGTCCCTGCCGCGTACGACATGCCCGGCATGCCGAGCATGCCCGGCAGCAACCTGCCGGCGCTGCCGTCCGCGCTGCCCGCCCTCCCGGCGGGCCCCTCCCAGCCCTCCTACGGCTACCCGCAGGCGCAGCAGCCCGCACCGCTGCAGCAGGCGCCCGCCGCCTACATCCCGCAGCAGACCGGGCCGCGCGGCTACCCCGGGGCCCAGCCCCAGCAGCCGCGTCCGGCGGCACAGGGCATGGGCTACGAGGCGATGCGCCCCGCGGCGCCCCGCCCGAACCCGGCTCCCTACCAGGACCCGTACGGCAACCAGCAGCAGTACCGCGGGTACTGAGCCGATCCCCGGGTCACCGGCCCTTCCTGGCACGATGACCTCATGGGGAACGCGCGACTGCACTCGATCCACGTCCATCCGGTCAAGGCGTTCCGGGGGCTCGCGCCCCAGGAAGCCGTCGTGGAGCCCTGGGGGCTGGCCGGGGACCGGCGCTGGGCACTGATCGACGACGGGGGAAAGGTCGTCACCCAACGCCAGCAGCCGCGTCTCGCGACGGCCGCCGCCGAGCTCGTGCCCGGGGGCGGCGTCAGGCTGTCCGCGCCCGGCAGACCACCGCTGACGGTGGCCGTGCCGAGCGCCATCGGGACCGTGCCGATGCAGATCTTCCGGGACAAGGTCGAGGCGGTTCCCAGCGACGATCCGGCCGCGCACGCCTGGTGCAGCACGTTCCTCGGCGTCGACGTCCGGCTCGTGCACATGGACGCACCGGCCGTCCGCAGGCCCGTCGACCCCGAGTACGGGCGGGAGGGCGAGACCGTCTCCTTCGCGGACGGCTATCCGCTGCTGATCACCACGACCGCCTCGCTCGACGCCCTCAACTCCCTGATCGCCCTGGGTGATCACGCCGCCGAGGGCCCGCTGCCCATGAACCGGTTCCGGCCCAACGTGGTCGTCTCGGGCACCGACGCCTGGGCCGAGGACGGCTGGTCCCGGGTGACCATCGGCGAGGTCGAGTTCCGGGCCGTCAAGCCCTGCGGGCGGTGCGTGGTGACCACCACCGACCAGAGCAGCGCCGCGCGCGGCCGTGAGCCGCTGTACACGCTCGGCCGCCACCGCCGCATCGGGTCCCAACTGGTGTTCGGCCGGAACCTGGTGCCCGTCTCCCCCGGCACGGTCCGTGTCGGTGACCCCGTCGCGGTCCTGGAGCGGTAGAGGCCCGCTCAAGATCCGGGCGTCGGGAACCCGGCCCGGGTGCCCGCGCGTTGGGAATCGTGAGAAGTTCCTGAGAGGCCCGGGCGCGGTGATTTCGCTCTCTCTTCGACCGGGTTCGTGAATGAACGCCTCCTGGAGGGGTTATCACGGAGCGGGAAGGGGGTGCGGCACCGTGCGAACGATCAGCGGACTGTGGCGCTGGCGGCGCAATCCACTGCGCCGGGCGACCGATCTCGCCGAGGCCTGGCTGGCGTTGACGGCCGTGCTGCTCGTCCTGGTGCTCGCACCGGTGGCCGGCGCGCTCGTCGGCGGGCTCACCCAGGACTCCCTCCAGCGCGCCGTCCGGGAGCAGCACGCGTCCCGCCACGCGGTGACCGCGACGGTGGCCCGCAAGCTGGCGCGCTCCCCCCTGGACACCGACGCGGAGGCCGCCACCGGCCGGGAGCTGCGCAGCCGGGTCGTCGCCGACTGGACCGCCCCGGACGGCACGCACCGGCACGGACCGGCGCTGGCGGACCTCAGGAGCCCGCACAAGGGCGACCGGTTCATGATCTGGACGGACGCTCAAGGCAGGATCGTCGCCCGCCCGCTGGACTCCGCGACCGCGACCACGCACGCGGTGCTCGCCGGGGTCGGCGCGGCCCTGCTCGGCATCGGTCTGGTCGAGGGTGCCCGCCGCATGATCGTGTGGCGTATGGTCCGTCGCAGGTACGCGCGTTGGGACCGGGCCTGGTCACAGGCGGGGCCGGACTGGGGCCGGACCGGGACGGGGAGCTGACGGCCTTCCGACTCTGGTCAACCCACCGCCCGTGCGCACGCTACGGTGGAGCGGCCGAGGCACTCGGCATCCGACCCGCGTAACACGAGGTGGGGGCAGAGCAGCACCATGGCACAGGGCACGGTCCAGGTGACGCACACCGGCACATCGCGGTGGCGTCGCCGCACGGGTGAGTACGCTTCGCTCGCCGCGGCCCTGGAGGCAGCGGCCGAGGGCGACGTGCTGACCATCGCCCCGGGCACCTACCGGGAGAACCTCGTCGTGCAGCGGGCGGTGACCCTGCGCGGCCCCGAGGGCTCCCCGGGCTCCGTGCGGATCGCGCCCCTGGACGGGGTGCCGCTGACGGTGCGGGCCTCGGCGGTCGTCCAGGACCTGCACGTGGAGGGGCAGGACGCGTCCGTGCCCGCGCTGCTGGTCGAGGAGGGCGTGCCGGAGCTCACCGACCTCAGGATCGTCACCCGCTCCGCGGCCGGTATCGAGGTGCGCGGCGGCGCCCGCCCGACGGTGCGGCGCTCCACGGTCGACAACCCGGCCGGGATCGGCATCTCCGTACTCGACGGCGGGGGCGGGGTGTTCGAGGAGTGCGAGGTCGTCGCGGCCGGGCAGGCCGGTGTGTCGGTCCGCGGCGGCGGTCATCCGCGGCTGGAGCGCTGCCGGGTGCACCACGCCTCGGGGGTGGGTGTGGCGGCGACCGGGGAGAACTCCGGTCTGGAAGCGGTGGGTTGCGAGATCTACGAGGTCCGCGGCAGCGGGGTGCAGATCACCGGGCGGGCCACCGCGCACCTCACCGACTGTGTGGTGCACCGGACTTCGGGCGACGGCGTCACCCTCGACACGGACGCGGTGCTGACCCTCGCCGACTGCCGTATCCACGACATCCCCGAGAACGCGGTGGACCTGCGCTCGCGTTCGGTGCTGACGCTGACGCGCACGACGGTGCGCCAGTTCGGCCGCAACGGCCTGTCGGTGTGGGACCCGGGCACCCGCGTGGACGCCAACCAGTGCGAGATCTTCGACAGCACCGGCGACTATCCGGCGGTGTGGGTCAGCGACGGCGCGACCGCCGTCCTGGACTCCTGCCGGGTGCACGACGTGCCGGACGCGCTGTTCGTCCTGGACCGCGGTTCGCGCGCGGACGTCGTCGACAGCGATCTGTCCCAGGTGCGCAACACGGCGGTGTCGGTGAGCGACGGCGCGACCGCGCAGCTCGACGACTGCCGGATCCGCGAGGCCGCGACCGGCGCCTGGTTCCGCGACCACGGCAGCGGCGGCACCCTCAACAACTGCACGGTCAGCGGCACGCAGACCGGCGTGATCGTCACCAAGGGCGCCGACCCCACCATCGAGCGGTGCACGGTCGAGTCCCCCGCCGAGGCCGGGTTCTACGTCTCGGCGGGCGGCCGGGGCAGCTTCCTGAACTGCCGGGTCACCGGCAGCGGCGGCTACGGCTTCCATGTGATCGACGGCTGCCGGGCGACGCTGCGCAAGTGCCGTACGGAGCGGTGCGCGCGCGGCGGGTTCGAGTTCGCCGAGTCGGGTCCCGACAACGGCTCCGGCACGGGTCCGGTCGTCGAGGACTGCACGAGCGACGGGAGCGCGGGCATCGGCCCCGCCGCCCCTCCCGAGCCCGTCGTGCAGACCGCGAGCCAGACGCCGGGCCTGCTCGGCGCGATCCCCGGCCAGCGGGCCGCCGAGCCGCAGGCCCCGGCCGCCGCGCCGGAGCCGGAGCGGGAGTCCCGTACGTCGAAGGCGGTGCTCGGTGAACTCGACGCGCTGGTGGGCCTGGAGAGCGTCAAGCGGGAGGTGCGGGCCCTCACGGACATGATCGAGGTCGGCCGCCGCCGCCAGCAGGCCGGACTGAAGGCCGCGTCGGTCAAGCGCCACCTGGTCTTCACGGGCTCCCCCGGCACCGGCAAGACGACCGTCGCCCGGCTGTACGGCGAGATCCTCGCCTCCCTCGGTGTGCTGGAGAAGGGGCATCTCGTCGAGGTGTCCCGGGTCGACCTGGTCGGCGAGCACATCGGCTCCACCGCGATCCGCACCCAGGAGTCCTTCGACAAGGCGCGCGGCGGCGTGCTGTTCATCGACGAGGCGTACGCGCTGTCGCCGGAGGACTCGGGCCGGGACTTCGGCAAGGAGGCCATCGACACGCTGGTGAAGCTGATGGAGGACCACCGGGACGCGGTGGTGGTCATCGTGGCGGGCTACACCGCCGAGATGGAGCGGTTCCTGTCCGTCAACCCCGGTGTGGCGTCCCGTTTCTCCCGGACCATCACCTTCGGCGACTACGCCCCCGACGAGCTGCTGAGGATCGTGGGGCAGCAGGCGGAGGAGCACGAGTACCGGCTGGCGCCTGGCACCTCCGAGGCTCTTCTCGAGTACCTCACGGAGATCCCCAAGGGCCCCGCCTTCGGCAACGGCCGCACCGCCCGCCAGACCTTCGAGGCCATGGTGGAACGCCACGCGAGCCGTGTCGCCCAGGTGCAGGACCCCACCACGGACGACCTGACCCTGCTGTACGCGGAGGACCTGCCGGAACTGCCGTAGGACTCGGCGGGTGTCAGCGCTGCGTCGGGAGGTCCGCCTCCGGGGTGAGGCGGGTCAGCAGGGCGGCTCGTTCCGTGGCGAAGGCCGGGTCGGCCTGGTAGTCGGAGTGGCCGAGGATCGGTGTGGGCAGGGGGTGCCGCTCGGTGCGGCCGTAGGCGAGGGGGTCCCGCAGGGGCTCGTGGTCGACCTCGGGGCCGCAGTCGCCGGGCAGCCGGACGGGGCCGCCGATGGGGTCCGTGGGCCGGTGGAGGTTGCGCCAGCAGGCGACGTCGTGGTGCAGGGCGCTGAGCGCGGCGGGTCCGAAGTGGGCGGGGAACCAGCGGCCGTAGAGCCGCTCCAGGGGTGAGCCGTACGTCAGCAGGGCGACCTGCCGGCGGTCGGCGGCCGACAGCTGCCAGGCCGCGGCGGCGGCGAGGACGCTGCCCTGCGAGTGCCCGGAGATCACCAGGCGTCCGCCGGTGGCCCGCGTCCAGGTCGCGATCCGCCAGGTCAGGTCCGGTACGGCGCGCTCGGCGTAGCAGGGCGGGGCGAAGGGGTGGGCGGCGCGCGGCCAGAACGTGCCGACGTCCCAGAGGATGCCGATGGTGCGGCGGGCGGAGGCGTCCTTGTAGGCGCGCCGGCCCCAGGTGACGAACAGTATGAAGCCGAAGCCGATCAGCCAGGAGCCGAGCGCCTGCGCGGTCTGGGCGCCGCCGTGGACGACGGCGTACGACCGGGCCGCGGCCTCGGCGGGCGGCTGCCGGGTCGTGAGCGCGCCCACCAGCGCGGCGGCGCCGAGGAGCAGGGTCGTGACGGAGCCGACGGCGACGAGGAGCGGTGCCCGGTCGGTGAGCGTGGCCAGCGTGCGGACGGTGGCGATCCGGCGGGTGAGGGCACGGTCCCGGGTCTCGCCGGGGTAGTCGGCCTCGACGCGCGCGATCTCGGTGCGGCGCAGCTGCCAGGTGCGCCGGGCGAGCCAGCAGCAGAGCACGGCTAGGACGACGATCAGCGGCGGAATCACGGACGCCTGCCAGGTCAGCAGGACGGGCGGGCCGGGGATCGAGTCCCCGGTGCCGTCCAGCCAGTCGGCCACGCGCTGGGACACCCCGCCGGACATCACGCCGCCGAGCGCGCAGGCCAGCATCGCGACGGCGGGCCCGCCGAGGCCCCGCATCGCGGCGCGCGGGTCGGGGTGCGTGCGGTGCAGGGCGTGCGCGACGCCGGCCATGACGATCACGATGAGCCCCTGGACCAGGGCGAGGCCGCCGAACGTCGCGTCCCCGGGCAGCCGTCCGGACGACGTCCAGCCGGGGCGCTCCCACCCGGCGTGCACGAGGGTGAGGGCGAGCAGGACGAGCGCGGCGCGCGGCAGCCGCCGTACGAGCCGCTCGTCCACGGCGCGGTCCAGGCGCCGCTCGCTGCGGCCCCGGCGGCAGACGACCCAGACGGCGCCGGCCGCGCCGGCGGCGATCGCCGTGAGGAGGAGCCGGCCGAGGACGTCGAGGAGGGCGGAGCCGCCGGGGGCGCGGTCGTGGCGGGCGGTGGCGGCGGCGACGGCCGCGGCGACCGTGAGGAGGGCCGCCGCGGTGTGGGCGGCCCGCAGCCGGGCGACCAGGCGGCGGCCGTACCAGAAGCCGGGACGGCCGAGCGCGGTGCGGGCGGTGTCCTCCTCGGCCTCGGCGGGGTGGGTCATGGGCCGCTGGGACTCGTAGGCGTTCCAGGTGCGGTGGGACAGGTACCAGAGCAGGCAGCTGAGGGCGGCGGGGAGGAGGGCGGCGAGGGCGAGGCGGCGGCCGGGCCGGCTCCACCAGCCGCCGCCCTCGACGGTCGGGGAGAGGAAGCCGAGCCAGGTGTGCCGCTCCGCGCACGCGCGCGTGCCCGCGCACTGCCAGGCGGTCAGGTCGATGGCGACCTCGCAGACGGCGGCCACGAGCAGCACCGTCAAGGTCAGCGCGGCAAGCCGGACCAGCAGCCCGTAGAGCCGCACCGCGCGTGCGTGGCCGCGGGCGGCGGGGCGCATCCAGTGGGCGAGGTTGACCACCATGAACGGCAGCAGCAACAGCCACAGCGCGCGGGAGGCGTTGCCCGAGGTGAGGTTGCACCAGACGTACGCCTCACGGACCGGTTCCCGGCCGCCCCGCGCGGGTCCGGCGGCGCCTTCGGGATCCTCGGCGTCCTCGGCGCGCCGGAACACGGCCGCCGTGTCGTCGCCGGTGATCCGGACCGTGCGCGGATCGTCGAGCATCTGCTCGGGTGTCGTGCCGCCCACTCCATGGACCAGCAGTTCCAGTGCGGAACCGCTCCTGGCGGCGCGTTCCTTCGTACGTTCCACTGTTGCGCACTTCCCCCGTGACGCGCCGTCGGCCTGTGGCGATGCGGGTCAAGGATCTCGGCCGGGGCGGCATTGCGCACCCTTCGTCACCGAATCTCCCCGATCCGGGTGACGTTCGGGGGAACCGTGGGGCCTGCGTGACATGTGCGCGTCGAGACAGTCGGTGGCGCACCGGTTACTCAGGCGTGCGAGGATGGGGCGTCCGCGCGCCTGAGCAGGGGAGAATGTCCTTGTCGGAGCTGGTGTGCGGGGCGTGTCGGACGGATCGCGGCGAAAGGAACCGGAGCGGACGTGAGTGAGAATCAGAACCTCCTCGCGGAGCAGCGGCGCGCCCTGATCCTGGACGAGGTACGGCGCCGCGGCGGGGTCCGGGTCAACGAACTCACCCGCAAGCTCGGCGTGTCGGACATGACGGTGCGCCGCGATCTGGACGCGCTGGCCCGTCAGGGCGTGCTGGAGAAGGTGCACGGCGGCGCGGTCCCGGTGGTCGAGGCGAGCACGCACGAGCCGGGTTTCGAGGCCAAGTCGGGTCTGGAGCTGACGGCCAAGGAGGACATCGCGCGGGCGGCGGCGGAGCTGGTCGCGCCGGGGTCGGCGATCGCGATGTCGGGCGGTACGACGACGTACGCGCTGGCCCATCATCTGGTGGACGTGCCGGACCTGACCGTCGTGACGAACTCGGTGCGGGTCGCGGACGTCTTCCACGCCGCGCAGCGCACCTCGGGCCCCCGGCAGGGCGCGGCCACGGTCGTGCTGACCGGCGGCGTGCGCACCCCGTCGGACTCGCTGGTGGGGCCGGTGGCCGACCAGGCGATCGCGGCGCTCCACTTCGACGTGCTGTTCCTCGGGGTGCACGGCATATCGGTGGAGGCCGGGCTGTCCACGCCGAACCTCGCCGAGGCGGAGACCAACCGGCGTCTGGTCCAGTCGGCGCGGCGTGTCGTCGTGGTCGCCGACCACACCAAGTGGGGCACGGTGGGCCTGAGTTCGTTCGCCACGCTGGACCAGGTGGACACGCTGGTGACGGACGCGGGGCTGCCCGCGGCGGCCCGCGAGGAGGTCGTCGAGCGGCTGCGGCGGCTGGTTGTGGCCGGTGAGCCCGTCGCGCGTACAGACAGTTGATCGACCGTCGGCTACGGTGACCCCCTTCGCGTTCGTCGGCCATCAGGAGGGGCGGGCTGTGGCTCACCAACTGCGCGCGGTGGGGCTCGACTTCGTCGAGTCGGCGCCCGTCCGGTTCGTCTTCGTCCGGGAGATGGCGGCGCCGCCCGAGGCGGTCCACCGGGCGCTCGCCGATGATGTACCGGGCTGGCCGGAGTGGTTCTCCGCGGTGACCCTCGCCCGGTCCACCGGCGACGGCTCCACGCGCGAGATCCACCTCAAGGGCGGCGGGCGCTTCCAGGAGACGGTCCTCGCCAGCGAGGCGCCGGAGGTGTACGCCTACCGGGTCGACGTCGCCAACGCGCCCGGGCTGCGCACCCTGGTGGAGGAGTGGCGGCTCGCCCCGTCCGGCGCGGGCACGCGGGTGCGGTGGACGCTGGCCACCGACGGCACCGCCGCCTACCGGCTCGTCGCGAAGCTCGCGAGGCCCGGTCTGGGGCGGGCGTTCCGGGACGCGGTCACCGCGCTGGACCGGCGGCTGGCGAAGTAGCCGAGCGGGTCAGCAGGGCCAGACGCCCGTCTCCAGGAGCGCGGTGATCGCCGTCGCGTACGGCCGGATGTCCAGGCCCTGTTCGGCGAGCCACGCGTCCGAGTAGTACTTGTCGAGGTAGCGGTCCCCCGGGTCGCACAGCAGGGTGACCACACTCCCCTGCCGCCCCTCGGCCACCATCTCGGCGACGATCTTCAGGGCGCTCCACAGACCGGTGCCGGTGGAGCCTCCCGCCTTGCGGCCGATGGCGGCTTCCAGGGCACGGACGGCGGCGACGCTCGCCGCGTCGGGCACCTTCATCATCCGGTCGACGGCGCCCGGTACGAAGCTGGGTTCCATGCGGGGCCGTCCGATGCCCTCGATACGGGAACCGCAGTCGCAGGTGACGTCCGGATCGCCGGTGGTCCAGCCCTCGAAGAAACAGGAGTTGTCCGGATCGGCGACACAGATCCGGGTGTCCCGCTGGGTGTAGTGGACGTACCGGGCCAGGGTCGCCGAGGTGCCGCCGGTGCCGGCCGTGGCGACGATCCACGCGGGCTCCGGGAAACGCTCCGACTCCATCTGCCGGAAGATGGATTCGGCGATGTTGTTGTTGCCGCGCCAGTCCGTGGCCCGTTCCGCGTAGGTGAACTGGTCCATGTAGTGGCCGCCGGTCTCCCCCGCGAGGCGGGCGGACTCCTCGTACATCCGGCGCGAGTCGTCGACGAAGTGGCACCGCCCGCCGTGGAACTCGATGAGACGGATCTTCTCGGCGCTCGTCGTGCGCGGCATGACGGCGATGAAGGGCACACCGATCAGCTTCGCGAAGTAGGCCTCGGAGACGGCCGTCGAGCCGCTGGACGCCTCGATCACCGGGCGGTCGGGCCGGATCCAGCCGTTGCACAGCCCGTAGAGGAAGAGGGAGCGGGCGAGCCGGTGCTTGAGGCTGCCGGTGGGGTGCGTCGACTCGTCCTTGAGGTACAGGTCGATGCCCCACCGCTCGGGCAGCGCGAAACGCAGGAGGTGGGTGTCGGCGGAGCGGTTGGCGTCGGCCTGGACCTTGCGGACGGCCTCTTTCAGCCAGGCGCGGTAGGCCGGGTCGCTGCGGTCGACGTCGAGGGTCACGCCGGTCCGGGTCTGCTGGGGGGTACTCACAGCGGGGCTCCTTAGGGCTTCGCGCCGACGGCGGGCCGCGCTGCCGACACCTCGATCATAAACACCTTCCGCACCCTCCTCACCTGCATAAACACACCTTTGAGCGCCTCAAAGACACCCCTGGGGGGCAGGGTCCGCAGCCGTCCGGGGGCGCATTCGCGCGAGTGCTCCGGGCGTGTGGAGCACGCCCGTCGTGCGTACTGGTGCTCGACGCCGGGTGGGGGCAGACTGCACCGGACGGGACGCGCGGGAGCAGTACGGGGGCGCAGACTGGATCACGCAGACACACGACGCGAGCGGTCGGCCGGCAGCCCACGCGGGATCACCGGCCGGCGCGGAGGGGGCGGGGAGACATGGCGGAACCGGAGTTCACGGCCACCGGGGTACGGATCGGCAAGCGGCTGCGCGCGCTCACCAGCGCCGGCGAGGTGCGGATACGCGACGGGCGGCTCCAGTTACTCACGAGCTACGGCAGCGAGATCGACAGCGCGCCGGTGCAGGCGGTGCGGGCGTCCAAGCCGTGGTTCGCCGCCGACGACCGGGCCCAGGCCAACCTCAACGGCCAGCGGTATCTGCTGACCCTCGGCGACCACGACCCCGCGCCGGGCGAACCGGGGCCGCCCGCGGCACGCCGGTTCATCGAGGCCGTGCGGAAGGCGGCCGGGCGCGGTCGCTGAGCCGGCGCGCCGGCCGGGCGCGGTCCGCTCGCGAGTTGCGGTGCTCCGCCCCCTGGGCCACGCTGGTCTCACGTCACTCTGGGTTTACCGGCGATAACGCTGCGAACCAGCCCGCCGGGCATGGCAGCAGGCGGCCGTTCTCACGCAGGCGCCTGCTGGTTCGATCCCAACTCCGTGTTCTTCCGGACCTCTTCAGTCGGGGAGTCGCAGCCGTGATCAGTCACCCCAACAGGCACTGCACGGTGGAGCTCCAAGCCCTGCCGTCGCGGATCGGCCAGGTCCGCAGAATCGTCTCTGCGCAGTTGCGCTACTGGCATCTGGACCCCCTCATAGACCGGGCCGCGCTCGGTGTGACGGAGCTCCTCACCAACGTCCACCGGCACGCCAGGCCCGACAAGACGTGCACCGTGGAGATCGAGCTCGTGCTCGACCGCCTCATGGTGTCCGTACGGGACCACGACCCCCGTCTGCCCGTCGTCTGCGACGCGGACTCGCTGGACACCTGCGGGCGCGGGCTCGCCATGGTGGCCGCCGTGAGCGAGAGCTGGGGGGTGCGTCCCGAGGGCGACACCGGGAAGGTCGTGTGGTTCACGCTGACCGCCCCCGTGGCCGCCAAGTCCGCCGCCGCCCGTCCGCCCCGTCGAATGACCGGGGAGAAAACCACCCGGGTGTTCGCCGAGGTGGAGAGCCGCACCAGGACCGAACGCACTCCCGCCCGGTCGGCCGTTGCCGGCTGACCGGGCGGTGACACCTTCCGGGACCAGGCCCCGACCGGGTTGACCTGCGCGGACCGCGGGACGCCGGATGGGCTACGACACCGGCACGCCCTCCGCCCGCGGCCCGGCCCCACGCCGGTCACGGCCGGACAGCGGCAACTTCCGCCCGGCCGCACGCCGGTCGCGGTCGGACACGGCAACTTCCTCCCGGCCCCACGCCGGTCGCGGCCGGACAGCGGCAACTTCCGCCCGCCACCGGGCTCGTCGGCCCGGAGCCGGGGGCAAGGCAGCCGTCACCCCACCGGCGCACACCCTGCCCGCAGCCCGACCCCCACCCCGGTCATGGCCCGGCGACCGCAGCCTCCGCCCGCCTCCAGCCTCGCCGGCACGGACCGGGAGCGAGGCCCCCATCACGACACCGGCACGCACCCTGCCCGCAGGCCGTTCAGGACCCGGCACCACAGCCTCCACCAGACCCGTCGGCCCGCACCGGGGCAAGGCAGCCGCCACAACACCGGCACGCCCACCCACCCGCCGACCGGCCCCCACGCCGGTCGCGGTCGGACAGCGGACTCTTCCCCGCCGCCGGACTCACCAGCGCGCACCAGGGGCGGAGCGGCCGTTGCGGCGCTGGCGCGCATCACGCCCGCAGCCCGGCTCCGCAGTCCGGTCGCGGCCCGGCGAACACGGCCTCCGCCCGTCGGCACGGACAGGGGGCGAGGTGCGGCCGGTGCGACACCGACCCACCCCTCCCCCGCGCCGGTCATGGCCCGGCAGCCCCGCCCGAGGGTGAGGCAGCCGTCCGGCTCTCTCGGCCCGCCGGGCCGCGCGCACGGGGCACGGCTACTCCGTGGCGATCGCCCTGAGCACGTCCAGCCGGGCCGCCCGGGTCGCCGGGCGCAGGGCCGCGAGGGCTCCTGCCGTGAGGCCCACGAGGGCGACGACCGCGAGCCGTGCGGGCGGCATCGCGAAGGCGAAGGCCGAGTCGCTCGCCCCGTCGGAGGCCTTGACGAGGACCCAGCCGAGGAACGTGCCGAGGCCGAGACCGCCGGCCGTGCCGAACGCGGCGACCAGCACCGACTCCCAGCGGACCATCGCCCGCAGTTGGGCCCTGGTCTGGCCGACGGCCCGCAACAGGCCGAGTTCCCGGGTGCGTTCGTGGACGGCCAGGGTGAGGGTGTTGGCGATGCCGAGCAGGGCGATCAGCACGGCCAGGGCGAGCAGGGCGTAGACGAGGGTGAGCATCATGTCGATGCCGCCCGCCGACGACCGCGCGTACTCCTCCCGGGTCTGCACGTCCGGGTCGCCGTACCGGGCGGCGGCCTTCTCCACGGCGGCCTTGCCGTCGGCCGCGTCGACGCCGTCGGCGAAGGAGACCGCGACAAGGGTGTCGGTGTCCTGGGTGCGGTGCGGTTCCCAGGCGGCGCGGGTGACGACGTAGTCCCCGGCGAGTTCGGAACGGCCGTAGACCGCGCGGACGGTGAAGGTGCGCGTCTCACCGTCGGTGAAGGTGAGGCGCGTGCGGTCGCCGGTGGTCAGGCCCTGGTCGTCGGCCTCGGACCGGGTGACGGCGATGCCGTCGGTGCCGAGGGCCCGCAGCGAGCCGTCGATCCGGCCGAGGTCGAAGGTCCGTTCCAGGGCGACCGGGTCGGTGACGGTCAACGCCCTTCCCTCGCCGTCGACTTCGGCGACGCCCCGGCCGAGACCCACGGCCGTGTCCACCTCGGGCAGTGCGGCGACTGCCCCGGCGAGACGAGGACTGATGCCGCTGCCGCCGGCGCCGAACCCCGGGGTGCTGACGGCGACGTCGCCCGCGAAGGAGCGGGAGACGGTCTGGTCCATGGTCGCCTTGAGGGAGGCGGCGAAGACGGTGAACAGGGACACCACGGCCACGCCGATCATCAGCGCCCCGGCCGTCGCGGCGGTCCGCCGCGGACTGCGCAGCGCGTTGCGCCGGGCCAGGGCTCCGGTGACCCCGCGCAGCCGGTCGAGCGGAAGGCCGAGGAACCGTACGGCCGTCGTGGCGGCGACCGGGCCGAGGACGACGAACGAGGCGAGCGCGAGCACCGCGCCCGTCCCGGCGAGCCACAGCGACGGCTCGACGAGGACGCCGCCGACGGTCGTGCCGAGGGCGAGGGCCGCCAGGCCCGCGCCGGTGACGGCCCGCAGCCGGGAGGCGCCGGAGGTGTCGACGGCGGTCTCGCGCAGCGCGGCCATGGGGGCGGTGCGGCCCGCCCGGACGGCGGGCAGCAGCGCGGAGCCGAGGCAGACGACGGTCCCGACGGCCAGGGGCAGCCGCATGGACAGGCCGCTGATCACCAAGTCGCCCTCGGGGAAGGGGAATCCGATCGCCGGGAACAGTGCCTGGAGACCCGCCGCGATGCCGATGCCGCCCGCGAGTCCGGCGGCGGACGCGGTCACGGCGACGGCCGTCGCCTCCACGAGGGTCGAGGCGGTGACCTGGCGGCGGGAGGCTCCGAGGGCCCGCAACAGGGCGTTCTCCCGGGTGCGTTGGGCCACGACGATCGCGAAGGTGTTGTGGATGGAGAAGGTCGCGACGAGCAGGGCGATCCCGGAGAAGACGAGGAGGAAGGTGGTGAACAGCGTCAGGAACCGGCTGGAGATCATGTCCGTGTTCTCCTGGGCCGACTCCTGGCCGGTGATCGCCTCGATTCCCTTCGGCAGCACGGGCGTCAGCCGGTCGACCAGTTCCTGCTGGCTCACCCCGGACGCCGCCCGCACGCGGACGGACGCCGCCTCGCCGGGGCGCGCGGTGAGGTACTTCTCGGCGTCGGCCCGGGTCATGCCGGTGAAGGTCACCTGCGCCATGCCGTCCTCGCCGCCGAAGGTCGCGAGACCGACGACCGTGACCCGCACGGGGTCCGGTGTCCGCAGGGTCGTGGTGTCACCGAGGGTCAGGCCGCCGCGGGCGGCGGTGCCCTTGTCGATGACGACCTCGCCGGACCGGGCGGGGGCGCGGCCCTCGGCGAGCCGGTAGGCGTTGAGCTTCGGGTCGGTGATCCAGTTCCCGGCCACGGTGGGCGGACCCTGGCCGCCGATCGGTTCGCCGTCGGCGCCGACGAGCTGGCCCGCGCCCTGGATGTCGGGGACCGCGGCGGCGACGCCGGGGATGCCGGCGACCGTGTCCGCGAGGCGGGCGGGGACCGGTGCGCGCACCCCCTGGCTCTCGCCGGGCGTGGTGATGGCGTCGGCGCTGCGGACCACGGCGTCCGTGCCGCTGGTGGCGCGGCCGAACATCGTGTCGAACGCGGCGCGCAGGGTGTCGCCCATGACGAGGGTGCCGGCGAGGAAGGCCACGCCGAGGAGGACGGCGAGGAAGGTCCCGGCGAAGCGCCGCTTGTGGGCGCGGAGGGAGGCGAGGCTGAGCCGGACGGCGGCGCTCATGACGGCACCTCGGTCCGCGGGCCGGTGGAGCGCGCGGGGGCGGGCTCGAAGGCCTTCATCCGGTCCAGGACCTTGTCGGCGGTCGGTTCCCGCATGCGGTCGACGAGCCGGCCGTCCGCGAGGAAGACCACCTCGTCGGCGTGGGCGGCGGCCACCGGGTCGTGGGTGACCATGACGACGGTCCGCGCGGTCCGGCGCACCGCCCGGCCGAGGAGGCCGAGAACCTCCGCCCCGGCGCGGGAGTCGAGGTTGCCGGTGGGTTCGTCGGCGAAGACGACGTCGGGGCGGCCGGCGAACGCCCGGGCGACGGCGACGCGTTGCTGCTGTCCGCCGGAGAGCTCGGCGGGGCGGTGGTGGAGCCGGTCGCGCAGGCCGACGACGTCGACGAGCGCGTCGATCCACTCCGGGTCGCCCCGGCCGCCCGCCAGGTCCAGGGGCAGCCGGATGTTCTCGGCGACGGTCAGCGTCGGCACCAGGTTGAACGACTGGAAGACGAAGCCCACGCGGTCCCGGCGCAGCAGGGTGAGGCGGCGGTCGTCGAGCGGGCCGAGGGCGGTGTCGCCGATGTAGGCGGCTCCCCCGCTGAGGGTGTCGAGCCCGGCGGCGCAGTGCATCAGGGTGGACTTGCCGGAGCCGGAGGGCCCCATGATCGCGGTGAAGCGTCCGGCCGGGAAGCCGACGCTCACCCCGTCCAGGGCCCGTACGGCCGTGTCGCCGGTGCCGTACACCTTGACGGCGTCGACGACGCGGGCGGCCGTCCCGTGGGGAGCCGGCGCGGTCATGCCGCACCGCCCTTGCCCGGGGCGTGGCCGAACCGCTCGTCCAGGACGGACAGACGGCGCCAGTACTCGTCCTCGTCGATCTCGCCGGAGGCGAAGCGGCGGCCCAGTACGGCGAGCGGCGCGTCCCCGGAGAGACGGTCGGCCACGCGGGGGCCGGTCGTCCGCCAGGGTCCGCCCCGGCCTCGCCAGGCGGTGCGGCGGAGCAGGGTGACGGCGCCGACGACCACGACCGCCCAGATCAGCGGGAACAGGAGGATCCACGGGCCGGGCCCGCCGTCCCCGTGCGCGAGGGTCTGCATCTCGGTCATCTCCCTTGAGGTGGTTCGGGGGACGGGTTTCCCTCGATGCTCAAAGACTCGCCCCGTGCGGGGTCCGCGTCGTCGTACGGCCGACGGCAGTGGGCGTACCTCCCCGGGAGTACGCAGGGCGGGCCCGGCTGCTGCGCCGGGTGTTCGCCCTCGCGTGGGGGTGCGGCAGGATGGGGGGCGACCGGCCCCCTGAGCAGCGCGGAGACGACCATGGCCCTGGAGATGCGCGACCGCTGCGAGCGCTGTGGGACGGCGGAGCTGCCCGCCGGTGCCCCGGCCCGTATCTGCAGCTACGAGTGCACGTTCTGCGTGCCGTGCTGCGAGGCCATGGGCGGTGTCTGCCCGAACTGCGGGGGCGAACTGGTGCCGAGGCCGCGCCGCGTGGGGTGAGCCGCGGGCGTACGGCTTCAGCGGCAGAGGGCGTCGAGGTCGTCGGAGAAGGTGGGGAACTCGGCGCGGGCCGCGGTGACGATCTCCTCGGTGGTGCGGCGCGGGGTGGTCGCGTGGCGTCCGGCGAGTTCGGCCAGGCGCGCGTTGCGGCGGCCCACGAACTGGTCGTACTCGACGACCTCCAGCGGTCCGAGGCCGTCGGCGAGCACCCACAGGAAGTCGGACAGGTTCGCCGCCACCACCCCGCGCTCGCCCTCCGAGCCGAGGAACACCACGGGCTGTTCCGCCAGGGGCAGCCCCGGCCGGACGCACCACAGGGCGGCGAGGCCGCCGGTGCCGTCCTGTCCGAAGACGCGGTAGGCGTCCGCGTCGAGGTCGTGGTTGCCGGTCCAGTGGCGCAGCCAGTCGGTGGTCTCCTCGGCGGAGTCGAAGGCGTCGTACGGCTCGAAGTCGACGCCCTCGCCGTCGTCGTAGTCGAACTCCACCCCGGCCACCTCGGTGAGGGCGGGGGGAAAGGCGCGGTCGTCCGCGGTCGTCTCGATCATGCCCGCAGGCTAGCCGCGGCCACTGACAACGCTCCCCGGCCCGGCACTACCCGCGGTCCATGCGCGCGACGCGGGCCACGTTGCGGACGTCCTCGGCGTCCTCGCTGGCCGAGGCGGCGAACCAGGCGTCGAGGATCTCCTTCAGCAAGGGCTCGGAGGTGAGCCGGAGGCCGAGCGCCAGCACGTTGGCGTCGTTCCAGCGGCGCGCGCCGTCGGCCGTGTACGCGTCGGTGCACAGGGCGGCCCGTACGCCCGGGACCTTGTTCGCGGCGATGGACGCGCCGGTGCCGGTCCAGCAGCACACGACGGCCTGGTCCGCCGTCCCGTCGGCCACCTCGCGGGCCGCCGCCTCGGAGCACACCGCCCACTGGGGGTCGGAGCCCGGGGCGAGCGCCCCGTGGGCCGTCACCTCGTGTCCCCGGTCGCGCAGTTCCGCGACGAGGGCGCGCGCCACGGGTTCGTCCATGTCCGATGAGACCGAGATCCGCATGGACCCGAGCCTATGCGGACCGGGCCGGGCGGGTCAGCCCGTCCGGCACCGCCGTCACCAGGGCAGCGGGCCGTGCACGTCGAAGTAGCCGCCGGTCGGCCCGTCGGGTCCCACCTGGGCCATGCGGACGACGATCTCGGCGCCCTGTTCGACGGTCTGGGTGCCGGCGTGGCCGTTGAGGTCGGTGGCGGTGAAGCCGGGCTCGACGGCGTTGACGCGCAGGGCCGGGAACGCCTTGGCGTACTGGACGGTGATCATGTTGACGGCCGTCTTGGAGGCCGGGTAGGCGACGGCCGGGTAGAAGTGGGCCGGGGAGGCCGGGTCGGAGAGGCCCGTCAGGGAGGCCAGGCCGCTGCTGACGTTCACGACGACGGGCGCCGCGGACCGTTCCAGCAGGGGCAGGAAGGCGTGCAGGACGCGGACGACACCGAAGACGTTCGTGTCGAAGACCCGGCGCATCTCGTCGGCGGTGGTCTGCGCGGCGGTGGGGATGGCGTTGTCCTCGCCGCGCACCTCGATGCCCGCGTTGTTGACCAGGACGTCCAGGCCGCCGTCGGCCTCGATCGTCTTGGCCGCCGCGGCCACGGACGCGTCGTCGGTGACGTCGAGGAGGACGAAGCGGGCCCCCAGCTCCCGGGCGGCGCGGCGGCCCCGGTCGGCGTCCCTGGCGCCCACGTAGACGGTGTGTCCCGCGGCGACGAGGCGGCGGGCGGTCTCGAAGCCGAGACCCTTGTTCGCTCCGGTGATCAGTGTGGTGGTCATGGCTCCACGGTCCCGCCGGCGGGCGGGCGCAGCCAGGCTCCCGCGCTTCCTGGGACCGCCGGTACCAGGCAGCGCGGCGGCCGGCGCGGTTGACTGGGGGCATGACGACGACGGAACTGGGGCAGGCGCTGCGCCGCTGGCGGGACCGGGCGGCCCCGGAGAGCTCCGGGCTGCCCACCGGTGGCCGGCGGCGAGCGGCGGGGCTGCGGCGCGAGGAGCTGGCCCTGCTGGCGGGGATCTCGGTGGACTACGTCACCCGGCTCGAACAGGGGCGGGCGGCGAACCCGTCGGACCAGGTCGTCGAGGCGCTGGCGCGGGCGCTGCGGCTGGACGGGGACGAGCGGGCGTATCTGTTCCGGCTGGCGGGCCTCGTGCCGCCGGGCCCGGAGACGGTGCCGGCGTACATCTCGCCGAGCGTGCAGCGGCTGCTGGAGCGGTTCACGGACACGCCGGTCGGGGTGTCCGACGCGGCGATGACGCTGCTCGTGGCCAATCCGATGTACGGGGCGCTGATGGGGGACGCCTCGGGGCTGCGCGGGTTCGAGCGCAACGGGGTGTGGCGCAACTTCGTCGGCCCGGCCGGGCGGGTGCAGCACACGCCGGAGGAACGGCGGGCCTTCGAGGCGGGCATGGTCGGGGAGCTGCGGACGACGGCCGCCCGGTATCCCGGCGACCCCCGGCTGGTGCGGCTGATCGCCGAGCTGAGGGCGGGCAGCGAGCGGTTCGCCGAGCTGTGGGACGCGGGGGTCGTGGGACGGCTGGAGTCCTCGCGCAAGACGATCGAGCATCCGCAGGTGGGGCGGCTGGCCCTGGACTGCGACGTGCTGCGGGTGGAGGGCAGCGGTCTGCACCTCCTCGTCTACTCGGCCGAGCCGGGGACGGAGGAGGCGGAGAAGCTGGCGCTGCTGGCCGTGCTCGGCACGCAGTCGCTCGTCGGATAGGGCCGGTCCGACGGTGAGTACGGTCCGGGCCGATCCGGTTGTGAGTACGGTCCGAGCCGATCCGGTCGTGAGTACGGTCGGAGCCGGTCCGGTCGTGAGTACGGTCCGAGCCGGTCCGGCGATGAGTTCCGGCGGGCCCGGCGGTCCTACCCGTGGTTGTCGGTGACGGCGACGAAGCGCACAGGAGGAAGAACACATGGCTCAGCTGCTGAGGGTGCACAACTTCAACGTCTCCAGCGACGGGATCGGCGCCGGAGAGGACCAGACCCTGGAGCGTCCGTTCGGTCATGTCGACCACATGCGGCTGTTCTCCTGGGGTTTCGCCACCGCGCACTGGCCGGGGCGCACCGAGGGCGGAACCATGGGCCTGGACGACTACTTCACCCGGGACTGGGCGCGGGACATCGGCGCCGAGATCATGGGCCGCAACAAGTTCGGCCCGCAGCGCGGGCCTTGGGAGGACCACGAGTGGCAGGGCTGGTGGGGTGACGAACCTCCTTTCCGCACACCGGTGTTCGTGATGACCCACCACGAACGGCCCTCGTTCACGCTCTCCGACACCACGTTCCACTTCGTCGGGGGCGAGCCCGCCGAGGTGCTGGCGCAGGCGCGGGAGGCGGCCGGCGGCAAGGACGTGCGGCTCGGCGGCGGGGTGAGCACGGTACGGGCGTTCCTCGACGCGGATCTGGTCGACACGCTGCATGTCGCGGTGTCCCCGGTGAAGGTGGGCCACGGGCTGAAGTTGTGGGAGTCGCCCGACGAACTCCTCGACCGCTACCACCTGGACGTCGTGCCCAGTCCGAGCGGGGTGACGCACCACCTGTTCTGGCGCAAGTAGCCCCGCCGGGTCGGCGCCGGCCAAGTCCCGTCAGCGGACGGTCAGTCGGCCAGGGCGCCGAGCGGGTCGTCCAGCACCGGCTGCCAGGCCAGCTCGGCCGCGCCGACCAGGCTGTTGTGGTCCAGCGTGCAGGCGAGGATCGGGACACCGCCGCTCTGCCCCCACAGACTGCGGTCGGCGACGACGGCGCGGAGCCGGTCCGGCGCGGCGTCGAGGAGGGTGCGGTGCAGGCCGCCGAGGATGATGCGGTCGGGGTTGAGAATGTTCACCAGGCCCGCGAGGCCGAGGCCGAGCCGGTCGACGAGGGTCTCGACGGCGACGCGGACGTCCGGTGCGGCGTGGTCGTCGCGGATCAGGTCCTTGGCCTGCTGGAGCAGGGACACCTCGGGACCGGGCTCGCGGCCCGCAGCGGTGAGGAAGGCGAGCGGGTCGGTCTCGACGTCGAGGCAGCCGCGGCTGCCGCAGTGACAGGGCCGGCCGCCCTCGGGGTTGACGGTGAGATGGCCGACTTCGAGGGCCAGGCCCGAACTGCCGGTGTGCAGACGGCCGTCGAGGACCAGCGCGCCGCCGACGCCCCGGTGCCCGGTCGCCACGCACAGCAGGTCGCGGGCGCCCCGGCCCGCGCCGTGCCGGTGCTCGGCGAGCGCGGCGAGGTTGACGTCGTTGCCGGCGAACGCCGGTCCGGTGAGGCCGACGGCGCGCACGCACTCCGCGAAGATCCGGCGGACCGGGGCGCCCACGGGCCAGGCCAGGTGCAGTGGGTTGAGCGCGAGCCCATCGGGTTCGGCGACGGCGGACGGCACGGCGAGACCGGCGCCGACACAGCGCCGCCCCGTCGTGCGCAGCAGGTCGGTGCCCGCCTCGACGACCGAGGCGAGCACCTTGGCCGGGTCGGCGTCCACGGTCTCGCAGCCGGGCGCGGTCGCGACGATCCGGCCGCCGAGCCCGACCAGCGCGGCGCGGAACCCGTCGGCGTGCACCTGGGCGGCGAGGACGACCGGGCCGTCCTCGGCGACGGACAGCCGGTGCGAGGGGCGGCCCTGCGATCCGGCGGCGGCGCCCGGCCGGGCGTCGACCCGGATCAGGCCGAGTGCCTCCAGTTCGGCGGCGACCGCGCCGGCCGTCGCCCGGGTCACCCCCAGTTCCGCGGTGAGCACGGCCCGGGTGGGGGCGCGTCCGGTGTGCACGAGCTCCAGCGCGGGCCCGAGCGCGCCGCGCCCCCGGTCCAACCGCGCCCTCGACGTGGTCCCTTCCCCCGCCGGCCGGGGGTCCGCCTCACCGCTCATGAGGGCGAGTCTCCCATGATCCCCGGACCGGCCGTCCTACAGCCCACCGACCCTCAGCGTGATGTTGAGCCGCCCGTTCAGCCCCAACTCGGGCGGCGCGGTGCCCGGGTACACCTTCGGGACGCCGTGGTACGCGAGCCGTGCGGGCCCGCCGAACACGAACAGGTCGCCGCTGCGCAGCTCGACGTCCGTGTAGGGCCGGGTGCGGGTCTCGGTGTTGCCGAAGCGGAAGAGGCAGGTGTCACCGAGGCTGAGCGAGACGACGGGGGCGTCGGTCTTCTCGTCGCCGTCCCGGTGCATGCCCATCCGGGCGTCACCGTCGTAGAAGTTGATCAGGGCGATGTCGTACGGCGGTGCCGTCGTCCCGAACGCGTCCCGTACGGCCTCGCGGGCCAGGTCGCCGAGGCGGCGCGGGAAGGGCTTCACGGGGCTGCCGTCGCCGTCGACGACCGTGCGGGCGTACCCGTAGGGGTACCAGTGCCAGCCCAGGCACACCTGGCGTGCGGTCATCGTGCCGCCGCCGGGGGTGTGGACCGTGCGCAGGCCGGCCGGGGGGCGGGCCCAGTCGCGGCAGGCCGCCAGCAGGTCGCGCTGCCGGTCCGGGTCCAGCCAGTCCGGCAGGTGGGCCGCGCCGGGCGCCGGCTCGGTGCGGGCTCGGGGGAACAGCTCGGCGTCCATGGTCCCCATCCTGCATGACCTGCGGCTCCGCTAGCCTGGTCGCACGATGAACGACCCTATGACGACGCCCTGGGGCGAGCTGGAACTGACCCGATTCCCCGAGGACCCGCGGGAGCGGCTGCGGGCCTGGGACGCCTCCGACGAGTATCTGCTGAGGCACCTCGCCGACGAGAAGGTGCCGCTGGACGGCACGGTCGTGGTGGTCGGTGACCGCTGGGGCGCCCTGGTCACGGCGCTGGCCGCGCACCGGCCGACGCAGCTCACCGACTCCTATCTGGCCCAGGAGGCGACCCGGGCCAACCTGGCCCGCGCGGGTGTGCAGCCGGGTTCGGTGCCGCTGCTGACCACGCAGGACCCGCCGCCGGACCGGGTCGACGTGCTGCTGGTGCGGGTGCCGAAGAGCCTGGCCCTGCTGGAGGACCAGCTCCTGCGGATCGCGCCGGCGGTGCACGAGGGGACGGTGGTCGTCGGCACCGGCATGGTGAAGGAGATCCACACCTCCACGCTCCGGCTCTTCGAGCGGATCCTCGGCCCGACGCGGACCTCGCTCGCCGAGAAGAAGGCCCGTCTGATCTTCTGCGCGCCGAGCGCCGCGACGGACCGTCCCGCCAACCCGTGGCCGTACACGTACACGCTGCCCGAGGGCATCGGCGCCGTCTCGGGGCGGACCGTGGTCAACCACGCGGGTGTGTTCTGCGCCGACCGCCTCGACATCGGCACCCGCTTCTTCCTGCGGCATCTGCCCGACACCCGGGGCGCCGGCCGGGTGGTGGACCTCGGCTGCGGCAACGGCGTGGTCGGTACGGCGGTGGCGGTCTCCGACCCGGAGGCCGAGGTGCTGTTCGTGGACGAGTCGTTCCAGGCCGTGGCCTCGGCGGAGGCCACGTACAAGGCGAACGGGGTGCCGGGGCACGCCGAGTTCCGGGTCGGGGACGGACTGGCCGGGGTGGCGGACGCGAGCGTGGACCTCGTCCTGACCAATCCGCCCTTCCACTCCCACCAGGCGACGACCGACGCCACCGCCTGGCGGATGTTCACCGGCGCCAAGCGGGTGCTGCGGCCCGGCGGTGAACTGTGGGTGGTGGGCAACCGGCACCTGGGCTATCACCTGAAGCTGAAGCGGCTGTTCGGCAACAGCCGCCTCGTCGCCGGTGACCCGAAGTTCGTGGTGCTGAAGGCCGTCAAGCGCTGACGGCCTTGCCGGGGGCGGCGCGCGGCGCGCCGCCCGTCAGGCGGCGGGACCGCCCGTGACCCGGATGATCCGTTCCACGGTCCGCGCCATCGCCTCCCTTCCCTCGGCGAGGTACTTCCGGCAGTCGACGGCGTCGGGGTGCGCGTCCAGATGGGCGCGGACGGCTCCGGTCAGGGCGATGTTGAGGGCCGTGCCGACGTTGACCTTGGCGATGCCGCCCGCGACGGCCGCCCTGAGTTCGTCGTCCGGGACGCCCGAGGAGCCGTGCAGGACGAGCGGGACGTCGAGGGCGCCGGCGAGGCGTTTGACGAGGTCGTGGTCGAGGGCGGCGGTGCGGGTCGTCATGGCGTGCGAGCTGCCGACGGCGACGGCCAGGGCGTCCACACCGGAGTCGTGGACGTAGGCGCGGGCCTCGGCGGGGTCGGTGCGTGCGCCGGGCGCGTGGGCGTCGAGCGGCGGCTCGCCGTTCTTGCCGCCGACCCGGCCCAACTCGGCCTCGATCCAGAGTCCTTGGGCGTGGCACCAGTCGGCGGCGGCGCGCGTGGCGGTCAGGTTCTCCTGGTACGGGAGGCGGGCGGCGTCGTACATCACGGAGCCGAAGCCCGCGTCGGCGGCCCGGCGCAGCAGTTCGTCGCTCTGGACGTGGTCCAGGTGCAACGCGACGGGGACGGCGGCGCGTTCGGCGACGGCGACGGCGGCGCGGGCCAGCGGCAGCAGGCGGCCCTGGCGGAACCGCACCGCGTTCTCGCTGACCTGGACGACGACGGGCGCGCCGGCCGACTCGGCGCCGGCCACGACGGCTTCGATGTGCTCCAGGGTGATGACGTTGAACGCCGTGACGGCCGAACGGGCCGCGGCGGCACGGGAGATGAGCTCGCCGGTGGGTGCGAGAGGCACGGCTGGTTCTCCTCCGGAGCGTTACGGGCGGGCGAGGATCACGGAGCGGGTGAGGTGGCGCGGCCGGTCCGGGTCGAGGCCGCGGGCCGCCGCGACGGCGACGGCGAGGCGCTGGGCGCGGACCAGTTCGGCGAGCGGGTCGAGCCCGCCGGCCACCCACAGGGCGCCGGTGTCCCGAACCTGTTCGGCGAGCCCCTCGGGGGCCTCGCCGAGCATCCAGGTCGCGGTCCCGCGGGTGGAGACGCTGATGGGGCCGTGCCGGTACTCCATCGCGGGGTAGGCCTCCGTCCAGGACAGGGACGCCTCGCGCATCTTCAGTGCGGCCTCGTTGGCCAGGCCCACGGTCCAGCCGCGCCCGAGGAAGGTGAACTGGGCGCATTCGACGATCCCTTCGGGCAGCGGCTCGGCGAGCGCGGTGCGGGCGTCGGCGACGACGGCCTCCGAGTGCAGCCCGAGATGGGCGCGGAGCAGCGTGAGCGCGGTGGTCGCGAAGCGGGTCTGGACGACGGACCGCTCGTCCGCGTGGTCGAGCACGACGACGTCGTCGGCCGAGCCCATCACGGGGGTGTGCGGGTCGGCGGTGATCGCGGTGGTGCGGGTGCGGCCCTTCGTCGCGGCGAGCAGTTCCAGCACCTCGGTGGTGGTGCCGGAGCGGGTGAGGGCGACGACCCGGTCGTAAGGGCGTCCGGTGGGGAACTCCGAGGCGGCGAAGGCGTCGGTCTCGCCCTGGCCCGCGCCCTCGCGCAGGGCCGCGACGGCCTGCGCCATGAAGTACGAGGTGCCGCAGCCGACGATCGCCACCCGCTCCCCCGGCTGCGGCAGCGCGTCACGGTGTCCGGCCGCCTCGGCGGCGGCACGGGTCCAGCACTCGGGCTGGCTGGTCAGTTCGTCCTCGACGTAGGTCGTGGCCGTCATGGTGTTTCCCCTCCCACGATTGATTGTTTGTGCAAGATAGAGCCATGTTTCGAGCAGAATCAAGCATCGGAGGGGATTCCGGGTGCGTTAAGGTCGCCAGGTGATCGAGGATCGGAGGGTGCGGATGTCGCGCGACGCCCGCTGGAAGGCGCTGCTGGAGCTGCTCGTGGAGCGGGGCCGGCTGGAGGTCGAGGAGGCCGCCGCCGAGCTGGAGGTCTCGGCCGCGACGATCCGGCGCGACTTCGACCAGCTCGCCGAGCAGCAGATGCTGGTGCGCACCCGGGGCGGGGCGGTCGTGCACGGGGTGTCGTACGAGCTGCCGCTGCGGTACAAGACGGCCCGGCGCGCCTCCGAGAAGCAGCGGATCGCGAAGGCGGTCGCGGATCTCGTCGCGCCCGGCGAGGCGGTCGGACTGACCGGCGGCACCACGACGACGGAGGTGGCACGGGCCCTCGCGGTCCGCGGCGACCTCGGGTCGGGCACGCCCGCGCTGACCGTCGTCACCAATGCCCTGAACATCGCCAACGAGCTGGCCGTACGGCCCCAGTTCAAGATCGTGGTGACCGGCGGGGTGGCGCGGGCCCAGTCCTACGAACTGGTCGGGCCGCTCGCGGACGGGGTGCTCGGCCAGATCACCCTCGATGTGGCGGTGCTCGGGGTGGTCGCCCTCGACGTCACGCATGGCGCCGCCGCGCACGACGAGGCGGAGGCGGCGATCAACCGGCTGCTGTGCGAGCGGGCCGAGCGAGTGGTGGTGGCGGCCGACTCCAGCAAGCTGGGACAGCGGGCGTTCGCCCGGATCTGCGGGGCCGGGTCGGTGGACACACTGGTCACGGACAGCGCCGTGGACGCCGGTGTGGTACGGGAGTTCGAGGAGGCGGGGGTCCGGGTCCTGGCCGTCTGAACCGCACGACCGGTCCGTCCGATCCGGCTGCCCCTCCGCGCGTCCGACCCGCCCGACCCGCCCGATCCGTCCGATCCGCCTGGCCCTCCGCGCGTCCGACCCGTCCGAGCGGTATCCAGCAACTCTGTAGCCCGGGCGCCCTAGGCTGGGGCCATGGAGCATTCCGCCTCGCCGTATCTGCCCATCGCCGAGCACGGCCTGATCGGCGACCTGCGCAGTGTGGCGCTGGTGGGCACGGACGGGACGATCGACTGGTACTGCTGCCCGTCCTTCGACGCCCCGAGCGTGTTCGGGGCGATCCTGGACGCCGAGCGCGGCGGGGCCTTCGAGCTGGCGGCCTCGGTGCCGGCCCGGACCAAGCAGTTCTACTTCCCCGACACCAACGTGCTGATCACCCGGTTCTTCACCGAGGACGGCGTCGGCGAGGTGCAGGACTTCATGCCGGTCGACGGCGAGTCGGTCGAGGCCGAACGCCACCGGCTGATCCGCCGGGTGATGTGCGTGCGCGGCACCATCCCGTTCCGGGCCCGGGTCGCCCCGCGCTTCGACTACGGGCGCCGCTCCCACACCGTGCGCATGAACGGCGACGTGGCCGTCTTCGACTCCGAGGGCCTGTCCCTGGCCCTGTCGGCGACGGTGACGCTGGAGGCCCACGGCCTCGACGCCCACGCCGAGTTCAAGCTCGCCGAGGGCGAGTCGGCGGTGTTCGCGCTGGACCAGGTCGGCGGGGACGTGGCGCCCAGCCGGTGCGCCCGCACCGAGGCGGCCGACCAGTTCGAGACGACGGTGGCGTACTGGCGGCGCTGGCTGTCGCAGTCCAAGTACCGGGGCCGCTGGCGGGAGATGGTGCACCGCTCGGCGCTCACCCTCAAACTCCTCACCTACGCCCCAACCGGCGCGATCGTCGCCGCGCCGACGACGAGCCTGCCCGAGCAGATCGGCGGCGAACGCAACTGGGACTACCGGTACGTGTGGGTGCGCGACGCCGCGTTCTGTGTGTACGCCCTGCTGCGCCTCGGCTTCACCGAGGAGGCCGAGGCGTTCATGAACTTCGTGACCCGGCACATCAGTCCGGGCGACGGCAAGCCCTCAGGCCCGCTCCAGATCATGTACGGCATCGACGGCCGCACCGATCTCACCGAGTACGAACTCCCGCACCTGGAGGGTCATCTGGGCTCCGCGCCGGTCCGGGTCGGCAACGCCGCCGCCGACCAGCTCCAGCTCGACATCTACGGCGCGCTGATCGACTCGATCTACCTCTACGACAAGTGGGCCAAGCCCGTCTCCAGCGCCCAGTGGGACGACGTGTGCGCGCTGGTGGAGTGGGTGTGCGCGCACTGGGACCAGCCCGACGAGGGGATCTGGGAGACCCGGGGCGGGCGCAAGAACTTCCTCTACTCGCGGCTGATGTGCTGGGTGGCGATCGAGCGGGCGATCCGCATGGCCAACCGGCGCGGGCTGCCCGCCGACCTGCCCCGCTGGCTGGAGTGCCGGGACACCATCTACCGGCGGATCATGAGCAAGGGCTGGTCGCCGGACCGGCAGGCGTTCGTGCAGCACGAGGACGGTGACGTGCTGGACGCCGCCGTCCTGATGATGCCGCTGACGAAGTTCATCGCCCCCACCGACCCCAAGTGGCTCTCCACGCTGGACGCGCTCACCGAGGAACTGGTCTCGGACTCCCTCGTCTACCGCTACGACCCGCTCGCCAGCCCGGACGGACTGCGGGGAGACGAGGGCACGTTCTCGATCTGCTCCTTCTGGTACGTGGAGGCGATGGTGCACGCCGGCCGGGTCGACGAGGCCCGCCTCGCCTTCGAGAAGATGCTCACCTACGCCAACCATCTGGGCCTGTACGCCGAGGAGATCAGCCACACCGGCGAGCAACAGGGCAACTTCCCGCAGGCGTTCACGCACCTCGCGCTGATCAGCGCGGCGTTCAACCTGGACCGGGCGCTGGGCTGACGGACAGCGGCACCGGCACCGGCGGGTCAGTGCCCGTGGGTCTCCTCGGCGTGGCCGCCCGCCTCCTGCCCGCCCGTCCCGTGCGCCGCCCCGGCGCGCACGGTGAACACCGCCGTGCGGACCTTGCCCTCGTGCCGGAAGTCCAGGAACAGACGGTACGTGCCGCCGCTGGGCGCCGTGGCCGTGAAGGAGATCTCCGGGCCCGCCTTCGTCGTCCCGTCGCCGGGCTCGCCGTTCGGGTGGACGTGCAGGTAGGCGAGGTCGCCGGAGCGCAGGGCCACGAGGTGGCCGTACGCGGCGAGGTAGGGCTGGAGGTCGGTGACCGGGCGGCCGTCACGGGAGACGGTCAGCTTCAGCTCGCTCGCGGCGTCCGGGGTCAGACCGCCGGTGAGCCGGACCCGGTAACCGTCGACGGTGGCGGTGGCGTCCGGTGCCGGGAGCGGCTGTGGGGCGTAGTCGCCCGAGACGGCGAGGTCCGCGCCGAGGGTGAGGTTCTCCGCGCCCTCGGCAGCCGGGGTGAAGTCGGCGAAGACGCGGTAGCCGCCCGCGCGGGGCAGCTCGACGGGGATGCTCCAGGTGCCGTCGGCGGCGCGCGCGGGATGCAGATGCCGGTAGGTGCCGAGGTCACGGGAGGCGACGATGAGGTGGAGTTCCTTGTCGTGCTCGCGCTGGAAGGCGGTCACGGCGCGCCCGGCCGAGTCCCGGACCGCGAACCGCAGCTCGGAGCGGTGCCCGGCGGCGACTCGCGGGGTCTCCAGATCCAGGGTGTAGCCGCCCTCGGAGATCTGGAGGCCGCCCGCGGCGGGTGACTCCTCGTGCCCGGCGTGTTCCTCGGCGGGCGGTGACTCGGCATGGCGTTCGTGGGGCGCGGGCGCGCTCTCCGTGACGAGGGGATCGACGCCCCGGCCCACGCCGTACGCGGTGCCGAAGGTCGCGGCGAGTGCGGCGGCGAACGCGGAGATCTTGAGTCCAGCGCGCATGGCCGGCTCCTTGAGATCACGGCCGCCGGTTCGGACACGGGGCCTCGACAGAACCGACGATACCCCTGGGGGGTATAAAGTCAAGCTTGCGACGGGTACCCCCTGAGGGTATACAGGACTAGGCTCGGAAAATACCCCCACCCCGTATCCAGGAGGAGCGATGACCACCACCGCGACCACGGCCGGCTCCGAGGTCGAGCTCGCCATCGGCGGCATGACCTGCGCCTCCTGCGCCGCACGCATCGAGAAGAGGCTCAACCGGATGGACGGGGTCACGGCCACCGTCAACTACGCCACCGAGAAGGCGAAGGTCCACTACGGCGGCGAGGTCTCGGTGCGCGACCTGATAGCGACCGTGGAGAAGACCGGGTACAGCGCGCGGGAGCCCGCGCCACCTCAGCGGCCCGAGGGGGTCCCGGACGACGAACTTCGGTCCCTGCGCGAGCGGTTGACGACGGCCGTCGTGCTGGCCGTGCCCGTGGTCGCGATGGCGATGATCCCGGCGTTGCAGTTCGCGTACTGGCAGTGGCTGTCGCTGACGCTGACGGCCCCGGTCGTCGCCTACGCCGGATGGCCCTTCCACCAGGCGGCGCTGACCAACGCGCGGCACGGCGCGGCGACCATGGACACGCTGATCTCGGTCGGCACGCTGGCCGCCTTCGGCTGGTCGCTGTGGGCGCTGTTCCTCGGGTCGGCGGGGACGCCCGGTATGACGCACCCCTTCGAGCTGACCGTCGAGCGGGGGGACGGCGCCGGAAACATCTATCTGGAGGCCGCCGCGGGCGTCACCGCGTTCATCCTGGCCGGGCGGTACTTCGAGGCGCGCTCCAAGCGCAAGGCGGGCGCGGCGCTGCGGGCGCTGCTGGAACTGGGCGCCAAGGACGTGACGGTGCTGCGGCCCGACGGCACTGAACACACCGTCCCGGTCGACGAGTTGCGGGTCGGTGAGCGGTTCCTGGTCAGGCCCGGCGAGAAGATCGCCACCGACGGCACGGTGGCCGAGGGCTCCTCGGCCGTCGACGCCTCGATGCTGACCGGGGAGTCCGTGCCGGTGGAGGTCACCGTGGGGGACGCCGTGACCGGCGCCACCGTCAACTCCGGCGGGCGGCTCGTCGTCGAGGCCACCCGGGTCGGCGCGGACACCCAGCTCGCCCGGATGGCGAAGCTGGTGGAGGACGCGCAGAACGGGAAGGCCGCGGCGCAGCGGCTCGCGGACCGCGTCTCCGCCGTGTTCGTGCCGGTCGTCATCGCGCTCGCGCTGGGCACCCTCGGTTTCTGGCTCGGCAACGGCGCGGGGCTGACGGCCGCGTTCACGGCGGCGGTCGCGGTGCTGATCATCGCCTGCCCGTGCGCCCTGGGGCTGGCCACGCCGACCGCGCTGCTGGTGGGCACGGGGCGCGGTGCCCAACTGGGCATCCTGATCAAGGGTCCCGAGGTGCTGGAGTCCACGCGCCGCGTCGACACCGTCGTCCTCGACAAGACCGGCACGGTCACCACGGGCCGGATGACGCTGCTCGCCGTCCACCCCGCCGAGGGCACCGACGCCTCCGAAGTGCTGCGGCTGGCGGGCGCGTTGGAGCACGCCTCCGAACATCCGGTCGCCCGCGCGGTCGCCGAGGGCGCCCGGGAGCGGACCGGCACCCTGCCCGTTCCGGAGGACTTCGCGAACGTGCCCGGCCTCGGCGTGCGGGGGATCGTGGAAGGACACGCGGTCCTCGTCGGGCGGGAACGGCTGCTGGCCGACCGGTCACTGGAACTGCCGCAGGAACTGGCCCTCTTGAATACCAGGGCGGAGGCGTCGGGGCGGACGGCGATCGCGGTCGCCTGGGACGGCGAGGCGCGGGCGGTGCTGGAGGTCGCGGACGCGGTCAAGGAGACCAGCGCCGAGGCGATCACCCGGCTCAAGGCACTGGGCCTGACGCCCGTCCTGCTCACCGGCGACAACGCAGCGGTCGCGCGGTCCGTCGCCCGTGAGGTAGGGATCGCCCCGGAGAACGTCGTCGCGGAGGTGCTGCCGCAGGACAAGGTAACGGTCGTCAAGCGCCTTCAGGGCGAGGGCCGTTCGGTGGCGATGGTCGGCGACGGCGTCAACGACGCGGCGGCACTGGCCCAGGCCGATCTGGGGCTCGCCCTGGGCACGGGCACCGACGCGGCGATCGAGGCCGGCGACCTGACGCTCGTCCGCGGTGATCTGCGCGCGGTGGCGGACGCCATCCGGCTGGCCCGGCGCACCCTGGGCGCGATCCGCACGAATCTGTTCTGGGCCTTCGCCTACAACGTGGCGGCCCTGCCGCTCGCCGCGGCCGGTCTGCTCAACCCGATGCTCGCCGGGGCGGCCATGGCCTTCTCGTCGGTGTTCGTGGTGGGCAACTCGCTGCGGCTGCGATCGTTCCGCGCGACGGCCTGAACAGTTCGCGCCCAGCGGCCCGTCACCCTCGAACGGGGCGGCGGGCCGCCGTCGGCGCGTTCAGCCGAGCTTCTTCAGCAGTTCGGTCGCGACCGGCGCCGAGGAGGCCGGGTTCTGGCCGGTCACCAGGTTGTCGTCGACGACGACGTGCGGCGCCCAGGGCTCGCCCGTCCCGACCTGGACACCGGCCTCGACGAGCCGGTCCTCCAGCAGCCAGAGGGCCTTGTCCGCGAAGCCCGACTGGGTCTCCTCGGTGTTGGTGAACGCGGTGATCCGGCGGCCCGCGAAGGCGTTGGTGCCGTCGGCGCGCACCGCGGCGAGCAGTGCGGCGGGGCCGTGGCAGACGACGCCGAGCGGCTTGCCGGAGTCCAGGGCGCGGGTCAGCAGGGCGCCGGAGCCGGCGTCGACCGCGAGGTCCTCCATCGGGCCGTGCCCGCCCGGGTAGTAGACGGCGGCGTAGTCGTCGAGGTCGACGTCCGTGAGGTCCACGGGCTCCCGCAGTTCGGTCGCCCCGGCGAGCACCGCGGCGACCCGGTCGGCGCCCTCCTGCCCGCCGTTGTAGTCGGGCGCGAGGCTCGCCCGGTCGACGGTGGGCACGACGCCGCCCGGGGTGGCGACGACGATCTCGTGACCGGCCGCCTTGAACGCCTCGTAGGGGGCGGCAGCCTCCTCGGCCCAGTAGCCGGTGGGGTGCGAGGTGCCGTCCGCGAGGGTCCAGTGGTCGGCGCCGGTCAGCACGAAAAGGATCTTTGACATGGTTCGAACGTAGAACCCGCGGTCATAGAAATCCAATAGGCTCAGACATGTGAGAGATAGGGAATCCAATGACCACCCGGCTGGGGGCCCGCTGGACCTGAATCTGCTGCGGACCTTCCTGGCGGTCCACCGCACCGGCTCCTTCACCGCCGCCGCCCGGCTGCTGGGCCTGTCCCAGCCCACGGTGACGACCCAAATCCGCGCCCTGGAGCGGCAGCTCGGCCGTGAGCTGTTCGAGCGGACGGCGCGCGGCGTGTCCCCGGCGCCGTACGCGGACGCGCTCGCGGCCCGGATCGTCGAGCCGCTCGACGCGCTCAGCGCGGTCGCAAACCCGCAGGAGGCCCCCGCCGAGCCCGTCCACCTCGCGGGCCCCGCCGAATACCTGACCCGTTCCGTCCTCCCCGGCGTCGCGCCGCTGGTGGAGCACGGCGTACGGCTGCGGATCACCCCCGGTCTGACGGAACCGCTGCTGGAGGATCTGCGCGCGGGCCGGCACGACCTGGTGATCGCCACGTTCCGGCCGCGCGGGCGGACGCTGACCTCGATGCCGCTGGACGACGAGGAGTTCGTGCTGGTCGCCGCGCCCGGATGGGCGGACAGGTCCCCGGGCCACGAGGGTCCCGCCGCCCTCAACGGCGTCCCGCTCGTCGCCTACGCCGAGGACCTGCCCATCGTGCGCCGCTACTGGCGGCACGTCTTCGGCGGACGGCTGACCCGTCATCCGGCGGTCACGATGCCGGACCTCAACGGAGTGAAGGCTGCGGTCGTGGGCGGCGCCGGGTTCTCGGTGCTGCCCCGCTACCTGTGCGCCGAGGAGCTGGCCTCCGGTGCGCTCGTGCCGCTGCACGACCCGGAGGACCCCCCGATCAACACCGCCTTCCTGGTCCAGCGCCCCGGGGTCTCGGGCAACCCGCACGTCGCCGTCGTACGCGACCATCTGCTCCGGGCCGCCGCGCGCCGCTGAACCCGGCTCACTGCTTGAGGAACGAGGAACGGGCGTCCTCCAGGGTGGCGTCCATGCGGGCCACCTGCCCCTGGGTGAACATGAACATGGCCGCGTCGTCGGTGTAGTCCATGTAGTTGACGAACATGTCGCCGTCGGGTGCGTTGCCGCAGGTGACGTGCGGGAAGCCCGGAGTGCCGAAGTTGGGGCCGCCCGCGTTGGGGGTGTCGGCGACGAAGTCGGTGCCGCTGCATCCGGTGCCGTCGTCGCCCCAGATGTGGAAGAGGTTCAGCCAGTGGCCGACCTCGTGGGTGGCGGTGCGGCCCAGGTCGAAGGGTGCCGCCGCCGTGCCCGTCGTACCGAAGAAGGTGTGGCCGATGACGACGCCGTCGGTGGCGGAGGGGCCGCCCGGGAACTGGGCGTAGCCGAGGATCTCGCCGACCTGGGGGTCGACGAGGCGCGGTGCGACCCAGAGGTTGAGGTACTGGTCGGCGGGCCAGGCGTCACGGCCGCCGCTCGCCGCGAACTTGATCGCGTCGTCCATCCCGAAGGAGTCCAGGGCGGCCTCGGTACGGGTGATGCCGTCGGTGGGCCCGCCGTCCGGGTCGCGCGAGGCGAGGACGAACTCGATACGGCAGTCGGCGACGAGGGGCTGCCAGACGGCGGGCACCCGGGAGACGTCCGGGTTCCGCATCCGGTAGTCCTGGTTGAGGACGTCGATCTGGCTGCGGATCTGCTCCTCGTCGATGTTCTGCTCGGCCGTGCGGTGGACGACGTGCACCACCACCGGGATGACCGTCACTCCGGCGCGGGCCGGCGACTCCCTGCCCGTCTCGAAGGCGAAGGCCCGGTTCTCCAGGGCCTCGCGGGCCACGGCGTAGCCGGGGTCCTCGGTCAGCAGGCGCCGGTGGACCGGCATGGTGCCGCACACGCGGCGGGCGGGGCTGGGACTGGTCTCGTCGAACTCGTTCTCGGGCACGCTGCACCACCTGGAAGGAGTGCGCCTCGACGGCGCCAAGGTGAGGGTGGAGCGGGCCCGTTGGGGTTTACCGTAGGGCGACGGGCCGGGCACGGTAAGCAGAATCGCGAATTCCGCGCCAAGTACGGCATCGCGTTCCGTATCGGGTCAACTCGCCCCGGACCAGGAGGTGACCGGCATGAGCGGTCCGCCCGAGGCACTGATCGGGACATGGGTCCACGCACACGAGGAGGACTCCCCCGGTGTGAGCGTGTACCGCCCGGCGGGCTACCCCCTGCCTCCCGCGCGCGGGCGCCGCGGCCTGGAGTTCGCCGCCGACGGCACCTTCACCGACCGCCCGCTCGGCCGCGGTGACGTACCCGGCCGGCGCACGGGCCGATGGGCCCTGGCGGACCCGGAGGGCCACCGTCTCACGCTCGGCCTCCCGTGTGCGGAGCGGGAGTTGGAGGTTCTGTACGTCGACGACCAGGTGCTGAAGGTGCGGGCACCGGACCGGACGGACCCTTGAGGACCGGTACGGCGACGGTGGTCGCCGTCTGCGCGCTGGCCTTGGCCGCGTGCGCGCCGGGGAACGGGGCGGCGGGACCCGCGGGCGGCACCGCCCCGTCCGTGACGGCGTCCTCCACGCCCCCTTCGACGAGCGCGAGCCCGGCACCGAGCCAGGTCACCGGTACCGGGCAGCGGCTCGTCACGCTGGAGATCAGCGGCGGATTCGCCGGCGTCGCGCAGCGGGTGGTACTGCGCGACGACGGCACGGTCCAGGCCGAGGACGACGGAGAGAAGGCCGAACACCGCACGCGGGAGGCCGAGTTCGGGGAACTGCGGACGCTTCTCGACAACCCGGCGCTGGACGAGGTGCCCGACCTCACCGTCGACGAGGGCGCCCGCGATCTGTTCCGGTACGAGATCCGCCTCGGCGACCGCACGATCCTCACCGACCGGTCGTCCGAACACCCCGCCCTGGACCGGCTGATCGACGCGCTGAGCGAGTACCTGCCCACGTAGGGGAAGGCGCTGTCGAGGCGGGACTTGCCGCCGGGAACGGTGTCGCCGGGGGCGGCGTCCTCGGCCACCTGGCCGGGCAGGAGGGGTCACTCGCCGCCGTACGGCAGCGTGATCCCCGGCAGGCCGTACTCGTCGCGCCGGCCGCACATGCCGAACCCGCCGATCCTGGTGGGCGCGGTCTCGTGGGCGGTCGCGTCGGCGAGGTACTCCGGTTCGCCCGCCTCCAGTGCGTCCAGGTGGGCGCCGGTGCGCTCGGCCGTGGCGAGCGCACCGGCCCGCCACAGGTCACGCCAGTGGGGCACCTTGGCGCGGACGAGCCGGGCGGCGGCGCGCTGGAACTCCCGGTACGGGCCGTCGTCCCCGGCGGTGAGCGCCTCGCGCAGAAGGAGGTAGCCCTCGACGGCCAGGTCCCTGCGGCGGCGTGCGGCGGCGGCCGTCTCGCAACCGGTGCCGGGCGGCAGCGCCGCCGCTGCCGCGTACCGGTCGGGGTCGGCGAGCACCGCGGCCGGGAACGTGAACACGGCGTCCCCGGCCTCGGGCAGTCCGCTGTTCTGCATCAGCACGGTGATCCGCAGATCGCCGCCCTGCACCATGCGGTGCACGGTCCCGGGGGTGAACCAGGCGACGGAACCGGGCTCCAGCGGGATGTCCCGGTACCCGTCGGGGCTCAGCGTCTGCACGGCGCCCCGGCCGCCGGTGACGACGTACGCCTCGGTGCACACCAGGTGCAGATGAGGGCTGCCGCCGCACACGCCGTCGGCGGCCTCCCAGTCGTAGGCGGTGAGGTGGGAGAGTCCGACGGCGCCCGGCAGCGGGTGCGGCGGAGCGGGCCTCGGCGTCACCACGGGATGCCGTCCAGGTGGGCGGCGACCCGCTCGCGGTCCCAGGCCCCGTCGGCGACCACGACACGGTACCGGTAGGCGAAGGACTCGCCGGGCGGCAGCTCGAACTCCTCGAAGAACGCCCAGGAGAACGCCACGGTCGGGATCGGCTCGGACCGTACGAACCAGTGCGACTCGTGCACGGCCCGCTCGTTCTCGGGAGCGTGCGCGAAGACGATCGTGGAGTGCCCGTCGGTGTCGTCGTGTTCGGCGGTGAAGGCGAGCCACGGCCCCTGACTGCCCATCAGCTTGGCCGCGTCGGCGTCGGATCCGGGGGCGAAGGCGGTGCCGCCGGTGTAGTCGCGAGGGCCGCGCCACTGGAGTCCGGTGTAACCGGCCATCTCGCGGCCCGCGGTGGTGGGGGACCCGAACGTCAGGGGATCGGCACGGGTGTTGGTGAGCTTCACCGACCAGTCCAGGGCCCAGGCGCCGGCCTCCTCGTCCACGGAGTGCACGACCAGCCCGCGCAGTTCACTCGCCCACTCGGCACCGCCGTTCTCGACCCAGGTCAACTCCTCGGCGAGGGAGAAGCGTTCGTCCTCGACAGCGAACACGGGGAAGCCGTCGTGCCGCATGGAGCCGACCCGTTCGGGCAGCCGCTGGTAACCCTGGCCGTGGACATAGGAGTTGCCTCCCCAGAAGTTCTGCCCGGAGAGATGACTGGCCGTCATCTGGAGTCCCTTGTGCCAGCGGTGGTCGCTGGGCCGGTAGCCGGTGACGGTGCGCCCGGCGAGGGTGCGCAGGGGGTGGGCGTAGGGCTTGCGGGACTCGAAGGGGTCGGGGTCGGGGCGGTAGACGTAGCGGAGGATCTCGGTGCCGTCGGCGGCCGTGACGGCGATGTGGTCGCCGTGCGCGTGGGTGACGCGGATGCTCATGCGCGCTCCTTGGGGGCCCAGTGGGGGTGGTCTCCGTGCATGGCCCGGTGGTACGGGTCGCCGGGTGCGATCTCGCCCGCGTGGACCGGCTGCCCGGTGAACGCGGACTTGTAGAGGGCGGCGGCGAGTTCGAGGGTCGCCCGGGCGTCCGCTCCGCCGCCGGGCGGTCGGACACCGTTGTCATAGGCGTCGAGGAGGGCGCCGAGCTGTGCGGTGTGGGAGCTGGGGACGTCGGCGGCCGGGGTGCGCCAGGCGGCGGCGCGTCCGGCGGGCACGTGCGGGGCCGGGGTGTAGACCCAGTCGTCGTTGCGGTGGCCGTAGAGATGGGTGAGTTCGACCGTCGCGTCGGCGCAGTCGACGCGGATGCGGCTCACCTCGTCCGGGGAGAGCACGCTGTTGACGACGGTCGCGAGGGCGCCGTTCGCGAAGCGCACGAGGGCCGTGGAGACGTCCTCGCCCTCGGTGTCGTGGACCAGCCGTGCGGCCATGGCGCGGATCTCCGTCCACGGGCCGAGCAGGTGCAGCAGCAGGTCGAACTGGTGGATGCCATGCCCCATGGTCGGTCCGCCGCCCTCGGTCGCCCAGCGGCCACGCCAGGGCACGGCGTAGTAGTCGGCGTCCCGGTGCCAGGTCGTCTGGCAGTGCGCGACCAGCGGCGCGCCGAGTTCCCCGCTCGTGATCAGTTCGCGGGCGTGGACGGCGCCGGAGCCGTAGCGGTGCTGGAAGACGACCGACGCGTGGGCCCCGGACGCCTTCTCGGCCTCGGCGATCTCGTCGTACTCGGCGAGCGAGAGGCACAGCGGCTTCTCGCACAGCACCCAGGCGCCCGACTCCAGCGCGGCGACCGTCTGTTCCCGGTGCAGCGACGGCGGCGTGCCGATCAGCACCAGATCGGGGCGTACGGCGTCCAGCATGGCGTCGGTCGAGGTGTACCCGGCGACGTCCGCGCCGGCGGCGTCCCGGAAGGCCCGGAGACGGGTCTCGTCCACGTCGACGGCGGCCACCAGGTCCAGTCGGCCGGCGTGGGATCTCAGTGCGGGGAGATGGCCGCCGGAGACGATGGCGCCGGTGCCGATCACGGCCACACGGCGGCGTGGGGGGCCTGAGGGCATGCGGTTCTCCTCGAACGGGCCGGGCAGCCCGCACTCGACTCTCCTCGAACGGGCCGGTGCGGCCCGCACGCAACTCCCCCCGAACGGACCGGTGCAGCCCGCACGCAACGGACGGGCCGGGGCAGCCCAGAGGTGCAGAAAGCGCTTGCGAGACGCTCCGGAGCGACCCTAGGCGTGGACCGATTGTCAGGACAACCCCCGTGCACCCACCCGGACCTCGGACGACCGAATCCCGCACCCCGACTCAGCCCCCGGTAGCGCCCGTTGACACTCGCAGCGATACGCGCCACGGTGATGACCCGTCGCGCCCGGGAGGTCACCCATGGCAACCACCGACACCGAACTCGTCGCCCGCGTACGGTCCCTGCGCCCCCTCATCGCCGAGCACGCGCTGCGCGCCGAGGAGCGGCGGCGGGTCACGGGCGAGGTGGTCGCGGCGCTCACCGAGGCCGGGGTGTACCGGATGAACGTCCCCCGCCGGTACGGCGGTTACCAGTCACGGCCGCGCACCCAGGTCGACGTCATCGCCGAGGTGGCCGCCGCCTGCGGCTCCGCCGCGTTCACGGTCCTGATCCAGGCGGGCTGCGCCTTCATCGCGTCCCTCTTCCCGGACGAGGCGCAGGACGAGATCTTCACCGGCCCGGACGTCCGGGTCGGCGGCACGCTCGTCCCCGACGCCACGGCGGTCGCCGGGGACGGCGGCTGGATCGTCGACGGCACGTCCGGGTTCGCCACCGGCTGCCAGGACGCCGACTGGCATCTGCTCACCGCGCGCGTCGAGCGTCCGGACGGGCCGCCCGAGGCGCTGTGGACCGCCGTCCCCATGGCCGAGCTGGAGGTCCTCGACGACTGGTACGTGTCCGGCCTGGCCGGGAGCGGCAGCAACAGTGTCGTGGCGCGGAACGTCTTCGTGCCCGCCCACCGGGTCCTGCCCCTCGGCCCCCTGCTGGCCGGCGAGTTCCCCTCCAAGGCCAACGCCGACGACCCCTTCTACCGGATGCCGGTCCTCCTGCTGTTCTGCGCGTGGACGGCACCCCACGCACTGGGCCTCGCGCGCTCCGCCCTCGCGGACTTCACCGAACGCATCCACCGGCGGGGCATCACGTACACCTTCCACACCCGGCAGCACGAGGCGACCGTCACCCACCTCCAGGCCGCCGAGGCCGCGATGAAGCTCTCCTGCGCCGAGCTGCTCACGGACGAGTTCGTCGCCCGGATCGAGGCCGGGGAGCCGTTCGGTCAGGAGGAACGCGCGAAGATCAGGGCCCAGGCCGGTTACGTGGCCCGGCTCTGCAAGGAGGCCGTCGACCTCGTCGCCTCCGCCTCCGGCGCGTCCTCCCTCCACCGGGACGTCCCCGTACAGCGGGCGGTGCGCGACCTGCACGCGCTCAACCTCCACTCGTTCGTCAACCCGGCGACGAATCTGGAGCTGTACGGGCGGGTGCTGTCGGGGCTGGACCCGGGGACGGCGTTCCTCTAGGACGGGGTGCTGCCGCGACCGGGCGGAGCACTGCCCTGGCCGGGCGGGACGGCGGCCCGGCCGGGCTCGGTGCGGTCGGGCGGGGCGGCCAGGCCGGCCCGGCCACGGGAACGCTCGGCTTCGGGAAGGCCCGGCTTCGGGAACGTTCTCCTCCAGGCTCGCTGGAGAGGTGATCCAGGACACGGTGGAAACGATGTCGTTTCGATAGAGGCGGGGCTATCCTGAGGGGAAAGCGAACGAAACCGTTTCGTTCAGGAGGACCCCCCATGACCTCTGTTCTGATCGTCAGCAGCCAGGCGCTCCAGCGGCTCGGACTGCGCATGCTCGTGGCGGAGCAGCCCGACCTGACCGTGGTCGGCGAAGCGACGGGCGCCGCCGACGCGGTCCGTCTGAGCGCGGTGCTGCGGCCGGACGTGGTCCTGCTGGACGCCCGGGTGGACGACACTGCCGGCACGGACGTCATCCGCCGGATCACCCGCCCCTCCCCCACCCTCGTCCCGGCGGCCGGACCGGCCCCCGCCACGGCCCGGCCGCCCCGCGTGCTCGTCCTCACCGCGGCCAGCCACGAGGCACGGGCGTCCACCGCGCTGCGCGCCGGGGCGGGCGGGTTCGTCCTCGACAGCGCGGCTCCCGACGAACTGATCGCGGCGCTGCGGGTGGTGGCCGTCGGCGACGCGGTCATCACGCCCCAGCTGACCCGGACCCTCATCGACACCGTGCGTCAGCAGCTCCCGGTCCGCCGGTCCGTGTCCGGGGTCGCCCTCGACATGCTCACCGAGCGGGAGCGCGACGTCCTCACCTCGGTCGCCTCCGGCTGGTCCAACGCGGAGATCGCCGAGCGGCTGAGCATCGCGCCGACGACGGTGAAGTCGCACGTCAGCCACATCCTCGCCAAGATCGGCGCGCGGGCCAGGGTGCAGGCGGTGACCTTCGCCTACGAGTCGGGGCTGGTGCAGCCCGCGGCCTGACCCCGGCTGGCCGGGACGTTTGAGCCACCGGGAATCGGTCAGGCGCGGGGGATGTCCCCGCCTCCCGTCCCTACCACGCCCCCGCCCTCCGCCTCATCCCCATCCTCCGCTTCCGCGAGCCCACCGGACCGGCCGGACCCACCGCCGCCGGGTCCCGGACACCGCGACGCGTTCTTCGACAACGCGAAGTACCTGGCGATCGTGCTCGTCGCGACGGGACATGCCTGGGAGCCGCTGCGCGACGGGAGCCGTGCCGCCTCCGCGCTCTATCTGCTCGTGTACGCCTTCCACATGCCGGCGTTCATCGTCGTCGCCGGCTACTTCTCCCGCGGCTTCGACGCGAGCCCGCGACGGCTGAGGCGGCTGATCACCGGCGTCGCCGTCCCCTACGTCGTGTTCGAGACGGCGTACACCCTGTTCACCCGCTGGACCGACCACGCCCCGGACCGCCGGATCAGCCTCCTGGAGCCGCTCTATCTCACCTGGTTCCTGGCGGCTCTGTTCATCTGGCGGCTGACGGCCCCGGTGTGGCGGTCGGTCAGGTGGCCGCTCCCGCTCGCGCTGACCCTCGCGGCCCTGGCGTCCGTGTCGTCACCGATCGGCGACGACCTCGACCTTCAACGCACCCTGCAGTTCCTGCCGTTCTTCGTCCTCGGGCTGTCCCTGCGCCCGGCGCACTTCGCGCTGGTCCGGCGCCGCGCGGTGCGGATCGCGGCGGTGCCGGTCTTCGCCGGGGCGCTGGTGCTGGCGTACTGGGCGGTGCCACGGATGACCGGCGCGTGGTTCTACCACCGCGACAGCGTCCAGGAACTCGGCGCGCCCGCCTGGTCGGGGCCGGTGATGACACTCGCCCTCTTCGGCTGTTCGCTGCTCCTGGTCGCGTGCTTCCTCTCCTGGGTCCCGGGCCGCCGGACCTGGTTCACCGCGCTGGGCGCGGGCACCCTCTACGGCTATCTGCTGCACGGCTTCGTCGTCCAGGCGGCGGGACACTGGAACTGGTACGGCCCGGCCTGGGTGCACGGACCGCTGGGCGCGGTCGCCGTCACGGGCGTGGCGGGCACGGTCGTGACCCTGCTGTGCACGGCGCCGGTGCGGCGGCTCTTCCGGTTCGTGGTGGAGCCGGACATGGCGTGGGCGTTCCGGCGCGACGAGGACCGTGGCGGGACCGAGCGGCGGGTACCGGCGCGGCCCTAGGTCGTGTCCCGGCCCCAGGGGCGGTCCGCGGTCGCGAGGGGGATGTGCCACGGGCCGATCCCGCCTCGCGTCCGTGCCCGTGCCCGTGCCCGTGCCCGTGCCGTCAAGGCGACGGCGCTCGTGACGTGCCCGCCACCGTCGGCGGTGGCGTGACCTCGGGCAGACGGGTCCCGCCGCCGGACGGGATCGCGGTCACGGCCATGACGACGGCCAGCGCCGCCGCGACCAGCAGCACGAGGACGACGAGCAGCCGGGACCTGATGCCCTGGGACGGCCGCTCCTCCTCCCGGTCGGCGACGGCGGCCAGGTAGGTGACGATCGCGTCGCCGCCGGGGCGCCGTGCGGGGTCCTTGAGCAGCAGGGAGCGCAGCAGGGGTGTCAACGGGTGGCCGGAGGGCGGGAGTTCGGGGTCCTCGTGGACCACGGCGACGAGCGTGGCGTGCACGGTGGTCCGGGCGAAGGGCGAGCGGCCGGTGGCCGCGGTGCAGAGGGTGGCGCCGAGGGACCACGAGTCGGAGGCGGTGCCGGGGGTGCCGCCGGTGGCGCGTTCCGGGGGCATGTACTCGGGCGATCCCATCAACAGGCCGTCCTGGGTGAGGCCTTGGGCGTCCTGGAGCGCGGAGATGCCGAAGTCGGTGAGGACGACGCGGTGGCCGGGGCCGAGCAGGACGTTGCCGGGCTTGATGTCCCGGTGCAGCACCCCGGCGGCGTGCACCCGGCGCAGCGCCTGGGCGAGGGCGAGGCCGACGCGGGCCGTCTCCCGTACGCCCAGCGGGCCTTGTGCGGAGACGGCCTGTTCGAGGGAGGGCGCCTCCACGAGTTCCATGACGATCCAGAGGCGGCCGGCCTCCTCCAGCACGTCGTACACGCGGACCACGCCGGGGTGGTCGACGCGGGCGGCGGCCCGTGCCTCACGCAGGGCGCGCTCGCGCCGGGTGCGCGCGTCCCTGTCGTAGTCGGGGTTGTCGAGGCGCAACTCCTTGACGGCGACCTGCCGCTCGAGCGTCTCGTCGAGCGCCCGCCACACCCGTCCCATGCCGCCCTGTCCGACGCTCTGCGTGAGGCGGTAGCGGCCGGCGACGCGCATGGGTGTTCACCTCCCCCGCCTCCCATGACAGCACAGGCCGCCGCCTCCGGACAGGGCACGACCGGCCGAACGGCCCGTGTGCCCTGCCCGGCCGCGCGTCACTCGCCGACCGGCCTGCCCCTCCCCCAGGCCCAGGCGAGACGGTCCGCGCCGGACTGGTTGGTGGTGGCGAGCCACGGCTTGGCGGGGTCGCCGGTGAGGGTCTGGAGGGAGTACGTGTCGTCGGTGCGCAGGCCCGGCCAGTACACCGAGCCCATCTTCAGCTCGCGGAAGGTGTCGGTGACGGCCTGGACGAAGTTGACGTAGTTGTCGTCCGGCGTGGCCACGTTGTAGTCGAGGCCGGTCGTCATGGGGGCGCCGAACTCGTCGGCGACGGTGCGGTTCGCGCAGTCCCCGATGCGGACCTTGAGGTCGGCGACCCACTCGTCGTAGGTGGCGTAGGACTTCCAGAAGCCGTAGTGGTGCAGGGAGAGGTAGGTGCCCTTGAGGCGCGGGTCGGCGCAGACGCTGGTGACGTGGTCGTTGTAGCCGGCGCCGCTGACGAAGACTCGGTTGCGCGGCACCGTGCGGTAGGTGTCGAGCCACTCGGCGGCGAGGTCGGCCCACTCGGTGTCGGTGTAGCCGTGGGGTTCGTTCATCGGCTCGAAGTAGACGCGGGAGTTGCCCTTGTACGTCTTGACGACGGTGTCCCACATGGGCCAGTAGGTGGCCTCGTCGTCGATGTAGCCGTCGCGGCGGGTGCCGGTGCCCTCCCAGTAGGAGACGATCACCTTGAATCCCCTGGCGGTCGCCGCGTCGATCACCGCGCGGTACGACTTCCAGTAGGTGCCGTTCACCGTGTACGGGTTGATCGGCAGGCGGACGGTGTTGGCACCGAGGTTGGCGCGGAACGCGGAGATGATCCGGCTCGCCTTCGTGTACGTCTGCGCGTAGGTGTCGGTGGTGGACAGGCCCGACAGCTGAAGCGTGTCATCGGCGAAGTTGTCGCGCGGGTCGGCCCAGTTGACGCCCTTGAACTGCGTGGTGTCGATGCCCGGCGCCGCGGAGGCGGGGCTCCCCACCAGGCTGCCACCGGCGACGGCGGCGACGGCCACCGCGACGAGAGCGGCACGCAAGCGGTGGGTGCGACGGGAACGGACGGGGGTCTCGCGCATCGACTTCCCTTTCGGAGCGACAGCATGTTTACGTAAACATCGAAGCGCCGGAATCGTGACACCCGCCTCAGGGGTCGTCAAGGTTTCGCACACGTCACACACGCAACACGCCGCGCACACCGGACGGGACCGAACCGGACCTGGCCGAGCGGCACGCCCGCCAACGGCCCGGAACACCCGTGCGGGCCCGGCCGGAGGGATGCTCCGGCCGGGCCCGCTCGGGGTGCCGTGCGAACGGCCGCCCGTGGGTGCTGCGCGGGGGCCGTCCGGGGTGTCACGCGGTGTGCAGGGTCAGGCCGTAGCGGTTGAGGATCTCGTTGACGGGCTGGAACCAGGTCTCGCCGCCGCTGGTGCAGTTGCCCCAGCCGCCGGAGGTGACGCCCTGGGCCTGGTCGCCGCTGATGAACGAGCCGCCGGAGTCGCCGCCTTCGGCGCAGACGCTGGTCTTGGTCATCTGACGGACCGCGCCCTGGCTGTAGTTGACGGTCTCGTTCATGGCGAGGACGGTCCCGCAGTGCCAGTGCGTGGTGGAGCCCGAGCGGCAGACGGACGAGCCGACGGGCGCGACGTTCGACCCGCGCACCAGCTGGTCGGAGACGGTGCCCCAGCCGAGCACGACGGGGACGGTCCACCAGCCGCTGCCGACGTTGACCCAGGCGTAGTCGTTCTCGGGGAAGGACGAGCCCTGGAAGTTGCCGACGTAGCTGCGGTCCCAGCCGTAGACGGCGGCGGACGGCTGCCCGCAGTGCCCGGCGGTGACGAACCCGCCGTACACGGAGAAGCCTATGGAGCAGCGGACGTTGCCGGTGTAGTACGGGTCGCCGCCGACCGTTCCGGCGGCGAAGGTCGTCGGCGCGGCGGCGACCTCCTCGACGGTGACGGGTCCCGCCTCGCGGGCCCGGGTGAGGAACCGTCGGACATCGTTGTCGCCCCGCTTGCCCTCGACGACGTTCACGACGACCGTGCTCGCCTCGTGGTCGACGTGCCAACTGCTCACGGCGTCGGGCGCGTCGAGCTCGTCCAGGCTCGCCTGGACGGCGTCGAGGGCGCGGGCGCTGTGCGCGACGGTGACGACGTCGGCTCCGGTGGCGCGGAGTCGCGCGAGGGTCGCGGCGGAGGTGTTGGGGGTGACGCCCACGGTGAGGGTGGCGGTGTCGGCGTCGAACCAGGAGCCGCCGAAACCCGCGCCCGCGGCCTTGCGGGCCTTGGGTTCCAGGGCTGTTGCCCGCTCCTCGGCGGCGAGCCGCGTCACGGCCTCGGCCTTGCTGAGGTGGAAGTCCCGCTGCATGGCGGTGAGGAGGGCGGCGGAGGCGGGTTCCGCCGAGCCGGAGTCGTCCGCGGAGGCGGGCGCCGTGCCCGCGGCGAGGCCCGCGCCGAGGGTGAGGAGCACGGCGAGTGCGGCGTGCGTGAATCTGGTGCGTCTCATGGAGGTTGCCCTTCGTCGTTCCATGGCAGTGGGGGTGGAACAGCACGGGCCCCGTGGGGCCCGAAGGCCCTGAGAGCGCTCTCAGGAGTGGGGCGGGGCAGAGCCTAGCGACAGACCTCCGACAGGTCCATACCAAGCGCGCCCCGGTCCGGCCCGGGTGGCCCTGGGCGGGTCACCGGGGCAACTGGCCGGGTTGTGGGCATCGTTGGATCTCCGCGCGTACGCTGCTCGAAGATCCGCGGCGGTGCGGATCTCCCGTGACAGGAGGCCCGATGGGTGTGGCGGAGGCGATCGGTGTCCGGCCGGTGGCGGACCTGCTCGCGAAGAACTCCGCACGGTACGGCGGCGGACTCGCGTTCGCCGACGACATGCGCGAGGTCGGCTGGTCCGAACTGCGCCGCCGTACCGGGGGGTTGGCCGTCGGCCTCGCCGTGGAGCGGGGCACCCGGGTCGCGTTCTGCCTGGACAACGGCGTGGAGCTGGTCGAGGGGCTGCTGGCGACGGTCCGCGCCGCGGCGGTCGGGGTGCCGCTGCCGCCGCGCGCCACGCACACCGAACTGGCGCAGTTGCTGGCCGACTGCGATCCGGCCGTGGTGGTCACCGACCAGCGGCGGCTGCCGCGGATCGCGGGCATGGTCGCGGGGCGTCCGGTGCGGCTGGTGGTGACCGGCGAGGGCGAACTCCCCAAGGGTGTCGCGCACTTCGAGGAACTCGTCACCGGCGGCCGGAGCCGTCCCCGTGACGATCTCGGCCTGGACGAACCGGCCTGGCTGCTCTACACGTCCGGCACCTCGGGCACCTCCACGGCGGCCGTGTCGAGTCAGCGTTCCGCGCTGTGGTCCTCGTTCGCCTGCTATCTGCCGCGTCTGGGACTCACGCACACGGACCGCGTCCTGGCGCCGCTGCCGCTGGCGCACACCTACGCGCACTCCCTCTGCGTGCTGGGCACGACGGCGGCCGGGGCGTCCGCACGGATCACCGCCGGTACGGATCCGGCCGAACTGGTGCGGACGGTGGGCGAGTTCGAGCCGACGGTGCTCGGCGGTGTGCCGCTCACCTTCCGCCGGCTCCTCGACGCGGGTCTCGGCACGGTGCCCTCGCTGCGGGTGTGCGTCACGGCGGGCGCCCCGAGCGGGGCGGAGCTGCGCGAGGAGGTCGAGCGGCGGTTCGGGGCGCCGCTGCTGGACGGCTACGGCTCCACGGAGACCTGCGGAAAGATCGCCATGGAGTCGCTGACCGGGCCACGGGTCCGCGGCGGCAGCGGAACACCCCTGCCCGGCATGGACGTCCGGCTGGTCGACCCCGACAGCGGCCTGGACTCCGGCGAGGGCGAGATCTGGGTGCGCGGCCCCGGGATGATGCTCGGCTACCACAACCGGCCCGGGACGGGCGCCGACGCCGCGGGTGACGGCTGGTACCGCACCGGCGACCTGGGGCGGCTGGGCGCCGGGGGCTCGCTGACCGTGACCGGGCGCCTGGGCGACCGGATCGTGCGCGGCGGGGAGAACGTCGACCCCGCCGAGGTCGAGCGGGTGCTGTGCGAGCTGCCCGGGGTGCGGGACGCGGCCGTGGTGGCCCGCCCGCATCCGCAGCTCGGCGAGGTGCCGGTGGCGTTCGTCGTCCCGGCGCGGGCGTCCCTCGACCCGGCCGCCCTGCTGCGCGGATGCGCGACGGTGCTGTCGGCTCACAAGGTGCCCGAGGAGATCCTGTTCACCCCGGCGGTACCGCGCACCGCCGCGGGCAAGCCCCGGCGCGCGGTGCTCCGCGAAACGCTCACCGAACGCCCCGCCCGCCCCGGGCCCCCGGCCTGACGGAGGCCGATCCGCCCTCCACACGACCAGAACCGACGGCCCCGGAGCAGCAGTCCGCTCGCGAACCGGACCTGCCCATCCGGCCGCTCCAGCCATCGGCCTATGCGGGCCGCCAGTGAGACCTCCGGAACAAGCCCTGTACGGCGACCCGTTCGGCCTCACAGGACGGGCTCGCGCGGCGGAACGGCATGCATGGTTGACCTTGGCCGACGAGATGCTCACCGAACGCCCCAGCCGGCCCGGCCACCCGATCCGAGCGGGCCGAGCCGACGGACCCGGACCTGGACATACGGCTGCTCCAGCCGTCGGCCGATGCGCCCGCTCGGCCTCGGCGGGCTCGCGCGGCGAACGGCACGCGCGGTTGACCTTGACCGAAGGGGAGGCCTCAGCATCGCCGGGTGCGCAGATTACTGATCGATACGAGGCCGCTGCGGCAGGCCGGGTTCCGGCGGCTGTGGGCCGCGAGCACGGTGACCGCCCTGGGTGCCCAGATGACCGCGCTCGCCGTGCCGATGCAGATCTACGACCTGACCGGCTCGTCGGCGTACGTGGGGCTGGCCGGGTTCGTGGGGTTCGCGCCCATGGCCCTGGCCGCGCTGTGGGGCGGCGCGCTGGCGGACGTACGGGACCGGCGGCGTGTGCTGCTGGCGACCACGGCCGGGATCGGCGCGACCTCGGTGCTGCTGTGGGCGCAGGCGTGGGCACATCTGGGGTCGGCGGGTGTGCTGCTGGCCCTGGTCGCGGTGCAGCAGGGGCTGTTCGGCGCCAACGCGGCGGTGAGCGGGGCGGTGGTGCCGCGGCTGGTGCCGCGCGAGCTGCTGCCCGCCGCCAACGCCCTTCAGTCCCTGGTCACCTGGTCGGCGGGGATCGGAGGACCGCTGCTGGCGGGCGCGCTGCTGCCGGTCGTCGACGGTCAGCCTCTGTATCTCGCGGACGCGGGCGCGCTCGGCGTCACCCTGTGGGCCGTACGGCGCCTGCCACCGCTGCCCCCGCTGCCCCCGGCCGTGTCCGGCGGACGCGAGGGGCGGCGGTTCGGGGCGGGGTTCCGTCTCCTCGCCGCCCGCCGGGTACTGCTGGTCGTGTATCTCGCGGACTTCTCGGCGCTGTTCCTCGGCATGCCGGCGGCGCTCTTCCCGCAGCTCGCGCGGGAGACGTACCCGGGGGCGAACGCGGGGGTGCTGTACGCGGCGCTCTCCGCCGGGGGTGTGCTCGCGGCCCTGTCGTCGGGCACCTTCACCCGGACCCGGCGGCACGGTGCGGCGATCGGGGTGTCGGTGTGCGTGTGGGGGCTGGCGCTGGCCGCGTCCGGGACGGCGGGTTCCCTGGCCGTGGCGGCGGCGTGGCTGGTGCCCGCGGGCGGGGCGCTGCTCGCGCTGGGGGTGTTCCGCAAGTCCGTGCTCCAGTCCGCCGCGACGGACGGGATACGGGGGCGGCTCCAGGGGGTGGACACCGTGGTCGCGGCGGGCGGCCCGCGGTTGGCGGATCTGGCGCACGGGGCGGCCGGTGCCGCGTTCGGAGCGACGTCGGCCGTCACCGCGGGCGGACTGCTGACGGTGACGGCCGCGCTGACGCTGCTGCTCTGCTTCCCGGACTTCAGACGGTACCGGGCCGCGTGAGAGCCGCGGTCGCCGCTACTCGGGGGGCGTCGGGGTGTCGTGGGTGCGGTACATCGCCTGGACGTCCAGTTCCAGCTGGACGGTCGGGCCGACGACGGCGATGCCGCGCGCGAGCATCGTCCGCCAGTTCAACGTGTAGTCCTCGCGGTGCAGTTCGGCCTTGGCGAGGGCAGCGCAGCGCAGTTCCTCGCCGTAGCCGCCGTTGACCATGCCGAGGTAGGAGGTGTCCAGGCTCACCGACCGGCTCACCCCGTGCATGGTGAGCGTGCCCAGCAGGGACCACTTGCTGCCGCCCCGGTAGGCGAAGCGGGTGCTGTGGAAGTCGATGTACGGGAAGCGTTCGACGTCGAGGAAGTCGGCCGAACGCAGGTGCGCGTCCCGGGTGTTGTTGCCGGTGGTGATGCTCGCCGCCTCGATGCGGACGTGCACGCGGGACTCGCTGACGTCCTGGGCGACCTGGATGCCGCCCTCGAACCGTTCGAAGCGGCCGTGCACATGGGCCATGCCGACGTGCTTGGCGATGAAGCGGATCGCGGTGTGCGGCGGGTCGAACAACCATGTTCCGGGGACGGGGAGTTCGGCCTGGCGGGCGGGCTGGAGCCAGACCTGCTGGGCGGCGAGGGCGGCTCCGGGGACGACCTCCACGGTCTCGCGGTGCGGTTCGAGGCCCTCGGCCACGATCATCATGCTGTAGTCGCCGGGAGGCAGCACCGCCATGAAGAACCCGTACGGGTCCGTCGTCCCGCGTGCCGCGATCCGGTGGCTGCGCAGTTCGGTCACCGTGACCTCGGCGCCGCCCAGGGGCTGGTTCACCGGGTCGAGGACCTCGCGCAGGACGCTGCCCGCTCCGTCCGGGACGGGAAGCGTGTGGCCCGCGGCGCCTCCGGGGGCATGCCTGAATCGCCGCCGGAGCAGTCCGAGGGGCATGGATCTCACCTTTCAGTCGTGTTCGTGTCAGGAGTCGTGGCCGAGGATCCGCCGTACGGCGGCCGTCAGGGCCCGCTCGGCGTCCTCGGCGGACGCCGCCGCCGTCGCGTGCCGGAATCCGACGTATCCGTCGGGCCGGACGAGCAGCGCTCCGCCGTCGGCCACCTCGCTCAGCCGGGCCCAGTCGCCGTACGGGTCCTCGTACTGCCGGCCGGGGCCGATGACGACGGTGGCGATGTCGGCGTCCTGCGCCTTCGCCGCCGTCAGCCAGTGCGCGCCGCCGATGCCGGTGAGCAGGGTGAAGCGTCCCTTGCCGACCGTGTCGAGGGTGGACACGGTGCGGGTGCCGGCGGTGATCCAGGCGTGCGGGAGCTTGGCGCCGGGGCGGGAGGAGGGCTGGTGGTGCAGTTCGGGGTCCCGGGCGAAGCCGGGGTCGGGGGTGCCGTCGGGGACGACGGCCGCGGAGTCGTAGCGCTGGTTGAGGTCGACGCCGTGGGCGTTGAACTCGTACGCCTTGAAGGCGATCGCCTCGCGGAGCTTCGCGCGCCGCTTCCCGGCGGCCTCGGTGTCGTCCTTGCGGGCGTCGATGTTGGCCCAGAGCCGCTCGGGTGTCTGCGGGGAGAGTCCGTCGAGGGCCTCGAAGACGGGGGCGGTCTCGGCGATGGACCGGTTGGCCCGGGTGACGATCTGGCGGCCGATCGGGGCGCGTTCGGCGGTGTAGGTGTCCAGCAGACCGGGGGCGGCGGTGCCGTCGAGGACGAGCTTGAGCTTCCAGGCCAGGTTGTAGGAGTCCTGGACGGAGGTGTTGGAGCCGAGGCCGTTGGACGGCGGGTGGCGGTGCGTGGCGTCGCCCGCGCAGAAGACCCGGCCGCTGGAGTACGTCTCGGCGTACATCTCGTTGACCGTCCACGCCGAGGACGACTTGACGGTCACCGGTGTCTCGTCGTCGCCGATCAGCCGGCGGACGACCGACTCGGCGTACTCGGTGGTCAGGTCGGGAGCGCCCGCGGTGACGTCGTAGCCCCAGACGATCATCCACTCGTTCCAGGGCCGCACGCACCGCACCAGGCCGGCGCCGATGCCGCCGACGGTGGCGCCGGGGGCGAGCACCCAGTAGAGGGTGGAGGGCCGGTGGGCGGTGTACCGGGACAGGTCCGCGTCGAAGACGATGTTGATGCTGCCGGCCACGCCCATCTGGCCGCCCATCGGCAGGCCCGCGTCCTGGGCGACCTGGCTGCGTCCGCCGTCGGCGCCGATGAGGTACTTGGCGCGGATGGTGTACTCGTCGCCGCGCAGCCGGTCCTCGACGGTGACGGTGACGCCGTCGGCGTCCTGGACGAAGGACTTGTAGACGGTGGAGAAGCGCAGCCGGGTGCCGCGGGCGACGGCCGCGTCCACGAGGACCGGCTCCATCAGGTGCTGGGGCATGTCGCACATGCGGGTGGGGCTGGCCAGCTCGTGCGCTGCCTGGACGAGCGGGTCGTTGCCCCAGGAGCGGACCCGGCCCAGTTCCTCCCCGGCGAGGCTGGTGCAGAAGGTGGTGTTGCCCATCAGGTGCTGCGGGGTGGCCTGCGCCATGACCTCCCGCTCGACGCCGAGGTCGCGCAGGACCTCCATCGTGCGCTGGTTGGTGATGTGGGCCCGGGGGGTGTCGGCGAGGCTCGCGTGACGCGTGACGACGATGTTGGGCACGCCGTACGTGCTCAGGGCGAGCGCGGCGGAGGCGCCCGCGGGGCCGCTGCCGACGATCAGGACGTCGGTGCGGACATCGGGCTCGGCGGTCTGCACTGGGTGGGCTCCAGGGACTGGGGGGAGAGCGTGACGGTGGGGGCGCCTGTCGGGCGGGAGACCAGGCACCGACTCTCAAGATCATGGAGCGGGCGGTGGGCGCGCGGGTGTCTCAATATGAGCCAGTCCGCCGCCGGAGCCGTGGCGGGCCGGGCAGCCCTCACGCCGTCGGGCCGGGCAGGCCTCGCGCCGTCGGACCGGACCGCAGTCGTTCCGCTTTCAACCTTTACGCGTAGGGTGGGAGGCGCCATGACCACCGCAGACGCCGTGACCCCGACACCTTCCAGAGCCACCGCGACCGGCAGGCCCACCGGACGGCGCCCCGTCGCCCTGACCTCGCTGCGCCGCGCCCGGGAACTGTTCCTCAGCGGACAGCAGCTGCCGGACGGCGTGCCGCAGGACGTCGTCGCGGCCTGGAGACGGGCCCGGTTCTTCGGGGTGCGGCACGACGTGGGGGCCGCGCCCCCGGTCACGCACCCGCCCGCCGACTCCGCGCTGCTGGACGCGGCCCGGCCCGTGCTGGAGCGGATAGCCCCCACGCTCACCGCCGGGGCGGCGTCGCTCGTCCTCACCGACGAACGGCTGCGCGTGCTGTGGACCGGCGGACCGGTCTCGGACACGCTGTGCCGGGACCTGTCCGAGCAGCGGGTCGGCCACAACAGCGCCGCCCTCGCGCTGCACACCCACGGCCGCGCCGAGGTGCACGGCCCCGAGCACTTCCTCGACCTGTGGCAGGAGGTCTCCGCGGTCAGCGTCCCGGTCCGGGCACCGGAGACGGGAAGGGCGCGCGGCACCGTGACGGTGGCCTGCGCGCTGTGCGCCGAGTGCGGACCGCATCCGGGCGCACCGCTGGCCGAGGCCACGGCGGTCGCCGTGGAGGCAGAGCTCCTCGCCCGGTCCGGGGCGGCCGAACGGCTGCTGCTGGACGCCTACTTGAGGATCTCCGGCGAGAGCGGGGACGCGAGCGAGGGCCGGGGCCGGGCGCGCCCCCGCGCGGTCGTCGCCCTCGACGGCCGCAACCGCCTCGTCAGCGAGGCCGCGCGCCGACTGCTGTCCCCGGAGGGACTCGACGCACTGGAACGGGGCGCGCTCGCCCTGATGCGGGGCGCCAGGACCGCGCACCGTGTGCCCCTCCCGGACGGTTCCGCGCACCTCTCCCCCGTCGCCCACCAGGGCACGGTCGTCGGCGCGGTCGCCGTGCTGGAACCCGCGCGGCACCTGGGCGGCCCGGCCGCGCGCACGGTCTCGGAACCTGGCGCACGGTCACTGCCGTGGCGGCACGCGGCGGGCCGGGCGGCGGAACTGGCGGCGGACGGCGAACCCGTCCTCCTCATCGGCGAGCGCGGCACCGGCAAGACATCCCTGGCCCGCGAACTCGCCCCGGACGCGGTGGAGCTGGACGCGGCGGAAGGCGAACTGAACGACAGGTTCGAGGAGTTGACGGCGGGACGCCGGGTCCTCGTCCGGCACGCCGAGCAGCTCGCCCAGACCGACACCGCCGCCCTCAACTCCCTGCTCGCCGCCCGTCCCGCGCTGCCGCTCCTGGTCACCTACACCCCGGACGCCACGCCGGGCCCCTGTCTGCAACGCCTCCTGGACACCCTGGCGGCCCGCTCGGTCACCCTGCCCGCGCTCCGGGAACGCCCGGAGGACATCAGCGGGTTGACCAGGTACCTCACCCCTTCCGGTCCCCCGCTCACCTGGTCCCTGGACGCGCTGCGCGCCCTGGAGCAGTACCCCTGGCCCGGCAACGTCACCGAACTCGCCCACCTGGTCCGCACGGTCGCCGAACACCGCCGCACGACCGGCCCCGTCCGCCGCGCCGACCTGCCCGGCCCCGTGCGCGAGGGCCCGGCGTCCCGCCCCCTCACGCCGATGGAGGAGGCCGAACGCACCGCCATCCTGGAGGCGCTGCGCCTGCACGGCGGCAACAAGGCCCGTACGGCGGCGGCCCTGGGCATCGGCCGCGCCACGCTCTACCGCAAGCTGCGCGGCTACCGCGGCACCTGAACGCCGTGCCCTCGCGGACCGCTCGGCCAGGGGGTGCTGTGCGGGACTTCCGCACCACCCCCTAGTCCACGGGCCAGGTGTGCGCGGGCGCGTTCAGATGCATGTAGTCCTTGTACGACAGGGTCATCCGCCGCAGCGCCTCGGCGCGGTCGCCGACGCCGGACTTCTCCAGGTGGTGGACCGTCTCCGCCTGCCACAGGGCGCCGTTGCGGGCGGTGACACAGCGCTGCTCGATGATGCCGAGCATGGGCTCACGCCACGAGGCGTCCAGGCCGGCGAGTTCCAGCCCGCGGTGCGCGAGCGGCAGGAGCCGCCTCAGCACCAGTTCCGTGACGGGGACTTCGCCGACGCCGGGCCAGTAGAGGCGGGCGTCGATGCCGTCACGGGCGGCGGCGTGGAGGTTCTCCTCGGCGACGGAGAAGGACATGCGGGTCCACACGGGGCGGTCCTCGTCGACGAGGGCGCGGGTGAGGCCGTAGTAGAAGGCGCCGTTGGCGATGACATCGGCGACGGTGGGGCCCGCGGGCAGCACACGGTTCTCGATGCGCAGGTGCGGGCCGCTGTCGGTGACGGCGTAGACGGGGCGGTTCCAGCGGTAGATCGTGCCGTTGTGCAGGGTCAGTTCGCCCAGTTGCGGGGCGCCGCCGCCGTCGAGGACCGTCTGCGGGTCCTCGTCCTCGCACAGGGGCAGCAGGGCGGGGAAGTAGCGGACGTTCTCCTCGAAGAGATCGAAGACGCTGGTGATCCAGCGTTCGCCGAACCAGACCCGGGGGCGCACCCCTTGGGCCTTGATCTCCTGCGGGCGGGTGTCGGTGGCCTGCTCGAAGAGCGGGATGCGGGTCTCCCGCCACAGTTCCCGGCCGAACAGGAAGGGCGAGTTGGCGGCGAGGGCCGTCTGGACGCCCGCGACGGTCTGGGCGGCGTTCCAGTAGGCGGCGAACTCCCGCGGGGCGACCTGGAGATGGAACTGGGTGCTGGTGCAGGCGGCCTCCGGGGTGATGGCGTCGGCGTACATCGACAGCCGTTCCACGCCGTCCACCCGGATGCGCAGGTCCTCGCCGCGCGCCGCGAAGATCTGCTCGTTGAGGAGCTTGTAGCGCGGGTCGCCGGACAGGGCGGACTCGTCCACGTGCGACTCCGCGAGCGTCGGCAGGATGCCCACCATGACGAGGTGGACCCCGACCCGCGCGGCACGTTCCTCGGCGTGGTTGAGCGCGTCCCGGATCGTCTGCTCCCACGCGCCGGGGCCGCCGCTGGTCAACTCCCGCGGGGAGATGTCGATCTCCAGGTTGAACCGGCCCAGTTCACTCGACCAGGCCGGGTCGGCGATCGCCCGGAGCACCTCGGTGTTGCGCATCGCGGGCATTCCCGCGTCGTCCACCAGGTTCAGCTCGATCTCCAGCCCGACCTTCGGGCGTTCGCTCTCGAAGGTCGACTCGCGCAGCATCTGCGCGAGCACGTCGAGACACGTGTGCATCTTCTCCCGGTAGCGGCGGCGGTCCTCCCGCGTGAACACCAGGGCCGGAACATCGCGTCCCATCGGCGCCTCCCGAGTCCCCTCGGCGGATCGGCGAACACCTCCAGCGTCGCACTTCCCGCCCGCCCCGGACACCCGGAGGGACGACACCGGTGTCCCGGACGCCACCGGCACGGCCGGGGACAGCCTCGTGCGACCGGACCCCGGCCGACCCGCGCGCTACGCCGCCGAGCCAGGACCGTACCGAGCCACCGGACACCGCGTGAGCCCTCGCCAACGCCCGACGGGCCGTACCCCGGCAGGTACGACACGGCGGGCGGACCTCCACCACCGGCGGCGCCGTGAAGCCGGACCGGAGGTACGGCACCGGGCCACCGGTCGCCACGCGCACGCGCGGCGACCGCCCCGTCGGACCGGAACCCGTGCGGCCCCGCCGGACACCGCTCCGGAAACGGGGACGAACCGCCGGACACCGGCCTCCGGCTCCGTCCACCACGCGCTGATGGCGCCGGAGGCACCCCTCGGCAACCGCCGGCCCGCACCGCCATCGACCGCCGTCGCGCCCGGCGCACGCCGTGCTCCCCCTCGACGGCGGCCCCGCATCGCCGTGGCCGGGCACGGTCCGCAACCGCCTCCGCCCGCATGTCGTCCGCTACGAGGCCGCGCGTCCCCGGTCCGAAGCGTCGCCCAGAGCGCTCCCCGGGGCACCGCCCGCCGCGCGCCCCGCGCTCGTCCGCTTGAGCAGGACCGCTTCGAGGAGCCGTGTGACCTGGAGCGGAGCCAGGCGGCGGGCGCGCCAGAGCATGGTCGTGCCACGGCCCGGGAACACCAGCGTGCGGCCCTTGACCAGACCGCGTTCGGCGGCGCGCAGGACCTCCTCGGGCAGGATGCCCGGGGCGTCGCTGACGACGTCGGGGTGGTCCCGCTGCATCCGTGTGAGCAGCGGGGTCTCCACCGCGGGCGGGCACACGCACACGACACGGACGCCGCTGCCGGCGCACTCGCGCGCGAGCACCTCGGCCATGGCCACGACGGCGGCCTTGGACGCGCTGTAGGCGCCGACCGAGGTCATCGGCACCCAGCCCGCTATGGACGCCACGATGATCAGGCCGCCGCCCCCGGCCCCGGCCATCCAGGGCACGGTGGCGCGGGCCACCTGGACGCTGCCGAGGTAGTTGACCCGCGTCAGCCGCTCTATGTCCGCGAGCGGCTGGGTCAGCAGCCGCCCCACCCGGGCGATGCCCGCGCTGTGCACGACCCGGTTCGGCGTGCCGATGACCGCCTCGGCCTCCTGGACGGTGCGGTCCAGGACGGTGGCGTCCGAGACGTCGCAGGGGAAGGCGTGGAGGCAGGGGTGGCCGGGCAGGCCCGCCAGTCCTTCGGCGTCGATGTCCAGGGCCGCCACGGGCACCCCGCGGCGGGCGTACGTGAGGGCGAAGTGCCGCCCGATCCCGCTGGCGGCCCCCGTCACCAGCACGGGTCCGGCACCCGACACGGCCCGGCGTCCCGGCCTCCCGCCGCCGCGCCGGACCACGGAACCTGACTGGAATGCCGCCGAGTTCATCGTCCCCGCCCCTGCCGCTCACCTGACACCGGCCATGACCCGTCGGCCGGAATTCTCCCCCGGCTGGCCGCCGCCATCCAGACCGCGGGAGCAGGAGACCCCTTGCGCGGACCGCCGGACGACGCGTCGCCGTCCCGCGAACGCGCATCCCCGACCGCCTCCGTGATCATGGACACCCCGCGCCAGGAGGGCCTTGCCCCGTCCGGGCGCCCCACCTAATCTGATTTTGTGCCGCAAATAAACAAACTTCGGTCGCACAGTGCCGTGCCCGACACCTCCCTCACCCGCCTCCGCGTCGCGATCACCGCGCTCTTCGCCATGGACGGCTTCCTGTTCGCCGGCTGGGTCGTCCGCATCCCCGACATCAAGCACCAGACGAACGCCTCGGTCGGCGCGCTGGGGCTCGCGCTGCTCGGGGTCTCGGCCGGAGCGGTGATCACCATGACGCTCACGGGCCGGCTGTGCCGCCGGTACGGCACGCATCCGGTCACCGTGGTCTGCGCGGTGCTGCTCTCGCTCGGCGTCGCGCTGCCGCCGCTGACCCACTCGGTGGTGACCCTCGGCGCGGTGCTGCTGGTGTTCGGCGCGGCGTACGGCGGGCTCAACGTGGCCTTCAACAGCGCGGCCGTCGACCTGGTCGCCGCGCTGCGCCGGCCGATCATGTCCAGCTTCCATGCCGCGTTCAGCCTGGGCGGCATGCTCGGTGCGGCGCTCGGCGGTCTGGTCGCCGCCCATCTGTCGCCGACCCGGCATCTGCTCGGTCTGACCGTGATCGGCCTGCTGGTGACGGCGGTCGCCGGGCGGACGCTCCTGCGCATCGACCCGCCCGTGGCGCACGAGCGCGCGGAGGCGGAGACGGCGGCCCCGCGCCGCCTGGCCCCCCGCACCCGCGGGATGGTGATCGTCTTCGGCCTGATCGCCCTGTGCACGGCGTACGGCGAGGGCGCGATGGCCGACTGGGGCACCCTGCACTTCCAGGAGGACCTCGACGCCTCCCCCGGGGTCGCCGCCATCGGCTACTCCTCCTTCGCGCTGGCCATGACCATCGGACGGCTGAGCGGTACGACGCTCCTGGAGCGGCTCGGCCGCACCCGTACCGTGGTCGCGGGCGGCGTCGTCGCCGCCGCGGGCATGCTGGTCGGCGCCCTCGCCCCGTCCCTGTGGGCCGCGCTGATCGGCTTCGGCATCGCGGGCCTCGGCCTCGCCAACCTCTTCCCGGTGGCCATCGAGCGCGCGGGCGCCCTCGCCGGCCCCAACGGCGTCGCCATCGCCTCCACCCTCGGCTACGGCGGCCTGCTCCTGGGCCCGCCGGCGATCGGCTTCATGGCCGGCTGGTCCTCCCTGCCCGTCGCGCTCACCAGCGCGGCGGCACTGGCCGCGGCGGCGGCCGTGATCGGGCTCGCGACCCGTCGCCTCGCACCATGAGCCCGGTGGGTGCGCGTCCGCCGGAAAACCGTGCGGGCGCCGCCCCGCGCATGCCGCACACTCCCTCCATGGACACCGCAGATTTCATCCGCCTGCTCGACCACGAGGGCCGGCTCCTCGCCTCCGCCGCCGAACTGGCCGGCGTCGACGCCGAGGTGCCGACCTGCCCGGAGTGGCGGGTGGGGGATCTGGTGGAGCACACGGGGAGGGTGCACCGCTGGGCGGCCGGGTTCGTCGCCGAGGGACGCACCGCTCCGGGCCCCTTTCCCGAACCGCCCGGCCTGGAGGGCGGGGAGCTGCTCGCCTGGTACCGCGCCGGGCACCGGCAGCTGGTCGAGACGCTGGAGCGGGCCGATCCGGCGCTGGAGTGCTACCACTTCCTGCCCGCGCGCTCACCGCTGGCGTTCTGGGCACGCCGTCAGGCCCACGAGACGACCGTGCACCGGATCGACGCCGAGGCCGCGCGCGGCGGCGCCCCCTCCCCGATCGCGGCGGACTTCGCGGCCGACGGTGTGGACGAGCTGCTGCGCGGCTTCCACGCCCGCGCGAAGAGCCGGGTCCGCACCGAGCGGCCCAGGGTGCTGCGGGTGCGGGCCACGGACACGGAGGACGCGGTGTGGACCGTACGGCTGACCGCGGAGCCGCCGGCGGCGGAGCGCGGCGCGACGGCCGAGGCGGAGTGCGAGATCAGCGGCCCCGCGCGGGAGTTGTACCTGTCCCTGTGGAACAGGGTGCCGTTCCCCGGGGTGACCGGGGACGCCTCGCTCGCCGAGCTGTGGCGGGAGACGTCCGGCGTCTGAGACCACTCAGTCCCGGACCAGCATCCTCGTCAGCACCGCCCGCTGCACCGGCCGTACGTCACCGTGCAGTTCACGTCCCTTCGGCGTGAGCTGCACCCGCACGCCCCGCCGGTCCTCCTCGCACATCCCGCGCTCGACGAGTCCGTCCTTCTCCAGCCGGGCGACGAGCCGCGACAGCGCGCTCTGGCTCAGATGGACCCGCTCGGAGATCTCCTGGACGCGGTAGGAGCAGCCGCCGTCGGCGAGTACGTCCAGCACCTCGAAGTCGCTGGCGCACAAACCGTGTTGATGCAGTGCGCGATCGAGTTCGCACTGGGTGCGCGCATGGAGCGCGAGGAGGTCGCGCCACTGGTCCACGAGTGCCTGCTCGGCCTTCTTCGGCGCCATGGCCGGACACCGTAGCAGAGAGCGGCAATTATTGCGCCGGACTTAAATGCCCTTGCATTCAATGCACGCGCATGTGGAGTCCTGCGCATGGCCTCTCCGCTCACCGCGACAGCGTCGGAATCCGCGGCGGAATCCGTGGCCCTGCGCGACTGGTCGCCGAGTCCGTGGCCCGGCGGGGCGTGCTTGCCCCGCCGGGCGCACGGCTGTGAGACTCCCCGCATGAACGAGCACGGGGGACGCCCGGACAAGGCCGAGCGGGACGCGGTCACGGTCGAGGTCGGTTACGCGCTGCTCAGCGCGGCGTTCGCGGCGGGGGTCGTGTTCGCGGCGCTCGTGGCACCGGCCTGGCTCTTCGCCCTGCCCGGGCCGGTCGAGCGGTCGCTGCCGCGTGTGGGTCTCGCGCTGGCGGCCGTGCTGTTCGTGGCCCGGGTGGTGAGTGTGCTGGTCCGTTTCCGGCGGGGCGCTCAGCCGAGCCAGCCCGGCCGCACCAACCCCGACTCGTAGGCCATGACGACGAGTTGGGCCCGGTCCCGGGCGCCCAGCTTGACCATGGTGCGGCTGACGTGGGTCTTCGCGGTGAGCGGGCTGACGACCAGGCGCCGGGCGATCTCGTCGTTGGACAGGCCGATGCCGACCAGGGCCATCACCTCCCGCTCCCGTTCGGTGAGTCCACCGAGCCTGTCGCCCTCGGCGGGTTCCTTGGAGCGGGCGGCGAACTCCGCGATCAGCCGCCGTGTCACGCCCGGCGAGAGCAGCGCGTCCCCCTCGACCACCGCCCTGACGGCGCGCAGGAGTTCGTCCGGTTCGGTGTCCTTGACCAGGAAGCCGGAGGCACCGGAGCGGATCGCCTCGAAGACGTACTCGTCGAGCTCGAACGTCGTCAGCATGACCACCTTCACGTCCGCCCGCGCCGCGTCCCCGGTGATCCGGCGGGTCGCGGCGAGACCGTCGAGGACGGGCATGCGGATGTCCATCAGCACGACGTCCGGGCGCAGTTCACGCACCAGGCGCAGGGCCTCCTCGCCGTCGGAGGCCTCCCCCGCCACCTCGATGTCCGGCTGCGCGTCGAGCAGCGCGCGGAATCCGGCCCGTACCAGGGACTGGTCGTCGGCGAGCAGTACGCGGATCACCGGTCGTCCTCCTCGGCCCCGGTCCTGAGCGGCAGTACGGCGAGCACCCGGAAGCCCCCGTCGGGGCGGCGCCCCGCCTCGATCGTGCCACCGAGGGCGGCGGCCCGCTCCCGCATCCCGGCCAGTCCGTTGCCGGTGCCGCCCGCGTCGGCGCCGGTCGCGGGCCCGTCGTCGTCGATCCGCAGCCGCAGCGCCGTGCCGTCCCCGGAATCGAGGCACACGCGCGCGTGGCGTGAGCCGGAATGCCGTACGACGTTGGTGAGGGCCTCCTGGACGATGCGGAACGCGGCGAGGTCGGCGCCGGGCGGCAGCGTGGGGGCCGTCCCCTCGACGGTCACGGTCAGGCCGGTGCCCGCCGCCTGCCGCACCAGTTCGGGGAGCCGGTCGAGCCCGGGGGCCGGGGCGCGCGGCGCGTCGCCCGCGGCACGCAGGGTGTCGAGGACCTGGCGGACCTCGCCGAGGGCCTCCTTGCTGGCGGCCTTGATGGTGGTGAGAGCGGTGCGCGCCTGCTCGGGGTCGCTGTCGAGGAGGGCGAGACCGACACCGGCCTGGACGTTGATCACCGAGATGCTGTGGGCGAGGACGTCGTGCAGTTCGCGGGCGATCCGCAGCCGCTCCTCGTCGGCGCGTCTGCGGGCCGCCTGAGCCCGCTCGGCCCGCTCGCGCGCCCACTGCTCGCGTCGGGTCCGGGCCAGTTCGGCGACGGAGAGGATCGCGACGCCCCAGGCGGCGACCACCCCCTCCTGACCCCACCCGGCGGCGGAGTCCCGGGCGGGCGGCAGCCACGGGTGGAGCCAGTGGGCGATCAGCACGTGACCGGCCCACAGCACGCCGAGCGCGGTCCAGGCGGCCTTGCGGTGCCCGGCCACGACGGCGCTGAAGCAGGCGACCGCGAAGGCGACGAAGACCGGCCCGTAGGGGTATCCGGCACCCAGGTAGAGCATCGTGGCCGCGGCCGTGCCGAACACCACGACCACCGGGTGCCGGAGCCGCCACAGCAGCAGGACCGAGGCGAGGACGAGCAGCAGCCGCGCGAAGGTGTCGAGCGGGGCCCGCTCGCCCGCCTGCTGGGCCGCCGCGTACCGGGTCCCGGCGAGCACGAACACCGTGATGAGCAGGGTGGAGCGCCAGGGCAGGCGCGCGCGGCCGTGCCGGTCCGCCCACCGGTTCCACCACGGGGGCGGACCGCCCCCGTGCACGCGCTCCTCGTCCATGGCCGCCACGCTAGACGCCGCCCGGTGCGGACGGCGTCCGCCGGGCGAGGTGATCACCCGTACTCCCCAGGAAGTACGCCGGGGCCCGCGGGTCAGGACGTGGGGCGTCTGCGCCGCCGGGCCGCGACCGCCTCCGGGTCGATGTCGGGGTGCGACCACCGCTCGGCCAGGGCGAGGCTGTCGGCCCGGCCGTCGGCGACGTGCTCGTGGGCGATCGCCGCGGCCCGGTCGGCGTCACCGGCGGCGATCGCCTCGTAGAGCTGTTCGTGCTCGCTGCACTGCCGGGCCGGGTCGCGCTGGGCGGTGAGCCGGAACAGCCACTGCGTGCGCGCCTCCATGGGGCGCATCAGGCCCAGGAGCAACGGGTTGTCGGCGAGTTCGACGATGTCGCGGTGGAAGCCGGCGTTGGCGGCGGCGATCGCGTCCTGGTCCCCGGCCCGGGTGGCGGCCCGCGCGGTGGCGAGGCGTGCGGCGAGCCGGTCCAGCGCCGCCCGGTCGGACCGTTCGGCGGCGAGACGCGCGGCCAGCGACTCCAGGGACTCGCGCACGTCGAACAGGTCGCGTACGTCGGCGGGTGTGAACGGGGCGACCAGGGCGCCCCGGTGCGGCACGAGCAGGACGAGCCCGTCGGCCTCCAGGAGCCGCAGCGCCTCACGCAGGGGGATGCGGGACACCTCCAGTTCGGCGGCCAGGTCCCGCTCCACGAGCCGTTCGCCGGGCTGGAGTTCGGCCTCGATGATGCGCCGCCGCAAGGTTTCGTACGCATGGTCGCGCAGCGATCCGCGCGGGGTACCGGACCGGCCGGCTGCTGTCACCAAGGGTTTCCTCCACTTTCCGGACCCGCCCACAGTAGGCGTTCGCCGCAGGGGCGCCGCAGCCGCGCCGCTACTGCTAACCGCCCGCTAACGCGGGGGAAACACTTCGCTCCGACACTGAGGTGACTTAACGGTATACCACTAACTCGTTCGAGGGCCGGTCCCTCCTGCGCGGCCGCGGTCCCGTTCCCCCTGTCCCGTTCTCCTTGGAGGCACTTCCGTGGCGTACTCCCTGAACACCGTCCCCCGCACCCTGGCCTGTACCGCGGTGGTGGGCGGACTCCTCCTGCTCACCGGCTGCGGCGGATCGTCCTCGGCCGACACCGGCGACGACGCGCTCAAGGTCGGTGTCCTGTTCCCCGGTTCGCTCTCCGACGACGGCTTCATGGAGTCGGCGTACCTCGGCTACCAGCGGGCCGCGAAGCAGCACGACGGCAAGGTCTCCTTCAGCAAGGTCGAGCAGGTCGCCCCCGCCGACTACGAGCAGGCCCTGGTCCGTTTCGCCACCACCTCCGACCTGGTGATCTCGCTCGGCGGCCAGACCGACGCCGCCGTGCGCAAGGTCGCCGCCCGCTTCCCCAAGGTGAAGTTCGCCGAGATCGGCGGCCCCGCCGACGGCAAGCCGCTGGCCAACCTCGCCCTGTACGACCCGCAGCAGGCCGAGGGCGCCTATCTCGCGGGCGCCGCCTCCGCGTTGCTGTCGAAGAAGGGCACGGTCGCCTTCGTCGGCGGCGCCGAACTGCCCGCGATCGTCAACGCCGCCGAGGAGTTCGAGAACGGCGCCAAGGCCGCCGACCCGGGCGTGAAGGTCCTGACGCCGCAGTACGTGGGCGACTTCAACGACGCCGCCAAGGCCAAGCAGTCCGCCCTCGCCGACTACGGCGCCGGTGCCGACGTCCTCGGCCAGATCCTCAACCTCGGCCACAAGGGCGTCGCCCAGGCCGCGGCCCAGAGCGGCGGCACCCTGATCGGCGGCCCCATCGCGCACGACTGCGGCACCGAGAAGGGGTACGCCGGGTACGTCGAGACGGACATCGGCGCCGAGATCGAGTACTCCGTCGACCAGCTCGCCGCCGGTTCCTGGAAGGCGGAGGCCGTCCACTTCGGGCTGACCTTCGACACCCCGCACAACGACATCGTGCTGTGCGGGACCGTCGACGCGTCCGTGACCGAGAAGCTCGACGAACTGAAGGCGAAGATCGCCGACGGCCGGACCGTGACCCGATGAGCGACGCCCCCGCTCTGGAGATCACCGGGCTCGGCAAGTCCTTCGGCCCGGTCCACGCCCTCGACGGCGTCGACCTGGTCGTCCGGCCGGGGACCGTGCACTGCCTGCTGGGCGAGAACGGCGCGGGCAAGTCCACGCTGTGCCACGTCATCGGCGGCTCCCTGGCCCCGGACACCGGCGGCCTGCGCCTGTACGGCGAGCCGTACGCGCCGCGCCGCCCCGCCGACGCGCTCGCCGCCGGGATCGCCATGGTCCACCAGCACTTCAGCCTGGTGCCGACCCTGACGGTCGGGGAGAACCTCCGGCTGCTGCGGCTGCGCGACCTGTCCGGACGCGTCGAGCGGGTCCGCGACGAGTACGGCCTCGACCTCGACCTGGACGCCCGGGTGGGGGACCTGCCGGTCGGACTGCGCCAGCGCGTGGAGATCGTCAAGGCGCTGCTGCGCGAACCCCGCCTGCTGCTCCTGGACGAGCCGACCGGCGTCCTCGACCCGGCCGCCACCGAGGCCCTGCTCGACACCTGCCGGCGCATCGCCGAGTCGGGCCGGGCCGTCCTGCTGGTCACGCACAAGCTGGGCGAGGTGGCCCGCGCGGGCGACGCGGCCACCGTCCTGCGCGGCGGCCGGATCGCGGGCGGCGGCCCCCTCGCCGACCTCCCCGTCGAGCGCCTGGTCCCCCTCATGATCGGCCGCCCCGCGGACTCCCTCGACACGTCCCTCGCCGGGTCGATCGGGCTCACGGTGACGCCGACAGCAACGACGACGGCGACGACGACCGCCAAGTCCCCGCCCCGCCGACCCGGTTCGGCACTGCGGCTCGACGCGGTCAGCGTGCGCCGCGCGGACGGCACCTACGCCCTCGACGGCGTCGACCTCGACATCGCGCCCGGCGAGATCGTCGGCATCGCGGGCGTCGAGGGCAACGGACAGAGCGAGTTGATGGCGGTGCTCGGCGGATCGACGGCACCGGACTCCGGCACCGTCGCCGTCGGCGGCCTCGACGTCACCCGCACCACCCCGCGCGAACGCACCGCCGCCGGGCTCGGGTTGGTGCCGGAGGACCGGCACCACGAGGGCTGCGTGCCGCAGTTGTCGGTCGCGGACAACCTCTACCTCGGCCGCCTCGACCGGTTCCGGCGCCGCCGTCTGTTCCTGGACCGCAAGGCGATGCTGCGCGCCGCCGAGGACGTCCTCACCGAGCACGGCATCCGCGCGGACGGCCCCGCCGCGCCGATGTCCTCCCTCTCCGGCGGCAACCAGCAGAAGGTGGTCCTGGCCCGCGAACTGGCCCTCGACCCGCTGCGCTGCCTCGCCGCCGCCCAGCCCACCCGGGGCCTGGACGTGGGCGCCGTGTCCGCCGTGCACGGCCGCATCCGCACGGCCGTGGCGCAGGGCGCGGGCGCCCTCGTCGTCTCCGCCGAACTCGACGAACTCCTCGCCCTGTGCGACCGGGTGGCCGTCGCCTACCGGGGCCGGCTCCTGGGCCCCGTGCCCGCCGACGCGCCGGACGCGCGGGAACGCATCGGCCGGCTGATGACCGGCGCGGACGGGACGGCGACGGGAGTGACGGAGGCGACCGACGGTCCGGTGCGGGAGGGCGCGGCACCGTGACACCTCACCCCCGACCCCTCTGAGTCGCCGCGCCCGCCGCGACTCGACCCCCGAAGGAACACCCTCATGCGCCTCTCCCCCTTCCCGGTGGCCGCGCCGCTCCGCCATCCCGTGAGCATCGCGGTCGCCGCAGGACTCCTCGCCACCTCCGTCGGCGTCCTCCTCGTCCTCGCCGCCGGGGCCTCGCCCGCCGCCGCCTGGACGGCCCTGGACGAAGGCATGTTCGGCTCGGACTACGCCATCGGCAGCTCCCTCAACTCCGCCGCGGTGCTCGCCCTCATCGCCACCGGCTTCACCGTCGCCCACCGCGCGGGACTCGTGAACGTGGGCGGCGAGGGCCAGTTGTGCGCGGGCGGCATCGCCGCGGCGGCCACCGGCCTAGCGCTGCCCGACGGCGTCCCGACCGCCGTCGGCGTACCGGTCACGCTCGTCGCCGGGTTCGCGGCCGGCGCGGCCTGGGCCGGTGTCGCCGTCTGGCTCAGGATCCGGCGGGGCACCAGCGAGGTGATCACCACCCTGCTGCTCAACTTCGTGGGCGCGGGCGCGGTCTCGATCGCCGTGCACGAGGCGGCGCTGCTGCGCCAGCCGGTGACCTCGTCCGAGACCCTGCCGCAGTCCGCTCCCCTGCCCGTCGGCGCCCAACTGCCCCTCATCGGGGGCCCGGAGTCCCCGGCCACCGCGATCGTCCTCATCGCCGCCGCGGCGGTCGTCCTCACCGCGGTCGCGCTGCGGCACACCGCCGTGGGGCTGCGGCTGCGGTCGGTCGGGCACTCGCCCGCCGCATCGGCCCGGCTCGGACTGCCGGTCACCCGGCTGGAGACCGGCGGCCTCACCTTCGCGGGCGGCCTCGCCGGAGTGGCGGGCGCGTCCCTGGTCGCCACCGCCCCCTACGTGCTCGCCGAGCACTTCTCCTCCGGTTACGGCTTCTCCGGGCTCGTCGTCGGGCTGCTCGCCCGCGGCTCCCTGCTCGCCGTCACCGCCGTCTCCCTCCTGTTCGGCTTCCTCACCAGCGGCGGCATCAACCTCCAGCTGGCCGCCGAAGTCCCCGCCTCGTCCGTGCAGATCGTCCAGAGCCTGCTGGTGCTGTTCATCGCCGCCGCCATGCTCTGGAGCAACCACACCAGGAGCAGCGCGTCATGAGCGCCGTGATCGACGAACTCGCCTCCGGTGGCGTACGCCTGGCCGTGCCGCTGCTGCTGGCCTCCTCCGGTGAACTCCTCAGCGAGCGTGCCGGTGTCCTCAACCTGTCCGTCGAGGGCATGATGCTCACCGGCGCGTTCGCCGGTGCCGCGGGGGCCCTCGCCTCCGGCAGCGCGGCGGTCGGCGCCCTCACCGCCCTGGCCGCCGGACTCGCCTTCGCCGCCCTCCAGGCGCTGCTCAGCATCACCCTGCGCGCCGACCAGATCGTCACCGGCATCACCGCCAACGCCCTCGCGCTCGGCGGGACGACCTACGGCGCGCGGCTGCTGTTCGGCGACGGCAAGGCCGACTCGGTCCCCGGCTTCGACCCGCTGCCGATCCCCGGACTGCACGGGATCCCGGTCCTCGGCCCGGCCCTGTTCCAGCAGTCCGCCCTCGGCTACGTCGCCTTCCTCGTCGCCGCCGCGCTCGCCTTCGGGTGCAGCCGGCGCACCCCGTGGGGGCTCGCCGTCGACGCGGTCGGCGAGGACGCGACCACCGCCGACCGATGCGGCCTGCCCGTACGCGCCGTCCGGTACGCCGCCGTCCTGCTCACCGGAGCCACCGCCGGGCTCGCCGGCGCCCAGCTCGCGCTCTCCGAGGTGCACGCGTTCAGCGACAACATCACCGGCGGCATCGGCTACCTCGCCGTCGTCGCGGTCATCGCGGGACGCTGGCGCGCCTGGCCGACCATGGTCGCCTGTCTGTTCTTCGGCGTCGCCCAGTCCCTCCAGTTCGCGGCCCCCGCCCTCGGCCTGCACATCTCCGGGCCGCTGCTGACGACCCTGCCGTACGTCTTCGCGCTCCTCGCGGTCAGCGGGCTCGTCGGACGCAGCCGGGCCCCGTCCGGTCTGACGGTGCCGTTCGTACGGGCCGGCTGACCCGCCCTACCCGCCGACTCGCCCTCCCTACGGCCGCGTCGACGCCTGTCCCGTGGGCCCGTCGGCGCCTCGGCCGTGGGCGCGTCGGCGCCTCGCCCCCCTCACCACCCCGAAGGACCCGCACCATGACCTTGATCCTGACCCGCTCCGACGTCCTGACCCTCCTGTCCCGCCTGGGTGACGACGTCGAGGCGGCGGTGGAGCGCGCGCACCGCGACCTGGCACTGGGCGAGGCGGTCCTGCCCGCTCCCCCGTCGATGACGGCACCGGGGTCGGACGGCGCGTTCCTCGCGATGACGGCCGCCTCCGGCCCCGACCGGCTGGCCTCGGTCAAGCTGCTGGCCGACCTGCCCGGCAACCGGGAACGCGGCCTGCCCGTGCAGCGATCGGCCGTGCTGGCCGTGTCGACCGACACCGGGGCCTGCGAGGCCCTCGTGGACGGGGCCGCCGTCACGCGGGCCCGCACCGCCGCCGCGACCGCGGTCGCCACCCGCGCCCTGGCCCGTACGGACGCCCGTGTCCTGGGGCTCGTCGGCACCGGCCCGCTCGCCCACGCGCACGCCCACGCCGTGCTGCCCACCCGGGACTTCGACGAGGTCGTGCTGTGGGGCCGCACCGCCGAGCACGCCCGCGCCCTCGCCGACCGGATCACCGGCGAACTCGGCACGAAGGCGCGGGTGCTGACCTCGGTACGCGCGGTGGTGGAGGCGTGCGACGTGCTGTGCACCCTCACTCCGGGACGCGAACCCGTCGTGCACGGCGCCTGGTTGAGGCCAGGCCAGCACGTCAACGCGGTGGGCGCACCGCCCCGGCCCGACCACCGTGAGCTCGACTCGGAAGCCGTCGCGCGCTGCCGGGTGGTCGTCGACTCCTCCGCCACGGCCCGCGCGAAGTCGGGCGACCTGCTCGTCCCGCTGGCCGAGGGCGCCGTCACCGAGGACGTCTTCGCCCTCGAACTCGGCGCGGTCCTCGCCTCCCTCGCCCCCGGCCGCACCTCCGACGCCGAGATCACCCTCTTCGACTCCGTCGGCATCGGCCTCCAGGACCTGACGGTCACCCGCCTCCTCGTCGACCGCGCCCGCCGGGACGGCATCGGGACGGTCATCGACCTCGCGTCCTGAGGCCACCGGCGGGGTGCGACGCCCGGACGGTGGAGTCAGTCGGGGTACGCCAGCCCGACCCCGTCCGCCAGCCGTGCCACCGCCTCGCGGAAGAACACCGGCCGGTCCTCCACCACCCGGTGGAACTGGCCGAACAGCTCGAACCCGACCAGCCCGTACAGCTGCGCCCAGGCCGCCACGAGGGCCGCGACCGTCGCGGGCGGCAGGTCGGGCGCGAGGTCGGCCGCCATGCGCTCGGCCTCGGGCCGCAGTTCGGCGGGGAGCCGGGCCACGGCCAGCCCACGCGCCCGGTACGCGTCCCGGACGAGGCCGAACAGGACGAGGCCGACACGGGACGCGGGCGGCACCGTCGTCTGGGGGGCGCGGTAGCCGGGGACCGGGGAGCCGTAGATCAGCGCGTACTCGTGCGGGCTGCCGAGCGCCCAGCCGCGCACCGCCTCGCACACCGCGACCCAGCGCTGCGCGGGCGCGGCACCCGCGGACCGGTCACGGGCCGCCTCCGCGCTCTCGCCGAGGGAGTCGTAGGCGTCGATGATGAGTGCGGTGAGCAGGTCGTCGCGGCTGGGGAAGTAGCGGTAGATCGCGGAGGACACCATGCCGAGTTCGCGTGCGACGGCCCGCAGGGAGAGCTTGGCGGCGCCGTCCGCGGCGAGCTGTCTGCGCGCCTCGTCCTTGATGGCCGTGGTGACCTCGACGCGGGCACGGGCCCGGGCGCCCAGCGGTGCGGCACGTCGATCGGAACGGTCGGGACCGTCGGTACGGCCGGCAGCATCAGGGCGGTTCGGTCGGTCGGAGCTCTCGGGCGGCGGGTTCATCTGGCCAGTCTCCCATGAAAAGAGAGCACTGCACACAAACGAGAGCGCTGATCCAACTCAAGAGCAGCAAGCCGAATCGAGAGCGCCGACCCAAAACGAGAGCACTGCTCTTGCTTTGGAGCACCAGTCCAAGGCACACTGAACCCACCAAGCGAGAGCACCGCTCACAAAAGAGAGCACCGCTCCGCACATGCGTCCTGGGAGTCCCGATGGCCACGTCCGCACACGTCCAGAAGCCCGGCTGGTTCACCGTCAACGTCCTCAACCGCTCGATCGCCTGGCTGACCCGCCGCGGTCTGAGCGTCTGGGGCTCCCGTGTCCTCGCCGTCCGCGGCCGCAAGAGCGGCGAGTGGCGCACCACGCCCGTCAACCTGCTGACCGTCGACGGACAGCGGTACCTCGTCGCCCCGCGCGGCCACGTCCAGTGGACCCACAACATGCGGGCGGCCGGCGGCGGCGAACTCCGTCTCGGCAAGCACGTGGACGTGTTCACCGCCACGGAGGTCTCCGACGACGACAAGGTCCCGCTGCTGCGCGCCTACCTCAAGCGCTGGAAGGCCGAGGTGGGCGTGTTCTTCAACGGCGTCGGCCCCGACTCCCCCGACGCCGACCTGCGCCGTATCGCGCCGGACCACCCGGTCTTCCGGATCGCCGCCGAGAGCTGACGGTCAGGAACCGGCCTCGTCGGCACGCGTCTTCGCGGACCCCGACTCCCCCGCAGCGGTGTCCCCCGCACCGGCGTCCCCGGCACCCGCCACGTCGGACGCGTTCCCCTCGGGCCCGGCCGCCTCGGCCGCCTCGTCCCCCGACCGCCCGGACGCTGCGCCCGCGGAGACGGCCGCAGCCTCGTAGCGGCGGTCCATCGCGGTCAGCGCCCGCTGGGCCATGGGATGCGCCCGGATGAGCTCGCCCAGCGAGGTGGACCCGCGGGTGATGTCCGCGAACGCCTTCCAGGCGGGCCGCAATCCGGTGAGCGCGGCGTGGAAGAGCCCCGGCCGCCGCTCGAACGCGGCGAGCATCCGCTTGCCGACGCTCATCTCGACGCCCAGCCCCGCCTTCACGGCGAACGCGTAGTTCAGGGCCTGGCGCCGGGTGTCCACGGCGTCGTGCGCCTCGGAGATCCGCACGGCCCACTCCCCCGCGAGCCGCCCCGAGCGCAGCGCGAAGGAGATGCCCTCACGGGTCCACGGCTCCAGCAGCCCCGCCGCGTCACCGCACACCAGCACCCGGCCGCGCGACAGCGGCGAGTCGTCGGCGCGGCAGCGCGTGAGATGCCCGGAGGAGATGCTCGGCTCGAACCCGGCGAGCCCGAGCCGTCCGATGAACTCCTCCAAGTACCGCTTGGTCGCGGCTCCTTCACCGCGCCGGGAGATGACCCCGACCGTCAGCGTGTCGCCCTTGGGGAAGACCCAGCCGTAGCTGCCGGGCATGGGACCCCAGTCGATGAGGACCCGGCCCTTCCAGTCCTCGGCGACGGTCTCGGGCACCGGGATCTCGGCCTCCAGGCCCAGATCCACCTGGTCGACCTTCACACCGACATGCGCTCCTATGCGGCTGGCGCTGCCGTCGGCGCCGACCACCGCGCGCGCCAGGAGCGTCTCGCCGCCCTGGAGGACGACGGCGACGGTCCGCCGGTCCGGCACCGCCGAGCCGTGCTGTTCCACCCGCTGCACGGTCGCGCCGGTGCGCAGTTCGGCGCCTGCCTTCTGCGCGTGCTCGACGAGCTGCTGGTCGAACTCGGGCCGGTTGATCAGCCCGAACAGCATGTTCTTGGAGCGGCGGGTCCGTGTGAAACGGCCGTTGTTGGAGAAGGTGACCGCGTTCACCCGGTCCTTGAAGGGGAGTTCGAAGCCCGGCGGGAGGGCATCGCGCGAGGGGCCGATGATGCCGCCGCCGCAGGTTTTGTACCGGGGCAGCTCGGCTTTCTCCAGCAGCAGGACCCGCCGTCCGGTGACCGCCGCCGCGTACGCGGCCGATGCGCCTGCCGGGCCCGCGCCCACCACCACGACGTCCCACACCTGCTGGGCGTCGTCCACCTGCCGGGCCTCGTCCGCCGAAGAGTTCTCGCTGCTCACGATGGTCTGCTGCTCCTGATCAAGCCGTCCCTGCGCGTCCCCCGCATCCTACGGCCGACGTGCGCCGAAGCCGCTGTGGGAGGATCTCGCTACCCATTACTTACACGTACAACGTCGCACCCACGAGGAGCGTGCCCATGTCGTCGAATCCGGTCGCCGAGACCGTCGCCTCTCTCATGCCCCGGGCACAGGCGGAGCTCACCGAACTGGTGGCGTTCAAGTCGGTGGCGGACTTCGATCAGTTCCCGAGGAGCGAGAGCGAGGGCGCGGCGCGCTGGGTCGCGGACGCGCTCGGCGCCGAGGGCTTCCAGGACGTGGCCCTCCTCGACACTCCGGACGGCACCCAGTCGGTCTACGGCTACCTGCCCGGCCCCGAGGGCGCCAAGACCGTCCTGCTGTACGCCCACTACGACGTGCAGCCCCCGCTGGACGAGGCCGCCTGGACGACCCCGCCCTTCGAACTGACCGAGCGCGACGGGCGCTGGTACGGCCGCGGTGCCGCCGACTGCAAGGGCGGCGTGATCATGCACCTGCTCGCGCTGCGGGCGCTGAAGGCCAACGGCGGTGTGCCGGTGCACGTCAAGGTGATCGCCGAGGGCTCCGAGGAGATGGGCACGGGCGGCCTGGAGCGGTACGCCGAGGCCCACCCGGACCTGTTGGAGGCCGACACGATCGTCATCGGCGACGCGGGCAACTTCCGTGTCGGCCTGCCGACCGTGACGACCACGCTGCGCGGGATGACGATGCTGCGTGTCACGGTCGACACCCTCGAAGGCAACCTGCACTCCGGGCAGTTCGGCGGTGCCGCGCCCGACGCGCTGGCCGCGCTGATCCGCGTGCTCGACTCGCTGCGCGCGGAGGACGGTTCGACGACGGTCGAGGGTCTGACCCCCGAGAGCGGCTGGGAGGGTCTCCAGTACGACGAGGGGCAGTTCCGCGCGGACGCCAAGGTCCTCGACGGCGTCGAGCTGATCGGTTCCGGCACGGTCGCGGACCGCATCTGGGCCCGTCCCGCGGTGACCGTCCTCGGCATCGACTGCCCGCCCGTCGTCGGCGCGACCCCGTCCGTGCAGGCCGGCGCCCGCGCGCTGGTCAGCCTGCGTGTCCCGCCGGGCGTCGACGCGGCGGACGCGACGAAGCTGCTCCAGGCCCATCTGGAGGCCCACACGCCGTGGGGCGCCCGGGTCGGCACCGAGCAGATCGGCCAGGGCCAGCCGTTCAGCGCCGACACCACCAGCCCGGCGTACACGGCGATGGCGGACGCGATGAAGGTCGCCTACCCCGGCCAGGAGATGCAGTACGCCGGGCAGGGCGGCTCCATCCCGCTGTGCAACACGCTCGCCGCCCTGTACCCCGGCGCCGAGATCATCCTCATCGGTCTCAGCGAGCCCGAGGCGCAGATCCACGCGGTCGACGAGAGCGTCTCGCCGGACGAGCTGGAGCGGCTGTCGGTGGCGGAGGCGCTGTTCCTCCGCAACTACGCGGCCATCTGACCCGTCGAAGGACACAGCCGAACAGCCGAAGGACGAAGGACGAAGGACGAAGGCGTACGACGGTCTCCGCACCGTACGGAAGCGCGCGGCGGCCCGGCCTCACCGCACCGGTGGGGCCGGGCCGCTCCTTCATGACCCCGACGCGGGGCCCTGGCCCACCGGGATTCCGGCCTCCAGGTAGAGCGCGGCGCCGCGTTCACGTGCCCGCAGGGCCCAGCGCAGCCGCTCGTAGCGGACGGGGGGCAGCAGATCGGCGGCCTCCTGTTCGCTCACGAAGCGCCACTCGCGCAGTTCGGGACCGGGCAGGTGGAGCCGGCGGGCCTCGGCGGGGTCGAGCCGCCCGCCGTCGAACAGGAGGCGCAGGCCGCCGTAGCCGGGCGGTGCGGGCGACTCCCAGTCGACGACCAGCAGGTGGGGCACGTCCTCCAGCCGGACGCCGGTCTCCTCGGTGACCTCGCGCATGCCCGCGCGCGCGGGTGCCTCACCGGGTTCGACGACGCCGCCGGGGAACTCCCAGCCGGCCTTGTAGGTGGGGTCGACGAGCAGCACCCGGTCCCGCTCGTCGAAGAGGAGGACTCCGGCGGCGAGGGTCTCGGCGGTGGGCTCGGGGGTCTGGACGATGTCGCACACCTCGGCGGTGCCGGAGCCGACGGCCTCCGCGATCCGTACGGCCGTCTCGTACGGCGTCAGCGCGCTGGTGTCGATCGGGTGGGCGTCGGCGGTGAGCCAGGAGGCGAGGGCGGCGCGGTAGGGCTCGATGCGGTCGTAGGACCACTGGCGGACCCGTATCTCGCCGTCGGGCAGGTCGGGCGGGATCTCCCGCTCGGCTATTCGCTCGCGCAGGATCGTTTCCGCCGGGGCGAGGAGCAGATGTCGTACGGCGATCCGGCGGGCGGCGAGACCGCCGAAGATCTCGTCGCGGTACTCCTGGCGCAGCAGGGTCATGGGGACCACGAGGGTCCCGCCGAGTTCGGCGAGCAGGGCGGCGGCCGTGTCGATCACGAGCCGGCGCCAGATGGGCAGGTCCTGGAAGTCGGCGACCTCGGCGAGATGCTTGGCCGGCAGCAGCTGCGGGAGCCCCGCGCCGATGACCTCGGGGTCGAAGAGCGTGCTGTTCGGGATCAGTTCGATCAGTTCCCGTGCGGTGCTGGTCTTGCCCGCACCGAACGCGCCGTTGATCCAAACGACGGTCACGGTTCCCCCTCTTCTGTTGGCCCCCTGAGGCTTGCCCGCTCCACCCTGCCACGGAAACCAGCCCCAGTTGAGGGTGCGCAGACGACAGCCGAGGTGTGCATATGACAGCTGAGGGGTGCGCACATGACGGTGCCGGTGCTCCCCGGGACGGGAGCACCGGCACCGGAATCGGACCGCCGCTGTCGTCAGCCGTTCTGCCCGAGGGCGTTCTTGTCGACGGCGAGGCTGTCGCTGGCGATCGTGTGGTCGAGGGCGCTCAGGGTCTTGTCCACGTCGAGGTCACCGAGTTCCTCACCGACCGCGTGGGACGGGGTGACCGCCGCGACGACGAAACCGGTGGCCAGGGAGGCGATGGCGAGCATGCTGCGCTTCTTCATGCCCGGCTCAACTCCCCGGACCCGCCGGGGGTCACGGCATCCCACCGACCCGGACGAACATCGGTCGCACCGACGGTGCCGAACGGCCCCCGCGCCCGCCCTCGTACGGCAACGGCAACGGGGGAACGTTCCTGCTGAAATCCCGTCAGACCGTCCGGTCAGACCGCCGCCGCGTCCACGTCCATCGCGAGCGCTGCGGCGGCGGCCCCCACCAGCCCCGCGTCCGTGCCCATCTGGGCGCCGGTCACCACCAGGCGCCGGACGAAGGAGAGCGTCGCGTACTCGGTCAGGGCCTTGCGCAGGGGCGCGAGCAGCACCTCGCCCGCCTTGCCCACACCGCCGCCGATCACCGCGATGTCGATCTCGACGAGGGTCGCGGTGGCGGCGATCCCGGCGGCCAGCGCCTGCGCGGCCCGCTCGAAGGAGGCCACGGCGACCGGGTCACCGGCGCGGGCGGCGGCGGCCACCGCGGCGGCGGACTCGTCGCCGTCCGGTCCGGGCCGCCAGCCGTTCTCCAGTGCCCGGCGGGCGATGTTCGGGCCGCTCGCGATGCGCTCCACGCAGCCGCGCGAACCGCACGGGCACAGATCGCCGTCGAGGTCGACGCTGATGTGGCCGATGTGCCCCGCGTTGCCCGTAGGACCGGGGTGCAGACGGCCGTTGAGGACCAGACCGCCGCCGACGCCCGTCGAGACGACCATGCACAGCGCGTTGTCGTGGCCCCGGGCGGCGCCCTGCCAGTGCTCGGCCGCGGTGATCGCCACGCCGTCGCCGATGAGCTCGACCGGGAGCCCGCCCGCCGCCTCGCGCACCCGCCGCACCAGCGGATAGTCGCGCCAGCCGGGCACGTTGACGGGACTGACGGTGCCCGCGGAGGCGTCCACGGGGCCGGCGCTGCCGATGCCGAGGGCGGAGGCGCGTCCCCACAGGGGCGACGCGGTCAGCTCGCCCAGCACCTCCTCGACGGCCAGCATCACCGTGCCGCCGTCCTCCTGCGCCGGCGTGGCGCGCTGTGCGCGGACCAGGATCCGGCCCTGGTCGTCGACCAGCGCACCGGCGATCTTGGTGCCGCCGATGTCGAGCGCTGCCACGAGGTCGCTGTGCATGAGAGTCCGATCTCCCCGTCAACCATGAGAAGGGTGGCCGCTCCGGGGTGGGGGCTCGGAAACGGCGATTGCGGTGGACAGTGTCTCCCGCATCTGACAACGTTGTCCAGGCCCTATGCTCGACGCCACATCCTCATACAAAATCATGGACGCCGCACCCCCCTGGGGCTGGCGGCAGGACAGGACGCCGCATCGTGCACGAGACCTCCCGCGCCGCCCGCCTCTCCAGCACGCGTTACGGCAACCGTCCGACCATGAAGGACGTCGCCGCGCGTGCCGGGGTCGGCCTCAAGACGGTGTCCCGGGTGGTCAACGGCGAGCCCGGGGTCACGCCCGAGACGGAGCGCCGGGTCCAGGAGGCCATCGACGCGCTCGGGTTCCGGCGCAACGACAGCGCGCGGGTGCTGCGCAAGGGCCGTACGGCGAGCATCGGGCTGGTCCTCGAAGACCTCGCGGACCCGTTCTACGGGCCCCTGTCCCGCTCGGTGGAGGAGGTGGCACGGGCCAACGGGGCGCTGCTGATCAACGGTTCCAGCGCCGAGGACCCGGACCGCGAGCAGGAGTTGGTGCTGGCGCTGTGCGCGCGGCGGGTGGACGGTCTGGTGGTCATCCCGGCCGGTGACGACCACCGGTATCTGGAGCCCGAGTTGAAGGCGGGCGTGGCCACGGTGTTCGTGGACCGTCCGGCCGGGCAGATCGACGCGGACGTCGTCCTGTCCGACAACTTCGGCGGCGCCCGGGACGGCGTCGCCCATCTCATCGCCCACGGGCACCGCCGGATCGGCTTCATCGGCGACATGCCCCGCATCCACACCGCCGCCGAGCGGCTGCGCGGCTACCGGGCCGCGATGGAGGACGCGGGGATCGAGGTCGCGGACTCCTGGATGTCGCTGGGCGTCACCGATCCGGAGCGGGTGCGGCGGGCCGCCGAGGACATGCTGACCGGTCCGGCGCCGGTGACCGCGGTGTTCGCCGGCAACAACCGGGTGACGGTCACCGTGATCCGGGTCCTCGCCGAACACTCCCGCCGGGTCGCCTTCGTCGGCTTCGACGACATCGAGCTCGCCGACCTCCTCCAGCCGGGCGTCACCGTCGTCGCCCAGGACGCCGCCGCGCTCGGCCGCACGGCCGCCGACCGGCTCTTCCGCCAGCTCGACGGCACCCTGGTCACCCCGGAGCGCATCGAGCTGCCGACGCGGCTGATCACCCGCGGTTCGGGCGAGCTGCCCCCGGCGGACTGACCGTGGGCGAGGACTCCCTCGACGCCCTCGGGCTGGGTGAGGCGCCGAGCGAACACCCGCTGCTGTACCCGGGGGTGTGGCCGCCGGGGTCCGGACTCCTCGACGGGGACCGGCTGTTGCCGCTGGAGCGGCTGACGTACGAGGACCGGGTGCCGGTGCTCGCGGTCGGGTCCAACGCGAGCCCGGCCCAACTGCGGCTCAAGATGGCCCGGTCGGGCATCGCCTCGCCGGTCCCGATGGTCGAGGCACGGGTCACGGGCCTCGCCGTCGGTGTCTCCGCGCATGTGAGTCTGCTGGGATATGTGTCCGCCTCACCGGTCCGGGCACCGGGCGCGGTGCGGGAGTTGTTCGTCACCTGGCTCGACGCGGAGCAGCTCGCGGTGGTCGACGCGAGCGAGGGCGTGCCGCTGCCCGACGGCAACTACCGGCGGGCGTGGCTGCCCCGGGGCGAGGTGCGGATCGACTTCGCGGACGGCACGGAGCTGCCCGGCGCGTACGTCTACGTCAACCGCCGCGGCGTCCTGCACGACGGCACCGGTGCTCCGCGCTCCCACCCCGGCCAGCGCCCGCTGCTCACCGAACTCCTCGCGGGGTCGCGGCGGTTGAGGGAGCTGTTCGGGGTGACGCCGGAGGAGTTCTGCGCACGGGCGCGGGCGGACCGGGATCTGTGCGGGCGCGGCACCCTGCTGCTGCGGGAGGAGAAGCTGGTGACGGCGTCCGGTCTGGAGCGGTACGTGCGGGCTCAGCAGACGGGCAGTCCGGGGACCGGCTCGTCGTTGTCGCCGCCGCGGATGTAGACGGCGCTGACGAAGACGTCCCTGTTGCCGCTGTCGTCGTCGGTCTTCGCCCACCAGACGTTGGTCCACTCGCCGTACGTCTCGCGGCGGCCCAGGTTCTGCTGGCAGTAGAAGTAGCTGGTGCCCGTCTTGAGCACGCCGGCCTTGGCGCCGTCGGCGGTGTAGGAGTCGGCGGTCCTGGTGACCTGGCAGTTGTACTTGCCGCCGCCGATGGGGTCGCAGGCGGCGGTGGAGGCCGTCTGGCCGCTGCCGGAGCCCGGCGTGCCCGTGGGCGAGGGCGTGGGGGTGGGCGTCGGTGTCGGTGTGGTGGAGTCCCGCTCGGTCGGCTCGGCCGTGTCCGCGCCGCCGCTGCCGGTGGCCGTCGGGGTGGGCCCGGCCTCGGCCTGGGTGCCGTCGCCGCCGTAGTGGAGCACGGCGACGGTGGCTCCGGCCGCCGCGAGGAAGACGGCGGCCACGAGGGCGGTGAGGAGGCCACGGCGCCGGCGGCGCGGGGCGGCGGCGGGCTCCGCCGGCGTGGGCTCCTCCGCCGTGTCCCCGGGCGGCGCCTGCGCCCCGGCGGACCGGGGTCCGGTGGCTCTGAGCGCCGTCGTGGGCACGTCCCCGTCCCGGCCCTCGGCGACCGCCCGCAGCAGGTCCCGCGCTTCGTCGGCGTCCGGGCGGTCCCCGGGCCGCTTCTCCAGGAGCCGTTCGAGGACGGGGCCGAGCGGTCCGGCGCGGTGGGAGTCCGGCACGGGGTCGGCGACGATCGCCGTGAGGGTGGTGAAGGCGGACGTGCGGCGGAACGGCGAGGTGCCCTCGACGGCCGCGTACAGCGTGGCGCCCAGCGCCCAGACGTCGGAGGCGGGTCCCGGGTCGGCGCCCTGGGCCCGCTCCGGCGCCAGGTAGTCGAGGGAGCCGACGAGTTCGCCGCTGCGAGTGAGGTGGGTGGTGGAGCCGTCGCCGGGGTCGTCCATGGAGGCGATGCCGAAGTCGGTGAGGACGACCCGGCCGGTGCGCTCCAGCAGGATGTTGCCGGGCTTGACGTCCCGGTGCAGGACTCCGGCGCCGTGCGCGGCGGCGAGGGCGTCCATGACCTTCACGCCGATACCGGCGGCCTCGCGGGGGTCGAGGGTGCCGCGTTCGCGCAGGACGTCGTCGAGGGAGGGGCCGTCGACCAGTTCCATGACGATCAGCGGGCGCCCGTCGACCTCGGCGACGTCGTGCACGGCGATGACGCCGGGGTGGCGGACCCGGGCCGCGGCGCGGGCCTCGCGCTGCATCCGCAGCCGCAGGTTGGCCAGTTCGGGGCCGTCGGCGTCGGTGTAGGCACGCAGTTCCTTGACGGCGACCTCGCGGCCGAGCCGTTCGTCGACGGCCCGCCAGACCACGCCCATGCCGCCGCGCCCGAGGCGCGACACGACGCGGTAGCGCCCGGCGAGCACCCTGCTGGTCTCCGCCGTCCGTCCGTTGTCCCCCGAAGACACCGCCGCCCCGATCGTCCGTACACACGTACAAGTGGCGTACAGACTACGGGGAAGCGGGGGCGCCCCCGACCGGTGCTACTGGGCGGATGCCGTGAGGTCGGCGCGGCGCGGTGCGGCGTAGGACCGGAGCCGGGCCAGGGTCAGGCCGGTGAGGCGGGTGACCTCGCCCGGGTCGAGCGCGCCGCAGTCCAGGCCGCGCAGCAGGTACCCGGCGAGGGCCTTGGCGGTGGCGGGTTCGTCCATGACGTCGCCGTCGACGTGGTTGGCGTAGGCGGCCAGGCGCCCCGCGGCGGCCTCGAAGCCCTCGCGGTAGAAGGCGAACACGGCCGCGTACCGGGTGGGCAGATGGCCGGGGTGCATGTCCCAGCCCTGGTAGTAGGCGCGGGCGAGGGCGCGGCGGGTGAGCCCGAAGTGCAGCCTCCAGGCCTCGTGGACGTTGGCGGTGGAGCCGACGGGCAGGACGTTGGTGGAGCCGTCGGAGACGCGGACGCCGGTGCCCGCGGCGGCTACCTGCATGATCGCCTTGGCGTGGTCGGCGGCCGGGTGGTCGCTGGCCTGGTAGGCGGCGGAGACACCGAGGCAGGCGCTGTAGTCGAAGGTGCCGTAGTGCAGTCCGGTGGCGCGGCCCTCGGCGGCGTCGATCATGCGGGCGACGGTGGCGGTGCCGTCGGCGGCGAGGATGGCCTGGCTGGTCTCGATCTGGATCTCGAAGCCGATCCGTCCCGGGGCGAGCCCGCGGGCCTTCTCGAACTGCTCCAGGAGCCGGACCATCGCGGTGACCTGCTCGGGATAGGTCACCTTGGGCAGGGTGAGGACGAGACCGTCGGGGAGCCCGCCGGCCTCCATGAGGCCGGTGAGGAACACGTCGAGGGTGCGGATGCCGCGGTCGCGGACCGGGGACTCCATGCACTTCATGCGGATGCCCATGTACGGGGCCGCGGTGCCGTTCTCCTGGGCGTCCGCGACGAGGCGGGCCGCGCGGGCGGCGTCCTGGTCCTCCTGGGTGCCCTTGTAGCCGTCCTCGAAGTCGACCCGGAGGTCTTCGACGGGCTCGCGTTCCAGCTTGGCGCGTACGCGCGCGTGGACGGGCCCGGCGAGTTCGTCGGAGAGTCCGAGGACGCGGGCGAACGACTCGGCGTCCGGCGCGTGCTCGTCCAGCAGGGCGAGCGCCCGGTCGCCCCAGGAGCGCAGGGTGCCGGCGGCGAAGACGTCGCCGGGGACGTAGACGGTGTGGACGGGCTGACGGGTGCCGGGGTCGCCGGGGTAGCGGCGTTCCAGTTCGGCGTCGACGGGTGCGAGGGAGGCGCTGATCTCCTCGCTGACGGCGCCCGCGAGGCTTGTCGCCACCTGCTCCTGCTGGCCCATGCCACACCCTCCTGTTTTCCGCTCTACGGAATCAACAATCCGTAGAACGAAGTTATCCGCCGATCTTCCCGCCGGTCAACACCCCGTCCACAGCGTGGGCCGCCCCGTTCGTCCGCCGTGCCGGGAACGCGCCCGCCGACTCACCCGGGAGCCCACCCGCGTCCTCACCGGAGTGCTCGGCACGGAACTCGCAGGCGAACCCCAACTGCCTCTTCCGTGTACCGGTTCACAGCCTTCATCCTGATCCTTTGGGAGGGGATGCACATGCCGGACACCACCGCGATGACCCGTCGGAGGGGACTGAGAACGGCCTTGGCCGCCGCGCTCAGCCTGCCCCTGGTCGCCACGATGCCGGCCTCCGCAGCCCGGCCGGCCAAGCCCGACGCGAACCGCCTCACAGCCCTGCCCGTCCGGGCGATGACCTACAACCTGCGCTTCGCGGACACCTCGGAGCCCAACAGCTGGGCCTCCCGCCGCCCGGTGATGCGCGAACTGCTGCGCCAGGAGGCACCGACCTTCCTGGGCACCCAGGAGGGCCTGCACCAGCAGCTCCTGGACATCGAGGAGGACCTCGGCCCCGACTACGACTGGATCGGCACCGGCCGCCTCGGCGGCAGCCACGACGAGGCCATGGCGGTCTTCTTCGACACCGCGCGCGTCACCCCGCTCGAACACGACACGTTCTGGCTCTCCGACACCCCGAGGACGATCGGCTCGAACACCTGGGGCGCCCGCTACCCGAGGATCGTCACCTGGATCCGGTTCCGGGACCGGGCCGACGAGCGCGAGTTCTACGTCCTCAACACCCATCTCGACCATGTCAGCCAGTACGCGCGCGAGCGGTCGGCGCAGATGATCCTCGACACGATCGCCGGTTTCGACGCCTCGCTCCCGATCGTGGTCACCGGTGACTTCAACGCTCCGGCGCACGACAACCGGGCCTACGACATCCTCGTCGGCTCGGGGCTCGTCGACGCCTGGGACGCCGCCGCGGAGCGGAGCCCGGAGTACGCCACGTTCCACGGCTACCGGCCGCTGACGCACGACGGGCCGCGCATCGACTGGATCCTCACGACGCCGAAGGTCACCGTGCACCGGGCCGCGATGAACACCTTCGCCCTGAACGGTCAGTTCCCGAGCGACCATCTGCCGGTGCAGGCGACGCTGACCCTGCGCTGAGCGGCACCGGCTCCGGGACGGGACGGGCCCCCGCGACCGCCTGGAAGCGGTCACGGGGGCCCGGTGCGCCCTGCTGGAGGTCAGCCCTTGCGGGTCTTGACCTCGTCGGTGAGCTGGGGGACGACGTCGAAGAGGTCGCCGACCACGCCGTAGTCGACGAGTTCGAAGATCGGGGCCTCGGCGTCCTTGTTGATCGCCACGATGGTCTTCGAGGTCTGCATGCCCGCGCGGTGCTGGATCGCGCCGGAGATGCCGGAGGCGATGTACAGCTGCGGGGAGACGGACTTGCCGGTCTGGCCGACCTGGTTGGTGTGCGGGTACCAGCCGGCGTCCACCGCGGCACGCGAGGCGCCGACGGCCGCGCCGAGGGAGTCGGCGAGCGCCTCGATGACGGCGAAGTTGTCGGCGCCGTTGACGCCGCGTCCGCCGGAGACGACGATCGCGGCCTCGGTCAGCTCGGGGCGGCCGGTCGACTCGCGCGGGGTGCGCGCGGTCACCTTGGTGCCGGTGGCCTGCTCGGAGAAGGTCACGGCGAGGGCCTCGACCGCGCCGGCGGCCGGGGCGGCCTCCACGGACGCGCTGTTGGGCTTGACCGTGATGACCGGGGTGCCCTTGATGACACGGGACCTGGTGGTGAAGGAGGCGGCGAACACCGACTGGGTGGCGACCGGACCCTCGTCGCCGGCCTCCAGGTCGGTGGCGTCGGTGATGATGCCGGAGCCGGTGCGCAGCGCGAGGCGGGCGGCGATCTCCTTGCCCTCGGCGGAGGAGGGCACCAGCACGGCGGCCGGGGAGACGGCGGCGACGGCGGCCTGCAGCGCGTCGACCTTCGGCACGACGAGGTAGTCGGCGTACTCGGGCGCGTCGTGGGTGTAGACCTTGACCGCGCCGTGCTCGGCGAGGACGGCGGCGGTGTCACCGGCACCGCCTCCCAGTGCGACGGCGACGGGCTCGCCGATACGGCGGGCCAGGGTCAGCAGCTCCAGGGTGGGCTTGCGGACGGCACCGTCCACGTGGTCGACGTAGACGAGGACTTCAGCCATGGGAATGCTCTCCTGCTTGGATCGGATGAGGGGCGGTCGGCGGGGGGCGGGCTCAGATGAACTTCTGGCCCGCGAGGAACTCGGCGAGCTGCTTGCCGCCCTCGCCCTCGTCCTTGACGATCGTGCCCGCGGTGCGCGCCGGGCGCTCGGTCGCGGTCTCGACCTTCGTCCAGGCACCGTCCAGACCGACCTCCTCGGCCTCGATGTCGAGGTCGGAGAGGTCCCAGGACTCCACCGGCTTCTTCTTCGCGGCCATGATGCCCTTGAAGGAGGGGTAACGCGCCTCGCCCGACTGGTCGGTGACCGACACCACGGCCGGGAGCGACGCCTCCAGCTGCTCCGAGGCGGCGTCGCCGTCCCGGCGGCCCCTGACCGTGCCGTCCTCGACGGAGACCTCGGACAGCAGGGTGACCTGCGGGACGCCCAGACGCTCGGCGACCAGCGCCGGGACGATGCCGGCGGTGCCGTCGGTGGAGGCCATGCCGGAGATCACCAGGTCGTAGCCGGCCTTCTCGATCGCCTTGGCCAGCACCAGCGAGGTGCCGATCGCGTCGGTGCCGTGCAGGTCGTCGTCCTCGACATGGACGGCCTTGTCCGCGCCCATCGACAGCGCCTTGCGCAGCGCGTCCTTGGCGTCCTCCGGACCCACCGTCAGGACGGTGACCTCGACGTCGTCGTCGGAGTTCTCCGAGATCTGCAGCGCCTGCTCGACCGCGTACTCGTCGAGCTCGGAGAGCAGACCGTCCACGTCGTCACGGTCGACGGTCAGGTCATCGGCGAAGTGCCGGTCGCCGGTGGCGTCGGGCACGTACTTCACGGTGACAACGATCCTCAAGCTCACGCCGGCTCTCCTACTGCTGCGTCGACATTTCTGTGCTGCCTACTTGCAGGCAGCATAGGCGCCCCAAGCGGCCGATCCCGATCGGGGCGGCCTGCGACCCGAACGAAATATTACTCGTCAGTAGTACACCTAGTTCATGCCCGCTAAGCAAGCGCTTTGAACTGTGACCTTCGCAACGCAGCGTAATCGGAACTCGACCGTCCCGCAGGGGCAGACGTGTAGGGCGAGGTCAGCCGCACACCGCGCCGGAGCGCGACGCCAGGTCAGTCGCGCAGGCCGCCGAACCGGCCCTGGTGGTAGAGGAGCGGACGACCCGGCCCCTCCGGGTCACCCATGACCACCTCGGCCAGCACGATGCGGTGGTCCCCCGCGGGCACCCGCGCCACGACCCGGCACACCAGCCAGGCGAGCACGTCGTCCAGGACGGGCACCCCCTCGGGACCCTCGCGCCAGACGGTCGGGGCGCCGAAGCGGTCGGCGCCGCTGCGCGCGAAGGTGGCGGCCAGTTCCCGTTGGTGCTCGCCGAGTATGTGGACGCCGAGATGCTCCGTCTCGGAGACCGCGGGCCAGCTGGAGGCTCCCGTGCCGATGGAGAAGGACAGCATGGGCGGCTCGGCCGAGACCGAGGTGAGCGAGGTGGCGGTGAAGCCGACGGGCCCACCCTCGCCACCCGCGGTGATCACGGCGACACCTGCCGCGTGCCGCCGGAAGACGGAACGCAGCAGATCGGCGGAGGCGAGCTGAGGGGTGCGGAGGTCGGGCGTGGCCGTCATGGGGCTGTCCTTCTGCGAGGCGGGGTCTGCGGGGCCGTGGGTGCTCAGCGGCCCGGACAGCGCGCGCTCGCGGTGCGGGCCAGATCGACGTGGACCCGCCCGAAGAGAAGGACTTCCGAAGGCATACGGTCAGGCTGACGATAGTTGGTACGTGCAGTCAAGTACGTCCCGGTATATGGGAGCTGCCTCACCGTCATACGACCCTTCCCCCGACGGTCACACGGCCTCGCCGACGGCCGCGATGACGTCGGCCTTGCGCGGCTGCCCCGTGGCCCGCCGTACGACCCGCCCCGCCGCGTCCAGCACCAGCACGGTCGGCGTCTTGAGGATGTCCAGCTCCCGCACGAGGTCCAGATGCGCCTCGGCGTCGATCTCCACGTGGGTCACGCCCGGGACCAGTTCGGCCACCTCGCCGAGGACGCGCCGGGTGGCCCGGCAGGGCGCGCAGAACGCGCTGGAGAACTGCACGAGCGTGGCCCGCTCCCCCAGTTCCGTGCCCAGCTCGGCCGCGCCGAGCCGCTTGCCGTCGTCCCGACCGCGCACCCGTACTCTCCCGCTCCGCCGCTTGTGCAGCACTCCGTAGGCGCTCGCTCCGGCGAGCACCAGGACACACACCACCAGTCCGGCCATCTTCGGCTCCAGCGTTCACGAGACTGCAAAGATTCCCGGAACCATGCCCGGCTTTCCGTGCGGAATGCTGGATTCATGGACATCGACGTGAGAGGACCGCGCTTCGGGGCGGTCCTGACGACCCTGGTACTGGCGGTCGTCCTGATCACCGGCAGCGCCTGGCTGCTGGCCTGGCAGACCCTGGCCTTCGCGCTGGGCGCGGCGGGCGGGGTGGCGCGCTCGCCCTACGGATGGCTGTTCCGCACAGCGGTCCGTCCCCGGCTGGGACCGCCGACCGAGTTCGAGGCACCGGAGCCGCCGCGGTTCGCGCAGGCCGTCGGACTCCTCTTCGCGGGGCTCGGTCTGGTGGGCTACGGGCTCGGTCCCGAGTGGCTGGGCCTGGCCGCGACCGGGGCGGCGCTCGCGGCGGCGTTCCTCAACGCCGCGTTCGGTTACTGCCTGGGCTGCGAGATGTACCTGCTCGTGCGGCGTGTCACGGTGCGCACGCAGTAAAGACGACGCAAAAGCCCGAGGTGGATCACTCGCGCCGACGTGACAAGGATCTCGCTGACGATGGGCACCAAGACTGGCCACCCGGCCGTTCTTCGGGCACGATCTGCGAGATGCCGTAAACCTACGGCACCGTAACTTTCCCGCCGGGAGACCCCGTTCCCAGGCAGAGAAGGAAGGGTCCACCCCGTCCATGGCAGAGCTTGTCTACCGTCCCGTCGTTGGTCTCGCCCAGACGTTGTTCAAGGTGTGGGACCTGAAGATCGACTGCAAGGGGTCGGAGAACATCCCGCGCTCTGGCGGCGCCGTGCTGGTGAGCAACCACATCAGCTACCTGGACTTCGTCTTCGACGGTCTCGCGGCGCTCCCGCAGAAGCGTCTCGTGCGCTTCATGGCGAAGGAGTCCGTCTTCCGGCACCGGGTCTCCGGTCCGCTGATGCGCGGCATGAAGCACATCCCCGTGGACCGCAAGCAGGGTGAGGCCGCCTACCAGCACGCGCTGGAGTCGCTGCGGTCCGGGGAGATCGTCGGCGTGTTCCCCGAGGCGACGATCTCGCAGTCCTTCACCCTCAAGTCCTTCAAGTCCGGTGCGGCCCGGCTCGCCCAGGAGGCGGGCGTCCCGCTGATCCCGATGGCGCTCTGGGGCACCCAGCGACTGTGGACCAAGGGGCACCCGCGCAACTTCAAGCGCAGCCACATCCCGATCACCATTCGCGTCGGCGAGGCGATCGAGGCGTCCAAGGACAAGTACGCGGGCGCGATCACCCGTCAGCTGCGGGGCACCGTCCAGGAGTTGCTGGAGGCCGCGCAGCGCGCCTACCCGGTCCGGCCCAAGGACGCCGACGACACCTGGTGGATGCCGGCCCATCTCGGCGGGACCGCCCCGACCCCCGAAGAGGTCAAGGCGTCGGAGGCCCTCTGAGGTCCCAGCGGCCCGCGAAGAGGGCCGCGGGCCGGCTCAGAGCCGCGTGGGCAGCGCGTCCCACAGGCGAGGCCGGTCCGGGGCCGCTTTGAGCGCGGCCAGCACGGCCGGGTGGGGCGCGGCGTACAGGACCGGCCAGTCGAGTTCGCCGGACTCCTGGTCGGGCACGAAGGCGAGCCGCTCGCCGTCGAGGGAGAACCGGGCGTCCACGCCCGGTTTGTTGCCGCGGGGGTCCTGGCGGTGCCAGGCCCCGTTGAAGCGCACGGCGACCAGTCCGTGCACCACGTCGAACTGCTGGTAGCACAGCGCCGTCGGGATGTCCTCGGCCCGCAGCAGCGCGGCCAGGGCGTGGGCCTTGGCGTAGCAGATGCCGGTCCGCCGCTCCAGCACGTCCGAGGCGCGCCAGGTGACGCGCGGATCACCCGCGTCCTGGGAGTGGGGAATCGTGTCGCGCACGAACTCGAACGCGCGTCGCGCATAGTCATACGAGTCCTCGGCCTGTCGCGCGAGGCCGGCGGCGATCTGCCGCACCAGCGGGTGGTCATGGTCGATGACCTCGTCAGCCGCCAGATAGGCGGAGAGGTCGGGCGTGTCCTGGATCGGCTCCATGGTTCCTGAGCATAGGAAAGCGATCACCCGAGAGTCAATGACTTTACGAGTGACCGCATACCTATGCATCCAAGAGGTCCGTCGTGGGACCGCTCGCGCTAGTGCGCCATCTCCTCCTTGAGGGCGGCCACGAACGCGTCCACGTCCTCCTCGGTCGTGTCGAACGCGCACATCCAGCGCACCACGCCCGCGGTCTCGTCCCAGAAGTAGAACCGGAACCGCTTCTGCAGCCGCACGCTCACCTCGTGCGGGAGCCGGGCGAACACGCCGTTGGCCTGCACCGGGTAGAGGATCTCCACACCGTGGACGGAACGGACGCCCTCCGCGAGGCGCTGCGCCATCTCGTTGGAGTGGCGCGCGTTGCGCAGCCACAGGTCCTTGGCGAGCAGCGCCTCCAACTGCACCGACACGAAGCGCATCTTGGAGGCGAGCTGCATGGACAGCTTGCGCAGATGCTTCATGTGGGAGACGGCGTCCTGGTTGATCACGACGACCGCCTCGCCGAAGAGCGCGCCGTTCTTCGTCCCGCCGAGGGAGAGGATGTCGACGCCGACCGCGTTGGTGAAGGTCCGCATGGGGACGTCCAGGGACGCGGCGGCGTTGGCTATGCGGGAGCCGTCGAGGTGCACCTTCATGCCGTGGGCGTGGGCGTGGTCGCAGATCGCGCGGATCTCGTCGGGCGTGTAGAGCGTGCCCAGTTCGGTGCTCTGGGTGATCGAGACGACCTGGGGCATCGCCCGGTGCTCGTCGTCCCAGCCGTACGCCTGCCGGTCGATCAGCTCGGGGGTGAGCTTGCCGTCGGGCGTGGGCACGGTGAGCAGTTTGAGGCCGCCCATGCGCTCGGGGGCGCCGCCCTCGTCGACGTTGATGTGGGCGCTCTCGGCGCAGATCACCGCGCCCCAGCGGTCGGTGACCGCCTGGAGCGCGACGACGTTGGCGCCGGTGCCGTTGAAGACCGGGAAGGCCTCCGCGCCGGCGCCGAAGTGGCCGCGGACGACCGCCTGGAGGTTCTCGGTGTAGTCGTCCTCGCCGTAGGCGACCTGGTGGCCGCCGTTGGCGAGGGCGAGGGCGGCGAGGATCTCCGGGTGGACGCCCGCGTAGTTGTCGCTGGCGAAGCCGCGGCTGTCGGGGTCGTGGTGGCGTCGTGCGTCGGTCTTGGCGGGGTTCACGGCTGCTCGGTGAGCCACAGACGGTTTCCGTTCACTTCCTCGGCGGGCTTGTCCCAGACCTCGGCGATGGCCTCTGCCAGGTCCTTGACGTCGGTGAAGCCCGCGAACTTGGCGTTGGGACGCTCGGCGCGCATGGCGTCGTGCACCAGGGCCTTCACGACCAGGATCGTGGCGGCGGAGGTGAGCTCCGCACCGGCCCCGGCCTTGCGCAGGAAGTCCGCCATGGCGAGGGTCCAGGCCTCGGCGGCGGCCTTGGCGGCGGCGTAGGCGGCGTTGCCCGCGGTCGGATGGCTGGCGCCCGCGGCGCTGATCAGCACGTACCGGCCGCGGTCGCTGCGCTGGAGGACCTCGGAGAACGCGAGCGAGGTGTTCTGGACGGTCCTGATGAGCAGCAGTTCCAGGAAGTCCCAGTCGTCGAGGCTGGTCTTGACGAAGGTCTCGCTGCCGCGCCAGCCGCCCACGAGGTGGACGACGCCGTCGACGCGGCCGAACTCCTTCTCGATGCCGGCGGCCCAGTCCTTGGTGGAGTCCAGGTCGAGCAGGTCGACCGGCTCCCCGATGACCGTGGCCCCGCCGGCCGCGTCCCGGGCGTGCGCCACCGCCTCGGCGAGCCGCTCGGGATCGTTGTCCGCCCCGACGACCGTCGCGCCCGCCTCGGCCAGCCGTCGCAGTGCCGCCCGGCCGGCGGGTCCGCCCGCTCCTGCCACCGCGATCACCGCGCCACTGAGAGCTCCGTCGCCTGCGCCGTTCCCCGCCATGTCCTTCGCCTCCTGAGCAGCCTGAGCCGTGGTCGTGCGGTCGCTCACGCGGCGACTCGCCCGGCACTCCCCGCCGTGATGCCCCGGGTCGAGGCGATCACGTTCTTGAGCTTCTTGGAGAGTGCCTCATAGAACATGCTCAGCGGAAACTCGTCCGGAAGCACGTCATCCACCAGCTTGCGCGGCGGCAGGGTCAGGTCGAGGGCGTCGGGGCCCTTGGCCCACTTGGAGCCCGGGTGCGGGGCGAGATAGGTCGAGACCAGTTCGTACCCGGCGAACCAGTGGACGAGCTTGGGGCGGTCGATGCCGTCCCGGTAGAGCTTCTCGATCTCGGCGCACAGCTCGTTGGTGACCTGCGGGGCGCGCCGCCAGTCGATGTGCAGCTTGTTGTCGGTCCAGCGGACCACGTCGTGCTGGTGCAGGTAGGCGAAGAGGAGCTGGCCGCCGACGCCGTCGTAGTTGCGGACGCGCTCGCCGGTGACCGGGAAGCGGAACATCCGGTCGAAGAGGACCGCGTACTGCACGTCACGGGCCTGCGGGACGCCGTCGGCCTCCAGCTTCACGGCCTCCTTGAAGGCGGTGAGGTCGCAGCGCAGCTCTTCGAGGCCGTACATCCAGAACGGCTGGCGCTGCTTGATCATGAAGGGGTCGAAGGGCAGGTCGCCGTGGCTGTGGGTGCGGTCGTGGACCATGTCCCACAGGACGAACGCCTCCTCGCAGCGGGTCTGGTCGTGGACCATCGCGGCGATGTCCTCGGGCAGCTCCAGGCCGAGGATGTCGACGGCGGCCTCGGTGACCCGGCGGAAGCGGGCGGCCTCGCGGTCGCAGAAGATACCGCCCCAGGAGAATCGTTCCGGCGCCTCACGGACGGCGATGGTCTCCGGGAACAGCACCGCGGAGTTGGTGTCGTACCCGGCCGTGAAGTCCTCGAACGTGATCCCGCAGAACAGCGGGTTGTCGTAGCGGGTGCGCTCCAGCTCGGCCAGCCACTCGGGCCAGACCATGCGCAGGACGACCGCCTCGAAGTTGCGGTCCGGGTTGCCGTTCTGCGTGTACATGGGGAAGACGACCAGGTGCTGGAGGCCGTCCGCGCGGCTCGCGGCGGGCTGGAAGGCCAGCAGCGAGTCGAGGAAGTCGGGCACCTCGAAGCCGCCCTCGGCCCAGCGGCGCAGGTCCGCGACGAGGGCCTCGTGGTAGGCGCTGTCGTGCGGGAGCAGCGGGGCGAGCTCCTCGACGGCGGCCGTGAGCCGCCGCACGGCGCTCTCGGCGTCGGCGCGCCCGGGGGCACCCTCGGCCGTGAAGTCGATCGACCCGTCCTTGGACTGCCATGGCCGGATCCGCTCCACGGCATCCTTGAGCACGGGCCACGCCGGGTGCTCCACCACCCTGGTCACGGGAGGGAACTGCTCCCCCGTCGTCGCCTGCACAAGAATTTCCGTCATGTCCCATCCTCCACGGGAGAACCTCGCGTAGGGACACGGTAGGCATACGGGGTTTCTTCCAGCAAGGGGGGTCCCCGGAAATTCTCCTGTTCAACCTCATGGTCACGGAATTTTTTCCTGCCGGATGCCATGAACACGGTCCGACCGGGTAGACCTTCTCCTCCGGGGTAGGCGTCGGTCGATGCCCGCGCGACCCGCCCACGCCCGAGTGACCGACCCGACCCGTTCCGGCCACGGACACCCCGTCCACCCCGCCGATCGCCCGCTGTACGCGGGGGTTCATCACCGGCCGGGGCCACTAGGCTGCGGAGCCACCCGCGCGGGTGTCCGCTCCGGTCCGCGCGAGGCCGAGCCGCCGTCGACGGAAGCGAGTTGAACCTTGAACTTCCTTACCATCGGTCACCGCGGGGTCATGGGTGTCGAACCCGAGAACACCCTCCGCTCCTTCGTCGCCGCCCAGCAGGCCGGCTTCGACGCCATCGAACTCGACCTGCATCTCAGCAAGGACGGCGCGCTCGCCGTCATGCACGACACGGACGTGGACCGCACGACCGACGGCACCGGCCCGATCGCCGGCATGACGCTCGCCGAACTGCGCGCCCTGGACGCGGGCCGCGGGGAACGCGTCCCCGTCTTCGAGGAGGTCCTGGACGCGGTACGGGCACCGCTCCAGGCCGAGATCAAGGACCTGGCGGCGGCGCGGGCGCTGGCCGACGTCATGATCGAGCGGGATCTGACCGGCCGGGTGGAGGTGTCGTCCTTCCACGACGAGGCCATCGCGGAGATCGCCCGGCTGGTGCCGGGGGTGCGGACCGCGCTGATCGGCAGCCGCTACGGCCTCGACATCGTGGACCGCGCGGTCGAGGCGGGCGCGGCGACGGTGTGTCTGAACATCCGCCGCATCACCCTGGAGGTCGTCGAGCACGCCCGCAAGGCCGACCTGAGGATCATCGGCTGGGTGGTGAACACCCAGGACCATCTGCGGCTGGTCCGCGCGTTGCAGCTGGACGGCGCGACCACCGACTACCCGGAGATCAAGCGCACCGGCCGCTTCACCGCATGAACGTCACTGCCCTCACGCCAGCGGCTTGACCAGCAGCTCGAAGCGGAGGTCGTCGCGCTGCGGGACACCGAACCGCTCGTCGCCGTACGGGAACGGCGTCGTCTTTCCCGTACGGCGGTAGCCGCGGCGCTCGTACCAGGCGATGAGGTCCTCCCGCACGGAGATCACGGTCATGTGCATCTCGGTGACGCCCCAGGTCTCACGGGCCTGCCGTTCCGCCTCCGCGATGATCACCTTGCCGAGTCCGGCGCCCTGGAGCGCGGGGCTGACGGCGAACATCCCGAAGTAGGCGTGGTCACCCCGGTGTTCGAGCTGGCAGCAGGCGACCACGCGGCCCTCCCGCTCCACCGTGAGCAGCCGCGCGTCGGGCGACTTGATGACCGCGAGCACGCCCTCCGGGTCGGTCCGCTGTCCCTGGAGGATGTCCGCCTCGGTGGTCCATCCCTGCCGGCTGGAGTCCCCGCGGTACGCGGACTCGATCAGCGCGACCAGGTCGTCCACGTCGGCGTCGGCGGCGTCACGGAAGGTGAGTCCAGCGGTCATGGTGCGTCTCTCCACTCTCGGGCACCGGTTTCGGGCACGGCCGAGCCTAACGCTCCACACCCCCTAGGCTCGCCCGCATGGTGCACGTACTGAGCGGCCGGACCCTCCTCCACCCCACCGACCCCGAGCGGTCCCGCCGTTTCTACGGCGAGCAGCTCGGCCTCGCCGTCTACCGCGAGTTCGGCACGGGGCCCGAGCGCGGCACCGTCTACTTCCTCGGCGGCGGCTTCCTGGAGGTCTCCGGCCGCACCGGGAGCGCCCCCTCGCCCGCCGTCCGGCTCTGGATGCAGGTCGAGGACGTCGCCGCCGCGCACGAGGAGCTCACGGCGAAGGGCGTCGCGATCGACCGTCCTCCGGTGAAGGAGCCCTGGGGACTGATCGAGATGTGGATCACGGACCCGGACGGCACCCGGATCGTCCTGGTGGAGGTCCCGGCCGACCACCCGATCCGCCACCGCCCCGGGATCTAGGGGGTGTCGGACGGTCTCGCCCACGGCTGCGGCAAGGAGCGCCGGCAGGACATCGACGACCGCCGCTCCGGGTACCGGCGCACCGTGACCGAGGTGCTCTAGGACACGGCCCGACGCCCCGCGAGCGGGGTGACGGTCACCGAGTCCAGGACGGGCGCGTACGCGGAGCGCCGGCCGTGGGTGTTCCCGGTGGTGCCGTCGACGTCGGGGAGCGCGTCGGAGGTGAAGGTGAGCGTGTTGACGCCTTCGCGCAGGGTGACGGGGACGGCGAGCCGCCAGAAGTTGTCGAAGTGGAAGGTGGTCGGGAACAGCACGCGCCCGGCGTCGCTGCCGTTCACGGTGAGGTCGGCGTGGCGGCAGACCGGGTCCGGGTTGTAGTGGGTGCCGGGCGGCTGCTCGCCGTTCGAGTAGCGGATCGTCAGGGCGTGGCGTCCGGTCCGGTCGGCGGTGACGGTGAGGGTGAGGGCGTTCGCGGGGCCGTGTCCGACGCCGTCGACGGCCTTGCCGCCGGTGGCCGAGGAGAAGGCGGCCACGGTGGCCGTACCGGTCAGCACCCCGTCCTCGGCGGCGTGGGTGGTGCTGGGCAGCAGGCCGCGCGACGGGCCGACGGTCAGCTTCCGTACGACGAGTTCGGGCGAGGTCGCGGTCACCGTGACCTTGTTGACGCCCGCGGCGAGGAAGAGCGCCAGGTCCTCGCCCACGACGGCGTCGATCGGCTCGCCGTTGACCGTGAGGCCGCCCTGCCCGGTCCCGTGGAGGGTCGTGGTGGTCTCGCCGTCGTCCTCCGCGTGGACCCAGAAGGTGACCGTGCTCCCCTGCGGGAGGCTGACGGCGTCGTCGCGCACCCGGGCCGCGCCACCGAGTGCCGCGTGCACGGCGTCGTAGGCGGCGGTGGACTCCGGTTCCCGCAGGGCGAGTTCGATCCGGTCGACGACCGCGTCGCCCCGGGTGGCGCCGAGCAGGGGGTCGTGGGCGGCGAGGGTGACGCGGTGCGGGCCCGCGGCGAGCCGGACCCGGGTGCCGGTGTGGCCCCACACGGCCCACTTGTAGCCGAGGGGCAGGCGCAGTTCGCGCGGGTCCTCGCCGTCGACGCGCAGGAACACGTTCGCGGGCCCGTGCTCGCGCACACCGTCGGCCTGGTTGTGCGAGGTGGCGTGCACCCGCAGGTCGTACGTGCCGTCCTCGGGCACCTCGACGTCGAAGGCGAGCACGAGGTCGGAGCCGGTGCGCAGGCCGCCGACGTGACGGCCGCCGTAGGAGGCGAAGCGGTCGACGTGCTCCGGGGAGCCCTCGGGCCCGTTCAGGGTGCGGCCGGTGCCGGTCCAGGCCGCGTCCTCGGCCGCGTACGAGCGGCGCCACCCGGCCGTGGGCGCCGTGGGGGCGCCGCGCGGTGAGAGGGTGAGCTGGTAGGCGGACATCGCGTCGAGACCGGCGAGCGGGACGGTCACCTCGCCGTCCACGACGGGGAGTTCTCCGTCGCGTACGACGAACGGACCGGCGCAGGAGCCGACTTGGCCGGTCCAGGGGATCTCCACCACCCGCGCGTGGACGGTCGTGCCGAAGAGGCCGGGGTCGACGCCCCGGACGGCCACCTCCGCCTCGCCGCCCGATCCGCCGAACAGCACCCGGGCCTGGCGTTTGTCGCGGTCGAGCGCGGCGACGCCCTGGAGCGTGTACTGGACGTTCGGGTGCGGGGCGGTCACCTCGACCGTGTCGCCGGTGAGCCGCCCGTAGGCGTTGAACAGCCACCACTGGCCGTTCGCCTTGTTCGCCTCGACCACCGAGTCGTTGAGGTTGCCCGCGATGTTCCAGTACGCCATGTCGGCGTCGATCTTGGACTCCTCGATCGCGGCGATCCACTGGATCATCTGCCCCGGGACCGAGAGATGGTAGTTGTGGGCGTACTCGTTGACGTTGACGGGCAGCGGGCCGATCCCCAGTTCCCGCTCCCAGGAGCGGTACCGGGCCACGCTCGTGCGGACCTCGGCGGGCGAGGAGAGTTCGTGCCAGGTGATGACGTCGGGCAGGACGCCGTGCTCCTTGGCGAAGGCGAGGAAACCCTTGACCTCCGGGTAGAGCAGGCAGGTGTTGGGGCCGGCGACGCGGGCGCCCGGGTGGAGGTCCTTGATCAGCCGGTGGATGTCGCGCCAGGCCGCGAAGTAGCGCTCCGGGTCGGTGCGCCAGGAGACGCGGTCATGGCTCCACTCCCCCTCGCCGAACATGTTGCCCTCGGGCTCGTTGAACGGGACGTACACGACGTGGGAGGCGGGCTCTCCCGCCCGGACGACCTGTTCGACCTGGCGGCGGATGTTCTCCCGGTAGCGGGCGAGGCGTTCCTCGCCGGTCGCGCCGGGCCATTCGTAGGGGAAGCCGCGGAGGATGTCCGGCATGTAGAGGTAGAGGTCCCGGCCGCCCGCGGCGACGAAGGCCGGCAGGACCTCCAGGGCGTCGCCGCCGGGGTGCTGGACGCCGTCCTGGGCCTTGGTGGCGACCGTGCGGACGTACATGCCCTCGACGGCGGTCCGGGTGGGGACGCCGTCGCCGTACAGGCCGTAGAGCGTGCCGCTCGCGCCGCCGTGGAAGGGGCCGGTCCCGGTGCCGAGGTCGACGGTGAGGGTTTCGGCTGCCACGGCGGCTCTCTTCCTGCACGGACGGTTCGGATGGCCGAACGTCGGTCGCTGAGTCGAACCGACCGTAAGGAGCCCTCGTCGATCACGTCAATGGCGTGTCGGGGAGCGAAAGTTGCGGAGCCCCCGGCCCCGCCCCGGTCCCGTCCCGGCCCCGCCCCGGTTCAGGCCCGCAGGGCGCCGAGGCGGCCTTCCAGGCGTCCCAGCAACTCGCCCAGCAGGGTGGCGAGTTCGCCCTGTCGCTCGCCGTCGAGCACGGAGAGCACGGCGGTCTCGTAGGCGAGCTGCTCGGGCAGGATGCCGTCGACCAGTTCGCGGCCGGCGTCCGTGAGACGGACATGGGCCACCCGGCGGTCACGGGTGTCGCCCCGGCGGTCGACCAGACCGCGTTCGGTGAGCTGCTTGAGCCGCTTGGTGACGGCGGCGCCCGAGGAGAAGGTCTCGCGGGCCAGGTCGCCGGGGGTCAGCTCGTGGCCGGTGCGGCGCAGCGCGCCGAGCAGGTCGAACTCGGGCCGGCTGAGACCGGCGCGGCGCAGGGGGGCGTCCTCGGCCTGCTGGAGGAGGGCGGCGGAGCGGTTGATGCGGCCGATGATCTCCATGGGGCCGGTGTCGAGATCGGGGTGGACGGCCTGCCACTGCCGGACCACTGCGGAGACCGTGTCCTGCCGGACCGCGGCGGCGCCCGGGGCACCCGTGGTCGCGTCCGCCTGCCGTCCGTTCGGTGCCGTCATGGCCGTACGCCCTCTTTTCCCGTGGTCTGCCGCCGTACCGTCGCCGCGAGCGTACGGTGTCCCGCCTGTTCGGCGCGCACGACCCGCTCCTGGGGCAGGGCGCGCGACCACCACTCGCCGGAGGCGGCGTCCACGGTGGCCCGCAGGTCGACCAGCGCGGTGGCGAGCGCGCGGCGGGCGGCGGGCAGGGCGCGCGGTTCGGGGTGCGGGGCGGGTGCGGCGAGCAGGCGCGCGACCCGCTCTCGGGCGCTCTCCACGGCGGTGAGGGCCCGCTCGACACGGTCACCGGCCCGCCGGTCGGTGACGACGATCGCGGCGAGCAGGCCGACGAGGGCGCCGACGACGGTGTCGGCCACGCGCTCGGTGATCAGCCGTCCGGGTTCCTGGGTCCCGGCGAACTCCGTGATGAGCAGGGCCATCGGGGTGACGCAGACGCTGCCGAGCCAGTAGTTGCGGCCGATCAGGGCTTCGGCGCCGAAGTTGAAGGCGAGGCAGATCAGCACGAGGGCGACCGGGCCGAGATGCGCGAGCGGGACGACGGCGGCGAAGAGGAGCACCCCGGCGAGGTTGCCGACGACCCGCTGGACGCCTCGGGTCCAGGTGAGGGTGAGGTTGGCCTGGTACAGGGAGGCGGCGGTGACCAGCGCCCAGTAGGGGCGGCCGACCCCGAGGGCGAGGGAGGCGTATCCGGCGAGGGCGCAGCCGACGGCGGTGCGCACGGCGAGCGGGGTCAGCGGGCCGAGCCGGGTCCACCAGGGGCGGGCCGGGGCGGCGAGTTCGACGTCGATGCCGAGCAGCTCGGGGTCGTCCTCGGCCCGCGGGACCGGTCCGTTGCCGCGCAGGTCGCGGGCGTGGCTCCGCAGACGGGCCGCGGAGGCGTCGGCGGGGGCGGAGAACGCGACCTCGGCGCGGACGACGAGCCGTTCCAGGGCGCGGCGGGCGGGCGTGCGGGCGCCGGCCGAGAGCAGGGACTGCCAGGCGGCCTGGACGGCGGCTGCCGCGGCGGCCCGGGCGCGGTCGTCCTCGGGGCGTTCGACGGCGATGGCGGCGGCGTTCAGGGCGTGGGCGGTGGCGCGGCGTTCAGGGCCGTGCGGCCGGACCAGGCCGGGTGCCATGCCGACGAGCCAGGCCCAGACGCCCGCGGCGACGGCGATGGCGAGATGGCCGGGCACCTGGGCGAGGGTCTGCGGGGCGAAGAGGGAGGCGGAGCTGATGAAGGTGAGGACGACGTTGCCGGGCGGGCCGATCCGGGTGGCGTCGCACAGGGTCTTCTGCGCGGCGGCCAGCAGCGCGCCGACGGTGACCAGCACGACCGCGTTCGTGGTGAGCGAGGCGGTGACCAGGGAGACGGCCAGCCCGCCGAGCATGCCGAGCACCACCCAGGCCAGGGCGCGGGCCCGGGCGGCGTAGGGGCGGTTGTGGGCGTAGAGCGCGCAGAGGGATCCGGCCATCGTGTACATCGCGAGGTCGAGGCGGCCGAGCGCGAGGAGGGTGAGGTTCGGCGGGGCGACCGCCACGACCACGCTCAGCGCGGGCTTGAACCAGATGTCCGAGGGACGGCCGAGGCGGAGGGCGGCGGCGAGGGGGAGGCGGGGGGTGGCACTGCTCATGAAAACAGATTAGCAGGTGTTTTACTCGTGAAACATATGGCGGGGCTCCCCGGGGCCCGTCCCGAGCCCTCCCGCCCCTCCCCGTGACCTGCCGTGCTCCCCCGAATGCTCCCCGTGTACACCCTTGCGCTCGCGTGCGCGCCGCGTGGCCGGGGCATCGCATTCCTGACCTGACCGTCGAACGGGGAGGCGCGTGTGCACGGACCGGCTTCGCCCGGCTGGCTGCTGGTCGCGCTGTGCGCGGCGACCGGCGCCTACTGTCTGCTGCGCATGCGCAGCGGGGTCGAGGAGCAGCGCCGCACCGCGGGCGGCGAGGCGCTCATGGGCTTCGGGATGGCCGCGATGGCCGTGCCGGCGGCGGTGTTCACCCCACCCGCGTGGGCTTGGAGCGCCTACGCCGCGGTGTTCGGCGCGGCGGCGCTGCGGGCGCTGTGGGCGGCCCGCACGCGAACCCATCACCTCCACCATCTGGTCGGCGCGTCGGCGATGGTCTACATGGCCGTCACGATGGCCCTCTCCCCCGGCCACCACCACACGGGCGCCGGGGTGCCGGTGCTGACCGGGGCGCTGCTCCTGTACTTCGTGGGGTACGTCCTGCTGTCGGGGGTGCGGCTGGTGCCGGCCGCGGCCGGGGGCGCGGCCGTCGGGTGGGGCGACCGGCCGGAGCTGGCGCGGGCGTGCCGGCTGTCGATGGGGATCGCGATGGTCGCGATGCTCGCGACGATGTGAGGGAGTCGCGCCCAGGGCTGTGCCCTGCGTCACTTCGGTACCGCATGCCGTACCCGTGCGCGGCGGACCGCTCATAGGCTGCCCTCATGATGGTCCCCGCGGCACTGTTGCTGCTCGGCGCCCTGGTCGCCGTCCTGGCCCCCCGGCTGCTCGCCCGGGCCGACTGGGCGGACCGTGAACCCGTGGTCGCCCTGTGGGCCTGGCAGTGCGCGGTGGCGGCGGTCCTGTTGTGCTGCGCCCTGTCGATGACGCTCAGCGCGGCGGCGGCCTGGCAGGCGGTGCGCGGCCACGTCTTCGCCCCCGCGCCGCGCGCGGTCGTGGAGGCGTACGCCCTGGGAGCCGGGGGCACTTGGGCGGCGGCGACCGCGGTGACGCTGGCCCTGGGCGGTGCGTGGACCGCGGCGATGCTGGTCCGCGAAGTCGTACGGGCACGGCGGCGCCGTCGCTCACGCCGCGCCGAACTCGTCGTGCGTTCGCCCCTGTTGCCCGGCGAGGAGCGGACGACCGGGCGGCTCATGGTGCTGGAGGGCGAGCGGTCCGACGCCTGGTGGCTGCCGGGGTCCACGCCCCGACTGGTCATCACCACGGCCGCGTTGCGCCGTCTCAAGGGGCGGCAGCTCGACGCCCTGGTGGCCCACGAGGAGGGCCACGCCCAGGCCCGGCACGACTGGCTGCTGCACTGTTCGGCCGCGCTGGCGGGCGGGTTCCCGCAGGTGCCGGTCTTCGCCGCGTTCCGCGACGAGATGCACCGGCTCGTCGAACTCGCCGCCGACGACATGGCCTCCCGGCGCTTCGGCCGGCTGACCACCGCGCTCGCCCTGGTCGAACTCAACGAGGACCGCGGCGTGTTCGGCCCCGTCCCGGCCCCGCACGCCCTCGTCCCCCAGCGGGTGAACCGACTGCTGACCCCTCCGGACCGCCTCACGGCGGCCCGCCGCCTGGGCCTGACGGCAACGGCCGCGCTGGTACCGGTGATTCCGGTCCTGGTCGCGTTCGTCCCCGGGCTGCAGGCGTTGGGCGGGTACTGAGGGCGACCGGCACGGGAGCCGCGCCGACAGGCCGGGGACCGGGCTCCGGCGCGCCCGGCGGCGACCGGCCGCCGTGCGCTCATGACATCGGCGGGGCCGTGCGTGTGCGCGGAGTTCGCTTTCGGCTCACGGGTCGGCGAGGATCGCAGTATGCACACGCCGACCCTGGACGCACCTCCCGGCCGACCGCGGCAGCGCACCGTCGCCCGCACGGCCGTCGGCCTCGCGGTCTGCTCCGCGCTGCTGCTGGCACTGGTCGTGGTCCGGTGGCGGCCCCTGATGGACCTCGACGAGGACATCGCGACGACCACGCACCGCTGGGCGGTCGAGGAGTACGGGCCCACCCAGGTGTTCCGGGTCCTGACGGACTGGGTCTGGGACCCGTGGACGATGCGGCTGCTGTGCGCGGTGGTCGTGGTGTGGCTGGTGTGGCGGCACTCCGCGTGGCGGACGGGCCTGTGGCTGGCGGTGACGTGCGCGCTCGGCACGGCGGTCCAGCAGGCGCTCAAGGCGGCCGTCGACCGGCCCCGCCCGACCTGGCCGGACCCCGTGGACAGCGCCCGTTACGCGGCCTGGCCCTCGGGGCACGCCATGACGGCCACGGTCGTCCTGGGCCTGCTGCTGTGGCTGCTGCACCATCACGCCCCCGGTCATCCGCTGCGCCGGGCGGCCCTGGCCGTGGCGGTCGTCTCCGTCCTCGGCGTCGGCCTCACCCGCGTCTGGCTCGGCGTCCACTGGACCACCGACGTGCTGGGCGGCTGGCTCCTGGGCGCCCTGACGGTGGCGCTCGCCGTCCTGGTGCGCGGGCGGATGCGGGCGTGACCGGAACCCGCGGTCCGGCACCCGCGGGACACCTAGGATCACCTCCCATGATCGCTGTGCTGTTCGACTTCTCCGGAACCCTCTTCCGCGTCGAGTCCACCGAGTCCTGGCTGCGCGGCACGCTCACCGCCGCCGGCGCCGACTGGCCCGAGGCCGAGATCGCCGAGGCCGCGCGGGCGCTGGAGGTGATGGGCGCCCTGCCCGGCGGGGCGAACCCGGTACGGGTGCCGGAGGACGTCGCCGGGATCTGGGGAGTGCGCGACAAGAGCGCCGCACTGCACCGGGCCGCGTACACGGGCCTGTCCCGCCACGTCACGCTGCCGGACCCCGCCCTGCACGACGCGCTCTACGACCGGCACATGACCCCGGCGGCCTGGCGGCCGTACCCCGACACCGCCGAGGTGCTGCGGGCACTGTCGGAGGGGGGCGTCAAGGTCGGCGTCGTCAGCAACATCGGCTGGGACCTGCGGCCGGTGTTCCGCGCGCACGGCCTCGACCCGTACGTCGACGCGTACGTGCTGTCGTACGAGCACGGGGTGCAGAAGCCCGATCCGCGGCTGTTCGCGACCGCCTGCGACGACCTGGGCGTCGAGCCGGGCAGGACGCTGATGGTCGGCGACGACCGGCGGGCGGACGGCGGGGCCGCCGTGCTGGGGTGCGGCGTGCACTTCGTGGACCATCTGCCGGTGGCCGAGCGGCCCGGCGGACTGCGGCCGGTGCTGGACCTCGTCGGCGGGGCGCGGACGGCTCCGGCGGACGGCCCGGGTCAGTAGCCTCAGGCCACCACCGGGGCGGAAAGCGCGCCCGCCTCGGGCGATCCCCCGCGTCGCCCGAGGCGGACGGCAGCCCGGACCTGGCCTTTCACGGGCCGGTCCGGATGCGCTGAGTATAGTTGGCTGCCAGCCAGTCAACGCAGGAGTCCAGCATGTCCCCGCGCAGCGCCTCGGTCAATGAAGAGTTGCGGCGGCGTTCCCGGGAGCGGCTCCTCCAGGCGGCCGTCGAGGTGGTCGGCGAGCAGGGGTACGAGTCGACGACGCTCGGCGACATCGCCGACCGGGCGGGCTCGGCACGCGGACTGGTCTCGTACTACTTCCCCGGCAAGCGGCAGCTCGTGCAGTCGGCCGTGCACCGGCTGATGCACCGCACGCTGGAGGAGGCGCTGGAGCGCGAGCCGCGCTCCGAGGACGGCCGGGAGCGGCTGGCGCGGGCCATCGACGCGATCCTGGGGCTGGCCCGGGAGCGTCCGGTGCTGATGCGCCAGCACATGGCGGGGCTGCTGTCGGCCGAGGGGTTCGTCCCGTGCGCGGAGCAGCGGCGGCTGGCCGAGCTGCTGCGGGACACCGTCACCCGGCACGGCTCGTCGGACGTGGACGCCGACTACCCCATGCTGCGGGCCCAGTTGATGGGCGCGGTCTACGCGGCGCTGGTGCCGGGCGCGCCGATGGGCGTCCCCGAGCTGCGCGCGGAGCTGTTCGAACGGTACGGGCTGGACTGGGAGTCGGGCGTCCCGCCGGACCCCGAGGGGGCGTCCGGCGGGACGGGTGACGCGGATCTGTCGCGGTTCTTCGCGACCGAGGCCGCACCGGAGCGCGACCGGGACGGTCAGTCGAAGTAGTCCGGCTGCGTCTGGACGTTGAGCTCGTTCAGCCGTACCCGCTTGGCCGGGTCCGTCCGGCGGTCGCTCAGCTTCAGGACGTCGAAGCCCTTGGCGATGTCGTTCGAGTAGATGTAGCCGTTGTAGTAGTACGCCGACCAGGAACCGCCGACGCTGAGGGTGTCCGTACTGATCGGGCCACGCTCGAAGTAGGCGATCTCCTTGGGCTTGGTGGAGTCGGTGAAGTCCCAGACGGAGACACCGCCCTGGTACCAGGCCTGGACCATGATGTCCTTGCCCTTGACCGGGATCAGCGAGCCGTTGTGGGCGACGCAGTTCTCGGTGTCGGCCTGGTGGCGCGGGATCTTGTAGTAGGCGCGGAAGACGAGCTTGCGCTTGTCGCCCTTGCCGACGATGTCGTAGATGCCGTCGGCGCCGCGGTCCGGTCCGACCGTCGCGTTGCAGGTGGCGGCGCCACCGCCGCCCAGCTCATCGGTGAAGACGACCTTGTTGGCCTTCTGGTTGAAGGTCGCCGAGTGCCAGAACGCGAAGTTCACGTTGTCCTGCACCTGGTCGAGGACCTTCGGGTGCTCGGGGTCCTTGATGGAGAACAGGATGCCGTCACCCATGCAGGCGCCGGCCGCGAGGTCCTGGTCGGGCAGGACGGTGATGTCGTGGCAGCCGGTGGTCTTGGACACGCCGGGGTTGGTCGGCGAACCGGGGTTGCCGCCGCCGTCCGGGCCCTCACCGGGGAACAGGACGGGGAAGCCGACGACCGCGGCCTTCTCCGGGGCGTTGCGCGGCACCTTGATGACGGAGATGCCGTCGTGCGGCGGCTGACAGTCGGGATAGGCGGCGTTCGGCGAGTACGACTGGACGTAGACGTAGACATTGCGGCGCTCGGGCACCAGCGTGTGGGTGTGCGAGCCGCACGCGGTCTCGACGGCGGCGACGTACTTGGGGTTGGTCTTGTCGCTGATGTCGAAGACCTTCATGCCCTCCCAGGAGGACTTCTCGGTCGCGGGCTGGGTGGTGCTGTTGCAACTGCTGTCGCTGCGCGAGGAGTCGGTCGACAGGAAGAGCAGGTTCCCGGAGACGGAGATGTCGTTCTGCGAGCCCGGGCAGAGCACCTGGGCGACGGTCCGGGGCGCCTTCGGGTTGCTGATGTCGAAAATACGGAAGCCGTCGTAGTTGCCGGCGAAGGCGTACTTGCCCTGGAAGGCGAGGTCCGAGTTGAAGCCGGGCAGGGCGTCCTTGGCGATGTTGGTGAGATGCTCGATGTTGTCGGAGTGGACGATCTCGTCCTGGCCGGGTATCTCGCCGCTCGCTATCGCGGCGCTCACGTCGGCCCCGGCGCTCCTGGACACTTCCTGGCCGGCCGCCGGAGCGTCCCCCGGATCGGGGGTCGCGGACGCCGGGACCGCCGTCAGGAGCGCCGCCATGAGTCCGGCTGCGGCTGCGGCAACTCCGAATCGTCTGTGTCGAGTTCGGGGACTGTTCAACAGGATCACTGTTTCCTCCCTGGTTCCCGTTCCCTTCGGAACGGTTCACGCACCCACGAAGTATTGTCTTCGCCATGCACATACCAACAGGGGGCAACAAGATCGCAATGAAGTTTTTTGTCGCGCCCCGGTTCCGCGTCCTGCCGCTTCTGTTCGTCACCGTGCTCGCGCTCGGCGCGTGCGACTCCGACGCCGACCCGGACGCCAAGTCGGCTTCCGGGAGCGGTCCTTCGGTGATCGCACCCGGCGAGCCGGGCGGGGAGAACCGCACCCTGTCCGCCGAGGAGGCGGCCGAGCAGCGTGCCGAGGACGACTCGCCCAACTCGGCCGACGTCACGTACGCCCGGACGATGATCGAGCACCACGCCCAGGCCCTGGAGATGACCGGACTCGTCCCGGACCGGGCGAAGTCGACCTCGGTGAAGCGGCTCGCCGACCGCATCGCGGCGGCTCAGGGGCCCGAGATCACCAGCATGCGCGGCTGGTTGACGGCACAGGGCAAGGACGAGACCGGTGAGACCCACGACCACGCCGCGATGCCCGGCATGGCCACCGAGGCGCAGCTGAAGAAGTTGCGCGCGGCGAAGGGGGCGGCCTTCGACGAACTGTTCCTGACCCTGATGATCACGCATCACGAGGGCGCGATCACCATGGCCACGGAGGTCAAGTCGCAGGGCAACAACATCCAGATCGAGGAGATGGCCGACGACGTCGTCGCCCAGCAGACGAGCGAGATCTCGCGGATGCGGGACCTGCTCTGACCGGCAACCGCCCCTGTCAGCGCTTGGCGTGACGCGGCGTCAGATACCCCGCGTCACGCGCCTGCGCGATCATCCGGAGCGACTTGCGGCGGCTGTGCCCGGTCGCGCACATCACGGCGAGCACCGGGTCGACACCGTCCCCCTGGGCCGCCTTGTACTCCTCGGCGACGAGCCAGCGCCCCTCGATGCCGCGCGGCCAGGGCGGGCGCGCACGGCGGGACGCGACGGGTTCGTCCTCCTCGGGCACCGGCTGCACCCCGCACGCCTCGAAGAGCGGGTCCTCGATCCAGTCGGCCAGCGCCGCGAGATCGTCCAGGCACAGCGCCGGCTGGGCCCGTACGTCCTCCAGGGAGACGCTCCCGTCGGCCACCACCGCGAGCGCGTCGACCCGGGCCCCGTCGGTGAAGGCCAGCCGCACGTTGAACCAGGAGGTGGCGCCCTCGCCCTCCTGAACTTCCCAGGCCGGCCATACGGTCACACGACCGTCGATCGGACAACGATCAGAAAGATTAAGAAAGGATGCTTCTAGCACATACGGAACGTAACCGCATGATCACTTTGCATACCAACGGACACGCGCCCTCCACCCCGTACAGCACCCTGTCAGCGCAGCGGCCGCGGTGCGATGCTGGAGGCATCAGCGACCTCCTCCGATCTCCTCCGGTCCCACGGGACCCCACGGACAAGGAGTTCCGCCGTGATGCGTGTCGCCGTCGTCGGCTCAGGACCGAGCGGGTGCTACACCGCCCAGAGCCTGGTCCAGCTCCATCCGTCGGTCCATGTCGACGTCCTGGACCGACTGCCGTGCCCGTACGGCCTGGTGCGGTACGGGGTGGCACCGGACCACGAGAAGATCAAGTCCCTGCAGAACACCCTGCGCACGGTGCTGGAGCACGAGCGGGTGCGGTTCCTCGGCGGGGTCCCGGTCGGCGCCGGCGGGGTGTCCGCGGCCCGGCTGCTGGAGCTGTACCACGCGGTCGTGTACTGCGTCGGCGCCGCGACCGACCGGCGGCTCGGCGTCCCGGGCGAGGAGCTGCCGGGGAGCTGGTCGGCGACCGAGTTCGTGTCCTGGTACAGCGCCCATCCGGACGCGGTGGCCGACGGGTTCGTGCGTGACGTGCGCGCGGCCGTCGTCATCGGCGTGGGCAACGTGGCCGTCGACGTGGCCCGGATGCTGGCCCGCGGCGTCACCGAGCTGAGCCCCACCGACATGCCGCAGGCGGCGCTGCTCACGCTGGCCGCGAGCCGGGTGACCGAGGTGCACATGGTGGGGCGGCGCGGCCCCTCGCAGGCCCGGTTCACCACCAAGGAGCTGCGGGAGCTGGGCGGGCTGCCGGATGCCCATGTCATCGTGGATCCGGCGGAGTTGGGCCTCGACCCGGACTTCCTCGACCCCTCCGGACTGCCCGCGGCGCAGCGCCGCAACGTCGAGGTGATGCGCGGCTGGGCGCGGACGCCGGACGCGGACACGGCGCGCCGCATCCATCTGCGCTTCTTCCTGCGCCCGGTCGAACTCCTCGCCCGGGACGGGCGCGTGGGCGCGGTGCGCTTCGAGCGGACGGTGCCGGACGGGCACGGAGGGGTGACCGGGACGGGCCGGTTCGAGGACGTCGAGGCGCAGTTGGTGCTGCGGTCGGTCGGCTACCGCGGGATCCCGCTGGAGGGGCTGCCCTTCGACGCCGGCCGGGGCACGGTCCCCCATCTCGCCGGACGCGTCCTGCGCGAGGGCGTGGTGGCGCCGGGCGAGTACGTGGCGGGCTGGATCAAGCGCGGGCCCACGGGCGTGATCGGCACGAACCGCCCGTGCGCGAAGGAGACGGTGGCCTCCCTGCTGGCGGACGCCGGTGCCGTCGCGCGCGAGGTGGAGCGGGCCGATCCGCTGGAGGTGCTGCGGGCCGAGGGGGTGGCGCCGGTCGAGTGGCCGGGCTGGCGGGCGATCGAGCGGGCGGAGGCGGCACTGGGGGCGTCGCTGGGCCGGCCGACGGTGAAACTCCCCGACTGGGACGCGCTGATGGCCGCCGCGCGAGGCGACACCGACTAGGGGGTGCGCCGGGCGCCGCGGGCACCGCACTGGGTTTTCGCCGCACGCCCTGGCCCGCGGGGCCCCGCGCGACCGTTCAGGTCCGGGCCCCGATCGCCCGTGGACCGGGAAACCAACCCGCAACACCCGCGAAATCAACAATCTGTTTAAGGAGCTTACGGTCCCTCCCATGACCAAGCACCCTGTCGACGAAGTCCCGCCGGCACGCCATCTTCTGGCGTTCGGCCTCCAGCACGTGCTCGCGATGTACGCGGGCGCCGTGGCCGTCCCCCTGATCGTCGGCAGTGCGATGAAGCTGTCGCCCGCCGACCTCGCCTATCTGATCACCGCGGACCTGCTCGTCTGCGGTGTCGCGACGTTGATCCAGTGCGTCGGCTTCTGGCGCTTCGGCGTCCGGCTGCCGATCATGCAGGGCTGTACGTTCGCCGCCGTCTCCCCAATGGTGCTGATCGGCACGACGGGCGGCGGACTGCCCGCGATCTACGGCTCGGTGATCGTCGCGGGGCTCGCGATCATGCTGCTGGCCCCCGTGTTCGGGAGGCTGCTGCGGTTCTTCCCGCCGCTCGTGACCGGCACGGTGATCCTGATCATCGGCATCTCGCTGCTGCCGGTGGCGGGCAACTGGGCCGCGGGCGGGGCCGGTTCGGCGGACTTCGGGGAGCCGAAGAACCTGGGCCTGGCGCTGTTCGTGCTGCTGGTCGTGCTCGGCGTGCAGCGGTTCGCCCCGGCGTTCCTGAGCCGGGTCGCGGTGCTGATCGGCATCGGGGTGGGCCTCGCGGTGGCGGTGCCGTTCGGGTTCACGGACTTCGCCGGGGTGGGCGACGCGGACTGGCTCGGCATCAGCACGCCGTTCCACTTCGGGGCGCCGACCTTCGAGGCCTCCGCCATCGCCTCGATGCTGGTCGTGGCGCTGGTGACGATGACCGAGACGACCGGTGACCTGATCGCGGTGGGCGAGATGACGGACCGCAGGGTCGAGCCGCGCCCGCTCGCGGACGGCCTGCGCGCCGACGGTCTGTCGACGGTGCTGGGCGGCGTCTTCAACACCTTCCCCTACACGGCGTACGCGCAGAACGTCGGCCTCGTCGGCATGACCCGGGTGCGCAGCCGCTGGGTCGTCGCGACGGCGGGCGCCATCCTCGTCCTGCTGGGCCTGCTGCCGAAGCTGGGCGCGGTCGTCGCCGCGATACCGGCGCCCGTGCTGGGCGGCGCGGGTCTGGTGATGTTCGGGACGGTCGCCGCGAGCGGGCTGCGGACCCTCGCGCAGGTCGACTTCAAGGGCAACCACAACCTGACCGTGGTCGCCGTGTCGGTGGCGATGGGCGTGCTGCCGGTCGGTGTGCCGACGGTCTACGACAAGTTCCCCGACTGGTTCCAGACGGTCATGAACAGCGGCATCAGCGCGGGCTGCCTGACCGCGATCGTGCTGAACCTGCTCTTCAACCACCTGCCCACGAAGGCCGGTTCAGCCGAGCCGGACGGCCTGCCGGTCGGCGGCGCCGAGCAGCGAGTCCAGCAGCCCCGGGAAGAGGCCGTCTAGATCGTCCTTGCGCAGGCCGTTCATCTTGGCCGTCCCCCGGTAGATCTGCCGGATCACGCCCGCCTCGCGCAGCACCCGGAAGTGGTGCGTGGTCGTGGACTTGGTGACCGGCAGCTCGAACTGCGAACAGGTGAGCTCGTCGCCGACGGCGGCGAGCTCACGCACGATCGCGAGGCGCATCGGGTCGGACAGCGCGTGCAGGATCGCCTCCAGCCGGATCTCGTCGCGCGCCGGGTGCGGAAGATCGCGGCTGCTGACGGCGACGGTCGAGGTCACGGCGGCTCCTCTGGTGCGGGAAGTCGACTGGCGAGGGGGCGGCGCACCCACGGGCGGGGCGGTCGAGCCCGGGCCCGGGCTCGACAGGGACCATTGTACGAGAACCATCGTAGTTTGACACTTGGCGTACTACGATGCCTATCGTACGAGTCGACTTCCGGTCCCGTGACGAATGGAGCCCGCCGTGACCGCGCTCTTCGAGCCGTACACCCTGCGTGAACTGACCATCCCGAACCGTGTGTGGATGCCGCCGATGTGCCAGTACTCCGCGCTGCCCGAGGGCCCGGAGACCGGCGCGCCGAACGACTGGCACCTCGCGCACTACGGGGCCCGCGCCACCGGCGGCACGGGTCTGGTGATCGTCGAGGCCACCGCCGTCAGCCCCGAGGGCCGCATCTCGCCGTACGACCTGGGCATCTGGAACGACACCCAGGTCGAGGCGTTCCGGCGGATCACCCGCGCCCTGGTGGCGCAGGGCACGGTGCCGGCGGTCCAGCTCGCGCACGCGGGCCGCAAGGCGTCCACCGACCGCCCCTGGACCGGCGGGGCGCCGCTCGGGACGGACGCGCTCGGCTGGCAGCCGCTCGGCCCGAGCCCGCTCGCCTTCGACGAACGGCACCCGGTACCGACCGAGTTGACGGTCGCTCAGATCCAGGACGTGGTGGGCCAGTTCGCGGACGCGGCCCGGCGCGCGCTCGCCGCGGGCTTCGAAGTCGCCGAGATCCACGGCGCGCACGGCTATCTGATCTCCAACTTCCTGTCCCCGCACTCCAATCAGCGCACCGACTCCTACGGCGGCTCCTACGAGAACCGCACCCGGTTCGCCCTGGAGGTCGTGGACGCGGTGCGCGCGGTGTGGCCGCAGGACAAGCCGCTGTTCTTCCGCATCTCGGCCACGGACTGGCTGGAGGAGGGCGGTTGGACGGCGGACGACACGGTCCGTTTCGCCGCCGACCTCCAGGCCCACGGCATCGACCTCCTCGACGTCTCCACCGGAGGCAACGCGGCCGGGGTCCGCATCCCCCTCGGCCCCGGCTACCAGGTGGCCTTCGCCTCCCGGGTGAAGGCCGCGACCACTCTGCCGGTCGCCGCCGTCGGGCTGATCACCGAGCCCGAGCAGGCCGAGAAGATCCTCGTCAACGGCGAGGCCGACGCCGTGCTGCTGGGCCGCGAACTGCTCCGCAGCCCGTCCTGGGCGCGGCTGGCGGCACGCGAGCTGGGTGGGGACGTCCATGTCCCCGACCAGTACCTGCGGTCGGTGTGACCCCGGCCCGCGGCTGACCGGGAACGCACCGCGGTCGCCCTCCTCCGAAAGGAGGAGGGCGACCGCGCGCATGCCCCCGCAAGGTCAGGGGGTATGACTCCCTCTGCACGATGTGCGCGCCTCCCTCGGCGACAAGGCTGGGCGCATCAGGCATGAGGAGGCCGCCATGATCAGCCAGACCCGCGTCCGCGTCACCCGCCGGCCCGCCCCGCGCCGGGACGAGCCGATCGACCGCAGGACACCGTCGGGACGCCTGCTGCCCTACTAGTAGGGCTTGGTCAGGTTCGTAGGGGTGTGGGTATGTCGCGGTGGCAGGTGGGACAGGCGCCGGTCCAGGTGGCGAGGAGGGTCTGCAGTTCCCGGAGGACTTGGTAGAGACTCAGACCTGCGCCACGTCTTTTGGGTCTCGTGCCAGTCGTTGCAGCGTGCAGAAGGCATGAGCGGCCGATACGAGGGTGACGTGGTGGTGCCAG
>NZ_JBIVDS010000009.1:420357-520104 GCF_044747265.1 Streptomyces sp. NPDC090106 | reverse complement strand
GTCCGTGCGGTCGTTCGGAGGTGTGAGGGGGCGTGCCGGGTCTTCGGGCGCGGGGGTGGCTGACCTGGCTCGTGGCGCGCGGCACCTGCCCCGTTGGTCCTGCGTCCGTGCGGTCGTTCGGAGGTGTGAGGGGGCGTGCCGGGTCTTCGGGCGCGGGGGTGGCTGACCTGGCTCGTGGCGCGCGGCACCTGCCCCGTTCGTCCTGCGTTCGTGCGGGTCGTCCTGAGGTGTGGCGGGTGGTGGTTCTCCCGGTCGGCCCGTGGTCTCGGTGGCGCCCGGAACACCTGCCGGGCAGGGGCGCGCCCTCGCCCTCGGGTGCCGCGTGCGGGCCGGTCGTGCGGGACCCCTGTGGCCCCTCCTCCCCGCGTCGGCCCCGCCGGGCGGAGGAGGGGCCGGTGGGGGGCGTCCTCGCGTGGTGGGGCGGGTCGGGGTCTGCTCGCCGCCGTGGCGGGTCAGACGATGCCTCCGTTGGCGCGCAGGACCTGTCCGTTCACCCAGCGTCCGTCCGGGCCGGTGAGGAAGGACACGACGGAGGCGATGTCCTGCGGGGTGCCCAGGCGCTCCAGCGGGGGCTGGGCGGCGAGGCGGGCGACCGTCTCCTCGTCCTTGCCGTCGAGGAACAGGTCGGTGGCGGTCGGGCCGGGGGCGACCACGTTGACCGTCACGTCACGGCCGCGCAGCTCGCGCGCGAGGATCAGGGTCACCGCCTCCACCGCGCCCTTGGACGCGGCGTACGCCCCGTAGCCGGGGAAGGAGAGCCCGACGACGGACGACGAGAAGTTCACCAGCGCCCCGCCCGCGCGCAGCCGGCGAGCGGCCTGCTGGTCGACGACGAACGTGCCGCGGATGTTGGTGCGGTACAGCGCGTCGAGCACGTCGAGGTCGAGGTCGGCGACCGGGGACAGCGGCATCCGCCCGGCCGCGTGCACCACGGCGTCGATCCCGCCGTACGTGGTCTCGGCCAGGTCGAACAGGGCGGCGACCTCGGTCTCGTCGCCGACGTCCGCGCGGGCGGCGAACGCGCTGCCGCCGTCGGCCTCGACGGCTCGTACGACCTCGTCGGCCGCGTCCTTGTTGCCGGCGTACCCGACGACGGCGGCGAACCCGTCGGCGGCGAGCCGCAGGGCGACCTGGCGGCCGATGCCGCGTGATCCGCCGGTCACGATCGCGACGCGCTGCTCAGGGCTCGAAGGGGTGGTCATGATGCCTCCTGGGGCTTCTCGTCCGGGTCGTCGCCCGTCGCTTGTTAGCGGCGGTACGCCAATCTCGTATCGACGATAACACGGTTCCGTAGCGTTGGTATTCCCCGGTTCGTATCGCCGCTACGAATGGCGTACCGTTCAGTCATGGACGCGAGGGAGAAGATCCTGGAAGCCGCCGCCGCGCTGCTGGCCGAGGCGCCGGTCGCCGACGTCTCGACGCGTGCCGTGTGCGAGGCGGCCGGGGTCGGGGCGCCGATGCTCTACCGGCTCTTCGGCGACAAGGCGGGGCTGCTGGCGGCCGTGGTGGACCGGGGCTTCGAGGAGTACCTGGCCTCCAAGCGGGCGGCCCGGCCCGGCGCCGACCCGGTCGCCGACCTGCGCAGCGGCTGGGACAACCACATGCGGTTCGCCCTCAGCCACCCCAACCACTACCGCCTGATGTACTCGCCCGAGCTGACCGCCCCGCCCGCCGCGGCCCGCGAGGCGCACGACCTGCTGCACGCGATCCTCGAACGCTGCGCCGCCGCCGGACGGCTGACCGTGCCGCCCGCCCTCGCCACCCGGATGATCATGTCCGCGAACGTCGGTGCCGCCCTGTCGATGCTCACCCGGCCCGAGCAGTACCCGGACCCGGACTTCTCGGCCAGGCTGCGCGACGCCGTCTTCGACTCCCTCACCCGTCCCGCCGCCCCCGGCCACACCGACGATGGGGTGCCCGTGGCCGCCGCCACCCTCGCCGCCCGGCTGCGCGCCGACCCCGCGGCGACGTTCACGCAGGCGGAGTCGGCCCTGCTGCACCAGTGGCTGGACACGCTCGCCGAAGGGCCCTGAGCAGGCGTTGCGTAGGCTTTCGGGCGCGGAGCCCGCCGCAGCGGCGGAGAATCCACGACGGCTTCAGGGACTGGCCGCCGCGGGGCTCGGTGAAGTCCCGGAGCGACGGTGAGGATGGCTGTGGGCAGGTCGGTACGGGCGGAACAGGTCAGCGCTACCCGGGAGTCGATCCTGACCGCCGCCGAGCGGCTGTTCGCCGAGCACGGCGTCTACGCGGTGTCCAACCGCCAGGTCAGCGAGGCCGCCGGACAGGGCAACAACGCCGCCGTCGGCTACCACTTCGGCACCAAGGCCGACCTCGTCCGCGCCATCTTCCGCCGCCACGCCGAACCCATCGAGGCGATCCGGGTCCGGCTGGCCGCCGCGACCGGCGACTCGACCGACGTCCGGGACTGGGTGGACTGCCTGGTGCGTCCGGTCCCCGAACACCTCGCCGCCCTCGGCAGCCCCACCTGGTACGCGCGGTTCTGCGTCCAGATCGCCGCCGACCCCGCACTGCACCCGGCCATGGTCGACGAGTCCCTCGCCTCACCCGCCCTCCAGCGGATCATCGAGGGCCTGCGGCGCTGCCTGCCCGAACTCCCCGCCGAGATCAGGGCCGAACGCGGTGAGATGGCCCGCCATCTGATCCTGCACGTCTCCGCCGAGCGGGAACGCGCCCTCGCCGAGAACACCCCCACGCCGCGCTCCAGTTGGCGGGCCACGGCGACCGGCATCGCGGACGCCGTCACCGCCCTGTGGCTGGCACCGGTCACCCCCGTTCCCCCGGAGGACTGACGGGGCGCCCCGGGACGGGCGTATGAGCCGGGTCACGTCAGGCAACTGTCAGGGAACCGACCGGAGGGCGTCAGCCCGCTCTGTTTGCCTGGGCACGTCGAGGCGCCCCGCGCCCGATCGAACCGCCCTTCTCCGGCACTCCGCCCCATCGGAGCCCCCACCCCGAGGAGAACCATGGCCGACGCCCTCACCGCGCCCGAGTTCCCCATGCCGCGCGCCGCCCGCTGCCCCTTCGACCCGCCGCCCGCCCTCAAGGAGTTGCAGGAGCAGGCGCCCCTGACGAAGGTGCGGCTCTGGGACGGCAGCGAACCCTGGCTGGTGACCCGGTACGCCGAGCAGCGCGCCCTGCTCGGCGACCCCCGCGTCAGCGCGGACACCGACACCCCCGGCTACCCGACCAAGGCGTCGCCCGGCGCCGGCGACGGCAAACTCAGCTTCATCATGATGGACGACCCCGAACACGCCCGGCTGCGCCGGATGGTGACGGCGCCGTTCGCGGTGAAACGGGTCGAGGCCCTGCGCCCGGCCGTGCAGCGGATCGTGGACGGCCTCGTCGACGACCTGCTCGCAGGACCCCGACCGGCCGACCTGGTCGAGGAGTTCGCGCTGCCGCTCCCGTCCCTCGTGATCTGCGAACTGCTCGGCGTGCCCTACGACGACCACGCCCTCTTCCAGTCCCGCACCAAGACGATGGTCCACCGGGACGCCACCCCCGAACAGCGCGGCCAGGCGTCCCGCGAGATCGCCGGGTATCTCGCCGGGGTCGTCGGCGAGCGGATCGCCGCCCCGAAGGACGACCTCCTCTCCGTCATCGCCGGACAGGTCTCCGCGGGAGAGATCGACCACCGCGAGGCCACCGAGATGGCACTGCTCCTGCTGATCGCGGGGCACGAGACCACCGCCAACATGATCGCCCTCGGCACCGCGGCGCTCCTGGAGCACCCCGACCAACTCGCCCTCCTGCGCGAGAGCGACGACCCGAAACGCGTCGCCGCCGCCGTCGAGGAACTCCTGCGCTACCTGCACATCACCCATCTCGGACGGCGCCGGGCCGTCACCGAGGACATCGAGATCGGCGGGCGGACCATCCGGGCCGGTGAGGGCGTCATCCTCGCCAACGAGATCGCCAACCGCGACCCCGCCGTCTTCACCGACCCCGACCGCCTCGACCTCACCCGCGACGCCCGCCGCCACGTCGCCTTCGGGTTCGGCGTCCACCAGTGCCTCGGCCAGCCCCTGGCCCGCATGGAACTCCAGGTCGTCTACGGCACCCTCTACCGGCGCATCCCCACCCTGCGGCTCGCCCGCCCGCTGGACGAAGTCCGTTTCAAGGAGGACGCGTTCATCTACGGCGTCCACGAACTCCCCGTCACCTGGTGACAGTTCACCGCCCGCACCGCACCGGACAGCAAGGAGAAGAGACATGAGGGTGGAACTGGAAGCCGACAAGTGCGTCGCCTCGGGGCAGTGCGTGCTCGCCGCGGCGGACGTCTTCGACCAGGACGACGACGGCATCGCGATCCTCCTGGAGGAACAGCCCGCGACCGGTCGACTGGACGACGTGCGGGAGGCCGTCGCGATCTGTCCGGCCGCCGCGATCCGTCTGGTCGAGCGGTGAGGCGGATCGTCGTCGTCGGTGCCTCCGCCGCCGGACTCGCGGCGGCCGAGACCCTGCGCCGCGAGGGCTATGACGGCACGCTCACCCTCGTCGGCGACGAACCGCACCTCCCCTACGACCGCCCGCCCCTGTCCAAGCAACTCCTCGCCGGGACCTGGGAACCGTCCCGGCTCGCCCTGCGCACCCCCGCCCACCTCGACGCGCTCGGCCTGGACCTGCGGCTCGGCGTCCGCGCGACCGGCCTGGAACCCGCCTCGCGCACCGTGCGGCTGGCCGACGGCTCGACCCTGCCGTACGACGGGCTGGTCATCGCCACCGGGGTCCGGCCGCGGCGCCTGCCCGGCGAGGGCGCCCACGCCCTGCGCACCCTGGACGACGCCCTGGCCCTGCGCGAACGGCTCGCCCCCGGGCGGCACCTGGTCGTCGTCGGCGCGGGCTTCCTGGGCGCGGAGGCCGCCGCGGTGGCCCGGGGCCTGGGCGCCGAGGTCACCCTCCTCGAACCCGCCGAAGTACCACTGGCCCACGCCGTCGGCGACCGGGTCGGACGCGTCCTGGCCCGCGCCCACCTCGACCGGGGCGTGGACCTGCGCTGCGGCGTCACCGTCACCGAGGCGACCGCGGACGGCGTACGGCTGGCGGACGGCGAAGTCGTCGGCGCCGACGCGGTGTTGGTCGCCGTCGGCTCCGTGCCCCGCACCGACTGGCTCGACGGCAGCGGGCTCACCGTCGCCGACGGCGTCGTCTGTGACGCGTACTGCGCCGCCGCCCCGGACGTCTACGCCGCCGGTGACGTGGCCCGCTGGCACAACCCCCTGTTCGGGGTGGCGATGCGGATCGAGCACCGCACCAACGCCGCCGAACAGGGCATGGCCGCCGCCCGCAACCTCCTGCACCCCGAGGCGCGCACACCGTTCGCGCCGGTGCCGTACTTCTGGTCCGACCAGTACGACCTGAAGATCCAGGCATACGGACATCTGCGCGGCCACGACGAAGTCACGCTGGTGGAGGGCGACTTGGCCGAGCGACGGTTCATCGCCGCCTACCGGGCCGGGAACCGGGTGACCGGTGTCCTCGCGGTCGGCATGCCGCCCAAGGCGATCCGCGCGTGGCGGCAGACCGTGGCGACCGGCGCGTCCTGGGACGAAATTCCGGTGAATGAGGACGCTTTGCTCGCGGCGGAGCGGAAGCCGATCATTCGCCCATGAGATCCGGAGTGCAGACGTTCGTCGCCCACGGCCGGCTTCCCGACGAGGAGGCGAGCGAAGACGAGTTCGACAGACGTGTCCGGCTCCACGCCCGTGCCGTGAACGGAGGGCTCATCCCGCGGACTTGACGGCATCACGAGGCGAGGTGTCTGTACCGGCGCACGGAACCGGCCGACGGGCCGGCGGAGTTCCGGGGACATCGACCGCCACGGCCGCCGCCCAGCCGTCCGGCACGTCCACGTCGCTCACCCGGTGACCGGGCGCCCGGGCCGGGGCGGGACCGGCACCGACGTACACCTCCCGCAGCGCGCCCAGGGACAGACTCTCGCCCGTCACCTTGAGATACGCCTCCTTGCGGGTCCAGCAGCGCGCGAAGGCACCGGCCCTGACCGGCGCCGGGGAACGGGTCACCTGCTGACGCTCGGACGGGTGCAGCCCCCGGGACGCCTCCTCGGCGAGCCGCTGTGCCGGGATCTCCTCGATGCCCACGCCGAGCGGGCGGGTGGCCGCGCCCAGCAGCGCGAGACCGCCCGAGAGGGAGAGCGAGAAGTGCACCCCGGCCCCGGCGGGCCCGGCGAGCGCCGGACGGCCGTGCGGGCCGCCGCAGCCCGGGCAGGGCAGCCGGACCAGCCGCACCGAGGCGGCGGGCACCCCGGTGTACGCGCTCAGCACCCGTCTCAGGGCGCTGTGCGCGGCCACGAACAGCGCCCGCTCCGCGGGCCGCCGCAGCGCCGCCGCACGACGTCGTTCCCCCGCGTCCAGCACGGAGATGTCGAGCGGCGCGTCCGCGGCCGGGGTCCGCACCAGCCACAGCAGCGGACCCTCCGACAGCTTCCGGGGGCACAGGCCCGGACCGCGCACCAGCACCTGAGGAGCGATGGCCGTGGTCACGGTCGGGCCCCCGTCACGGGCGCGGGCGCCTGCCGCCGTCCGCTGCTCACGGGGCGAGGGCCTTGGTGATGTCGTCGAGGACGATCCCCGCGGCCAGCGGCCCGCCCGCGCTGTTCCAGGCCGAGCCCTCGACGACGACCACATGGCCGGCCCTCTGGGCCTCGAGCCGGGAGAAGTTGGTGACCTTCCGGGCCTCGGCGTACGCCTTCTCACCGTCGGCCCGGTCACCGAGGGTGCCGAGGAACAGCCAGTCGCCGTCGATCGTCGACAGCTTCTCCAGGCTCACCGGTTCGCTGTGCCCGGTGCTCGCGCCCTGCTGGTCCGCCGGCCGGTTCAGGCCCAGGGCGGACAGGGTGGAACCCACGTGGCCGACGCCCTTGCCGACCACGGACGGCGCGCCGTTCTGCCAGCGGACGACACTGACGACCGCGCCGCTCTGCGCGCCGAGCCGCTTCTTCGTGGCCGCGACGTCCGCGGCGAAGCCGGTGAGGATCTTCTGGGCCCGTGCCTCCTGGTTGAGCGCGTCGGCCGTCGTGGTGAAGGCGTCCTTCCAGTCCGCGTCGAGTTCGGCGGTGACGACGGTCGGGGCGATGGCCTGGAGCTTGGAGACCTCGCTCTTCACGGCGGTCGTCCCGTCCAGCAGGATCAGGTCGGGCCGGAGCGCGGCGAGCTTCTCCATGTCGGCCTCGGCGACCGTCGCGACGACCTGCGTCGTCTCCGCCTTGGCGGCGAGATAGCCGGAGACCCCGCTCTGGCCCCGGCCCGCGGTGGCGCCCACCGGCTCCACGCCGAGGGCGAGGGCGGCGTCCAAGGTGGGTTCGCTGAGGGCGACGACCTTCTGCGGGGAGCTCGGTATCCGCACCTCGCGGCCCGTGGCGTCGGTGATCTGTCGTGTGCCGGTCTCCTCGGCTGCGGCGCTGCCGGAGGAGCCGCCGTCGCCGCAGCCGGTGAGGAGCAGCGCTCCCGTGGCCATGGCGGCGGAGGCGACGACGGCCCGGCGGGAGACACGTGCGGAGGACATGGGGGAGCAACTCCTATGGGGGGAAAGGGTGATACGGAACGAGGGGGTGGTGTCAGGTGCCGAGAAGGCGCACCAGGCCGTCCGCCAGGGCGCCGTGCCAGCAGACGTAGTCGTGACCGCCGTTGAACTCGTCGTAGGTGACGTGGTGACCGGCGGAGACCAGCGCGTCGTACAGGGCGCGGCTGTGGTCGACCATCGTCCCCTCGTGCAGGCCGACGTCGACATGGACGGTGAGCGGCGCCGAGCGTGCGGCGGCGAACTGCGCGGCGAGCCAAGGCGTCCCGTACACCGGGGTTCCGGGGTCGGTGGGCGTCGGCAGTCCGGGCCGCCACCACAGGGACGGTGACTGGGCGATCACCCCGCCGAACCGGTCGGGCCGCACATACCCGGCGTACAGCGCGGTCATCGCGCCCAGGCTCTGTCCGGCGACGACGGTGCGGCCGGGGTCGTCGGTCAGCGGCCAGCGCCGCGCCGCCCACGGCAGCAGCTCGTCCGCGAGGAAGCCCACGAACGGGTCCCGCGCCCCGAGTTCGCGCCAGCGGGTGTCCCGGTCGACCGCGTCCGGCGCGAGCACGGCGAGGGGCGGGAGCGCGCCGTCGGCGATCAGGGCGTCGAGCGTGGCGTCGAGACCGAGCCGGTCGAACCACATGTCGCCGTCCGGCAACAGCAGGACGGGCAGGGGCCCTTCGCCCGCCCGGGGCAGATAGACCCAGACCTGGCGCTCCCCGCCGAGCGACCGCGTGGGCACCCGGTGCCGCTCCACCCGCCCGGTCGGCCCGCCTGGCTCCCGGCCGGACCACGGTCGGGCCGGGGCTTGGGGGAGGGCGAACTCCGAGGAGCCGACGGCCTGCCAACGCATGGGCACGGTCGACCTGTTGAGCGGATCGGGTGCCGCGTGGGCGGACAGCGAGCGCAGGCGGCGCTGCAACGCGGCCGGTTCCGTGGGCGGTTCCTTGAGCGAGATGTCGGCGGCCAGCCGGTAGGTGCCGCGGTGGTCGGCGCGCAGCCGCAGCCCCAGATGCCAGATGTGGGTGCCCGGCACCCGCTCCAGGAGCGAACCGGCGTAGTGGTCGCGGTCGGTGATCCGGTTCCCGGCGAGAAGCACCTGCCGGGTCGCCCGGTGGCCCCGCCACAGGAAGGTGACGACCCGGTGGCCCGGCTCCTCCTCCAGTTCCTCGATCAGCGGGGTGCCCCGTTCCTCGGTCTCGGCCCAGAACTCCTCGGTCAGCGTGGCGCGTCGTGTGTCGTCGGCCTCCGAGAGCTGGGCCACGAGCCGGGCCACCCGCGGGCCGGTGACCCGTACCGGCCGTACGTCGTGGCGGGGGTCGCGCAGTGCGGGGGCGCGCGTGGCGGTCATCGGAGGTCTCCAGGCAGACGGCGGGGCCACGATCTGTCGACACAATGGTCAACGATCGAAGTTAGGTTAGCCTAAGCTAAGCACATGAACCCAGGTGTGCATGCCGGGACCCGAGGAACCCCGCTGACCCCGACCGGCCTCTCCCGCCCTTCCGTACGCTCCGCCGGACTCCTCCTCGGCCTGGCCCTGCTGGCCGCGGCGACGGCCCTCTCCCTCTCCGTGGGCACCCGGCACATCCCGCTCGACCAGGTCTGGTCGGCGCTGGTCGCCCCCTCGGGCACCGAGAGCGACGGGATCGTGCGCGAGCTGAGACTCCCGCGCACCCTCATCGGGATCGCCGTCGGCGCGGCGCTCGGCCTCGGCGGCGCCGTGATGCAGACCCTGACCCGCAACCCCCTCGCGGACCCCGGGCTGCTCGGTGTCAACGCGGGCGCCTCCGCCGCCGTCGTGACCGCGATCGGTGTGCTCGGCATCACCTCGTTCACCGGCTACCTCTGGTTCGCGCTGGCCGGAGCCGCCCTCGCCGCCACCGCCGTGCACGCGCTCGGCGGTGCCCGGTCCGCCACCCCGGTCCGCCTCGCCCTCGCCGGAACCGCCGTCAACGCCGCCCTGTTCGGCTACGTCAACGGCCTCCAGCTGGGGAACCTGAACACCCTCGACGAGATGCGCCACTGGTCCGTCGGCACCCTCGCCCGACGTGACCCGGCGCTTCTGCTGACCGTGGCCCCGCTCCTCGTCGCCGGCGCCCTGCTCGCCCTGGCCCTCGCCCGGCCCCTCGGCGCCCTCGCGCTCGGTGAGGACCAGGCCCGCGCGCTCGGCACCGACCTGCGCCGCACCCGGGTCCTCGCCGTCCTCGCCCTCACCCTGCTGTGCGGCGGGGCCACCGCCGTCTGCGGGCCCATCGGCTTCGTCGGCCTGATGATCCCGCACGCCGCCCGCGCCTTCTGCGGCCCCGACCCCCGGTGGCTGTTCCCCTTCTGCGCCCTGTACGCCCCCGTCCTGCTGCTCGTCTCCGACGTGATCGGCCGGATCGTCGTCCCGCCCTCCGAGATCGAGGTCGGCACGGTCACCGCGTTCCTCGGCGGCCTCCTGTTCGTCCATCTCGTCCGCCGCCGGAAGGTGGCCCGGCTGTGACCCTCACGCACCACGACAGGACCGCCCTGCTGCGGACGGGGCGGTGGTCGGTGCGGTACGGCGTGCGCGCCCTGCTGGTCTGCGCCGCCCTCGCCGTCCTCGCCGCCTGCGCCACCGTCCTCGCGGTGGGCACGGGGACCTACGCCCTCACACCCCTGGACGTGCTGCGCACGTTCACCGGGGACGGCCCGCCCGGCGCCGGGTTCGTCCTCATGGACCTCCGGCTGCCCCGTGCCCTGGTCGCCCTGCTCGTCGGCTTCGGGACGGGGGTGGCCGGCGCGGTCTTCCAGTCGCTCACCCGCAACCCGCTCGGCAGCCCCGACATCACCGGCTTCGGGAACGGCGCCTCCGCCGGGGCCCTCGTCGCCATCATCCTCTTCGACGCGGGCGACCCGCAGACCGCCGCCGGAGCGGTGTGCGGCGGCCTCGCCACCGCCGCCGCCGTGTACCTGCTCGCCTGGAAGCGCGGTGTGCACGGATACCGGCTCGTCCTCGTCGGCATCGGGGCCTCCGCCGTCCTCGGCTCGGCCACCAGCTTCCTCTACGTCCGCGCCGACATCGGCAAGGCGGCCCAGGCCGCGAGCTGGATGATCGGCTCGCTCAACGCCCGCGACTGGGGCGACGTCCGCATCGCCGCCCTCGGACCCCTCCTGTTCCTGCCGGTGGTGCTGGTGTACGCCCGCCGCCTGGCGCTCCTGGAGATGGGCGACGACACCGCGGCCGCCCTGGGAGTACCCCCGGAACGCACCCGCCTCGTCCTGCTCTGCGCGGGAACCGGCCTCACCGCGCTCGCGGTGGCCGCGGCCGGGCCGATCCCGTTCGTGGCGCTGGCGGCACCCCAGATCGCGCGCCGCGTCACCCGCGCCACCGGCCCCCACCTCCTCCCGGCGGGCTGGACCGGCGCCCTCCTGGTGGCCCTCGCCGACCTGGCCACCCAGCGGATCACCGGCTCGGCCCTGCTGCCGGTCGGCGTGGTCACGGGTGTCACGGGCGGCCTCTACCTGGCGTGGCTGCTGCGCGGAGAACGCGCGGGCGGACGGCTGTGACGCGGCGGACGGCTGTGACGCGGCGGGCGGAGGGGGACGCGGCGGGCGGAGGGAGGCACGGCGGAAGGCGCCGCGGCAGGTGTCACGAAAGGCTTTACTTGCGTTACGCAACGAGATGGTAAAGTGACGGCATGCCCACCCCGCCGCTCCCCGAACTGCCCGACGTCCCCGCGTCGCCCGAGATCGTCGAGATCGAGCGGGCGCTGACCCGCGTCACCTACCTCAGCACCCGCGCCCGCCAGCACGAGCGGCTGATGGCCCTCGCCGGGGTGCCGCTCGACCGGGCCGCCGTCGCCCTGCTGCGCCAGATCGCCGACTCCGAGCCGCTGCGGCCGGGTGAACTGGCCGTCCGGCTCGGCGTCGAGGCCTCGCACGTCACCCGCACCGTGCAGCAGCTCCAGAAGTCGGGCTACGTCACCCGCGTCCCCGACCCCGACGACCGCCGCGCCCAGCGCATCGAACTCACCGATGCGGGCCGCCGGGCCATCGACCGCATCCGTGACACCGGAGCCCGCGGCATGCAACTCGCCCTGTCCGGCTGGTCCCCGGAGGAACTCGCCCGGCTCGCCACGCTCTTCCACCGGATGGTCGACGACTTCCTCGCCTACGCCATCGACGACGAGCCCGAACCGGCCGGCTCCGCCTGAAGGTTCAACGCCCGTTCCCCCAAGGGGCAGCCCGCCGTACCGCCCGTCCGTACCCTTGAGTAATATCGCCCGGCACACCCCCCACGGCGGAAAGGTCCGGGAATGAGCAAGGCGATCAAGGTCGGCGAGAAGATCGAGGACTTCGAGCTGCCCGACGAGACCGGCACACCGCGCAGCCTGTCCTCCCTGCTGGCCGACGGGCCGGTCGTGCTGTTCTTCTACCCCGGCGCGATGACCGCCGGCTGCACCGCCGAGGCCTGCCACTTCCGGGACCTGGCCGCCGAGTTCGCCGCCGTCGGCGCCCAGCCGGTCGGCGTCAGCGGCGACACCGTCGAGAAGCAGCAGCAGTTCTCCGGACTCCACTCCCTCGGCATGCCCCTGCTCTCCGACACCGACGGCACCGTCCGCGAACTCTTCGGTGTGGCCCGCGGGTTCTCGCTGGCGCCCACCAAGCGGACCACGTTCGTCATCGCCGAGGACCGCACCGTCCTGGAGGTCGTCCGCAGCGAGCTGCGGATGAACACCCACGCGGACAAAGCGCTCGCCGCCCTGCGCGACCACCGGAAGTGACCCCTGGCCCGGAGCCGCACCCCGACCGAGGGGCGCGGCGACCGGGCCGGTGCCGTCGCGGACCGGGGCGTGGCTCAGAACTCCTCGTGGACCTCCGGGTCGCCGCCCATGCGCGCGTGCGGCCGGTCGGCGATCGCCGCCATCTGGGCCGGGTCCAGCTCGAAGCCGAAGACGTCCAGGTTCTCGCGCTGGCGCCCCGGGTCCGCGGACTTGGGGATCGGGACCGCCCCGAGCTGGAGGTGCCAGCGCAGGATCACCTGGCTCGGCGTCACCCCGTGCGCCTCGGCGACGCCCACCACGGCCGGGTCGTCGAGCAGGGTCGTGGCCCGGCCCAGCGGGCTCCAGCTCTCCGTGACGATGCCCTTCGCGGCGTGGAAGGCGAGCAGCTCCTCCTGCGGGAAGAGCGGGTGCAGCTCGATCTGGTTCACGGACGGCAGCACGCCCGTCTCCTTCTCCAGCCGCTCGATGTGCTCCCGCGTGAAGTTGGAGACCCCGATCGACCGCACGAGACCCTCCTCGCGCAGCTCGATCATGGCCCGCCAGGAGTCGACGTACTTGTCGACGCGGGGCAGCGGCCAGTGGACGAGATACAGGTCGACATAGTCCACGCCGAGCCGCCGCCGGGACTCCTCGAAGGACGCGAGGGTCTCCTCGCGGCCGTGGTGGCGGCCCGGGAGCTTCGTCGTGACGACGACCTCCTCGCGCGGGACGCCGCTGCGGGCGACACCGAGACCGACACCGGTCTCGTTCCTGTAGTTCGTCGCCGTGTCGACCAGGCGGTAACCGAGCCCCAGGGCCTCCGCCACCGCCTGTTCGGCCTCCGCGTCGGTCATGGGCCAGGTGCCGAGACCGACGGCCGGGAGCTTCGTACCGTCGTTGAGCGTGTGTACCGGTGTCACTGCCGGACCTTTCCTCGACTGTGTCGTACCCCCACCCTCATGGACGGGCAGGCGATGATCAAGCGGACGGGACGGGCCGCGCCCCGCCTGCCCGCCCCTCACCGGTCCGTCGGTGCCACCTGCTCCCATCCGCCGACGACGGCCCCGGCACCGGTCACGACGAGTTCGGCCACATCGCCCGGCCGCCGGTAGCACCGCTCGGTGACGGTCGGCCCGTCGTCCGCGAACAGCTCGAGGAGAGAGCCGTCCACGAGGATCCGGACCCGCCGTCCCGGCGTCCTGACGACGACCGGCTCCCGCGCACCGTGCTCCACGCTCACCGTGCCCTCGTCCGGATCCATCACCACCCTCAACTCCCCACCGTCGGCGCGCCGCAGCAGAGAGACGGTGGTCCGCGCGGTCGCGGTGACCGTCAGGTCGTACGACACCGGAAGCGCCGTCCGTCGAGGCGCCCCGTCGGCGAACGGCTCGGCCGCCCGCAGAAGGTGGAGCTCCGGTGCCGGTACGACGGTCAGCGTGCCGTCGGGCCGTACGTCCACGACCCGCGGGGCGGTGAGCACCCCCGCCCAGCCCGCCCGGTCGATCTCGTCCTGCGGGCGGGTCTCCCAGGACCAGCCCCACAGCAACGCCCGCTCCTCCTCCTGGAGCACGGCGGGCGCGTAGAAGTCCCGTCCGTGGTCGAGGCGACCGCCGGTGCGGGCGACGAGACGCGGGTCGCCGTCGCCGGAGGCGGTCAGACGGCCCGTCAGGAAGCCGGTGCCGCGCGGCTCTCCGTCCCACAGCGACACGACGAGCACCCAGGCGCCGCCCGGCGTCGAGAAGAGCTGCGGGCACTCCCAGCCGACCGCCCCGGAACCGAACACCTCGGCGGCGACCGGGTCGTGCCCGTCCAGGAACACCCCGGCGAACCGCCAGCGGGTCAGGTCCTCGCAGTCGTAGAGCAGCACCGACGGGGTGCCGTCGGCGTGCCCGGCGCCGACCAGGGCCCAGCGGCGGCCGTCGGCGCGGAACACGAACGGGTCGCGGAACATCACGACGCCGAGGCCGTCCGGCGGGCCGGTCACCACGGGTGCCGGTCGGGCCGTCCAGCCGGCGAGGGTCTCGTCCTGCGGCGCGACGGCCCGGGCCAGGCAGATCGCGCCGAGACCGGTGTGATGGCGGTCGACGCCGGTGTACACGGCGGTGGGCACCCCGTCGTCGTCGACCACGCACCCCGACCAGCAGCCCGCCTCGTCGGGGCCGCCGGGGGTCGGGGCGAGGGCGACCGGATGGTGTTCCCAGCGGGCGAGGTCGGTGCTGGAGACATGGCCCCAGTGGACGTTCGCGTGCACCGGGGCGTCCGGGTTGTGCTGGTAGAAGAGGTGGTGGCGGCCCCGCCAACGGAAGGGCCCGTTCGGGTCGTTGATCCAGGCGGCCGGCGGACGGACGCGGAAACGCGGGGTGTTGGGGTCAGGGTTCAACGCCGGCCTCCTGCGGGGTGACGCCCTCTCGGTGAGGGCGTCGGGGCGGTGGTGTCGCGGAGGACCATGGTGATACAGGAGTTCACCGTCCGGGGCCGAGCCGCCGTGGGCGTCTGTCGTCGGCGGGATGTGCGGACTGCTGATCGGCGGGACCTCCCACTGCGGCAGGTCGAGCGCGGCCCGCACGGTCGCGGGACGGCTCGGGTGGGAGCACCGCTCCACGGACCTGCTCGCCCGGCATCCCGGCCGGCCCTGGCCGATCCCGGACCGGAAGGTCCCGCCGCATGTCGCCGAGCACTACCGGACCCTCACCGTCGACGAGTCGACCGGCTCGGTGCTGGACCACCACACCCGACTGCGGCCCCGTGTCGTGGAGTTGATCGCCGAGCGCGTCCGCGAGGACGGGCCGGGACTCGTCCTGGAGGGCTCCGCGCTCCGGCCCGGGAACGTGGCCGCGCTGTCCGTACCGCACACGCGGGCCGTGTGGCTCACGGCCGACGAGGAGACGCTGGAGGCCCGGATGCGGGAGTCGGCACGGGACGCGGAGAACCGGGCCCTGGTCGACGAATTCCTCGCCCGCAGCCTGCGTCACCAGCGGCTGACGGTCGCGTCCGTCGACGCGCTCGGGCTGCGCCGCCTCGACACGAGCGGGCTGTCGCTCGCCGAGGCGGTGGACGCGGTGCTGGAAAGGCCCTGTCGCCAGGTGCCTTGATCGCTGACACGATCTACCTCGATCCACCCGCGAGGGCCCCGGACGACCGACGGAGCACGCATGACGAAGAACACGGACACCACGGCCACGCCCGACCTCCCCGGGATCGAGGTGAGGCCCGTCGCCGGGAACATCGGGGCGGAGATCGTCGGCGTCGATCTGGCGGACGGCCTCGACGACGCCGTGGTCGCCGCGATCCGTGCGGCGGTGCTGCGCTGGAAGGTGGTGTTCTTCCGGGAGCAGAAGCTGGACCACGCCGGGCACGTGGCGTTCGCGCGGCGGTTCGGCGACCCGGTCGCGCCGAGCCGGCGGGGGAGCGCCTCACCGGCGGACTTCCCCGAGGTCGAGACGACCGCCGACCGGCTGGAACTGGGCGGCAGGTTCGGCATGGAGCACGACGAGTGGCTCCAGCGGCGCCGCCACACCCTGCTGCGCGGCTGGCACTGCGACCACGGCGCCCGCGTCGACCCGCCCGCCGCGTCCATCCTGCGCGCCGAGACCGTCCCGCCCTACGGCGGCGACACGACCTGGTCCAACCTGGCCGCCGCGTACGCCGGGCTCTCCGCCCCCGTGAAGGCGTTCGTGGACGGGCTGCGCGCCGAACACCGGCTCGGAGTGGGCTACCAGCCCCGCCCCGGCGACGACTCCTACGTCCGCCACCTCCTGGACCACCAGGTCGCCTCACTGCACCCACTGGTCCGCGTCCACCCCGAGACGGGCGAGCGCGTCCTGTACGTCAACGGCTACTACGTCGAGCAACTCGCCGACGTCTCCCGCGCGGAGAGCCGCGCCCTCCTCGACATGCTCCTGGAACAGGCGGTCCGCCCCGAGTACACGGTCCGCTTCCGCTGGGAGCCCGGCAGCGTCGCCTTCTGGGACAACCGCGCCACCATCCACCTCGCCCCCAGTGACAACGCCCACCTCGGCTTCCCCCGCGTCATGCACCGCGTGATGCTCGCCGGCGACGTCCCGGTCGGTGTGGACGGCACACCGTCGACCCCGATCACCGGCACGGCACCGGGCCGCTGGTGACCCGGAACGCTACCGGGGCGTCCCATCGGCCCTGAGCAGCCCGAGCCGGCGGTAGAGGGCGTCCGGGTCGGTCCGCCGGGCCGTCGCGTAGGCGTGCTCGAAGAACGGGAACACCACACTGCCCCGGTGCGCCCGCTCGGCGAGCACGAAGGGCTCGATGGCCTCCCAGGTCCGCATCAGCCGGTAGTGCGTCAGGCTCGTCAGGATGCTGTCGCTGACGATGTCGAAGTACTGCGTGATGCAGATCGCCTCGAACATCACGGCGACGTTCCAGACCCGGTAGGCGACCTCCTCGGGCAGGGCGTTGAACCCGCCGTCCGGACTGTGCTCGGCGGCCAGCCGGGTCAGCACCCACCGCTGGTCCTCCTGGAACTCTCGGTCGCGCACATGCGTCAGCAGCAGCTCCGTCGTCCAGGCCCGGTCGCCGTCGGCCCGGGAGCGGGCCACCTGTCTGCCGATGCCCCAGGTCGAGGCCACCAGAGCCACCGCCGACAGCACGAGCGACAACACGTTGAACGCCATGACACCCCCCGGTCCGTTGCCCGATGGTCCCGTACCGAGGGGGCCGCGTTATGAGTGCGTCAGGCGCCCGGCTTCCAGCCCAGGGCAGGGCCCAGGTGGGTCGCCATGTCCGTGAGGATCTGGACGTAGTCCTCGTGGGCGAAGGTGAAGGGGAGGGCGAAGGCGACCTCGTCGATCTCGCGGAAGGCGGCGTGGGCGTGGAGGCGTTCGGCGATCTCGGCCGAGGTGCCGACGATGTCCGGGGCGAACAGCAGGCGGGCCGGGCCCTGCGGAGAGGTGGTGCGGGGGGCACGCTGCGCGGCGTACGCCTCGTACCGTGCGCGCTGCTCCGGCGTGGCCGAGTCGGTGGGGATGACGACCAGGCCCTGGGAGACGCGGGCGGCCTCGCCGTCGGGGTGCGCGGCGCGGAAGGCGCGGATGTGGGAGAGCTGGATCGCGGCGAAGTCCGTGCCCGGCTCGGGGTCCTCGGCCTTGACGACGCTGCTGGTCAGGAAGTTCATGCCGTGCTCGCCCGCCCAGCGCGCGGAGCCGAGGCTGCCGCCGCCGTACCAGAGCCGGCCGCCCAGGCCGGGGGACTGGGGCTGTACCCGGTCCGAGAAGGTCTCGAAGCCCTCGACGCCGCTGAAGTCGGTGGCCGGCTTGCCGCGCACGAGGTCCAGCAGACGCCGTACCCGCTCGTAGGAGAAGTCCTCGGCGGCGGACGTGTCCGGGTACAGCGCCCCCTTGACCTGCTCGTAGTGCATCGGCGGGCCGACACTGACGCCCGGGTTGATCCGGCCCCCGGACAGGATGTCGACCGTCGCCAGGTCCTCGGCGAGCCGCAGCGGGTTCTCCCAGCCGAGCGGGATGACAGCGGTGCCCAGCTCGATCCGGCGGGTCCGCTGGGAGGCCGCCGCGAGGACCGCCACGGGGGAGGAGATGCCGAACTGGAGATGCCGGTGGCGCAGCCAGGCGCTGTCGAAGCCGAGCCGCTCGCCCAGCTCGATGATCTCCAGCGTCGACTCGTGGCCCCGCCGGGGATCCGCCTCGTCGAAGAGCCCGATGGTGAGGAAGCCCAGCTTGCGCAGCGGGCGGGAGCGGGGGCGGGAGTCGGACGGCACGGGTCCTCCGTTGCTCGGCGATCTACGGCGTACCACCGTGCCAACCCGTACCCGGGCGAGGGTGTTCCCGCCCGCCGGGTTGGCGGGTCAGGTCAGGTCAGGTCAGGGGGATGGTGACCTCGTCCTCGATCGGGGGGTCCAGCTCCTGGGCGAGGTTCCCCGTCGCCGCGTGGCAACGCAGCCGGACGGAGTCCGGGGTGACGTCCAGGCGCAGGAAGCACTTGAAGAACGGCGGACTGTACGTCGCCGAGCTCGGCGAGAAGAGCTGCGTGTAGATCTTGCGCACCGGGAGGCGGAAGCGGGCCTTGCGGTCGGGCCGGCGCGCGGTGCCCAGGAGCGAGGCCACCAGGCGGATGCGCCAGGTGATCCGGGGCGCCCCGGCGGGGGCGCGGCCGGGCCGGATGCGCAGCCGCTCGGCGATGACGGCGGTGGCCTCGTCCTCGGTGAGCGCGAAGAAGCGGCGCAGACGCAGCCGGCGGCCGTACAGCCGGCTGTAGAACGCGAGGGAGTCCCCGCGCAGCGGGTAGCACCGGAAGTCGTCCTCGGTGACGTTCGCGACGCCGACGTGCGGGATGGTGTGCGTGGCGTGCATGAACGCCCCGCCGCCGCCCGCGACCACGTACTGCACGGTGCGGCCGTCCACGTCGACCGGATACCGCTGGTAGTTGTGGATGTCCCCGCCTATCGCCGCGACATAGCGGTGTGCCGGGTCGCGGACGATGTCGTCGACGGTGCCGCCGCCGTCGATGGGGCACGGATGGTGCTCGCCGTCCACGTAGAGGGGCGAGCCGGTGACGAGGATCTTGGGGCGGGGGCCCTGGGAGATCTCCCGGAGCCACGCGCCCTGTTCGGCGTCGAGCGTGCCGAGCAGTCCGGTGTCGATGCCTATGATCCGGACCGGTCCGGCGTCCACGGCCCAGTACGGGCCCGGCTGGACGGCCTGTTGAGCGGGCGAGGAGCGCAACTTGCGGGCCGCGTCGAGGTGTTCGCCGTCGCGCGGGCGCGGGCGGTGCCACAGCAGGGACCGGAGCCGGGCCCGGGAGAACGGGCGCGGCGCGGGCTCGGGGCCGAGGGGCGGGGCGTCGTCGCAGAAGACGCGCATGAACGCGCCGAGGTCCTCGTACCAGTCGTGGTTGCCGGGTATCGCGTAGATCGGCGCCTGGTAGTCCTGGTAGGGGCGGAAGAACTTGGTGTCGTAGTCGTCGGCGCTGCCCACCGGGTAGATCACGTCGCTGGCGAGGACGGCGAAGCTGGTGCCCTCGCTGACCTTCAGGAAGCCCGGGACGACCGAGTACTGGGGTGCGTCGCCCTCGCCGGTGTCACCGATGACCATGAAGGAGAAACGGTCCGGGTCGTCCCGCCGGACGAGCTTGTCCGGGGGAGTCCCGAGCGCGGCGCGCTGGGCCACCCAGCGGGCGCGGGTGCGGCCGGTCGGGTCGCCGAACCAGGAGGCGAGGACGCCGTTGCGGGCCGCCCACAGCATGCGCGGATCGAGCCAGGAGATCTTCTGGACCTCGGCCGGCATGAGGTGCTCGTACGCACCGCGTTCCGCGGCGCCCCAGCCGGCGCCCTCGGCGGTGTCACGGGAAGAGTGGGACATCGGTGAACCGTAACAATCGATCAAGCCGGAGCCGGTGACGGGGTTCGCGAACTCCCCTGGCCCGGTGCGTGGTTGGGGGATGGTCAGCCCTCGCGCTGGTACGGGTGCTGGCGGGCCCGCCCGGGGGCGCTCGCCTCCGTCCCCCGCAGGGAGCTGTGGCGCGGCAGCGGCGCCTCGTCACGCGGGCGGGCGGACCCGTCGCGGTGCGAGCCGGTGCCGTGCCAGTCGCCGTCGCCGAGGACCAGCAGCGGGTCGAACATCACGACGACCCCGGCGAGGACGAGGAAGATGACCGGCCCCAGCAGCATCGGCAGCAGCAGCGAGGACGCCGAGTCGCCGTCCCAGGAACCGCCGCTCGCGCCGTGCACATGGACACTGACGGCGGCCATCGCCGTGTAGTGCATTCCGGACACGGCCACGCCCATCACCAGGCTCGCGCCCAGGCTCGTCATGAACCCGCGGATCGTGACGGCCGCCCACAGCGCCGCGGTCGCGGCGATCACCGCGATCAGCACCGACGCGCCGACCAGCAACGGGTCGTACTCCACCGTGCCGTTGAGGCGCAGCGCGTACATGCCCAGGTAGTGCATGGCGGCCACGCCGATCCCGGTGACGATGCCGGCCAGGGCCAGCGTGCCGGTGCTCGCGCCGCGGTAGCCCACGATGAACACGCCGATGCCCACCACGACCACCGCCACCGCCAGGCTGAGGACGGTCAGGCCCGCGTCGTAGCGGATCCGGATCTCCTCGACCTGGAAGCCGATCATGGCGATGAAGTGCATCGTCCAGATGCCGCAGCCGATCGACGCGGCGCCCAGCGCCAGCCAACCGGCCTTCCATGACGGTGCGTTGATCAGGGACCGGACGATGCAGCGCAGCCCCAGCGCCCCTCCCAGACAGGCCATGAGATACGCCGCGACCGGCGTGACCACCCCATAGCGAAAACCGTCGACCGTACCTTCCATGCGTCAACTCCCCCCAGAGTCGCCCTCCGTTTGTGCGGGATGTTTCTACGTGGGCAGGGTGGCCAAAAGCAAGCATTAACCGGAATCGACTCGGTGAAATCCTCGTCATCAGGGTCCAACCGCCGTCACACAGAGGTGGATTCCGGTCATCACCGTGCTACGGCGTGGGGGAATGAGGAGGGTGGGATGACGTGATCGAGGACGGCATCTAGCGTGGCGGAGCATGAGGATCCTGATCGTGGGTGGCAGCGGCTATCTGGGCCGTGAGGTGGCCCGGCGGGCCCTGGCGGCCGGTGACGAGGTGACGGCGACGTACGCGACCCGCCCCGGCGACGTCCCCGGGGCCGGCTGGCTCCCGCTGGACCTGCGGGACGGCGAGCGGATCACACAGGTGCTCGCCGAGACCCGGCCCGACGTCGTCGTGAACACGGCCTACCGCAAGGGCGACTGGGCCGTCACCGCCGAGGGCCCCGTCCGTCTCGCGCTCGCCGCGGGCCGGCACGGAACGCGACTGGTGCACGTGTCGAGCGACGTCGTCTTCTCCGGCGCGGACGTCACCTACGACGAGTCCGCCGCCCCCGATCCGGTCTCCCCGTACGGCGCCGCCAAGGCCGCCGCCGAGACGGCGATCCGCCTGTGCGCCCCGGCCGCGGTCGTCGCCCGCACCTCGCTGATCCTCGGCGACGGCGACTCCCCGCACGAGACCCTCGTCCACGACCTGGCCTCCGGGCGCCGCGCGGGCAGCCTCTTCACCGACGACGTCCGCTGCCCCGTCCACGTCACCGACCTCGCCGACGCCCTCCTGGAACTCGCCGTCTCCACCCACACCGGTGTCTGCCACCTCGCCGGACCCGACCCGGTCAGCCGCTACGACATCGGCCTCCTGGTCTCCGCCCGGGACGCCCTGGACCCCTGTGCCCTCACCCCGGGCAGCCGCGTCGAGAGCGGCGTCCCCGGGCCGCTCGACGTCCGCCTCGACAGCACCCGCACCCGACAGCAGCTTCGTACGGTGCTGCGCGGCCCCCGCGACTTCCTGAGCGTGCGGTGACACGGGCCGGGCGCGCGGACACGCTCCCGGGAAACGGCGTCGCGGGCGGATCCCCCGTCAGCTCAGTGGATCGAGCGTCAGATACGCCTGCTGGGGGTTGCCGTCGTGGACCAGGGACTCGTGCTGGCCCACGTCGTCGAAGGCGAAGGCGTACGCCTTGCCGTCGGCCATCTGGGAGTGGATGGTGCGGGCGTAGTGGTTGGTGACCCCGTCCTGGTAGAAGGCGGCGGCCGAGGTGTCGGGCTGGTTGGGGTTGGTCAGGAGGGTGGAGCGGTTGAAGCCCGCGCACAGGGTGCGGGAGATCGGGCCGCGGACGGGGTCGTTGGGCGCGTCCAGGAGCCGGTGGCAGCCGAAGATGCTGGGCGCGTCGGGCTTCTGGAACGTGGTGACGACCGCGCCGGAGGAGTTGGTGAAGTTCATGACGCCGCCGGAGACCCGGCCGTAGTACTTGACGCTCGGCTGGTCGGCGAACGGGGTGACCGTGAGCGTCGTCGAGGCGTACTTCTGCCAGACGCGGTTCACGTAGTCGTCCATCACGCTCGCGGGCAGCGCCCCGGTCTCCAGGCCGTAGGCGGGCGACAGGGCCCGCAGAACCGTGCCGTCGGAGCGGGTCTGGATCAGGCCCGACCAGCCGCCCGACTGGGCGCGCAGGGTGTTGAACACGGCGTTGTAGCCACCGGACTTGAGGCGGCCGGCGCTCGCCGTGGTGCCGTCCGCGCGCTGCACGCCCACCGCGTAGGGGGCGGAGAACATGTCGACCTGCGTGCTGTTGAGCCACAGACCCGAGTCGTTGAGCGTGTACTCGGACCAGTTGAAGAGGATGTTGCGGTTCGGGTCGCTCGGGTTCTGCACCGCGGGCTGCACCAACCCGCCGGTGGTGAGCCGGAAGTCGAGCTTCTGCCCGTACGAGAAGTAGACGCGGCCCGAGAACTTGGGCATCCGGATCGTCTTCGACTGGCCCGAGGCGGGGCCCGCGATGGAGGCGTCCGGGGCGGGGGTCGGCGGGTTGCCGCCGGCCGGCCACGCGTGGAACGTGCCGTTCGCGTCCGCCCAGCCCTGCTGGCCCGTGGCCAGGTTGGTGCCGAGGTTGTAGAGGTAGACCGCGTCACCGCGCGCGGAGTTGTTGGTGATCTTCAGGGGGATCGTGGCGGGGACCGCGGCGGCCGAGGCCGACGGTGTGCCGAGAGCCAGTAGCGTGCCGAACAGTGCGGCTGCGACGAGGAGTTGGTGCCTGAGTCGGGCAAGCACGCTCCACCTCCGTGGGGGGTTGGGGAGTTCTGGTCCATACCAGTTCTGAGAGCGCTCTCAGAGTTACGCCGCGACGAGGGCATGTCAAGAGAACGAACAGAAGGAGGATGAACGGGACGAGGGCGAACGGAAGGCGGGGGCGCCCGCGCGCCGAAGGCGGTACCCGAGGAGAGTTCGGGTACCGCCTTCGGCGCGCGGGCGCTCAGAGCGGCCGGTTCAACGGAACGGTCCGGTTCAACGGAACGTCCGGTTCAACGGAACGTGCGCTCCAGCAGATCGAGCAGCGCCACCCAGTGCCGCTCGGTCCCCTCCGCGTGGTACGCCGCCGTGTCGGCCTGCGTGTACCCGTGGTGCGCGCCGGGATAGACCTCGCTGCGATGCCGTACGCCCGCCTTGGTGAGCGTCGCGTCCAGCAGCTCGATCTGCTCGGGCGGCATCGAGGCGTCCTCGTCCGCGTGGCCGAAGTACAGCTCGGCGGTGACGTGTTCGGCGACCAGATGCGGGCTGTCCGGGGCGTCGGTCGCCAGCCGGCCGCCGTGGAAGCCCGCGGCGGCGGCGACCTGGTCCGGATAGGTGCCCGCCGTGAGCAGGGCGAGCCGGGCGCCCATGCAGTAGCCCGTCAGCGCCACCGGACCGTCGGCCACGAGCGGGCTCCCTGCCAGCCAGCCCAGATAGGCGCCCGCGTCCCGCATCGCCGGTTCGGGGGTGAGGGACGTCATGACCGGGCCGATCGCCTGCCACAGGTCCGGCCGCGCGTCGGTGTCGATGAACTCCGGCAGCTCGAAGACCGGCGCACGGCCGTGGCGGTAGAACACGTTCGGCACCAGGACCGTGTACCCGGCCTCGGCGAGCCGGTCGGCCATCGACCGCAGATGCGGGCGCAGACCGAAGGCGTCCTGGTAGAGGAGCACGCCGGGGTGGGGGAGCCCGTCACCGGGGTGGGCCAGATAGGCGTCGGCGACGCCGTCCTCGGTGGGGATGTCCACGGCTGTTCCCTGAACGGAGGTCATGGGGGATGCCTCTCTGGCTCTGTGCGTCCACGACGGTGCGTGCGCCGCCGGTCGGGCGCGGCCGGGGCTGTGATCATCGTTGCATGGGCCACGTAAATGGCTGACAAAGTCCCGGCACGGGCCCCGCCCCGCCTCACTCGAATCGCGTGACGTCCCCCGCGCCCCGCCGGACGATCTCCGCCTCGCCGTTGGAGAAGTCGATGACCGTCGTCGGTTCGGTGCCGCACTCGCCGGAGTCGACCACCGCGTCCAGCACGTGGTCGAGGCGGTCCTTGATCTCCCAGCCCTGCGTCATCGGCTCGTCCTCGTCGGGCAGCAGCAGCGTGCTCGACAGCAGGGGCTCGCCCAGCTCGGTCAGCAGGGCCTGGGTGACGACATGGTCGGGGATGCGCACCCCGACCGTCTTCTTCTTCGGGTGCTGGAGCATGCGCGGCACCTCGCGCGTGGCGGGCAGGATGAAGGTGTAGCTGCCCGGCGTCGACGCCTTGATGGCGCGGAACACGTCGTTGTCGATCCGCACGAACTGACCGAGCTGCGCGAAGTCCTGGCAGACGAGGGTGAAGTGGTGCCGGTCGTCGAGCTGCCGGATGGAGCGGATCCGGTCGATGCCCTCCCGGCTGCCCAGCCGGCAGCCGAGCGCGTAGCAGGAGTCCGTCGGGTACGCGATGAGGGCATCGGCCCGGATACTGTCCGCGATCTGGGAGATCGTGCGCGGCTGCGGGTTGTCGGGGTGCACGTCGAAGTACTTCGCCATCCGCCGAGCTTATGCCGTGGGCGGGACGCCCGCCGCGCACCGCTCCCCGCCCGCCCGGCGAGCGTGTGGCAGAAAACCGGTGGACCCGCTTCTCTCAGGTCGTGGACCGGGAAGACCACAGGCCCGGGGTGAGGTACGGTCCCGGTCGGATACGCCTCGGGCGTTCCGATCACCATGTCGTTGAACGAACATGTCGTCCGGCGGCATGTCGTCGGACTAAGGAGAAGGGTGACGTGGGCGGCGCACAGGACGGGGCACGCACGACGGGCACCGGGGTGCCGTGGGCCGAGGAACTCCTCGACCATCTGCGCCCCACGGGCCGGGACGTCCGCCGGATCGTCGCCTGGCTCGCGGACGGTGTGCGCGGCACGGTCCTGCTCCAGGACCACAGCGGCACCCTCGTCGCCGGCAGCCGCACCGCGCTCGACGAGGACCTCGTCGCCGAGATCGTCGCGGGCCGGATCGCCTCCGCCGCCTGGGACGGCGAGGGCCGACACCAGCGCCTCGTACGGGTCGAGCAGCCCCGCACCTCCGGGGTCGGGGTGCTCGCGGTGTCCCGCACCGAGCCCTTCGACCGGCGCGCCGCCGACATGGTGACGCACACCGCGCAGGTCCTCGAACTCCTGCTCAGAGCGCACGAGACGGCCGCCGCCGGACACCGCCTCGAACAGGCCACCTCCGATCTGCGCCTGGCGATCCTCCAGCTGCTCATGGTCGAGGACATCGTCTCGGCGCGCCGCGTCGCCGCGGGCCTGTGGCCCGGCCTCCTGGACACCGACTCCGCGTACGTCTACGTCGTCGAGGGCGCCGCCGACGAACGCGACCGGCTGCTCGCCGAGTGCCTGGCCGCCACCGCGGAGCGGGCCCTGGTCGTGCGCTGCCCCGCGCTGGACCAGCACGTGATCGTGCTGACGCCCGTCGAGGGCGCCGCCCGCGCACTGCGGACGCTGATCGACCAGCTGCCCGGGACCTTCCTCGGCGGCAGCTCCCGGCAGAGCCTCGCCCGTACCGCCACCGCCTACGGACAGGCCGTCAGCGCCCTCGCAGTGGCCCGCTTCCGGCCCGGCAACGCCGCGGTCTACGCCGAGCGCACCCACCCCGAACGGCTGATGGACCCCGAGGCGCTGCGGACCTGGACCACCCGCCTGCTGCGGCCCCTGGACACGCTGCCGCACCACACCCGCGCCGAACTCCTCGCCACCACCCGGCTCGGTCTGGAGTTCACCGCGGTCAACGCGGCGAAGATCCTCGGCGTCAGCCGCAACACCGTGCGCGCCCGCATGGAACGCGTCGAGGGCCTGCTCGGCACCGCCTTCACCGACCTCACCGTCCGCGCCCTGGTCCACCTGGCGCTCAACACCCAGGCCGCCCTGGACCAGGGCCCGGGCGGCCACTACGGAGTCCCGGAGCCCGCGGCCACCCGGCTCGGGGAGGCGCTGGCGGGGCCCGCCCTCACCTCCTGGGGGCAGGACCTCCTCGGCCGGCTCGACGCCGACGGCCGCGATCTGCGCCGCACCCTGCGCACCTGGATCACCGCGGGCGGCAACTCCGAACGCGCCGCCCAGCGGCTCGGCGTCCACGCGCAGACCGTCCGGGACCATGTGCGCAGCGCCGAACCCGTCCTCGAACGCCAGCTGCTGGCCGGGGGCAGCGACCTCTACGAGGTCGTGCTGGCCCATCTGGCGACCGGCGAGCTCGATTCACCCGGTCTGGATCGGTGAGATTGAATCGATTCGCCGGGGCCGGCACGGGGGATTCGGCCGCTCTGGGCACCAGAAAACGCGCTATTCGGACTCACTTGTGCACAGGTGAGTGATGCGCGTGGTGCAACGGGCACGGACACGATTCACAAGCACACGGTCCTTTACGTAGGTTTGAAGCACAGGGGCACGACCGGAACGGGGGACCGGTTGGGCCCCTGTCCTCTTCTCCGGGCCCCCGTCGGGTCCGTGCGCCCACGTCCTCGTCCTCGCGCGCCCTCAGCCGCGCAGCCGCACCGGGACCTCCCGCCAGCCGAACGCGATGAACGACGGCACCTGGCGCAGTTCGCCGTCCTCGACCGCCAGCCGCAGCCCGGGGAAGCGGTCGAAGAGGGCGGGCAGCGCCGTCATCGCCTCCACCCGGGCGAGCGGGGCGCCGACGCACCGGTGCACGCCGATCCCGAACGCCAGATGGTCCTCCGCGCCGCGCGCCGCGTCGAAGACGTCCGCGTCGGGCCCGTAGTGATCGGGGTCCAGGCCCGCGGCGGCGAACGTCGTGAGGAGGGCGTCGCCCGCCGGGACGGTGACGCCGCCGACCGTCAGATCGGAGACCGCGAACCGCAGCGGCAGCGCCGCGATCGACGGGTGCGCCCGCAGCGTCTCGTCGACGACCGCGTCCCAGCCGACCTTCCCGGCCCGCACCGCCGCGAGCTGCTCGGGGCGCCGCAGCAGCGCGACGATCGCGTTGCCGATGAGATTGACGGTCGTCTCGAAACCGGCCCCGATCACCAGCAGCAGCGTGTACACCAGCTCCTCGTCGCTGAGCCGGTCGCCGTCCTCGTCCCTGACCCGGATCAGCTCGGAGGTCAGATCGTCGCCGGGACGCCCGGCGCGATGGGCGATCAGCGCGGGCAGCACCGTGCCGATCTGCCGCTGCACGAACGCCGCGTGCTCCGGGGACGGATCGGAGGTGTCCATGATCGCGGCGATGAGACCGGCGGTGTCGTCCACCAACTCGTCCGGCACACCGAAGAGTTCGCAGATGATCCGCATGGGCAGGGGATGGGCGAGGGCCGCCCGCAGATCGACGGTCCCGCGGTCGTCCCGCGCGGCGATCGCGTCGAGCAGCTCCGCTGTGATCGCCTCCACCCGGGGCCGGATCGCCTCCGTGCGCCGGTGCGTGAAGCTCGGCGCGACCAGCTTGCGCAGCCGCGCGTGGTCCGTGCCGTACGTGGAGAGCATGTTGACCACGCCGACCCAGCCCAGCACCCAGCCCCAGGAGGGGTGTTCGCCCATCTCCGGCCACAACGCCCAGTGCTTCCGGGGGTCCTTGCTGACGCGGGGGTCGAGGATCAGCTCCTTGAGGACGTCGTACCCGGTGGGCGCCCACGCGGGGATGCCGCCGGGCAGTTCCACGGGGACGATCGGGCCGAGGGCGCGCAGCTCGGCGCACTCGGCCGCCAGGTCCGCGCCGAACGGGTCGATGACGAAGCGGTCCGTGACGGTCACGCGTCTTCTCCTGGCTGGTCGGGGGAGCGAGGGCTGAACCGGACCGGCAGCGCCGTCAGTGAGCGGTGGAACGGGCCGGGCCGCCAGGTCAGTTGCTCGCGCGGCTTGGTCGGAGCGAGGTCGGGCAGCCACTGGGTGAGCCGTTCCACGGCCTCCGTGGCGATGAGCAGGGTGTGCTGCTTGACCGGGCAGGCGTGCGGGCCCGCCGACCACGACAGGTGCGAGGCGTCCTTGGGGCCACCGGTCCGCGCGCGGTGCGCGAGCGCGCCGTAGGAGATCACCACCGGTACCGCCTCCTCCACCCAGGTGCCGTGGAAGGAGAGCGGGTGCCGGGCGTAGTGGATGCCGTAGTTGGCCAGCGGCGTCTCGTGGTGCAGGACCTCGACCACCGCGTCCATCACGGGGCGGGCGCCGCTGGTGAGGGTCGAGTAGTAGTCCGGGTTGCCGAGGACGCGGGACAGTACGTTCGACACCAGGTTCGCGGTCGGCTCGTGACCGGCGCCGAGGGTGAGGAACACCTGCCAGGTGACCTCCTCGGGCGTGAGGCGCGCCGGATGCTCCAGGAGCCGGCTCGGCAGGTCGTCGCCCGGCCGCTCGGCCTTCGCGGCGATCAGCTCCAGCACGTACCCGCCGAACTCCGCCTCGCCCTCGGCGGCTTGGGCGCCGCCCTCCATCATCTTGCCGAGCGCCCCGTCGAGCCGGTCGCTCTGGCTGTCCGGCAGCCCGAACAGGCCGTTGAAGACCAGCGCCATCAGCGGCCGGGCGAACTCGCCCACCAGATCGGCCCGTCCGCGCGGCCCGAACCGGCTCACCAGCAGATGCACGGCCCGGTGCACCCGCTCCCGCAGGTCGTGCGGCTCGACGAGCGCGAACGTGTCGATGAGCGCGGTGCGGTAGCGGACGTGCGCGGCGCCGTCCGCGAAGAGGGAGTTGGGGCGCCAGCGCATCATGCCGAGCACGGGGGAGTCGTCCGCGACCGTCGATTCCCAGGGCCGTGGATCGTGGGAGAACGTCACCTCGTCGTGCAGCAGGTCCAGCGCGGCCCGCCGGCCCGTGACCACGTACGCCGTCACCTCGGGCGCCAACTCCGCCCAGCCGACCGGGCCCTGGGCGCGGAGCGCGTCGTAGTAGCGGTCGGGGTCGCGGGCGAAGTCGTTCTCCCACAGCCGCACAGGCGTGATCATCGGGTCTCCCGGGGATGCGCGGCGAGGTGTTCCACCAGCGCGAGCAGGGCGTCGATCGAGGAGTTGGTGTCCCGCGCGTCGCACGTGACCATCGGGGTGGCCGCGTCCAGGTCCAGGGCCGCGCGCAGCTCGTCGTCCGTGTGGCGGCGGGGCGCGTCCGGGAAGTCGTTGAACGCGACCGCGTACGGCAGCCCCGACTCCTCCACCAGGCCGAGGACGTCGAAGGACGCGTCGACGCGGCGGCCGTCGACCAGCACGAGGGCGCCCAGCGCGCCGTACGCGATGTCGTCCCACAGGGCGCGGAAGCGTTCCTGGCCGGGTGTGCCGAAGAGATACAGCACGACTCCGCCGGTGAGGCTGACCCGGCCGAAGTCGATGGCGACCGTCGTCGTCGACTTGTCCCGCACACCGACGAGCCGGTCCGTCCGTGCGGACGCCTCGGTGAGGTGTTCCTCCGTGTGCAGCGGGGCGATCTCGGACACCGAGTCGATCAGCGTAGTCTTGCCGACACCGAACGGCCCGGCGACGAGAATCTTCACCAAGTCGCTTGCCGTGTCCGGCAGATGCACGCCGTCGGTGGGGCGGGCGCTAGTCGTGCTTGAGGGCGCGGAGGCCATCGGCCACTCTCTTCAGCAGGTCGGGGTCGAAACGGTCGGCGGGCGGGACGGGGGCACGGGACAGCGCCAGCCCCCGGTCCAGCAGGGCGCTCGCCAGCACCCGCACCGCGGACACGGGCAGCCGCAGCAGCGCCGCCGCCTCCACCACCGTCAACGAGCCCTCGTCCAGGGCCTCCAGCAGCGCCGACTCGGCCGCGGGCAGCCCCAGCGGCGCCGCACCACCGCTCCCGGAGAGCAGCGACAGCCGCTCCAGATGAGGCCGAGTCGGCCGCGCGAGCCCTCCGGTGGAGAGATAGGCGGGGACGAGGGGGCGGCCGTGGGTGGCGGGGCGCGGGGCCTGGGGGCGAGGTTCCGGGGACGCGCTCGGCCGGGGGCCGCCCGCCGGCGTGGGGGATGGACGCGGGCCGTCGGGTTCGCGTGCGGCTGCCGCCGGGGCGTCCCATGGCCCGCGCCGGTGGGGGTCGGGGCTGTGGGGACGCGGATGCGGAGCGCCTGCGTCGGACGCCGGTGTGTCGCGGTGCGCCGACGGTCCGGCCTGGGGCGTACGGGTGAGGGGGGCGCCTGGGGCGGGGGCGACCGGGTCGAGACGGGGCGGCCCGTTCTGAGCGCGGTCGCTCGCGCTCGGCCGGGCATGCCGGATGCCTGAGCCGGGTTCGGGGGCGTGGGGGCGTGGCGCGGTGGGGGTGTTGCCGGGGGTGCCGGGGTCGGCTGTGTGGAGGTGGGGGTGGTCCGGGGTGGTGGGGTGCGCGCCGTCGGCTGTGGAGGGGCGTGTCGGGTTCGGGGGTGGGGCCGCGGTCCTGGGGTGGTTGCCGCTGGTGTCGGGGTCGGTTCTGTGGGGCTGGGGCTGGGGCTGGGGTTGTGGGGTGCTTGGGGTGGGGGTCGGGGTGGGCTGGGGGCCCGCGGGCTGTGAGCTGTCGGTTGAGGCGGGGCGCGGTGTGTTCGGGGTGTCGTGGCGGGGCGCTGTTTCCGTTCGTGGGTGGTTGGTGGTGGCTGGGTGGGGGTGGGAGCTGCCGGTGTCGGGGTTGGTTCTGTGGGGGTGGGGGTGGGGTGCGTCTGGGGTGGGGTGGGGGGTTGGGGGGAACGGGGTGCCGGCGGGCTGTGTGTTGTCGGTGGTGGCGTGGCGTGTGGTGTTTGACCCGCCGCTGTTCGGGAGCGGTGTTTCTGTTCGTGGGCGGTCGGTGGTGGCCGGGTGGGAGCGGTTGCCGCTGGTGTCGGGGACGGTTCTGTGGGGGTGGGGTTGTGGGGTGTCTGGGGTGGGGTGCTGGGGTGGGGTGGGTTGGGGGCCCGTGGGCTGTGAGGCGTCGGTTGTCGTGGGGCGCGGTGTGTTCGGGGTGGCCGCGTTCGGAGGTGGTGTCGCCGTTCGGGGGTGGGAGTCGCTGGTGTCGGGGCCCGTCCTGCGGGGGTGGGGTTGTGGGGTGCCCGGTGAGGCGGGGTGCGAGCCGGTGGAGGCGCTGGGGGAGGGGGGCTCGCTGTGGGTGCGGGGAAGTGGCGTCGAGCGGTCCCAGGGTTCGCCCGCGATGGGGTCGGACCCGGCCGTGCGCCGCGCCGGGTCGGACGGGGCCGCGCTCGGTGGGTGGGGGGCGTCCGGCGGAGGCGTGTCGTCCCAGGGTTCACCCGGAGCCGGGGCGGCGGTCGGGCCGGGGCGGTCCCACGGCTCGCCCGGGGTGCGCGCCGTCATGCCGGTGCGCCGGGGTCGCTCCCTCGGGGTGCCGCGGACATGGCCTTCTCGCCGAGGCGCGCGACCTGGGAGTGGACGCGGTGGGCGAGCAGGTCCAGCCGGACCTCGGGGCCGCCGTACGCGGCCACGCACGTGCCGTGCTCGGTCGGCACGATCAGCACGTATCCCCGGTCCGACTCGATGACGACCTGCCGCACCTCGGCCCGGTCCCGGTCCGCGAACGCTGCCGCGGCGGTGCGGCACGCGCCCTGCACGGTGCTGGTGATGGCGGCGACCCGCTCGGCCGAGGGCCGTGACAGCGCGTCGGTGTACCCCGTGACGAGGCCGTCCCGGGTCAGCAGCACGGCGGCCCGGACATGGGGCACCTCCAGGATCGGTTCCAGCACCCAGGCCGTGTCGCCTGCCTCGCGGCTGGTCATCGGGCCGTTCCCTCCTCGTGGTCGGTGTCATGGGCCAGGACGGTGTCCGCGCGGGCGGCGGCCGTACCGGACTGGAGCGCGCCGAGCGCGGCGGCGGCCTCCTCGGGGCGGCGCGCCGAGTGCTCCGCCGCGGGTGTCTCCGCGGCGGTGACACGGGTACGGCGACGCCGCTGCGGGAGCGGTTCCTCGACGGTGTGCTCCGGGGCGCGGCGCGTGGAGCGCGGGGTGCTCGCGGCCGGGGGCTGTTCCTCGGGGTCGATACGGCTGAGGAGATGGCTCTCGACGCGCAGCACCGCGCGTACCCCGCCGTACGGCGACGGCGAGGACAGGTCGACGACCAGGTCGAACTGCCGGGTCAGCCGGCCGATCGCGGCGAGCCCCATGCGGGGCGGATCGCCGAGGTCGGTGAGCAGGATCGGGTCGTGGCAGCCCACCAGGCGCTGGGCGAAGGCCCGTTCGTCCCGGGTCATGCCCACGCCGTAGTCGTCGACCGTGACGCACACCCCGTGCGGGACCTGCTCCAGGTTGACCACGACGTCGGTGTCCGGCGCGGAGTGCCGCAGCGCGTTGTCGAGGAGTTCGGCGACGATGATGGCGACGGGCTCGACCGCGTGGGAGACGAGGGCGGTGCCGGTCTCCAGGTGGTTGTGCACCTTGACCCGCTCGTAGCCCGCGAGCCGCGACTGGCCGCCGGTGACGGCCTCGACGAGATGGGACTCCTCACGGGCGAGCCCCACCCACGCCCCGCACACCACGGCCGCGACCTGCGCGCGGCGCAGCGACTGCTCGTTCTCGTGGTCCAGTTGGAACAGGATCTGCGCCAGCTCCGGATCGTCGAAGCGCTGTTGCAGCTGGCGGATCGCGTCCTGGAGGCGGTACAGGGCCGCCTGGATCTCCCGGGTGGTGCCGCGCATCCCCGCCTGCGCGGCCGAGTCGATCCGGGTGCGCTGCGCGGCCAGTTCGGTGCGCAGCCCCAGCAGGACGCTCTCCAGGGCGATCCCGAGCGCCGTTCCCGCGGTCTGCGGCTGGAGCGGACCGGGCAGTGTCACATGAGGGTGGTCGAGCTGCCGGGCGGCGGCGGGCATGCGCCGGGCCGCCAGATAGTCGACCTCGGCGATCAACGCGGGTATCGCGGCGTCGAGATGGGAGCGCAGTGCGGCGTTCTCCGTGCGATGGCGCTTCAGTTGACGCCGGGACCGCAGCAGTCCGCCGCCGAGGACGAGGGCGGTCAGCGTGCCCAGGGCGAGGCCGCCCACGGCCAGGTCCGGTAATTCGATCATCGAATCGGCGTCCAGGAGGAGTCGGGCACGAGAGTGGGGCACCTGCGGTTCCCGGCAGGGCGTCGTCAGCGACGTTGTCGAAACCCTGTGAGAGGCCTTTCGCTGCACAGTACACACCGTCATCGCCCCATCTCGCACGGTTGCTCAATACTTCCTTCCGAAACTGCCCTCCCTCTGTTCGCATCTGTTCCGTGTGTCGGAAATGCCGTGCGGTGAGGGCGAGTTGGGAGCGACCGGGCGGGCCACCCCGCTCCCGGTCCCGGTCCCGCTCCCGGTCCCGCCGTGCCGCCGTGCCGCGCCTGAGCGTCGAATGTAAGTCTTGGCTTATATAAGCAGGGCATGGCATAGTCGGTCACGTGCATGCCTTCGACGTACTCGGGGATCCGGTCAGACGCCGGATATTGGAGCTGCTGGCCTCGGGTGAGCAGCCTTCGGGCGAGGTCGGTGCCGTGATCCGGGAGGAGTTCGGGATCTCCCAGCCCGCCGTGTCGCAGCATCTGAGGGTGCTGCGGGAGAGCGGGTTCGCGTCCGTGCGGGCGGAGGGGACCAGGCGGCTGTACGCCGTCCGGGCCGACCCTCTGCGCGAGGTGGACGCCTGGCTGGAGAGGTTCCGGGGCTTCTGGGACCAGCGGCTCGACGCCCTCGGGACGGAACTCGCCCGGGGCAGGCGTGAACGCGGACTGCGAGAGGAAGCGAGCGGAGATGACTGACTTCGTCGACCAGATCAACCGACTGCACCGGCAGGTCGGCACCCGGCGGGTCGAGGCGGGCGAGGCCCGCACCGTCCTGATGCGGCGCACCTACGACGCGGGCATCGCCGACGTGTGGGACGCGGTCACCTCGCCGGAGCGCATCGCCCGCTGGTTCCTCCCCGTCAGCGGGGAGTTCGAGGTCGGCGGGCGCTACCAGCTCGAAGGGCAGGCCGGGGGCGAGATCCTGGAGTGCGCCGAGCCGGAGCGGCTGCGGGTGAGCTGGCTGTTCGGCCCCGACCCCGGGTTCAGCGAGGTCGAGGTGCGGCTCACGCCCCAGGGCGACGAGCGAACCCTGTTCGAGCTGGAGCACGTCGCGGTCGTGCCCGAGGAGTTCTGGGGCCGGTTCGGGCCGGGCGCCACCGGCGTCGGCTGGGACCTGATGTCCCTCGGCCTCGCCCTGCACCTCGCCGGCGGCCGTATGACGCAGGAGGAGAGCGTCGCCTGGCAGCTCTCGGACGAGGGCAAGGAGTGCGCGAGGATCTCCGGCACCGCGTGGGGCGCCGCCTACACCGCGTCCGGCGCCGACGCCGGGACCGTCGAGTCCACCACCAGGGCGACGATCGCCTTCTACACCGGCGCCGCCGGGTAGCGCACCGCCGTCAGGGCTTCGCGCCCCAGGTGTGGGCCACGTCCACCACGACCCGGCCGTCCAGCGGCAGCACCCGGAACGGGAGCCTGCCGCGGACGCCGAGGCCGAACTGGGTGTCGCCCTCGAAGCTGCCCGCGAACCGGGCGTCCCGGAACGTGCGGTACCCGGTGAGGTCCACGCCCGGCAGCGGACGGCCCACCCGGCCGGGATAGGTCGGGGCCCCGGTCGCGGGGTCGTACGCGGGCGCGGCCACGCGCACCTCCAGGACTGCCCCGCCGGACACCGGGACGACCCGCCCCGAGCCGTCCTGGCGCAGCCGGTCGACGTACCGGACGGAGTAGCCGAGCGCGGCCTTGTCCGCCCCGGGTACGTCGATGACCAGCCGGTCGTAGCAGGCGCTCCGGCCGGTCCGCGCGTTGCGCACGGAGTCGGTCGTGCCGGCCTCCCGGCTCTTGGTCTGGCTGCCCCAGCCGGTCGGGCAGGTCGCGGCGGCGGCCTGTGCTGGGGCCGCGGCCGGCCCCAGCGTCGCCGTGACGAGAGCGGCCGTGATCCATGCGGTTCGGGTGCGTCGCATGATGTCCCCCAGGGTTGTTGTGCCTGATATCTGGTGAGACAACCCGGACGGGTCAATGGTTGCAGCTTGTCCCGGTATCGCGCCACGCGGACCGCCCGCGGCCCGCGTGGCCCGCGGTCAGACGGTGTGCAGCGTCCTCTTCGCCAGCTCGAAGGCCGGGAGCATGTCCTTGTGCTCTTCCTCGTCCATGCCGCCGAGGTGCACGACGACCGGGCCGTCCGGGGTGACGACGGCGAAGGCGGCCTCCGGTTTCGTCTCCTCCAGGAGCTCGCTCGTGCTCAGGTACGACACCTCGGCTCCGGTCAGGCCGTCCGCCTCGAAGGAGCTGTACCGGGCCTTGTCCGTGCCGTCCTGGCCCGCGACGAACGCCTTGAGGACGGCCTCGGCGTCGTCCTCGCCGGGCTCCGCGGTGTAGACCCGGAGGAAGCCGATGTGCCCGGCGGGCTTGGCGTCGATCTCGCACACCAGCGAGACCGGCCCCTGACGGAGCAGCGCCGCCAGGTCCTCTCCGCTCCCGCTGCCGTCGCCGTCCCCTTCGGGGTCGGCGGACGATCCGTCCAGCGCGTCCGCCCGCCACTCGGCCGCGGTGTCGAAACCCACCGGGAGCAGACAGGCCGAGCCCGCCGCACCGACCGTCCCCCCGCGCACGGCGCCCTCGGAGGCGCTCGCCGACACGCTCGCGGACGCCTTCGCGTCCTCCTTCTCCCCGCTCGCCCCGGTGTCCTCGGAGCACCCCGCCAACACCCCCGCCAGCAACGCCACCTGCGCCATCCGACGCCCCGCGTTCCCCGCCCTGACCAGCACCGCCGTGTCTCCCTTCGATCGAGGCGGCACACATTAGCGGAGGGTGCCGACGACCGGCCCGGGCGCGGAAAACCGGATGCCCCGGGTCGCCGCAGGTCAGCACAATGGGGCGGAGGAGAAAGGTGGCCGATCATGACCGTTCCGAACGTCCTGCTGTCCGGCATCGTCGGCTCGACCGCGTACGGCCTCGCGCACGAGGGCTCCGACGTGGACCGGCTCGGCATGTTCGCCGTGCCCACCGAAGCCCTGCTCGGCCTGCGCACACCGCGCGAGTCCCATGTCAGCACCGACCCGGACCGGACCCTGCACGAGGCCGCCAAGTGGTGCCGTCTGGCGCTGGGCGGCAACCCCACCGCCATGGAACTCGCCTGGCTGCCGCCCGAGTTGTACGAGGTGCGGACCCCGCTGGGCGACGAACTGATCGGCCTGCGCATGTCGTTCCTCAGCGCCAAGCGGATCCGCGACGCCTATCTCGGGTACGCCACGCAGCAGTTCCGGCGGCTGGAGAACCGCGCCCCCGACCACCGCACCGCGAAGCACGCGCGGCACCTCAAGCGGCTGTGCCATCAGGGCCTGGAGCTGTACGCCACCGGCCACCTCACGATCCGTCTCGACAACCCGGACGAGTACCGCGCGTTCGGCGAGCGCGTGGCCGCCGACCCGTCGGCCGCCCGCCCGCTCCTCGCCCGGTACGAGACGGCCTTCGACGAGACCCGCCCGGCGCTGCCGGACGAGCCGGACGAGGCGGCGGTGGAGGCGTGGCTGCTGCGCGTCCGTGCCCGCTTCTACACACCCATGGCGGCCTGACCGCCCAGAGGCAGGAAGGTCAGACGAACTCGACGGGGTAGAGATCGGTGCGCGCGACCGCCGCGTCGCGCTCGGCCGCGAGGGCGGTGCGCCGCTCGTCGGACAGGTAGCCGTCGTATCCGGCCCGCTCGGTGAACTCGATCAACTGCACCTCGTCCGGGCGGCCTTCGGCGCCGTCGGCTCGCGCCCGCTGCACCACCTTGCCGCCGTGCTCGCCCAGCAGGGCCAGAACCCTGTCCTCGTAGGCGGCGAGCGCGTCGGCGCGGCCGGGCCGGGCCCACAGCAGGACACAGAACTGAATCGTCATGGTGTTCGACCCTAGCGCCGCCGGGGTGCGGTCACCGCCCGCGCCGCCGGCCGAGGAGGAACTTTGACCCCACCACGGCACTACATCACCACGACCATCCCGTACGTCAACGCCCGCCCGCATCTGGGCTTCGCCCTCGAACTCGTGCAGGCGGACACCCTCGCCCGGCACGGCCGGCTGCGCGGCGCCGACGTCCGGCTGACGAGCGGGACGGACGACAACTCCCTGAAGAACGTGCTGGCCGCGCAGGCCGAGGGCGTCGACGTGCGGACCCTGGTGGACCGCAACGCGGACGCGTTCGCCGCGCTGCGCGAGCCGCTGGCCCTCTCCCTGGACGACTTCCTGCGCACCAGCGCCGACCCCCGCCACCGCATCGGCGTCGAGCGGCTGTGGCGGCGCTGCGCGGCGGCCGGCGACCTGTACCGCAAGGAGTACGAAGGGCTCTACTGCGTCGGCTGCGAGCAGTTCTGGACGCCGGACGAACTCGTCGACGGCAGATGCGCAGAGCACGGCACCGAACCCCGGCGCGTCGCCGAGGAGAACTGGTTCTTCCGGCTGTCCCGGTACGCCGGCGGGTTACGGGAGCTGATCACGGACGGCACCCTGCGGATCGAACCCGCCGTCCGCCGCAACGAGGTGCTGGCCCTGATCGACGGCGGCCTGCACGACTTCTCCGTCTCCCGCTCCCGCACCCGCGCCCACGGCTGGGGCATCCCCGTGCCCGACGATCCCGGCCAGGTCGTCTACGTCTGGTGGGACGCCCTCGGCAGCTACGTCACCAGCCTCGGCTACGGCACCGGCGACCCCGCCCACGACCACTGGTGGACGGCCGGTGACCGTCGTATCCATCTGGTGGGCAAGGGAGTTGTGCGGTTCCACGCCGTGTACTGGCCCGCCATGCTGCTGTCGGCCGGGCTGCCGCTGCCTACGGACGTCCTCGTCCACGACTATCTGACCGTCGGCGGACGCAAGATCAGCAAGTCCGGCGGCGCGACCGTCGATCCGGTGGCGCTGACCGCGGAGTACGGCACGGACGCGGTGCGGTGGTGGCTGCTGCGGGACGTGCCCCGGGTGGGGGACGCCGACTTCACCGTGGACCGGCTGGTCGAGCGCGCCGACGCGGACTTCGCGGGCGGCCTCGGCAACCTCGTCCACCGGGTCGTGACCATGGTCCACCGGTACCGGGACGGGATCGTGCCCGAGTCCGTCGCGGCGTCCGACCCGGCCTCGGTGGCCCTGGGGGAGGCCTGCCGGGAGGCTCCCGGCAGGATCGACGAGGCCCTGGAGGGGTTCGACTTCCGGCGGGCGCTGCGCGCGGTGCGGGAGATCGTCGAGGCGGCGAACCGGTGCGTCGAGGCGACCCGGCCCTGGGAACTGGCCCGGGCGGGCGAGGCGGAACGGCTGGACGCGGTGCTGGGCGCGCTCGTCGCCGCGTGCCGTGTCCTGGCCGGTGAACTGCGTCCGTTCGTCCCCGAGTCGGCGGAGCGGATCGCCCGGCGGGTGACGCCGGTGGACGGCGTCCTCCCGTCCGCGCCCCCGCCGTTCCGCCGGCTCGGGGGGTGAGGTCACCAGCGGGGCAGCTTCAACTCGTAGGAGGGGTCGAAGCGTTGCATGTAGCCCGTGTCGTCCCGGCCGCGGACACCGGAGTCCACGTACAGCCGGTGCAGCCGGTCGAGTGCCTCGTGGTCGAGCTCGACGCCCAGACCCGGACCCGTGGGCACCTTCACCGCGCCGTCCCGCAGCTCCAGGACGCCCGGGACGATCACGTCGTCGGCGGAGTTCCACGGGTAGTGCGTGTCGCAGGAGTGGTCGAGGTTCGGGATGGCCGCGGCGACATGCGTCATCGCGGCCAGGCTGATGCCCAGATGCGAGTTGGAGTGCATCGACAGGGCGATGCCGAACGCCTCGCAGACGGCGGCGAGTTCGCGGGTGCGGCGCAGACCGCCCCAGTAGTGGTGGTCGGTGAGCAGGACCTGCACGGCGTTCTGCTCCACGGCGGGCCTGAGGTGCTCCCAGGCGACCACGCACATGTTGGTCGCCAGCGGCATGGGGGCGTCCCGCGCCACCTCCGCCATGCCCTCGATGCCCCTGGTCGGGTCCTCCAGGTACTCCAGCACCCCGTCCAGTTCACGCGCCACGTGCAGTGAGGTCTCCACCGTCCAGGCGACGTTGGGGTCCAGGCGCAGCGGCTGACCGGGGAAGGCCTCGGCCAGCGCGCGGATCGCGGCGATCTCCTCGTCCGGCGGGAACACACCGCCCTTCAGCTTGAACGAGCGGAAGCCGTACCGCTCCTGCATCAGCCGGGCCTGCTCGACGATCCCCGCCGGGTCGAGGGCGGCGCCCCAGTCGTCACCCACCGCCGGACGGCCGTCGAGCGCCGGGTGCTCGGCCCACTTGTAGAAGAGGTAGGCCGCGAAGGGCACCTCGTCGCGTACGGCGCCGCCGAGCAGGTCGCTGACCGGGCGGCCGAGCAGCTTGCCCTGGGCGTCCAGACAGGCGACCTCCACGGCCGAGGTCGTCCAGCCGCGCTCGTGCGAGCTGGGCACGGTGGGCAGCAGGGCGGCGTCGATCGCGGCGGACAGGGCCGTCGTGTCGAAGACGTCCATGCCCGGCACCACCTTGGCCGCGGTCAGGAGCCGCTCCAGCCGGACGGCGCCGCCGGTGGACTCGCCGAGGCCCACCGTGCCGTCCTCCAGGACGAGTTGGAGGACGATCCGCAGGGCGAGGGGCTCGTGGACGCCGTTGGAGTTGAGCAGCGGCGGGTCGCGGAAGGCGATCGGGGTGACGATCAGTTCCCTGATCCGGGTCGGGTTCGTGGGGTTCATGCGTGGACCGCCTCCAGGCCGTGATCGATGAGTTTCGCGAGCCGCGCCACATGCTCCGGAGCCGGGTCCACCAGCGGGGCCCGTACGCCGCCCACGTCCAGGCCTCTGAGCGTCACGCCCGCCTTGACCAGTGCCACCGCGTACCCGGGCACCTCGTCGCGCAGGCGCACGAGCGGGCCGTAGAACTCGTCGAGCAGGGTGGAGACCAGCGTGTCCTCGCCCCGGGCGAGGGCGCCGTGGAAGGCCAGGGCGATCTCGGGGGCGAAGGCGAAGACGGCCGACGAGTACAGGCCGACGCCGATGCCCCGGTAGGCGGGCGCGGTCATCTCGGCGGTCGGCAGACCGTTGAAGAACAGGAAGTCCCGGCCCTCGGGGAGGGCGCGGACGGCCCGGACGATCCGGTGCATCCCCTCGATGTCCCCGATGCCGTCCTTGAGGCCGACGACCTGCGGGAGGGCGGCGATCGTGGCGGCCGTCGCGGGGGTGAGGCGGGCGGTTCCGCGCTGGTAGAAGACGACGGGCAGGTCGCTCGCCGCGGCGATCTCCTCGACGTAGCGCACCAGGCCCTGCTGCGGGGCCGTCACCAGGTACGGCGGGAGCAGCAGGATGCCGTCGGCGCCCGCGCGGGCGATCCGGGCGGCCTGGTCGCGGGCGACCGGGACCGGTCCGCCGGCCGCCGCGAGGACGGGCACCCGGCCCGCGGTCGCGGCGACCGCGACCCGGGTGGCCCGCTCGATCTCGTCCGGCGTCAGGGCGTGGAACTCGCCGGTGCCGCAGGCGACGAAGACGCCGCCCGCCCCCGCGGTGACCCCGGACTCGATGTGCCGGGCCAGCCGTTCCTCGTCCAGGGACCCGTCCGCGGTGAACGGTGTCACCGGGAAGAACAGCACTCCTTGGAACTTCATGTCTCCCGCTCTGCGCACTCCGGAGGTTCATATATTCATGTACATGAACCAGCTTCACGTTTCTAAATGATCAGCCCAAGCTACGAACCACTCCGACCGCATGTCAAGACAAGACGTCGGGCGGCTGCGGACCACGCAGGTGGATCACCAGGTCCCGGGGCAGGCCGTGCGTGTCGTGCAGGTACTCGTGGTCCTCGTCGGTCAGCGGGCCCCGGAACCGAGGGCGGGACAGAACCGTCCGGCCCCGGTCGAGGAGCCCGCGGAACCGGCGTTCCTCGTCCAGGAGCACGCTGCGCACCTCGTCCCGGCCCACGTCCATCCGGAAGTGGTCCAGGGTGTGGTCCACGAGTCCGCCCGGCAGATCGCCGAGCGTGCGGGTGGGATCCCGCTGCCACAGCGTGGTGAGCAGCCGGCGCACCAGCCGGCGCAGCACGTGGCCGCGACCGCTGGGGGACGGCCGTACGCCCTCCCCGACCACGACGATCCCCGACCGCAGGTGGTCGCAGACCAGACGCAGCTCCTCCACGCCGAGGTCCCACAACGGCCGGACCGACCGGGACCAGGGCCGCAGGAGGTCGGTCTCGTGAACCGAGTCGCAGCCCTGGAGGACGCTCAGCAGCCGCTCCAGGCCCATCCCCGTGTCGACGGACGGCGACCGCAGGGGCTCCAGGGAGCCGTCCTCGTGGCGGCGGTACTTCATGTGGACGTGGTTCCAGACCTCGACCCAGCGCGGATCGGTCGTGGGGCTGCCCGTGGGCGGGGTGTCACCGCCCGTCCACACGAAGATCTCCGAGTCGGGCCCGCACGGGCCGACGGGGCCGTTGGACCACCAGTTCTCGTCCGTCGTCGGCTCCACCGGCACGCCCAGCTCCTCCCAGAGGCCGAGGGAACCGGTGTCCGGGCCGACCTCGCCGTCCCCGCCGAAGACGGTGACGTACAGGTGCGAACGCGGGATGCCGAAACCGTCGGTGAGCAGCTCGTGGCCCCAGCGCAGGCTCTGCGGATGGCCGTAGTCGTCCAGCGACCAGGAGCCGAGCATCTCGAAGAGCGTCAGATGGGTGGAGTCGCCGACCTCCTCCAGATCGGTCGTGCGCAGGCAGCGCTGGACGTTGACCAGACGCCGGCCCAGCGGATGGGGGCGGCCCTCCAGGTAGGGGGTGAGCGGGTGCATGCCGGACGTGGTGAACAGGACCGGGTCGCCGGGCGGCGGGAGGAGGGTGCTGCCGGTGATCAGGTGATGGCCGCGCTCGACGTAGAAGTCGAGGAAGGTGCGCAGGGTCCGCTCGGTGGTCATGACGCTGTTCACGACGGTGCTGGGGACGGTGTCCATGGCGGGGTTCCTTCGGTCGTGGGACCGGAAAGGACCGCGGGAACGGGTGGCGGAAGACGGCTGGAGGCGCGCACCGCACCGGCGGTCCGTTTCCGGCCGCCGGGGGGAGAAGTGAGTCGGATCAGGCGTCGGCAGCCGGGGAGCTGGTCGCTCGCGCGGCTGCGGTGTGACGGTGCCTGAAGGACTTCATGGATCAACCGTAGTGATCGGCGCCCCGGCCGTCTCCCGCTTTTCCGCCGCCCCCCTCGGCACCCGGGGCGCGCTCCGCGCCGGGCGTGATCAGCCCCGTCTCGTAGGCGAGCACCACCGCCTGGACCCGGTCGCGCAGATCGAGCTTCGACAGGATGCGCCCGACGTGCGTCTTCACCGTGGTCGGGCTCAGGAACAGCCGCTCGGCCAGCTCCGCGTTGCTGAGGCCGGTCCCGAGCAGCCGCAGGACCTCCAGCTCGCGCGGTGTCAGTCCCGCCAGGTCGCGGTGCGGGGCGGCGGTGGCCGCGGGGGCCTCCTCGCGCTGGGCGAAGCGCTCGATGAGCCGGCGGGTGATCGCCGGGGCGAGCAGCGCGTCCCCCGACTGCACCAGCCGCACGGCGGCCACCAGGTGCTCCGGGGTCACGTCCTTGAGCAGGAAGCCGCTGGCACCGGCGGTGAGCGCGGCGTACACGTAGTGGTCCAGGTCGTAGGTGGTCAGGATGATCACCCTCGTGCCCTCGGCGGCGCCGCCGGACAGGATGCGGCGGGTGGCCTCGATGCCGTCCATCCGCGGCATCCGGACGTCCATGAGGACGACGTCCGGTCCGGTGCGCCGGACGGCCTCGACCGCCTCCGCCCCGTCGGACGCCTCGGCCGTCACCTCGATGCCGTCCGCGGCGAGGATCATCCCGAAGCCCGTGCGGACGAGCGCCTGGTCGTCGGCGATGACCGCGCGCAGCGCCCGCCCGCTCACACCGACCGCCAAGGAGCGCGCGCCTTCACCCGGTAGCCGCCCGCGAGCGTCGGGCCCGCCGTCAACTCGCCCCCGTAGACGGCCAGTCGCTCCCGCAGGCCGATGAGCCCGCGGCCGTTCCCGTCGGCCGGCGGCGCGGCGTGCAGGGCACCGGTGTCCAGCACCTCGATCTCCAGGGTGTCCTCGGCGTAGCCGATCATCACGGAGGCATCGGCGCCCGGCGCGTGCTTGATCGTGTTGGTCAGCGCCTCCTGCACGACCCGGTACGCCGTGAGGTCGAGGCCCGGCGGCAACGGCTCCGGCGGCAGGGACACCGCCAGCGCGACCGGCGTCCCGGCCGCCCGGACCCGTCCGATCAGCGCGTCGAGCTGCGCGAGCCCGGGCTGCGGTTCGAGATCCTCGGGGTGTTCGGCACACGGTGCCGCCAACAGGCCCATCACATGCCGCAGTTCGGCCATCGCGGCCCGGCCGCCCGCCTCCACGGCGAGCAGCGCCTCCTTCGACCGCTCCGGGGCCACGTCCATCACCTTGCGAGCCGCGCCCGCCTGGATGACCATCACGCTCACATTGTGGGTCACCACATCGTGCAACTCCGCCGCTATGCGCGCCCGTTCCTCCTCCACGGCCCGGCGGGTCGCCTCCTCCTGGTCCCGCTGGAGCCGGGCCAGCCGCTCGCGGCCGGCCGCCAGCCGCCGGCGCCAGAACCGGGCCAGCGCGGCCAGCACCCCGGCGATCAGCAGCACGACCGCGGGGCTCGACCAGCCCGGCAGGATCGGCTCGGTGTCGCGGAACGCCACCCCCGCCAGCACCGCCCCCAGCAGCATCGCGGCCATCGCCCCCGCCCGGTGCCTGCTGTACATGACGGCGCTGTACGCGCCCACCACACACGTCAGCACGTTGATCCAGGACGCCTGGTCGCCGATGGCCAGCACGGCCGCCAGGACGACCGCGAACACGGCCAGCGGGTAACGCCGCCGGGCCGCCAGCGGCAGCGCGGACAGCACCACCAACCCCCAGGAGGGGGAGACCTGGACCTCGCCGAACGGTGCCTCGGGCCGTACGCCGACGGACACTTCGGCGCCGGGCGGGACAGGCGGCAGGGGCGGCGGCGACGGGGTGATCCCGGCCCTCGGATCGACCCGGATCGGCCCGTCGCCGGGATAGCGCGCCGCCGCGTACAGCGCGACCACCGTCAGCAGCACCGCCAGCACCACGTCCAGGCGCAGCTCCCGCCGCGACAACGGGCCGCGCCGAATCTCCGGCCGTACCGCGTCGCGCAGTTGCCGACGCCACCCGCGCCGGTCCTCCGTCTCCATCCGCACATTGTGCGACCCGCCGGCCCGCCCGCGCGTCCGCCTCGACGGCGGGGAACCGGTACCCGGGACGTACGCCGCGCGGACGACGCGACGGCCGGGTCCTTCGCGCGGACGGCCGCAAGTCGGTGCCCCGGCGGACGCGCCGCACCCGCCGCCGCCCCTACGTTCGCCGGACCGGAACGGCACGAGCCCGCCCGGCCCGACCCGAACCGACCGCGAGGACGGACGAACTCCCATGACACCACTGATCGAACTGACCGGCGTGGCCAAGCGCTACGACAGTGCCGGCGCGCCCGCGCTCGGACCGATCGACCTCTCCGTCGCCCAGGGCGAGGCCCTCGCCGTGACCGGCCCCTCCGGCAGCGGCAAGTCCACGCTCCTCAACCTGGTCGCCGGACTCGACAAGCCGACCACGGGCACCGTCACCGTCGCCGGGCAGCGCATCGACCACCTCGGCGAACACGCGCTGGCCCGCCACCGGCGCGAACGCATCGGCATGGTCTTCCAGTTCTTCAACCTCCTCGACGACCTGACCGTCACCGACAACATCCAGCTCCCCGCCCAACTCACCGGCACCGCACGGCGCAAGGCCGCCTCCCGGGCCGGTGAGCTCATGGAGGTCCTCGGCCTCCAGAAGCACGCCCACGCCTACCCCGGACGCCTCTCCGGCGGCGAACGCCAACGGGTCGCCGTGGCCCGCGCGTTGGTGAACCGGCCCGCCCTGCTCCTCGCCGACGAGCCGACCGGCGCCCTCGACACCGCCTCCGGCCGGGACGTACGGGAGCTCCTCCTCGAACTGCACCGGGGCGGACAGACCATCGTCCTGGTCACCCACGACCCGGCGCTCGCGGAGGCGGTCGCGAGCCGCACCATCCATCTCGTCGACGGCCATCTCGCCCTCGACACCCGCGCGGAGGCCGTGCGATGAGCGTACTCGGCAGGGTCGTCCGGTCCGGCGTCGGCCGGCGGCGCGTGCAGACCCTGGTGGTCGCCCTGGCCACGATGATGGCCGTGGCCGCCGCCGTCGTCGCCGGGTCGCTGATGGTGGCCGCCGACGCGCCCTTCGCGCACGCCTTCGCCCAGCAGAACGGCGCCCACGTCACCGCCGAGTACGACCCCGGCAAGGCCACCGACGCCCAGGTGAGGGCCACCGGTGACGTGGACGGCGTCACCGCGACCTCCGGACCCTACCCGGTGACCTCGCTGAGCGCGCTCGACGAGATGGGCCGGCAGCCCCCGGCGATGACCCTCGCCGGACGCTCCGACCCGGACAGCGACGTCGACCGGCTCGACCTCAAGTCCGGTCGCTGGGTGCGCGCTTCGGGGGAGATCGTGCTCGACGCGGCCTTCGACGGGCCCGCCTTCCGACTCGGCGACACTCTGAAGACCCCCGACGGCACGACCCTGCGGGTCGTCGGCTTCGCGCTGTCCGTGGGCAGGACCGCCGACGCGTGGGCGACCCCCGAGCAGGTGAACGCGCTGGCCACGAAGGACAGTCCGGTCACCCGGCAGATGCTCTACCGCTTCGACGAGGCCGGCACCAAGGAGCAGATCGCCGCCGACCGCGGGCGGCTCGCCGCCGCCGTGCCCTCCGGGGCGCTGCTCGGCACCCTGTCCTGGCTGGACACCAAGCGCGCCGCCGACTCCAACGCCGCGGCGACCGTGCCGTTCCTGTTCGCCTTCGGGATCCTCGGCGTCGTCATGTCGGTCATCATCGTCGGCAGTGTCGTCAGCGGCGCGGTCGGCACCGGGCTGCGCAGGATCGGCATCCTCAAGGCGATCGGCTTCACCCCGCGCGAGGTCGTCCGCGCCTACGTCGCCCAGGCGCTCCTCCCGGCGGGGGCGGGCATCGCGCTCGGCATCGTCCTCGGCAACCTGATGGCGCTGCCGCTCCTGAGCGACACCGAGACGATCTACGGCACCGCCTCCCTGGCCGTGGCCTGGTGGGTGGACGTCCTGGTGGCCGTCGGCACGGTCGGCGTGGTCGGCCTCGCGGCCCTCGTCCCCGCGCTGCGCGCCGGACGGCTGAGCACCGTGGAGGCCATCGAGGTGGGCCGGGCACCCCGCTCCGGGCGCGGCCGGTGGGCGCACCGCGCCGCGGGCCGGCTGCCCCTGCCGCGCGCGGTGACCTACGGCCTCGCCGGACCCTTCACGCACCCGGTGCGCACCCTGGCGATGCTGCTCGCGGTCGCGTTCGGCACGGTCGCGGCCACCTTCGCCCTCGGCCTCACCTCGTCCCTCGACGAGGTCGGCCGCGCCCAGGACCCCGAGAGCAACGCCGCCGTCACCGTCTTCTCCGGCCCTCCCGGAGCCGAGGCCGACCCGGCCGGGATCCGCGCCGCCATCGACGCGCAGACGGGCACCGCCTCCTCCTACGGCGTCGCCCAGGCGGACGTCACCGTCGCCGGGATCTCCGGCACCGTGGACGCCACCCTCTACGACGGTGACATCGCCTCCGGCGCCCACGCCATGATCGACGGGCACTGGCTGACGGGCGGCGGGCAGGTCGTCGTCTCGACCCGGTTCCTGGAGACCACGGCGACGAAGATCGGCGACACCGTGCGCGTCACGTACGGGAAGGAGACGCGGACCCTGCGGATCGTCGGCGAGGGCTTCGGCACCGACGACGACCGGTTCGAGATCCAGGCGAGCGCCTCGGACTTCCCCGCCGCCGTGACCGGGGTCTTCATGGTCCAGGTGACCCAGGGCACCGACGCCGCCCGGTACGCCGAGCAGCTGAACGCGACGGTCGGCGCGCTCGGCGGCGAGGCACGCGCCAACGCCCCGTCCCAGCAGGACACGATCATCATCCTGCTCGACGCGATGGCGGCCCTGCTCACCCTCATGCTGGTGTCCGTCGCGGGTCTCGGCGTGCTCAACTCCGTCGTCCTTGACACCCGCGAACGCGTCCACGACCTCGGCGTCTGCAAGGCCGTCGGCATGACACCCCGGCAGACCGTCGGCCTCGTCCTCGCCTCCGTGGCCGGCATCGGCGTGATCGGCGGAGCGATCGGCGTCCCCGTCGGGTACGCGCTGCACGCCTATGTGCTCCCGGTGATGGCGGAGGGCGCGGGCACACGGCTGCCGAACACCGTCCTGGACGTGTACGACACGCCGGAACTGCTCCTCCTGGGCGCGGCCGGCCTGCTCATCGCCGTCCTGGGCGCGCTGCTCCCGGCGGGCTGGGCGGCGAGGACCCGCACGGCGACGGCGCTGCGCACGGAGTGACCGAGCGGCGCGTTTGCGCCGGAACCGGGGGCGGCGGCAGGGTTCGAGGTGTGCCCACCTTGCTGATCGTGCATCACACCCCCTCGCCCCACTGCCAGGCGATGCTGGAGGCCGTCGTCTCCGGAGCCACGGCCCCGGAGATCGAGGGCGTCCACGTCGTACGGCGGGCCGCGCTCGCGGCGACCGCGTCCGACGTCCTGGCCGCCGACGCCTACCTGCTCGGCACACCGGCGAACCTCGGCTACATGTCGGGGGCTCTCAAGCATTTCTTCGACCAGGTCTACTACCCGTGCCTGGACGAGACGCGCGGGCGCCCCTTCGGCTACTACGTGCACGGCGGCAGCGACGTCACCGGCGCCGTCCGCTCCGTCGAGACCGTCACCACCGGCCTCGGCTGGCGGCTCGCGGCGGAGCCCGTGACCGTCACCGGGGAGCCGGACACGGCGCGGACGCGGGCCTGCTGGGAACTGGGCGCCACGCTCGCCGCCGGGCTGACGGACTGACCGGACGAGGTCCGCGGAGGCGGAGCACGACCGTAGCCCCCGGTGAACTGGTGCGCTAATTTGAGGCCAGGTCACAGGTGGACGGTCACTCGTGGTGAACGCGGGAGGTTCTTGTTGACCCCGGCACAACTGCGGGCCTTCTCAGCCATCGCACGGCTCGGTTCCGTGAAGGCGGCGGCGGCCGATCTGGCCGTGACCGAGGCCGCCGTCTCCATGCACATCGCGCATCTGCGCCGCGAACTCGGCGACCGCCTCTTCACCCGCACCGCCGGAACCCTCGCCTTCACCCCCGGCGGGCTCCGGCTCGCCAGCCGGGCGGCCGAACTGCTCGGCCTCCAGGACCGCACGATCCTGGAGGTACGCCACGCCGGTTCCGGCCGCCGGCAACTGCGCATCGCCGCCTCCACCCTCTTCGCCGAGCACGCCGCCCCGGGCCTGATCGAACTGTTCGCGCACCGCGCCGCCGACCTCGACGTCGAACTCAGCGTCCACGACCCTGACCGCTTCCCGGTACTGCTCCGGACGCGCGCGGTCGACGTCGCCATCGGCCCCAGGCCCGCCGCCGTCGAGGCGACGATGACCTGCACGCACTTCCTCAACTACCAGATCGTCGCGGTCGTCGGCGCCGACCACCCCCTCGCGGGCCGCACCGTCGGCGCGACCGAACTGCGCGAACAGACCTGGCTTCTCGGCCCCTCCGCCGTCGGCCGCACCGGACTCGTCCCGTCCGTGCTGCGCCGGCTGAGCGTGCCCGACCACAACCAGCGCATCTTCCAGAGCCAGGCCGCCTGCGTCGACGAGGCCAAGAACGGCAAGGGCATCGCCCTGGCCGTCTCCTTCGCCGTCACCAAGGCCGTCGCCGCCGGGGACCTCCACCGCCTCGACGGCCCCCACCTGCCCGCCCGCGGCTCCTGGAACCTCCTCGCCCTCGCCGACCGCGAAGCCCCGGAGGCCGCCGCCGAACTCCGCCGCTTCGTCACCACCCCCCGCGCCACCCAGGCGATGCTGCGCGGCGCGGGCGTGACCGCGGGCCGCTTCCGCCCGGCCATCCACGTCACCTTGTGGAGCTGAGCCCCACCTGGCCGGGCACCTTCAGCAGCTCCCCGAACGTGCCCGCGGGCAGCAGCAGATCGACGTACGGCAGCGCCGCGGCCAGCGTCGTCGTGCGCGGCTCGAACCCGGGCACGCCCGCCCTCGGGTTGAGCCACACCACGAGATGCGCGCGGCGGCGCAGCCGGGCCATCGTCGCGGCGAGGCGTTCGGGCGGGTCGCCGTCCCAGCCGTCGGAGGCGATGAAGACTACCGCGCCCCGCAGCGTGCCGCCGTGGTGGGAGGCGAGGAGCGCGGCGAGACAGTGCGCGATCCGGGTGCCACCGAACCGGTCGGTGACCCGCTCGGTCGCCTCGTCGAGCGCCACGCGCGCCGAGCGGTGCGTGAGCGCCGGGGTGAGCCGGGTCAGCGAGGTCGCGAAGGCGAAGGCCTCCGCTCGCGTGCCCAGGGCCAGGGCCCGCATGAGATGCAGATACGCCTGCGCCTGGGCCTGCATCGAGCGGCTCACGTCGCACAGCATCACCACCCGCCGCGGCCGTTTCACGGGCCCCGTACGCACCAGCCGTACCGGCTCCCAGCCCGTACGCCGCGCCCGCGCCGCCGTCTCCCGGATCGCAACCCGGGGCCCGCCCGGCCGCACGGCGAACCGCCGCGACCGCCGCACCGGCCACTGCCGCACCGCCCGCTCCAGCCACGCGCCCAGCAACTCGGCCTCGTCCGAGTCGAGTTGCTCGAACGGCGTGTCCAGGGCGCCCGCGACCGCGCTGGGCAGGCGCTCGGGGACGGTGACACCGACCTCGTCGTCGGCGGCCTCGACGAGCGCCGGTGTCATCCACGGCAGGCTGCCCCCGTCGGCGCCCGGACCCGCCGTCGCCCCGGAACTCCGTCCGGGCGGCGGCACGTTCGGGTTGCGCCGCTCGGCGACGGACAGGGTCTGCGGCCCGAACAACGCCCCGAAGACCTCCTCGAACAACGGCAGTTCGGCGTGATCGCGCACGAGCGTCACCCGTGCCGTCCAGTACAGGGCCGACCTCGACACGGGCCGTACGGCGTCCAGCGCGCGGACGAAGTCCTGCGCGGCGGTGAGGCCCACCGTCACCCCCCGCGCCCTGAGCCGTCCGGTGAGCGCGACGGCGAGCGCGGCCCGGTCGGGGCGGGACCCGCCGGTGTCGTCCACGCCTGTGTCGCTCATCCCGGTGTCGCTCATGCCGGTGCCGGTCACGGCCGGCTGTCGAGGGCCCCGGCGATGGCCTCCCGGTCGTCCGGGCTCTTGGCGACGGCGCTGAGCGTGCCGAGGAGATCCGCGCGGGACGGCCGGGTGACATGGAGGGCGGCGAGCGCGGAGACCCAGTCGATTGCCTCCGCGAGGCCGGGCGCCTTGTCGAGGTCCAGCGCGCGGACACGGCCCAGGAGCCCGGTCGTCGTCGCGATCAGCGACTCGCTCGCGGCGGGGATCGTGCGCCGCAGGATCTGCGCGGCACGCTCCGGCGCCGGGAAGTCGATCCAGTGGTAGAGGCAGCGGCGGCGCAGCGCGTCGTGGAGTTCACGGCTGCGGTTGGAGGTCAGGATCACGACGGGCGGCCGGACCGCGGCGAACGTACCCAGCTCGGGCACGGTGATCGCGGCCTCGCCGAGGAACTCGAAGAGCAGCGCCTCGAACTCGTCGTCGGCCCGGTCGATCTCGTCGATCAGCAGCACGGGCGGCAGCGGACCCTGATGCCGCACCGCCCGCAGCAACGGCCGGTCCAGCAGGAACGCCTCGGTGAACAGATCGGCGTCGGCCAGCCGCCCGCCATGGGCCTCGGTGAGCCGGATCGCGAGCAGTTGACGCTGATGGTTCCACTCGTAGAGGGCTTCACCCGGGGTGAGTCCCTCGTAGCACTGGAGGCGGATGAGCGGGGTGTCCAGGACCTGGGCGAGCGCCTTGGCCAGGCTGGTCTTGCCGACGCCCGGCTCACCCTCCACCAGCAGCGGACGGTCCAGCACGGTCGCGAGGTAGAGGGCGGTCGCCGTGCCCTCGTCGACCAAGTGGCCCACCGTGTCCAGGCGTTGGCGCACGTCCTCCGCGTCCGTGAAGAGCTCGCTCACACCGCCCCCGCCGCGTGCCGGTCGCGGCAGCCCGGACCGCAGAACCACAACTCGCCGTCCTTGGTGGACAGACGGGGTGTGCCGGAGGTGACCGTCACCGTCATTCCGCAGACGGGGTCCACCGCCGTGCGGGGAGCCGGCGAGGGCGCCGCCGGTGGCGCGGCGCGCACGGTCCGCACGACCTCCGCGAGGATCGACAGCGCGACCTCCGGTGCCGTGCGGGCGCCGATGTCCAGTCCGGCGGGGGTGTGGACGCGGGCGCCCTCCGCCTCGTCCAGGCCCAGTTCGGCGAGGAGCGCCGTGCCGCGCCGCCTGCTGGCGACCAGCGCGACATACGGAACACCCGCGTCGAGGGCGGCCCGTACGGCCTCCGCGTCGCCGTGCCCCTGAGCGGCCACGACGACCGCCGCCACCCGCTCGCCGGGCACGGAGGGCGAGGTGGCGTAGCCGAGCACCCCGGCGAAGGCCCGGCACGCCTCGGCGATGGGCGTGGAACCGACGATCTCGACGAGGGGCGGCGGCAGCACCGGTTCGAGGAAGATCTCCAGAGCGCCGCCGGAGAGACAGGGGTTGACCACCACCTGCGCGCCGGGCGCCTCCGGGAACCCGGACTCGCCCTCGGGCAGGACGCGCAGCAACAGCGGCGCGCCCCCGTGCAGCGCGCCCAGCGCCGCCGTACGCACCGAGCCCTCGGCGCACAGGCCGCCGACGAAACCGTCGATGGTGCCGTCGCCGTGGACGATGGCCTCGTCGCCGGGGTGCGCGGAGGCGGGTGCCTGGGCACGCACCACGCGCGCGTGCACGAACGGCACCCGGCGCTCGGCGAGTTCGAGCGCCCGCGCGCTCACGTTGCCCGTCATCACGGCCTTCCTCAGATCGGCGGAGCGGGCCGGCCGCGCATGGCCTCCCACACCCGGGACGGGGTGAGCGGCATGTCGGCGTGCCGGACCCCGAACGGCTTGAGCGCGTCGACGACGGCGTTGACGATCGCGGGCGGTGATCCGACGGTCGCGGACTCGCCCACGCCCTTGGCGCCGATGGGATGGTGCGGCGACGGCGTCACGGTGAACCCGGTCTCCCAGTCGGGGACTTCGAGCGCGGTCGGGATGAGGTAGTCCATCAGCGAGCCGCTCAGACAGTTGCCGTCCTCGTCGAAGGAGATCATCTCCATCAGCGCCATGCCGACCCCGTCGGTGAGACCGCCGTGCACCTGCCCCTCGATGATCATCGGGTTGATGCGGGTGCCGCAGTCGTCGACGGCGACGAACCGGCGGACGGTCACCTTCGCCGTGCCCGGGTCGATGTCGACGACGCAGATGTAGGCGCCGTGCGGGTAGGTGAGGTTCTCCGGGTTGTAGCAGATCTGCGCCTCCAGGCCGCCCTCCACGCCGTCGGGCAGGTCCCCGGCGCCGTGCGCCCGCAGTGCGATGTCCTGGATGGTGACCGCGGCCTTGGGGTCGCCCGCGACGTGGAAGGAACCCTTCTCCCACTCCAGGTCGGCGACCGACACCTCCAGCATCGACGAGGCGATCAGCTTCGCCTTGTCGCGCACCTTCCGGGCCACCAGCGCGGCGGCGGCTCCGGAGACGGGCGTGGAACGGCTGCCGTAGGTGCCGAGCCCGAAGGGCGTCTGGTCGGTGTCGCCGTGCACGACGTCGATGTCCTGCGGAGGGATGCCGAGTTCCTCGGCGACGATCTGCGCGAACGTCGTCTCGTGGCCCTGCCCCTGCGTCTGCACCGACAGCCGGACGACGGCCTTCCCGGTCGGATGGACCCGCAGTTCGCAGCCGTCGGCCATGCCGAGGCCCAGGATGTCCATGTCCTTGCGCGGCCCGGCGCCGACCGCCTCCGTGAAGAACGACACCCCGATGCCCATGAGTTCGCCCCGCGCCCGCTTCTCCGCCTGCTCGGCGCGCAGCTCGTCGTACCCGGCGAGCCGCTGGGCCAGCTCCATGGTGGGCGGGTAGTTCCCGGAGTCGTACGTCCAGCCCGTCTTCGTGCGGTACGGGAACTGCTCCGGCTGGATGAAGTTCCGCATCCGCAACGCGACCGGGTCCATGTCCAGCTCGAAGGCCAGGCAGTCCACGATCCGCTCGACCAGGTACACGGCCTCGGTGATCCGGAACGAGCACGCGTACGCGACCCCGCCCGGCGCCTTGTTGGTGTAGACGGCCGTCATCTTGCAGTAGGCGGCCTCCAGGTCGTAACTGCCGGTGAACACGCCGAAGAAGCCCGCCGGGTACTTCACCGGCGCCGCTGTGCCGTTGAACGCGCCGTGGTCGGCGAGGACATGGGTGCGCAGGGCGAGGATCTTCCCCTCGCGGGTCGCGGCGATCTCGGCGCGCATCACGTAGTCGCGGGCGAAGCCGGTGCTGATGAGGTTCTCGGCGCGGTCCTCCATCCACTTCACCGGCTTGCCCGTGAGCAGGGACCCGACGATCGCGCACACGTAACCCGGGTAGATCGGGACCTTGTTGCCGAAGCCGCCGCCGATGTCCGGTGAGATCACCCGGATCTTGTGCTCCGGCAGCCCGGCGACCATCGCGTACAGGGTGCGGTGGGCGTGCGGGGCCTGAGTGGTGGACCACAGGGTGAGCCTGCCGTCGACGGCGTCGTAGTCGGCGACCGCGCCGCACGTCTCCATGGGCGCCGGGTGGACACGCGGGTACACGATGTCCTCGGTGACCACGACCTCGGCGCGCGCGAACGCGGCCTCCGTCTCGGCGGCGTCGCCCGTCTCCCAGTCGAAGCAGTGGTTGTCGGCCTTGCCCTCCAGGTCGTCGCGGATGACGGGCGCGGCGGGGGAGAGGGCGGAGCGTACGTCGATGACGGGGTCGATCGGGTCGTACTCGACGTCGATCAACTCCAGTGCGTCCCGGGCCGCGTAGCGGTCCTCGGCGACGACGAAGGCGACCTCCTGGCCCTGGAACCGCACCTTGTCGGTGGCGAGCACGGCCTGCACGTCGCCCGACAGGGTCGGCATCCAGGCCAGGCCCTTCTCGGCGAGCATGGCGCCGGTCACCACCAGCCGGACCTTCGGATGGGCCTCGGCGAGACTGGTGTCGACACTGGTGATCCGGGCGTGCGCGAGGGGCGAGCGCAGCACGGCCAGGTGCAGCATGCCCGGCAGGTCCAGGTCGTCGACGTAGCGGCCCCTGCCGCGCACGAAACGGGCGTCCTCCTTGCGCAGCATCCGCCCGTGGCCGCAGGGCTTCTGGTCGTTGTCGACGAACGCGGTGGCACGGGAGTCGTCGACGGTGGTCATGACGCCTCCGTCACGGTGGTCCGGTTCCCGGCCTCCTCGGCGGCGGCCCAGCGCACGGACCGCACGATGGTGGCGTAGCCGGTGCAGCGGCAGATCTGTCCCGAGATCGCCTCCCGGATCTCCTGCTCGGACGGGTCGGGGTTGCGGTCCAGCAGGGCGCGCGCGGTCATCATCATGCCCGGGGTGCAGAACCCGCACTGGAGTCCGTGGCACTCGACGAACCCGCGCTGCACGGGGTCGAGTTCACCGTCGGTCGCGAGCCCTTCGACGGTGCGCACCGCGTGCCCGTCGGCCATCGCGGCCAGCACCGTGCACGACTTGACGGGCTCGTCGTCCAGCCACACCACACAGGTGCCGCAGTTGCTGGTGTCGCACCCCCAGTGGGTGCCGGTCAGCCGCAGATGGTCCCGCAGGAAGTGGACGAGCAGCAGCCGCCCCTCGATCTCCCGGGTGACCTCTTCCCCGTTGACGGTCATCGTGACCTGCACGACCTCACCCCTCCTGTCCGGTGGCCCGGGCCACGGCCCGGCGCAGTACGCGCACGGTCAGTTCACGCGCCAGATGCCGCTTGTACTCGGCGCTGCCCCGCCGGTCGGTGACCGGTGAGCAGGCCTCGGCCGCGATGTCCCCGGCCCGCCCGTACAGCTCCTCGTCGGGCCGCCGCCCGCGCAGCGCCTCGGCGATGCCGGGAATCCCGGCGGTGTTGGGGCCCACGGCGGCGAGCCCGACCCGCGCGTCCCGGACCGCCCCGTCGTCGAGCCACACGGCGGCGCCCGCCGACACCACCGCCCAGTCCCCGGCCCGCAGTTCGACCTTCTCGTAGGCGCTCGACCCGCCGGGCCGGAGCGGCAGACGGACCTCGGTGAGCATCTCGGCGTCGCCGACGGCCGTCTCGTAGGGCCCGCGATGGAACTCGTTCATCGGGACGGCCCGTTCACCGTCGAGGCTCTGGATCACACAGACCGCGTCGAGCGTCGTGCACACCGCCGACAGGTCCTCCGACGGGTCCGCCTGGCACAGCGACCCGCCGAGCGTGCCCCGGTTGCGGACGACGGGATCGGCGATGACCCGCTCGGCGTCCCGGAAGATCGGGAAGGCCGCGGCGAGCGCGTCGGACTCCAGCAGCTCCCGGTGGCGGGTCATGGCGCCGATCCGGATCACGTCGGACTCGACCCGGATGTAGCCCAGTTCGCCGTGCAGCTCGTTGATGTCGATCAGGTACTCGAAGTTGGCCAGCCGGAGCTTCATCATCGGGATCAGGCTGTGCCCGCCCGCCACCAACCGTGCCGTGTCGCCCAGTCGGTCGAGGACGGCGATGGCCTCCTCGACGCTGTGCACCCGCTGGTACTCGAACGGTGCGGGAACCTGCATGGCCGCATTCCCCTTGTCTCGCACAGCTGTTGAGGCGAGCGCCTCGGGGGTCATTGCGCCCCTGACGGCCGACGGGTGTCAACGGCCGGTTAACCGTTCACTTAAGTCGGAACGGGGGATTCGGGGGAGCGGCTGCCATCCTTGCCGCATGGGTGATCACGCAGGGCACGACAGCGTCCGCCGCAGCTACGACACGGTGGCCGAGGAGTACGCGGACCGGCTGCACGCCGAATTCGACGCGAAGCCCCTCGACCGGGCGCTGCTCGGCAGCCTGGCCGAGCGGGCGGGATCACCTGTCTGCGACCTCGGCTGCGGACCCGGGCACGTGGCCGCGTGGCTGGCGGAGCGAGGGGTCCGCACGGTCGGCGTCGACCTGTCACCGGGCATGGTGGCGACCGGCCGCAAGCGCTACCCGCAGGTGGAGTTCCGCGAGGGCGACCTGCTGGAACTGCCCGCCGAGGACGGCGAGTTCGGGGCCGTGACCGCCCTCTACTCGATCATCCACCTCGCTCCCGACGAACTGCCCCGTGCCTTCCGGGAGATGAACCGCGTCCTGCGTCCCGGAGGACTGGCGCTGGTCTCCTTCCACATCGGCGAGGAGATCCGCCACCTCGACGAGTGGTGGGGCCACGAGGTCGACGTCGACTTCCGCTTCCTCGACCCCGCGCACGTCACCGCTCTCCTGGAGGCGGCCGGCTTCACGGTGGAGATGCGGATGGAGCGCGCGCCACGCCCACGAGGTGGAGACCCACCGCGCCTACCTCCTCGCCAGGACCACCGGCTGATAGAACCCCGTCGACTCCGGCCCGAGCCAGTCGACGTCCCCGAACCCGGCGTCGGCCAGGCACACCGTCAACTGCCCGCGGGACAGGGCCCAGTAGGTCGTGCGGCGCTGCCGGACCGCCCAGCCGCCGTCCGACGGGACGAGCTGGAAGTGCTCCAGGTCGTAGTGCTCCCCGCGCCAGTGCCACAGCTGGAAGGTGATCACCCGGCCGTCCGGCGTCTGCGACACCTGCGGAGGCGTCGAGGCGGGCCGGGCGCCGCGCAGTTCGTCGTAGTCCCGCAGTGTCAGGAGGAGCAGACCGTCGTCGCGCAGCACCCGGCGCATGTCCCGCAGCGCCGTGACGACGTCCGCCGCGTCGAGCAGATGGGGCAGCGAGTTGTCGGCGCAGACGACGGCGTCGAAGGTGGACGCGGCGAACGGCAGCCGGCGCATGTCCGCGGCGACCGTGGGCAGCGCGAGGCCCCGGGCCGCCGCCTCGGCCGACGCGCGCGCGGCGGCCACCGGGCTCAGATCGCTGCCGACGACCCGGTGACCGCGCCGGGCCAGCCCGATCGCCTGGGTGCCGATCCCGCAGGAGCAGTCCAGGACGCGCCGCGGCCCCGGGCCCAGCCGGTCGCGGACGAGCCGGTCGAAGAACTCCGCCTGACGGGCGATGCTCGCGTCCCAGTCCGGGAAGATCAGGTGATAGCCGGGCGCCAGGTCGTCGTAGAAACCCCGGGTCGAGTCCGTCACCCCGCCGCCTTCCCCCGGTTCACTTCAGCACCGTCTCCCACGTGTCGACCGCGTAGTGCAGCGCCATGCCGTTGCGGCCGTACAGCTCGGGGGCCCCGGTGGCGTTGGCGGTGTCCACGCCGAGGCCCACGGTGTCCCGGCCCCGTGCCGCGAACGCGGCGAAGGCGTGGCGCAGCAGCAGCCCGCCCAGCCCTCGGCCGCGCGCCGCGTCCAGCACGCCGACGCTGCGGATCCAGCCCATCGCCTCCCGGTCGTCCCGGGACAGCAGGAAACCGACGTCGCCCAGCTCCCCGGCGGTGACGATCCAGACCAGGGACCAGTCGAGCGCCCCCGCGTCGATGTCGTGCAGCCACTGCTCCAGGGCGCGCGGCTGGAAGTCGAAGTGGTCGGCGAAGGTCGCCTGGTAGAGCCGGTGCACGGTCGCCCGGTCCGCGTCGCTCGCACAGGGCCGCACCCGGACGCCCGCCGGCGGCTCGGGGGCGAGGTCCCGCTCCGGGTCGAGGTCGCGCCGCAGCACGTGGTAGCGGCGGACCACGCACCAGCCCCGGGCCTCGATCAGCGCGGTGTCGAGGGTCGGCGCCGTGTTGAGGTGCAGATGCACCACGGCCCGCGTCACGCCGTTCGCCCGGGCCCGCTCCAGGGCACGGGCGTCCATCGCGTCGAGGAGGACGACGCCCGCGGCCTGGTGAGCGGGCAGCACGTAGTGGTCGACGTCGATGCGCTCGCCCCCGGACTCGTCCCACAGCAGCCCGTACGCGACCAGCAGATCCCCGTCGAAGGCCAGCCACGAGTCCCGTGCGAGGTCGGTCTCGGGATGCCGCAGATCCGCCTCCACCGTCCGCAGATCGGTCTCGCGCCGGCCGATCTCGATCTCGTCGACGAGATTGAGCAGTTCGGTGATCGCGGGGGCGTCGGCGAGCCGGGCCGGGCGCAGGAGATAGGCCATGAGGGCCAGGGTCCCGACCGGCGGGGGAGGCCGCAACACAATTTCGGCGGCCTATCGGGCCTATCGGTGTGTCGGGGGCAAAGCGGCAGGTAACGTCACCGATCCAGGCCCGCCGTACACGGGGACGCACACGGAACTCGGGGGAAGCAGATGGAGCACAGGGACCACCCCACGGATCGCCGGGACCACGAGAGCCACCAAGACCACGAGAGCCACCAGGGCCACGAGAGCCACCAGGGCCACGAGGACTACGAGGGCCACCAGGACCATGAGGGCTACTACGACCTCGGCACCCACACCCGCACCGTCACCACCACCTCCCCCGAGGCGCAGCGATGGTTCGACCGGGGCCTGGTGTGGTGCTACGCCTTCCACCACGAGGAGGCCGTCGCCTGCTTCCGGGCCGCCGCCGAGGCCGACCCCGACTGCGCGATGGCCCACTGGGGCATCGCCTACGCGCTCGGCCCCAACTACAACAAGCCGTGGGAGTTCTTCGACGGCGACGACCTCCTGCGGACCGTCGAACGCACCCACGCCGCCGTCGAACTGGCCCACGCGAAGGCCGAGTCGGCCGCGACACCCGTCGAACGGGCGCTGATCGGCGCGCTGCGCTCCCGCTACCCCCGGGCGGAGGCCGTCGAGGACTGCTCGGTGTGGAACGCGCCGTACGCCGACAGCATGCGCGCCGTCCACGAACTCGCCCCGCACGACCCGGACATCGCCGCCCTGTACGCCGACGCCCTGATGAACCTCACCCCCTGGCAGCTCTGGAACCTCGGAACGGGCCTGCCGGAGGAGGGGTCGCGCACGCTGGAGGCCAAGGCCGTCCTCGACCGGGCCCTCGCCACCGACGCGGGCCACCGGCACCCGGGGCTCCTGCACCTGTACATCCACCTCATGGAGATGTCCCCGACCCCCGAGGCCGCGCTGTCCGTCGCCGACCGGCTGCGCGGCCTGGTCCCCGACGCCGGACACCTCCAGCACATGCCCACCCACCTGGACGTCCTGTGCGGCGACTACCGCCGTGTCGTCTCCGACAACAGTTCCGCGATCACCGCCGACGAAAAGTACCGGGCGCGGGCCGGGGCGATGAACTTCTACACCCTGTACCGCTCGCACAACTACCACTTCAAGATCTACGGCGCGATGTTCCTCGGCCAGGCCGGCACCGCCCTGGAGACCGCCGCCGCGCTGGAGGCCTCCATCCCGGAGGACCTCCTGCGCGTCGAGAGCCCGCCGATGGCCGACTGGCTGGAGGGCTTCCTCGCGATGCGGGTCCATGTGCTGATCCGCTTCGGCCGCTGGACCGACATCCTGGACCTGCCGCTGCCCGCCGACGCCGGCCTGTACGCCGTGACGACCGCGATGCTGCGCTACGCCCGCGGAGTGGCCCTCTCCGCCACCGGGCGGGTCCCCGAGGCCGAGGCCGAACGGGCCCTGTTCCGGGAGGCGGTGGCCCGGGTCCCCGACTCGCGGATGCTGTTCAACAACACCTGCGCCGACCTCCTCGCCATCGCCTCGGCCATGCTCGACGGCGAACTCGACTACCGCAAAGGCGACTTCGACGCCGCCTTCGCCGCACTGGAACGCTCCGTCGACCTTTCCGACCACCTTCCCTACGACGAGCCCTGGGGCTGGATGCAGCCCACCCGGCACGCGTACGGCGCCCTCCTGCTGGAACAGGGGCGGATCGCCGAGGCGGAAGCGGTGTACCGCGCCGACCTCGGCCTGGACGACACGCTGCCGCGCGCGGTGCAGCACCCCGGGAACGTGTGGGCCCTGCACGGCTTCCACGAGTGCCTGGTACGGCTCGGGAAGGAGGGCGAGGCGCGGATCGTGGCCCAGCAGCTGAAGCTCGCGACGGCGGTGGCGGACATCCCGATCGAGGCGTCCTGCTTCTGCCGCCGCACCCCCGCGAACGCTCCGGGAGACGACTGCTGCGGACCCTGACCGAAGCCGGCTACACCTTGAACAGCCGCAGTTGCAGGGCGAGGGTCGCGTAGTAGCCGACGAGTGTGGACAGTTCGAAGAGCGCACGCTCCCCGAGCGCGGAACGGGCCGCCTCGTACGCGACGTCGTCGACCGTGCCGTTGTACCGGGCCAGGGCCCGGGTGAACCACCAGGCGGCGTGTTCGACGGCGTCACCGAGCCGGGGGTCGCGGCCCTCCCGCAGCGCGGCCAGTTCGTCCTCCGTCAGTCCGGCCGCCGCCCCGGCCCGTTCGTGGGCCTGCCGCTCGAAGGCGCTGTCCCGGACCTGTGCGACCACGAGTACGGCGATCTCCCGCACCCGGGGCGTCAGTTCCGTGCGGTAGCGCACGGCGGCCCCGAGATCCTGGAGCGAGCGCCCCAGATCAGGGCTGAACAGCATCGCGTTGAACGGCCCCTCCAGGCGTCCTTCGGCATCGGTGAGCGCGAAGGGGCCGCCGGCGCGAGGGCCCGCGGTGATCTCCGCGTACAACGTCGCCTGCTCGTCGTCGAGTTCGTCCGGCCTCAGCCGGGACAGCCGGTTCACCGCAGTTCCTCCTCCTGCTCTTCCTCCGCCGGCGCCGCCGGCATGGCGCCGGTCGACGCAGAGGGCTTGTCCATGCGACCCATCCAAGCCCTGTGTCGACAGTAATGGCAAGAGGTCGGCTTCGATGGCGAATTTCGGCCCAGATATTTACTTTCTGTCGACACATGACTAGGACTGTCGACAGTTCCGCCACTCCGAGCAAGGGAGACGCCGTGACCGACGATCCGCCCGCCCGCCAACCGGGCCGCCTGAAGAGCCGGAGCGGCCCGCTGTGAACGAGTCCGCCCGGTTGACGGCCCCTGGCGGCCCTCTCATGCCCTCGCCCGGCTGCCCGCCCCCGCACCCCGACCCGCGCACGCCCTCGCTCGCTCTCCCGCGCGACAGCTGTGACGCCCACTGCCACATCCTCGGCCCCGCGGACGTCTTCCCCTACGCGCCGGAGCGCACCTTCACCCCGCTCGACGCGCCCAAGGAGCAACTGCGGGCCCTGCATCACCATCTGGGCCTGGACCGCGCGGTCGTCGTCCAGTCGTCCTGTCACGGACACGACCATGCCGTGCTGCTGGACGCGCTCCGGGCGGGCGGCGGACGGCTGCGCGGTGTGGCGCTGATCGACGAGCGCACGACACGCGCCGAGGTCGAGGAACTGCACCTGGCCGGTGTCCGCGCCCTGCGGCTCAACTTCCTCCCGCATCTGCGGACTCCGCCCACGCGCGCCGAGATCGACGCGGTGCTGGAACGGGTCGACGGCCTGGACTGGGCCGTTCAACTCCACGTCCACGGCAGGGGGATCACGGCCCTGGAGCATGTCGTGCGAGCGCTTCCCGGTCGCACGGTCGTCGACCACATGGGCCGGATCGACCCAGCGGACCGGCAGGCCCTGCGCAGCCTGCGCGCGCTGCTGGACACCGGACGGGTGTGGGTGAAGGTCAGTGGTGTCGACAGGATCTCGCGCCAGGGGCCGCCCTACCGCGACGCGGTGGCGCTCGCCGCCTCCCTGGTCGCGCACGCGCCCGAACGCGTCGTGTGGGGAACCGACTATCCGCACGTCAACATCGCCGGCGACGCCCCCGACGACGGACTGCTGGTCGACCTCGTCGACCGCATCGCGCCCGACCCCGCGCAGCTGCGCCGGCTGCTCGTCACCAACCCCGCCGAACTCTTCGACTTCCCGGCCCCGGCCTGAGAGTGCGCCATGAATCCGCGAGTGTCGCCAGAGATGCCAGGTATTTCGCTGTCACATCCCTTGAAGCGCCAAAGTGTCGACAGTAAGGTCCCGACTCGTAACCCACGTAAGGAGAACGGCCATGCCTGAGCTGCCTGCGGACAGGCTCCTGCGCCGGGGCGAGCCGCACTACGAACAGGCCCGCCTCGACGCCGTCTGGAACGCCCGCAAACCCGACCGGCACCCCGATGTCATCGTCCTTGCCCACGACGAGCAGGACGTAGTCGCCGCCGTACGCCTCGCCCGCGACGAGGGCCTGGCGATCGGCATCCGCTCCGGCGGGCACAGCTGGGTCGGCAACGGGGTGCGCGACGGCGGCATGCTGCTGGACCTCTCCCGGCTCCAGGACATCAGCGTCGACGCCGAGGCCCGCACGGCGGCCGTGCAGCCCGCCGTCAAGGGGCCCGCGCTCCTCGAACAGCTCGCCCCGCACGGCCTGTTCTTCCCCACCGGCCACGCCCCGACCGTCGGGATCGGCGGATTCATCCTCGGGGGCGGCTACGGCTGGGACTCGCGCCGCCTCGGCCCCGCCTGCCACAGCATCCGCGCCATCGACGTCGTCCTCGCCGACGGCACCCTCGTCCACGCCACCGACGACACCCACCCCGACCTCCTGTGGGCGGCCCGCGGCAGCGGCCCCGGCTTCTTCGGCGTCGTCACCCGCTTCCACCTCGACCTGCACGACCTGCCCCGCCGCATCCTGCGCACCGTGCACAGCTACCCCCTCGACCTGCGCGACGAGGTCCTCGCCTGGGCCTACGACACCCTCGAACTCCTCTCGCCCGCCGTCGAGTTCTCCGCCAAGGTCGGCTTCACCCCCGGCCTGGACCGGCGGACCGTCTCCGTCACCGCCACCGCCTTCTGCGAGGACGACCCCGACATCCTGGCGCCCCTGGAGCACGCCCCCTTCCGGCACCGGGCCCTGCGCGAGGTCGTCGCCCAGGAGACGACCATGGCCGAGCTGTACGACTACGCCGACCGCATGACCCCGCCCGACATGCGCTGGGCGCTGGACGGCATCTGGACCGACGGCCCGGTCGAGAAGATCCTCGACGCCGCCCGGCCCCTGCTCGACTCGGTCCCCGACACCACGAGCCACGTCCTGTGGATGCTGTGGGGCGGCCTCCCCGAGCGCGCCGACTCCTGCTGGTCCAGCCAGGCCAAGCTCTACCTCTCGCCCAACGCCGGCTGGACCGACCCGGCCGAGGACCTCGCCCACGAGGAGTGGGCCCACGGCACCCTCGCCGGACTCCAGCACCTGTCCAAGGGGCTCCAGTTCTCCGACAACAACCTCGCCGACCGCTTCGACCACGGACTCAGCCCCGCCAACGCCGTACGCCTGGAGGAGATCCGGGCCGCGTACGACCCCGACGGCCTGTTCCGCAGCTACATGACCCCGCAGGAATCCACCACCGCCTACGCCGTCGCGGGACACGCGCGGACCCACTGACGTGGACCCATTGAAGGAGAGCCGTTCCATGCACACCTCCAGAAACCCGCGGCGCCGCACCCTGATCACGCTCACCGCGCTCGCCGTCACCGCCTCCCTCACCGCGACCGCCTGCGGCGGCGACTCCGACGCGGCCACCACCGCGGACGGCAAGGCGAAGGTCACCGTCCTGCGCTCCAACGGCGCCATCTTCGAACCGCTCTACATCGCCCAGGACCAGGGCTACTTCAAGGCCGCCGGACTCGACGTCACCATCAAGGCCGGCGCCCAGGACACCTCGCAGAACGCCCCCTCCGTCCTCAACGGCGAGGCCCAGTTCGCGATGACCGACAGCTCCGGCTTCCTCAAGGGCGCCGCCCAGGACATGCCCATACGCATCGTCACCGGCCTCCAGTCGGCGACGACACAGACCGACCCCACCGACGGCCTCCTGGTGAAGAAGGACAGCGCGATCGAGTCCTTCAAGGACCTGGAGGGCAAGACCGTCGGCATCTCCGCGCTCGGCGGCACCATCCAGTTCATCTGCGAGTACCTGGTCCAGAAGGCCGGCGGCGACCCCACGAAGGTCAAGTTCGTCGCCCTGCCGACGACTTCGCTCACCGACGCCGCCACCTCCGGCAAGACCGACGCGGTCTACTCCTTCGGCCCGTTCTACTTCGCGGCCAAGGACAGCGGCCTGCGCTCGGTCGGCAACGGCATGAACGACGTCCCCGGCATCGTCCAGGGCGTGCTGTTCTCCAGCCAGGAGTACCTGTCCAAGAACGCCGACACCGCCAAGAAGTTCATCGACGCCGTCGCCAAGGCCATCGCCTACGCCAACGCCCACCCCGACGCCGTGAAGGCCATCGACAAGAAGTACACCGAGGTCCCGGACGACTTCATCGACGCCCACGACATCAACCACTACGACAAGAACCTCGACACGACCGTCATGCGCACCGTCATCACGAAGATGCACGAGTTCGACCTCCTCGACAACGAGCCGAAGGACGACGCGATCTACTGGGACCAGGCTCCGACGACGGCCGGGGAGTAGGGATGCTGCGGGTACGGCTGCTGCAACTCGGCGCGCTCGCCGCCGTGTTGCTGCTGTGGGCGCTGACCGCCGCCGTGGGGGTGGTCAGCGCGACGGCACTGCCGGGACCGGGACCGGTGGCCGCCGCCCTCGGTGATCTGCTCGGCAGCGGCACCTTCTGGCAGGCCGTGGGGGAGACCCTGCGCGGCGCCGTCACCGGGCTGCTCCTCGCCGTCGCGGTGGGCGTCCCGCTGGGGCTGCTCACCGGTGTGTACGCGGCGGCCGAGGAATCCTCCCGGCTCCTGATGGAGATCCTCCGCTCCTTCCCCGTGATCGCCCTGCTCCCGGTGTTCCTGCTGGTCCTCGGCTCGACCCCGGGGATGAAGGCGACGGTCGTCTTCATCGCCTGTGTCTTCCCGGTGCTGCTCCAGGCCCAGTACGGGGCGCGCGGCGTCAGCCAGGCCGTGCACGAGACCGTGCGCGGCTACCGCATCCCGCGCCTGCTGCGGATGCGCCGCGTGGTCCTGCCCGCCGCCGCCCCGTCGATCATGACGGGACTGCGGCTGGCCGCCACCACCTCGGTCCTGGTGTCGATCGGCGTCGAGGTGCTCACCACCCTCCCCGGGATGGGGCACATGATCATGGAGTCGCAGCAGGGCGGCGCCTCCGCGCGGGCCTACGCCTACATCCTCGCCGCCGGCGCCATCGGCTACGCGATCACACTCGCCGCCCAGTCCGCCGAACGCCGGCTGCTGCGCTGGCGGCCCCCGGCCCACGCGGGAGAGGAGTGACCGGCCGATGCCCTGGAAACCGATCCTGCGCCAACTCTGGCTCCCCGCCACGGTGTTCGTGATCCTCCTGGTCGCGACGGCGGGCAGCACCAGCTTCTACTTCCCGCCCCTGACCGAGGTCCTGACCACCCTGTGGGACGAACTCCTGCACGGCGGCCTCGTCGAGGACCTCCTCTTCAGCCTCCGCAACATCGTCCTGGGCCTGGCCGTCGCCACCGTCGTCGGGGTCGGCGCCGGACTCGTCATCGGTGAGCTCCGCACCCTGCGCCTGGCCACCGGACCTCTGCTCGACTTCGCCCGCGCCACCCCCACCGTCGGCTTCGTCCCCGTCATCATCCTCACCCTGGGCATCGGCTCCGGACCCAAGATCTTCCTGATCTTCCTCGGCTCGGTCTGGCCCATCCTCCTCAACACCGTCAGCGGGGTGCGGTCCATCGGGCCCGCCGTCCACGAGACCGCCCGCGGCTACCGCATCCCCTGGCCGCTGCGGCTGCGCCGGGTCGTCCTGCCGGGCGCCCTGCCGCAGATCCTCGCGGGCATCCGGGTCGCCCTGTCCGTCGCCGTCGTCCTGATGGTCGTCAGCGAGATCTACGGCTCACCCATCGGGCTCGGCAACTTCATCCTCCAGAGCGGCTCCAGCTTCCACGTCGCCGAGACCTGGGCCGGAACCGTCCTGATCGGCGTCGTCGGCTACGGCCTCAGCGTGCTCCTCCTGCTGCTGGAGCACCGTCTGCTGGGCTGGTACCACCAACGCGCCCCGCGCACACGGTCCCCGCGGCCGGTCCGCGCGGCACCTGTCGAGAAGAGCAACGGAGTCGTCGTATGACACGCGGATCGATCCTCCACGTCGAGGACCTCTCCATGAGCTTCGGGGAGCACCGGGTCCTCGACGGCCTCTCCCTGCGCGTCGAACCCGGCGAGGCGGTGTGCCTGGTCGGACCGTCCGGGGCGGGCAAGACCACCCTGCTGCGCTGCCTGGCCGGACTCACCCCGCCCACCGGCGGCCGGGTCCGCTACGGCGACCAGGAGCTCGCCGAACCCCACGCCGACATCGCCGTCGTCTCGCAGGACTACCGGGGCTCCCTGCTCCCCTGGCTGCGGGTCTGGGACAACGTGGCCTTCCCGCTCCAGGGGCGCGGCGTGAAGAAGGCCGTCCGCAAGCGGCGCGCCCTGGAGTGCCTGGAGGCCGTCGGGCTGCCGGACGTCGGCGAGAAGTACCCCTGGCAGCTCTCCGGCGGCATGCAGCAGCGCGTCGCCATCGCCCGAGGACTGGCCTACGACGCTCCCGTGCTGCTCATGGACGAGCCGTTCGGGTCGGTCGACGCGCAGTCCCGCTTCGACCTGGAGGACCTCACCCTCGGACTGCGCCGGCGGCTGGGCATCACGGTGGTCGTGGTCACCCACGACATCGACGAGGCCGTCTATCTCGGCGACCGTGTCGTCGTCCTCGGCGGCAGGCCGACGGCCGTCCTGGACAACCTCACCATCCCCCTCGGCGACCACCGCGACCAGCTCACCACCCGCGCCGACCCCCGCTTCGCCGAACTCCGAACCCGCGTCCTGGCGCGTATCCGCGGCGAGAAGCTGCCCACCGGACCGGAAGCGGCGCCCAGTGAGGTGTGACCACATAGGAGTCTCCGTCCCCGACCTGGAGGCCGCCACCGCCTGGTACCGCGCGGCACTGCACCTCACCGAGGAGCGGGCGTTCGCGATCCCCGGCACCGACCTGCGCGGAGTGATGCTCCGTCACGACAGCGGCTACCGCATTGAGTTGCTGCACCGGCCGGGCGCCGCACCGGGCCTCACCCCCACCGACCCGGTGCACGCCGCCGGCACCCTCGGCTACGGCCATCTGTGCCTCGCCGTGGACACGGCCGACGAGGTCGACGCGGCCTACGCGCGCCTCCTCGCCGCGGGCGCGGGCGCACGGATGCGTCCGTGCCCCGCACCCCGGCCGGGCGGCCGGATGGCCTTCGTGGCCGACCCGTACGGCAACCTGATCGAACTGATCGACCGGACCGTCTGACGAGACCGGCGGCCCGCCCCTCTCGCTCCCTTCAGGGCTGAGCCTTTCCGGCCGAGGCCCTCACATCTGACCGCCACGCGTGGGTCAGCCCTGCCCGAAAAGCCTTCCGCACCCCCCCCACGGAACCCGTGAAAACCCTCTGAGAACAAAGGAGTTCACTGTGGAACACCCCAGCAGGACAGAGCCCGAGTTCACCTACCGGGCCCGCCCCCGCGCCCTGCTCGTCGCGGTCGCCGCCGCCTTCGCCCCGACCCTCCTGGTCCCCGCGACCGCGAACGCCGCCTGCAAGGACAAGGCCGGCACCAAGGCGACGACCATCACCGTCGGCGCCGACGAGACCCTGGAGCTGACCGAGACGACCACCGCGAGCCGTCTCACCATCGAGGAGGGCGGGGTCATCACCGTCCCCGACGGCTACAGCCTCTCCCTCACCGTCAACGGCGTGGAGACCGGTGCCGAACTCGCCGCCCTCACCGACGGCTACGGCGGAGAGGCCACCGCGATCGCCGCCGGCACCTATCAGGGAACGGTCGTCCTGACCGTCGCCGGGGCGAACGAACTCGCCTTCAGCGACCTCACCTTCCCCTTCCGCCAGTCCCTCTACGTGGACGCCGAGGGCGTGGACGAGGCCAAGTCGGTGCCGTCGAACGTGCGGGGCGGCACGGTCACCGACACCGGCGCCTCCAACATCCAGCTCCTGTCCAACGGCGAGGCCTTCAACGGCGTCTACGTCACCGGCGGCGGCACCTACACCCTGACCAAGCCGAAGATCGCCTTCGACGGCAACGGACGCTGCGACTTCATCGGCTACGGCGCCTCCGTCGTCGGCACCGGCGAAGGCACCACGCTCGTCGTGGACGGCGCCACCATCCGCAACGAAGGCGTGGTCCGCACCGCCGTCATCGCCGACGCCACCGCCAACGTCGTCGTCAAGAACTCCACCCTTCACTGCGACGACGGCACCGTCCCCGACGAGTACCCGACCGCCGGCACCGGCGACACCCGCTACATGATCACCGTGCCGTGGATGCTGGGCCTGTCCGGGAACGTCCGCACCACCAACCTGCTCGGCGCGAGCACCAGGGCCTCGTACATCAACTCCACGATCTCCTCGGAGAAATGGGGTGCCCTGTCCGTCGACGGCGGCAGCAACTGCACGCTCACCGCCATCAACTCCACCATCGCCAACACCGGCGGCCAGGGCTACGGTTCGTACGCCATCGGCAACGTCACCGAGCACTTCCTCGGCTGCACCTTCGACGTCGGCGACTACGCCCTGATCCACTGGGGTGCCTCGGCGCACTACGGCGACAGCACCAGGGCCGCGGTCGCCGACCTCAACACCTCGCTCGAACTCGGTCTCACCACAGCCGAGTTGAACAAGCTGAAGGTGAAGTCGACCACCGTGAACGCCGGACGCTTCATGGTGCTGTGGTACGCGGCGGGCTCCGTCACCATCGACGGCGGCACCCAGGTCAACACCGGGGAGACGGCGTTCGTCTCCAAGGCCGTGGCCGGCACGGTCACCGTCGACGGCTCCGAGGGCGCCGCCGTCAACGCGGGCAACGGCATCGTCTTCCAGCTGATGGACACCGACCGTCCCAGCAGCGTCACCGTGTCGGGCAAGCCCTGGAAGACGGAGACGATCGGCACCTACACCGAACCCACCGGTTCCCCGGTCAAGTCGTCGTCCTGGGTCACCACCAGCTCCCAGTCCACCGACTCCAAGGCCTCCTTCACCGACATCGACCTGACCGGTGACTTCTACAACTCGGTCTGGGGCGGCGGCAACGCGAGCCTCCAGGGGCAGAACCTCAGCGTCTCCTTCACCGGGTCCACCGTCACGGGTGTCATCTCGGCGAGCACCGCCAAGCACAACGTCACCACCATCACCTCCGCCGAGTACCGGGAGATCAGCGAGGTCACCAACACCCCGAGCCCCGTCGTCAACAACGGCGTCCTCGTGACGCTGGGCAGCGGCTCCACCTGGACGGTCACCGGCACGTCGTACCTGAGCGCGCTCACCCTGGCGTCCGACGCCCAGGTGACGGCCCCGTCGGGGAAGACCGTGACCCTGACGGTCGACGGGACGGCCACGGCCGTCACCGCCGGCAAGAGCTACACCGGAGCGCTCACCCTCACGGTCGCGTAACCCGCCCCGCACAGGAGCCGGCCCCCGGGATGCGAACCACTCCCCGGGGGCCGGCGTTCGTGCGGGCGCCTACGCGCCGGTCAGGGCTACGCGCCGATCATGTTGTAGCCGCCGTCGGCGACGAGGAAGCCGCCGGTGATGTGCTGGGCGTCCTCGGTGGCCAGGAACAGCGCGGCCCCCGCCAGCTCCTCGGGACCCGGTATCCGGCCCATGGGCGTGGCCTCGCGCAGCCTGTCCCCGCGTCCGCCCTGCCAGTCCGCCCGCCCCAGCGTCGCCGCCGTCTCGATGAACCCGGGCGCGAACACATTGACGCGTACCGCGGGTGCGAAGGCGTGGGCGTAGGACTTGGTGAGCCCGATGATCCCGTACTTGGCGGCGGCGTACTGGGGTGCCCGCGCGCTGCCCCGGACGACGACCGTGGAGCCGATGTTGACGATCGCGCCGCCGCCCTCCTGCTCCAGCATCCGCGCCCCGAACTCATGGGTGCACAGGAGGGTTCCCTTCACGTCGACGGCGAGGACGTGGTCGATGGACTCCTCGGTGATGTCCCGCCACGACATCTGCTCACGGGCCACGTCACCGACGTTGTTGACGGCGACGTCGAGGCGGCCGAAGTGGGTCCACACCTCGTCGGCGAGGCGCTTGATCTGCTCGTGCTCGGCGATGTCGGCCTGCACGACGAAGGCCTTGCGGCCGAGCGCCGCGATCCGCTCGGCGGTCGCCTCGGCGCCCTCGCGCGAACCGCGGTAGTGGACGGCGACATCGGCCCCCTCCCGCGCGGCCCGTACGGCGATCTCGGCGCCGAATCCGGTACCGGCACCGGTGACGAGGACCGTCTTCCCGGCGAAGCGGCCGGGGACGGGGGAAGGGACGGGGGCGGCGGTCATACGGGCTCCGATCGTGAAGTCGTGCGAGGGGGAAGGGTGTTCATACGAGGGTCCGGCCGCCGTCGACGTACAGCACCTGGCCGGTGACGAACGCGGACTCGGCGGAGGCGAGGAAGAGGACCGGTCCGGTGAGGTCCTCGGGGCGGCCCAGGCGTCCGGCGGGGACGAGCGACTCCAGGGAGGCGCGCATACCGGGCCGTTCGAGGTACTCGCGGGTGAGTCCGGTCTCCGTGTAGCCCGGTGCGACCGCGTTGACGGTGACGCCGTGCGGGGCCCACTCGCGGGCCATCACCCGCATGAGCTGGTTGACGCCGCCTTTGGTCGCGGCGTACGGGGCGTGGTCCTTGTGGGCCAGGAGCCCGGAGACGGAGGAGAGGTAGACGACACGCCCGTAGCCGCCGGGCACCATCACGGCACCGGCCGCGCGGCCCAGATGGAAGGCGCTGGTGAGGTTGACGGCGAGCAGCCGGTCCCATACCTCGTCCGGCGTCTCCAGGACCGGTCTGCGGTCGTTGGCGCCGACGGCGTGCACGAACACGTCCAGTCCGCCGAGGAGCCGGACGGCCTCGGCGACGGCGGCGCGGCAGGCGTCGGGGGAGGTGAGGTCGGCGGCGATGCCGTTCTCGGTGGGGAGTCTGTCCTTGTCGGCGTCGAGTACGGCGACCGAGGCACCCGCGTCCGTGAGTTCCCGGGCGACGGCCGCCCCGATCCCGCCCGCGCCGGCGACCAGAGCGCGCGTGCCCGTGAAGTCCCATGTAGTGCGCATGCTCCGGAACTTAAGCCACGGCCATGAATTGTGTCCACACTTCGCACAGCTATTGACGATCAAAGCCGCCCTGGGCAGGCTGAGTGTCGACAGTTAGGGAGGTCTTGATGAAGCTGGTGACATTCGACGACGGACTCGTCGGCCGTCTCGACGGCGACACGGTCGTGGAGCTGGACGTGCCCTCGACCCGCGCGTACTTCGAGCGGGAGGGCCAAGTGGGCGAGACCGGACGGGCGTTCGCGCTCGCCGACGTCCGGCTGCGCGCGCCGATCGTGCCGAAGAAGTTCTTCCACACCGCGGGCAACTTCCGTGAGCACCACGAGGACCTCGTCCGCGTCGACTGGTCCCACCCGGTCAACAAGGGCATCGTCTTCTTCCAGAACGTCGACGCGATCATCGGCCCCGACCAGCCGATCGTCCACCCGGCGCACCTGACCCGGGAACTCGACTACGAACTCGAACTCGCCGTGATCATCGGCAAGCCGGGTCGCTTCTTCTCCGCCGAGCAGGCCGCCGAGCACATCGCCGGATACCTCGTCTTCAACGACATCACCGCCCGCGACATCCAGCGCAGGGAGATGGAGTCCGGCGTCTTCTCCTTCTCCAAGGCCATCGAGACGTTCTGCCCGATCGGCCCGTACATCGTCACCGCCGACGAGATCGACGACCCGCACGACCTGGACATGGAACTGAGGGTCAACGGCGACGTCCGGCAGAAGTCCAGCACCGCCCGCATGTCGGTGTCGATCCCGCAACTCGTCGCCTACCACTCCCCGCAGACCTACAGCGCGGGCGACATCATCACCACCGGCACCATCGCCGGCGTCGCCGCGAGCACCGAGGACCCCTTCGCGAACTACCTCAAGCCCGGGGACGTCGTCGAAGCCCAGATCGAGGGACTCGGCGTCCTGCGCAACCCCGTCGTCTCCTGGCGGGACGCGTACGGCGAGGACGAGCCGCCCGCAGAGCAGTGGGTGTGACCGGCCCATGCGCATCGCACAACTCGAAGGCCGTACCGTCCTGCTGACGGCCGAAGGCGCCGTCGACGTCCCCGCGGAACTGTCGACAGACCTCTACGCCCGCTGGGACGACCTGCGCACGTGGTCGGCGACCGCCACCGCAGCCGCCGCCACGCAGGCCCGCCCCTACGACCCCGCGGCCCTCCAGAGCCCCGTCCCCGCCCCGCGCCAGGTCTTCGCCGTCGCCCTCAACTACCGTCCCCACACGGCGGAGGCGGGCTACGAGGACCCCGAACAACCCCTCGTCTTCACCAAGTTCCCGACCTGCCTCACCGGACCCCGCACCGTGATCGAACTGCCGCCCGGCAACGTCGACTGGGAATTGGAACTCGTCGCCGTCATCGGCAGGGAGACCCGCCACGTCCCCGTCGAGAAGGCCTGGGACTCGGTCGCCGCGCTCACCGTCGGCCAGGACCTGTCCGAACGCGTCGCCCAACTCGCGGGCCGCCCGGCCCAGTTCTCCCTCGCCAAGTCGCACCCCGGCTTCGGCCCCGTCGGCCCGGCCCTGGTCAGCCTCGACGAGATCGAGGACCGTGACGACCTGGAACTCATCTGCGAGCTCAACGGCGAGGTGGTGCAGCACGACCGCACCTCCGGCATGATCTTCCCGATCCCCCGGCTGGTCTCGTACCTCAGCGCGTTCTGCACCCTGCTCCCCGGCGACCTGATCTTCACCGGCACCCCCGCGGGCGTCGGCAACCGGCGCACCCCCCGGCGGTTCCTCACCCCGGACGACGAACTCGTCAGCCGGATCACCGGCGTGGGGGAGATGCGGCACCACTTCCGGAGGGCGACCACCCGATGAACCGGCACCCGCACCACGGCATCCTCTTCACCGGCGTCCAGGTCTTCGACGGCACCGGCCGCGACCCCTTCCCCGCGGACGTCCTCGTCGAGGGCAACCGCATCACCCGCGTGGCCCGGCACATCCGGCAGGACGGCGCCCGCCTCGTCGACGGCGCCGGCGGCACCCTGCTCCCCGGCCTCGTCGACGCCCACGCCCACCTGGGCTTCGGCTCCACCGTCGAACACCGCTCCCGGCGCCGCGACGAACCCGACGAGGAGAAGGCCCTGCTCGTCGCCCACGCCGGACGGGTCCTCCTCGACCACGGCATCACCAGCGCCTACTCCGGCGGCAACCGGCTCCCGCGCACCGAGACCGCCGCCCGCAAGGCGTTCGCCGAGGGCTGGATGCCCGGCCCGCGCCTCAAGGCCGCCTCCTGGGAGGGCAGCGCGGGCATGGTCGAACCGGGCGTCTACGACTTCCCCGGCGTCGACGGCCGTGCCTCCGACCCCGGATCGGTGTCCCGCTTCGTCGGCGACATGGCCGAACTCGGCGTCGACATCGTCAAGTTGTCCCTCTCCGGCGAGAGCGCGGTCGTCCAGGGCACCTCACGGATCGTCCAGTTCACCGACGAGGAGGTCGCCGCCGCCGCGCACACCGCCCAGAAGCACGGCGTCTGGCTCACCGCCCACGCCCACGCCGCCGAGTCCGTCAAGATGGCCGTACGCCACGGCATCCGCGCCGTCTACCACTGCACCTTCGCCGACGAGGAAGCCCTCGACCTCCTCGAAGCGGCCCGCGACCGGATCTTCGTCGCCCCCACCCCGGGCATCATCCACGCCAACCTCCACGAGGCCGACAGCGAACCCGAACCCGGCATGGAGGTCGAGGCCACCCACGACGCCGTCCGCCGGGTCGTGCCCGAACTGGTGCGGCGCGGCATCCGGGTCGTCCCCGGCGGCGACTACGGCTTCGCCTGGAACCCGGTCGGCCGCAACCTGCGCGACCTGGAACTGTTCGTCGACTGGTTCGGCTTCACCCCGGCCGAGGCCCTGCGCGCCGCGACCTGCCTCGGCGGCCAGATCATGGGCATGGGCGACGAACTCGGCCTGATCCGCGAAGGGTTCCTCGCCGACCTCGTCCTCGTCGACGGCGACCCGCTGGAGGACATCGCCCTCCTCCAGGACCCCGCACGGCTCACCGTCGTCATGAAGGACGGCGTCCTGCACAAGGCACCGGCGTGACCCGGGCCCCCGCGGCCACCGGGACACGGGTACGGGTCCGTACGACGGGCGGACGCCTCGTGGGGGAGCGCCGGGGTGGGGTGAGCGCCTTCAAGGGCGTCCCCTTCGCGTCGCCCCCGGTCGGCGACCTCCGCTGGCGCCCGCCCGCACCGGGCCCCGGCTGGGACGGCGAGCGCCGCGCCGACAGCTTCGGCCCGGCACCCCTGCAACCGCAGCCGCCGCGCGACGCGATCATGTACCACGCGAACTTCGCCGACCGGCGGGCGCTGGTGATGAGCGAGGACTGCCTCTACCTCAATGTATGGACGCCGGACCCGGGCGGCGCCGGGCTGCCGGTGATGGTGTGGATCCACGGCGGCGGCAACCGGTACGGACACGGCGGCCAGGAGATCCACGACGGCCACAACATGGCCGCCCGCGGGCTCGTGACCGTCACCCTCAACCACCGCCTCGGCGCCCTCGGTTTCCTGGCCCACCCCGGTCTCGCGGCCGAGGACGGCGACGGCGCGTCCGGCAACTACGGGCTCCTGGACATCGTCGCCGCCCTGACCTGGGTCCAGGAGAACATCGCGGCCTTCGGCGGCGACCCCGCCCGTGTCACCCTCGCGGGCAACTCGGCCGGAGCCGCCCACATCTGCCACCTCATGGCCGCCCCCACGGCCCGCCCCCTGTTCCACCGGGCCCTCGGCCAGGGCGCGTCGGGCGTCGGACGCGCCGAAGGCCCCCTCCCGGACCAGGCCTCCGCCCAGAAACAAGGGCTGCGCTGGGCAGGGGAGTTCGGCGACCGCGACCTCACGGCGCTGCGCCGCACCGACGGCGTCGAACTCGTCCTCAAGGGGCACTTCGGCCCGGTCGTCGACGGCCGCCTTCTCACCGAACCCACCGACGACGTCTTCGCCACCGGCCGCCAGCACGCCGTACCGCTCCTCGTCGGCAGCAACCGCGACGAGGGGTCCGTGTACGCGACCCCGGACGCCGTACGCGGGCTGCCCGTCCTGCCCGGCACCGACGAGCTGTACCCCGTGCGCGACGCGGACGACGTCCGCCGCACCGCACGCCGCTTCACCGGGGAGAGCCGCTTCACCTACCCGGTGTGGCACTGGGCCACGGCCCACCGCACCCAGGCACCCACCTGGCTCTACCGCTTCGCCCGCACCCCGCCCCACCCCGACGGCCTCGACGTCAGACCACCGGCCGACGGCCTGCCCTCCTACGGCGTGCACCACACCGCCGAACTCCCCTACACCCTCGACACCTTGGACTGCCGCCCCTGGCCCTGGACCGACACCGACCGCGCGCTGGCCCGCACCATGGCCGACGCCTGGGCCCGCTTCGTCGCCACGGGAGACCCCGGCGGCCCCGGACTGCCCCCTTGGCCCGCCTTCACCGGCACCGAGGCCATGCACTTCGGTGACACGGTGACGGCCGGCCCCGTCGACCGGATCGAGGCGATGCACTTCCTGTCCCGCTGCCCCAGACCCCTCTGACGCTGCCGCACGACCCGAAGGGAGCCGGGTGGCCCGACTCCCCGCCCCGCAGGGCAGCGGCGACGTCGCCGCCCGTGTCCGTGCCCCGCCGGGGCGGCGACCCGCACCCCCTCGGCCGCGCTCCGTACGAGTGCACCGCGCACGAGGGCGAGGCACGCAAGGCCGGTCTCACCGACGAGGACCTCGATGAACGCCGCCCAGGTCTCACCGACGAGGGCCTCGACGAACGCCGCCCACGGGTCGTCGCGCACGCCCACGCGACGACCCGTGGGCGGCGTGTCCCGCAGACCCCCCTCGGCGCCCCGCGCGGAGACGCCGACGAGGCGGGACTCGTCCAACCGGGGGCGACCGTGGCGCCGTACAAGATGACGTCCCGGTTCCTGGGCGCCCTCGATGCCGAACTACCGGCGGGCGGCTAGGACTTACGGCCGTGCCGGCGCATGAAGCGGATCAGCAGCCGGTTCCACGCGTTAGGCTGCTCCCAGTGCGGGTTGTGCCCGGACTCGGCGACGACGTGCGTCTCCACGTCCCCGATGTGCCCGGCGTTGAGCCGCATCAGGGAGGGCGGGGAGTAGAGGTCGGCATCACCGGTGATGAGCTGCACGGGCAGGGAGAGGGTCTCCAGCGCCGCCCAGGTGAGGGTGCGGGCGAGCGACTGGGGGAACGCGTCGGCGGTCCGGGCCCGTTCGTGGATCTCCAGCCAGGCGGCGACGCCGTCCAGGTTCCCGCCCCGGTACGACGGCCCCAGCTCCTTGAACTCGACCGGCATGTCCCCGAACGGGTCCGGCTGGAGCGCCGCGGTCAGCGTCAGGTACTCCGCGTCCATCACGCCCATGACACTGCCCGAGACGGTGAGGCTCAGCAGCCGGTCGCCGTGGGTGAGCGCGTAGTCGAGGGAGACCGGGCCGCCCGCCGCCGAACCGCCCAGGTGGAAGCGGCCCAGGCCCAGGAAGTCGGCGAGGGCGTCGAGGTCGCCGGACGCGGTGTCGGCCGCCGCCCGCGTCCCCGCCACCGACCCGTAGGCGCCGCGCCGCGAGTAGGCGAGCACCCGGAAGCCCGCCCCGGCCAGCACCGGCTGCTGGTACGGCCAGCTCTCGCCGCTTCCGGAGCCCGGGTGCAGCAGGATCACCGGCTCACCGGAACCGCCGGTGTCCCAGCACCACAGGCTGCCGTCCCCGGCGACGGGCACCTGGTACTCGGTGACCGGGACCTGCGCGGGCACCGGCACCGGCTCCCACGGCGAGCGGCCGTGCGAGGCCGCCCGCGCCGTGCCCTGGGCGGCGGTGCCGGTCACGGCGAGCGCCGCCAGCGCGCCACCGACCACGGCCCGTCTGCTGACCTCCGCACGACGACCCGTGTCCGGGTTCCCGTGGATGCTGCGGTCCTGATGCATGGTGTCCTCCCGATGGTGATGGTCGGCCGACAGACAGCGCTGTCTGTCGACAGGTACGGGGAATCCCCCGTGGGGGCCGGAGCGGGATGCGCTAGTGTCGACACCGTTGAACCGGCTGTGAGCCGGTGGCAGGTGGGCAGGCAGGGAGAGTCGCCGATGACCGAGCAGGACACGCACCTCGTGCTGGAGCGCCTCCTGCGGCTGCGGGACCGGCGCGAGCCGCTCGTCGCGCAGATCGCCGAATGGGTCGGCGCCGGCATCATCGAGGGACGCCTCGAACCGGGCCAGGACCTCAACAGCGTCGACCTGTCACGGCGGTTCGACACCAGCCGTACGCCCGTCCGCGAGGCGCTGATGCTCCTCGAACAGGAAGGGCTGGTCGAGATGAAGGCCCGCCGCAGGCCCCGCGTCGCCGCGCCCTCCCTCCAGGACATCCGCGACATCTACCAGGTCAGGCGCCAGCTCCTGGCGATGCTCGCGGGCCTGCTCGTCGAGCGCGCCACCGACACCGAACTGGCCGAGCTGCGCGGCCGGGTCGAGCGGATGCGCAAGGTCGCCGACTCCGGTGACGTGGACGGCTACTTCTGGGCCCACGTCCAGCTCCAGGAACGCATGACCGAGATCGTCGGCAACGCGACCCTGAAGCAGATCCTGGACTCCCTGGCGCTGCGCACCCTGATGCTGCGCCATCTGAGCCTCACCCGCGCGGGCCGCCTCGCCTACAGCGTCGACGATCAGGAGCGGCTGCTCCAGGCCTGCGAGGAGCGGGACGGCGAGCTGGCGTCGGCGCTGATCGCGGGGGCGACCGTCCGGGCGCTGCGCGCGGTGGAGGAACAGCTGGAGCAGGACGCGGACCGGGGCGGGAAGCCGGCGCGCAGGCGCCGCGCCGACGCCTGACGCGCGTGGGCGAGCCCGTCACTTGGCGAGCACTCCGCCGTCGACGGGGAAGTTGCCGCCGGTCACCCACGCCGCCTCGTCCGAGACGAGATACACCGCGCACCACGCGATGTCCTCCGGCGTGCCGGTGCGGCCCAGCGGGATCCGCGCGAGCAGCGTCTCGCGGGCCGAGCCCTCGTGCGCCCCGGCCGACTCGGTCGCCGGTGTCCGGACCATCCCCGGCGCGATGGTGTTGGCGCGGATGCCCGACGGCCCGCCCTCCACGGCGAGTTGCCGGGTCATGCCGAGCACGGCCGCCTTGCCCGCGCAGTGCGCGACCATCCCGAAGGTGCCGCTGCCCCGGAACGCGTTGACCGACGCGAAGTTGACGATCGAGCCGCCTCCCGACGCCACCAGGTGCGGCCAGGCCGCCTGCACGGGGAGGAACACGACGTCGACCTCGCCGCGCATCGTCGGCGTCCACTGCCCGGCGAAGTCCATGTCGGCCGCGGTGGCCATGTGCGGGGCGATGGCGCCCGCCGTCACGAGCGCGTCGATCCGGCCGTACCGCTCGGCCGCCTCGTCGGCGAACCGCCGCGCGTCCTCGGGCACGGTCATGTCGAGCGGGGCGAGCACGTCGACGTCCAGCCCGCGATCGGCGGCGAGTTCGCGCGTCCGTTCGGCGGACGCCGGGTCGATGTCACATCCGACGACGGTCGCGCCCTGCTCGGCGAAGAGCAGCGCGCACCCCTGTCCGATGCCGGCGCCCGCGCCGGTGACGAGAGCGACCTTGCCAAAGAGCCTGCCGGTCACGAGGACCCCTTTCGGGAGACGGTCTCACGAGACCGCGGTACGGCTCGCCCTCCCTTCCTAGTGTCGACACTATGGCGAGGTCAAGGGTGTTGACGTTCGTCATTCTCGATAGTGTCGACAGTCGGGCGTTCTTCTTGACGTGTACTTGTCGCGGTGGCTTGATGGGAGCGCTCCCATACCCGCACCTTCCGATGCCTGAGTTCCTGGCGCCCATTCCCTGGAGTCGCAGTGAGGACAATCGCAAGGAGAACGAAGAAGAGCACCGCAGGAAGGACCCTGTTGGCCCGCGCGGCGGCGGTCCTCTCGCTGGTCGTCGCCGCCGCGCTGTTCCCGGCGGCGACGTCGGCCCAGGCGCGGGCCGACGACCCGCCCGCCGCCGAGGCCATCGGCCTGCACATCAGCGAAGGCCGCCTTCTCGAAGGCAACGGCAACGATTTCGTGATGCGCGGCGTGAACCACGCCCACACCTGGTACCCGAACGAGACGCAGTCGCTCGCCGACGTCAAGGCGCTCGGCGCCAACACCGTCCGGGTCGTCCTGGCCGACGGCCACCGCTGGACGGCCAACTCCGCGGCGGACGTTGCCAACGTTGTCGCGCAGTGCAAGGCGAACCGGCTCATCTGCGTCCTGGAGGTCCACGACACCACCGGCTACGGCGAGGACTCCGCGGCCGGCACCCTCGACCAGGCGGCCGACTACTGGATCGGCCTGAAGAGCGTCCTGGCGGGCGAAGAGAACTACATCATCATCAACATCGGCAACGAGCCCTGGGGCAACACCAGTCCCGAGGGATGGACGGCGCCCACCATCGCCGCGATCCAGAAGCTGCGCAACGCCGGCTTCGAGCACACGATCATGGTGGACGCGCCCAACTGGGGCCAGGACTGGCAGGGCGTCATGCGCGCCAACGCCCAGACCGTCTACGACGCCGACACCACCGGCAACCTGATCTTCTCCATCCACATGTACAGCGTCTTCGACACCGCCGCGGAGATCACCGACTACCTGAACGCCTTCGTCAACGCGGAACTCCCGCTCCTCATCGGTGAGTTCGGCGGACCCGCCGACCAGTGGGGCGACCCCGACGAGGACACGATGATGGCCACTGCCGAGCAGCTCGACCTCGGCTATCTCGCCTGGTCCTGGAGCGGGAACACCGACCCGATCCTCGATCTGGCCATCGGCTTCGACCCCGCGCAGCTCAGCACCTGGGGTCAGCGGATCTTCAACGGCGTGAACGGCATCGCCCAGACGTCGAAGGAGGCGACCGTCTTCGGCGGCGGCGGATCCGGCGACACCCAGGCACCCACCACGCCCGGCACCCCGAGCGCCTCCGCGGTGACGGCCACGACGGCGGCGCTCGCCTGGACGGCCTCGACGGACAACGTCGGTGTCACCGGCTACGACATCGTCCGCGTCAGCGGCGGCACCGAGACCAACGTCGCGGCCTCCACCACCAACTCGGTCACGGTGACCGGGCTTTCGGCCTCCACGGCGTACACCTTCGCCGTCTACGCCCGGGACGCGGCCGGGAACCGCTCCGCCCGCTCGGCCACCGTGAGCGTCACCACCAGCGCCGCTCCGGCCCTGAACTGCTCGGTCGCCTACCGCGTCGTCGGCGAGTGGCCGGGCGGCTTCCAGGGCGAGATCGTGATCGGCAACCGGGGCACGACGGCCATCAGCGGCTGGACACTGGGCTTCTCGTTCGCGAACGGCCAGACCGTCTCCAACATGTGGGGAGGCACCGCCAGTCAGAGCGGCGCGGCCGTCACCGTGATCCCCGCGTCCTACACCGCCACCGTGCCGGCCGCCGGTTCGGTGACCGTCGGCTTCATCGGCACCAAGGGCACCGCCAACGCCGTACCGAGCACCTTCACGCTCAACGGCAGCACCTGCGCGAACGGTTGAGCACGAGCCCGGCCGGCCGCCGGAGGCGTGGCGCCCCTGGCGACCGGCCGGACGGAGACACACCTGTCAGGGCGCGGACCCGACCGGGCTCACGGCCGTCAGCCGATGTGGGTGTTCCTGATGTGCGAGTAGAGCGTGGCGGGCGGTCCCTCGACGATGTCGTCGTCGACGTCCACCGTGACGATCCGCTGGCCCGGACCCGCGACGAACGCCCCCTTCACGGGACCGTCGCCCTCTCCGGAAGCGCCGTCCTCGCGCACCGTGCCGAGGACGGCGCCCGCGGTGTCGATCAGTACCTTGAGCCGGGTCATCTCACACGCTCCCGCCGCCGCGCCAGTTGAAGTTGACGGTCAGGGGACCCGCGTTGCGCACGGTCGCCCGGTAGGAGAGGTTGTTGTTGCCGTCGCGCACCTCTCCGATCTGCGTGGTGAAGAGCAGCCCGTTCGGGTTGAGCGGCTGTGCCTGGATGAGCTGCGGCCCGACGTCACCATTGCCACCCCAGGCGAACCACCACTCCTGGGTGGCTCCTGGGGCGATGGTGCCCCCGCCGAAGGTCCACGCCATGTTTCCTCCTTGGACAAAAGCGGTCCATTGTCGATGTCATCCCCCGAATGGGAGGAACGGCACGAAAAGCCTCACCGTCGTACCGCTGCCGTGCAAGAGGAACCCGCGACTCGCCGCTCAATACACGCTCGCCGCCCGGAAACAGAGCGCTTCTCCTACGCCGGGAGAAGCGCGGCGGGACGCCGTTCGTGGCGGGGTCTCCCTACGGCCCGTCGCACGTGAAGTGCGCGGGAGGGGTGCGGCGGGGGCAGGGGGTGGTGGCAGCGGCTCGGCGGCGCGCAGATCTGTCGTGGGCGGCGCATGCCGCACCGGCGAGGGGCGGACCGGCAGGGCCCGCCCCGTGCGCCGGGGACGATCAGCGACGGGATGTGACCGGAGACGGAGTCCGATCGGCGTCGGGAGGTGATCAGAGACGGAATGCGGTCAGTGGCGGGAGGATGTCAGAGGTCGAACTCGTGCGGCGGCAGGTCCAGCGCGAAACACGCCTCACGCACGACGGCCTGCTCCGTCTTGTCGAAGTCGCCGTCGGCGCCGCCGATCACGATGCCGATCTGGACGACCGCACGCGCCTCGGCGGGCTTCTTCTTCGCCTTGCCGATCTCCTGGAGCACGCTCACCTTGCCGAACGCGAAGTCGGTGGTCAGCTTGGCCAGGTTCTCGTCGAAGCGCCGCTGGAGGTCCATGGCGTCGAAGTTCTGCAGCACCTCGTTCGTGGCGATCAGCTGGGCCACGCGCTGCCGCTCGGACGGGTCCACGCTGCCGTCCGCGGCGGCCACCAGCGCGCACATGGCCATGCTGGCGTCGCGGAAGGCGCCGCTCTTGAGGTCGTTCTTCTTCGCCAAGAGCTGTGTCTGCATCGTCGACGCGGACTCCTTGAAGCGGTCCCACAGGGCCATGCGCACTCCAAACGGTGTATCGGGCCCGGCCCGCCCGTTCGACGGTCCGGTGCTCCGTAAGATCTACAGCAACGTAGAAACTAGCGGCCGGCCCGAGAAGTTCCGGGATCAGCCGGTCGCCCCCGACTGTTCACCCGACGGGGTCAGACCCGACGCGCGCAGCACCCGCTCGACCGTCGCGTCGAGCGTGCTGCACGCCGGGATCACGGTCTCGACGCCGCCGGGCAGAAGGTCCAGCGGGCTGTACCAGCGACGGAGTTGGTCGGCGGAGACCGCGTCGGCGATGGGTTTGGTGGCGTGCCGGGCCAGCGTCTCGTCGAACGGGACGTCCAGGTAGAAACAGTGGCTGCGGCCGGGGTGGTCGGCGAAGAGCCCGGCGAGCATGTCGCCGTAGCGCGAGGTGTGCAGGATGCCCTCCAGGACGGTGTGGAAGCCGTGGGACAGCGCGTGGCGCACGGTCAGGTCGATCAGGCCGATGTTCGCGCCGCCGGGGATGTCGCGCTCGTGCAGGACCTCGCGGCGCAGGACGTCCTGGCCGACGACGGCCATGCCCCGGCCGTAGCGGGCGCGCAGCCCGGCCGTGACCGAGCTCTTGCCGCTGGCGCTGTTGCCGCGCAGCACGATCAGACGGGTGGAGTGCGTCATGCTCGGGCCCCTGTCGGTGAGACGTGGAGTCTTGGTTGCTGAGATGCTGATTCTCTGAGCCGCTCAGAGAATCAGCCGCTCAGCCGCTCAGTCGATGAGGAGGCGCCGGGCCTCGGAGAGCGCCTGTTCCGCGTACGAGCGGCCGAAGAGGACCGCGTGGACCAGGAGCGGAAAGAGCTGGTGCAGGCCGACGCGGCGGTGGTGACCGGGGGCGAGCGGGGCGGTCTCGTCGTAGGCCGTCAGGATGTCGTCCAGGTGAGGGCAGCCGAAGAGGCGGAGCATGGCGAGGTCGGTCTCGCGGTGCCCGCCGTGGGCCGCGGGGTCGATCAGCCGGACGTCGCCGTCGGCGCCCCACAGGACGTTGCCGTTCCAGAGGTCCCCGTGCAGCCGGGCCGGGGGCTCGGCGGGACCGGCGAGCGCGGGCAGCCGCTCGCAGACCCGCTCGATCACGGCGGCCTCGCCGGACCGCAGCGTCCCGTCGTCGGCGGCACGGCGCAGATAGGGCAGCACCCGGTGTTCGGCGTACCAGGTGGGCCAGTCGCCGCCGGGTACGTTGCGCAGGGGAGCGAGCCCGATGTACGCGTCCGCCGTCCCGCCCGGCGGCGGCGTACCGAACGCCTCCGCCCCGGCCGAGTGCGTCCGGGCCAGCGCGCGGCCGAACCGCACCGCCGCGGCACGGCTCGGCCGCCCTTCCGGGACCCGTTCGGTGACCAGCCAGCGCCCCTCGCGGCCGAGGACGAGAGGGACCCGCACCGCACCGGGTCCGGCCGCGGCGAGCCAGTCCAGCCCCGCCGCCTCGGCGCGGGCCGCCGCCGGTTCACCGGCGTCCTTGACCACCACCGTCCCCCCGTCCAGGGCGACTTCGGTGACCGACCCCGTGAGGGGCCGCAGCCCCGTCACCGCACGCCCGGTCAACCGGGCCGCGACGGCCCCGGGTGCCTCGCCCGGCCCCGTCACCCGCACACCGCCGATCCCACGTCCACCACCACGACCCTCCGCCCGCTCACGTCACCCGAGTCCAGGAATACCCACGGGCCGCGATTCCGCATCCCGGCAACCCCGCATCCGAACGTTGGTACGATCCGACGCCGCCGGTCCCGGTGGCACGCACGACGTTCCGGGGGGAGCGACATGGAGTACTTCTTCTACTGCCGCGACAAGCAGGGCTCGATGCCGAAACGGCTCGAACTGGCGGAGGAACACTGGACGTTCATGGACGGCTACGCCGACCGCATGATCGCCCGCGGCCCTACGTTCACCCTGGACGACGACGACAACGTGACCGGCAGCCTGCACATCGTCGACCTGCCGGACGCCGAGACGGCCCACGCGTTCGCCTTCGAGGAGCCCAACCACCGGGCGGGAGTCTACGGCGAGGTGCTCATCCGCCGCTGGACCAACGTCCTCGGCCGCACGATGTGGGAGTACGCCCACGCACAGCCCGACCACCACCGCTTCCTGATCATCGCCCAGGGCCGCACGGACACACGGGCCGACGAGGCCCAGGCCCGCTACCTCGACACGTCCTACCGCGAACGCCTCATCGCCTACGGCCCGTTGCTCTCCGACGACGGCACCACCTGGCAGGGCACCGCCCTCCTCGTCGAACTCCCGGACCGCGCCACAGCCGAGACCCTCATCGCGAACGACCCCTACGCCAGGGACGGCCGCTACGAGACCGTCGAGATCCACGACTGGATGTTCGGAGGTCGGCGCTAGCGATCCACTCGGGGGACGCTCCGCGCCGACCCCCTGGACCGTACCCACCCCAGCAGCACCACCGAGCACAGCGCCGCGAGTGCGCACCAGGTGGAGACGAACTCCAGGCGCCACAGGGTCCAGGAGACCGTGGCGCCCGCCGCCATCAGCAGGCCCAGTACCAGCAGCCGTCGGTCGCCGGAGAGCAGCAGGGAGCCGACGGTTGCCAGCAGGTAGCCGGTGACGAGCAGCGAGGTGTGTGTCAGGCCGAGCGAGTAGCCGACCGTGTGGCCGCGGATCTCGGCCGTCACCGTGCGTGTGGCCAGGGCGTGGGCGAGCGCTGCGGCGGTGGCCGTTCCGATCGCCAGGAGGCCGAGCAGCCGGCGCCGGGCGCGGGGCGCGGCGGCGCACAGCACCGCCGCCGGTACGTACACGGCGAGCAGCGGGAACGCGATGACGGCCCACACGAGCGTCGCCGGGCCGCTGCCGCCCCCGTTGACCCAGACCCGGGCCTCCACCAGCTGGTGCGCGCCCAGCAGCAGGGGCAGCGCGGCGAGCGGGAGGTCACGGGGGTCGCGCACCCGCGCGACACAGACGGCACCGACGGCCGCGACACAGCTGCCCGCGACGAGATCGGCCGTAGCGCTCCAACACATCCGGCCACGCTACGGCGGGCCCGCGCGGGCGTGTGCAGGGCGCGCGGGGCGCACCCGAGCAGGTCGGTGGCGCCACCGTGACATGAACGGGACGCAGGGCGTGGACGGGCCGTCGTCCTGCCCGTCCACGCCCTGACGGCCCGGAGGCCGGTCAGCCCGCGATCGAGTCCAGCTGTTCCGCCGCGGGGCGCAGCGCCCAGAGGTCGCCACTGGGTGGGGTCTCCAGCAGCGGTACGGCCTCCCGGGCCCGGGCGTCCCCGGCGTCGGCCGCCGCGTGCACGACGTCCGTCGCCGCGAACCGGTGGAACTCCAGTTCGGGATGGGGCCAGGGTGCGGCGCCCGTCGCGGCGGGCAGCAGGTAGCCCACCGCCTTGAACAGGCTCTGCCCGTCCGGACCCCGGTACGCCCACAGGTCCACGCCCACCTGCCGGCCGATCGCCGCGAGCCGCGTGTAGGCCACCAGGTCGAACGTCGAGTAGTGCCAGCTCCGGGTCCGCGCCAGCTCCTGGGGCTGGCTGCCGTCGGCCGCGATCTGCGGCGCGATCCGCCTGGCGCGCGCCTCCAGCACGGTCCGGCGGGCGAGCGCCCGGTCGCCGGTCGCGTACGCGAGTCCGGCGAGCTGCATGTCGTAGAAGGTGCCGTGGTTGTTGGTGGCCGCAGCCTCCTGCCGGCCGAAGTCGCTGTTCCTCAGCCAGTCGAGGAAGTCGGTGTTCCACCGGCGCATGCCGGTGGCGTCCGCCGTGGTCCAGCCCGGGGCGCCCGTGTCGAGGAGGGCGATCGCGTCGAGGACGCTGGTGAACGACTGCGAGAAGTCGATGACGCCGATCGCCCGGCCGTCGTACTTGCAGGGGATGAACTGGGCGTGGTCCAGGTTCGGGTTCATCCGGGTCGCCGGGTCGAGGAACCAGGTCCGCAGCACCTGTCCGGCCTTGCGGGCGTAGCGCCGGTCGCCGGTGTAGTACCAGGCCAGGGAGAGGTCGTAGGCGGAGTCGAAGGTCTTCTCGACGTCCTGGCGGTCGGTGCCGCTGTCGACCTCGGGATTGCGCTGTCCGTCGCGCTGCACGTACGGGCAGCCCCACGGGTTGTCGGCCGTCGGGGCCGTGGTCGGCCACCAGTACGGGGCCTGGCTCAGGTAGTCGTGCACGTCTCCGCCCGGTGCGGGCCGCGGCTTGTCGACGACCGTCCACGGGCCCTGGTCCAGCCAGTTGTCCGCTCGTGCCGTCAACGTCCGGACGGCCTGGCGGAGTTGTGGATCGCCCTGGTGCAGCCGCAGCTTTGTCCGCTGAAGACGCGTCCCGTCGAGCACCGCCGTATGCGGTACGACGGGCCCCGCCTGCGCGACCGGGACCGCTGGGACGGCGAACGTGGCGAACGCGGAGAGCAGCACCCCGATCCGCACCCCGATCCGCACCCCGGCCCCTGACCCGGCCCTCATCGTCCGACCCCCAACTCCCGCTGCGCCTCGTACAGATTGCGTGGCCGCACCGCGTCCGGACGGCCGTACAGCTCCAGCCGCGCGTGCAGATCTCCCGTGAAGTCGGGTACGTCGATCTGGTCGAACTCGGTGACCTCGCTGATGGCGACGGTGGCCGAGTACGGCGCCAGCCCGTCGATCCTGACCAGTCCCGCCCGGCCGTTGGTCACCCGGATGTTCCAGTGGGCGAACCGCGCGCCGTAGAGCGGACCGGCGCTCGCGTCGCCGCCGTGGCGCCCGTTGTTCTCGATCGTGATGTCGGTGCGGACGTTGGCGAAGGGCAGCCCGCGATGGCTGTCGAAGGTGCCCGTCCGCATCACCCCGCGCGACCAGACGTTGTACGACGACAGCCCTTCGACGTTGATGCCGTGCAGTTGCGTGGTGGACGGCGCGGGCGTGGTGCGCGCCTCGATGGTGAAGTCCTCGACGAGGTTGTCGTGCGAGCCCTCGCGGCAGAAGTAGGGGTGGTGCGCCCCGCGTCCGGTCACCCGTGTCCGCCGCAGGGTGCACGCGGACGCGGCGACGAGTCCGAAGCCGTTGTCGACGTTGCGGACTGTCACGTCGTCCACCCAGCAGTCGTAGGCGCATTGCAGGGACACGCCGTTGAACCCCTTGTCCAGGAGATGCGGCTGCTGCGCGAGCTCCGGCACCTCCAGGGTCAGTCCCTCGACCCCGGAGCCCGTCAACGCCGCCACGTGGGTGGTCAGTTGAGGGTTCCACTCCGGGCGTACGTCGAGGGGGAGGGGGCGTTCGAGGGTGACGCGTCCGCCGTGGACCCTCGCGATACGGACGGGCCACTCGTGGGGGACGTACGACGTCAACTTCGTCTTGTCGTCCCAGACATACGCCTCCGTTCCCGGTCCGCCGCCGCACATGTGCTCCAGGAGGGTGTGCTCGGCGTCGTCGGTGAGCCGGAGCAGGACCAGGTCGCCGGGGCGCAGGCGCGACGGGTCGGTGACCGTGACGGTCCAGGAGCCCTGGAGCGCCGGTTCGACGGCGGTGAGGGGACGCCACTCGTCGCGGGCGTTGCCCGTCCAGCCCTCGAAGGGCCAGGCCTTCGCCCGGACGGCCGAGACGAGGGAGTCCCAACGCGCTTGGGGCGCCAGCCAGATGAGCCCACCGGCCCAGGACCAGGCCGACTTGTCGCCGCCGTACCGGGAGCCGTACACGCCGATCAGCTCCGTCAGGCTCTTCGTCGCCAGGAGGGTCGTACGGCCGCTCCCGGCGCCTTTGAGGACCACGTTGCAGTGGCCGACGCGGATGACGTCGTCGATCCGGAAGGTTCCTGCGGGTAGGGAGACCGTGCCACCGCCGGCCCTTCCGGCGGCGGCGATGGCACGGTTGATCGCGGGTGCGGAGTCCGTCGTGCCGTCGGCCACGGCGCCGAAGTCGCGCACATCGGCGACGACCGGCCGCCGCGGGAGCCGCACCGCTCCGCCGTGGCAACCCGCGCGGCCGACGAAGGGGATCTGCGGGTGGGTGAAGGGGGTGAGGCCGAACTCCGCCCACAGGGACGGGACCTGCCCGGTGGTGGCCGAGGCCCCGGCCGTTCCCGTGGCGGCGGCGGTCACCTCACTGGATCCGGCACCGGCCGCCACCGCGACGGCGCTCACGAGCAGTGCCCGTCTGGTCATGCCTGTGACTCCTGGCACCGCGCGGGTGTCCGTCGGCGCTTCTCGCATGCCCGTCCTCCCCCTCTGTATTCAGGAATGTGAACGACGTTCAGATTTGCGTCGAGCGGTGAGCATGCCACGCCGTCCCTGGGGGGAGAAGGGGTCGCGCGCGGTTTATTGGCATGGACCATTGAGGCGGCGCGCGGAACTCACGAGTCAGAGGTGTGAACCCCGGACCGCAGCGGGTTCTAAGCTTTGCCCACCACCGGAACCGCATTCCTGGAGACCCACCGTGCCCGACCCGACGACCGAGCCGCCCTACCCGGACGCCGTGCGGCCCGACCAGGCGCCCGCACCCCACCCCCTGCTCGGCCCGGTCCTCGCCCTGCTCGGCACCTGGCACGGCCGCGGCCACGGCGAATACCCCACCCTCGCCGAGGACTTCACCTACGCGCAGGTCGTCACGTTCAGCCACGACGGCCGGCCCTTCCTGCACTACGAGGCCCGGGCCTGGCTGCTGGACGCGGAGGGCGCGCCGCTGCGCCCGGCGGCCCGGGAGAGCGGCTGGTGGCGGCTGCGGCCCGAGGGCAGGGTGGAGGCGCTCATCACCCAGCCCACCGGGATCGCCGAACTCGCGGTCGGCCACGCCGCGGACGGCACCGTCGACCTCTCGACCGACCAGGTCGCGGTCACCCCCACCGCCAAGGACGTCGAGGCCACCCGCCGCCGCTACACCCTCACCGACGCCGACACGCTGACCTTCGCCCACGAACTCGCCGCCGTGGGACAGCCGTTGCAGCACCACCTGGCCGCCACCCTGCGACGCGTCCCCTAGGCGCCGGACGCGTTCCAGGCGCCTCGGCGGACCGGTGCGGCCCGGTCACAGACCCCGTACCGCCTCGCCCATCCGCGTCAGCGCCTCCCGCAGGATCGCCGGTGACGTGGCGAAGTTGAGCCGTACGTGACCCTCCCCGCCCGACCCGAAGACGTGCCCCGAGCTGAGGGCGACCCTGGCCTTGTCGAAGAACATCCGCGCGGGGCCGTCCAGATCGCTCACCACGCCCGGCTCACCGGGGCCCCGGTGCTCGTCGTGCAGCCCCAGAGCGGTGCAGTCGAGCCACGCCAGGTACGTGCCCTCGGGGCGATGACATCGGACACCGGGGAGGTGCAGCGCGGCCAGCTCGCCCAGCAGACGCCGGTTCCCGTCGAGGTCGAGGAGCAACTCGTCCAGCCAGGGCCCGCCTTCGCGGAAGGCCGCCGTGTGCGCGATGGCCCCGAGGTGGCTGAGCCCGTGCCCGACCTCTTCCGGCATCCGCCGCAACTCCCCGGCGGCCCCAGGGCCCGCGACGGCCAGCGCCGCCTTGACCCCCGCGAGGTTCCAGGCCTTGGACGCGGACACGAGCGCGAACGCGTCGTCCGCGCCCGGCACACTCAGGAACGGCGTGAACTCGGCCCCCGGCAGCACCAGCGGCGCGTGGATCTCGTCGGACACCACCCGCACCCCGTGCTCGCGCGCGAGCGCCGCCATGGCCTCCAACTCCCCACGCGTGTGCACCGTCCCGGTCGGGTTGTGCGGGTTGCACAGCAGGAACGCGGCACCGCGGCCCCCGCGCCGGGCCCGTACGAACGCGTCCTGCAACGCGCCCAGATCGACCCGGAGATCCGGCCCCAGACGCGCCTCGACGACCTCCCGGGCGTCATGGGTGACGAACGCGTAGAACGGCGGGTACACCGGGGAGCACACCACGACCGCGTCCCCGGGCGCGGTCACCAGCCGCAGCACCTCGACGACACCCAGCATCACGTCCGGCACCAGCGCCGTGCGCTCCACCCTCAGCCCGTCCCAGCCCCAGCGCTCCGCGGCGAACGCGGCCACCGCCTCGGCGTACGCGGTCCCGTGCGGGTACCCGGTGTCGCCGAGGCCGATCGCCGCGCGCAGGGCGTCGGCGACGGGTCCGGCCAACGGGACGTCCATCTCCGCGACCCACAGCGGCAGGACGTCCTCCGGATGCGTGCGCCACTTCATGCTGGTGCGCCGCCGCAACCGCTCCAGCGTCAGCCGGCCGAGCGGACCGGCGCGGTCGGAGTCGGGCCGTACGAACGGGACATCGGTCATGCTGCCCTCCCTGGAACGGACGCGGCGGACGCCCGCCGTGTCGACCATGCCGATACCCACCCGCCTCGGTCCACGATCACCCGGCCCGGCGCGCCTTTCCCGCCAGCACGCCCCACGCCGCGAGCGGCGCCAGCAGCAGTGTCAGCAGCCCGGACAGCACCAGAGCGGTGTGCACCGTCGTGAGCGCGATCAGCGGACCGCCCGCCAGCAGCCCGAGCGGCACCGCCACGTTCGACCCGGTCGCCCACAGCGTGACGACCGGCTGCTGCTCCTCAGGGCTCAGCCCCGACTGGAGGAAGCTGTACGCGACGGGCGTGAACGGCGCCCAGACCAGCCCCCCGAGAGCGAAGACGACCATCGCCGCCGCCTGGCCGTCCACCGCGGCCAGCGCGATCGGGCACAGCGCCCACAACGCGATGATCACGACCAGCAGCGGGCGTTGCGGCAGCCCGCGCAGCCGGTCGACCAGGGCCGCGCCCACGATCGTCCCGACGCCCAGCGCCGTCCACAGCAGCCCCAGCCCGGACGCCCCGCTGTGCAGGGTGTCCCGGACGTACAGCGGCAGCGCCACCTCGATCGGCATGTACAGGAAGAAGAAAAAGAACACGACGACGAGCAGCCGCCCCGCCATCGGCTGCCGGCGCATGATCCGCCACCCCGATTCGCCCCGCTCGGGCTCGGCGGCGGGCTGCGGCGCGCACCGCACCACCGCCGCGAGCAGGATCAACGCCCCGCACGCGTCGGCGAACAGCGCCCACCCGGCCCCCGCCGACGCCACGAGCAGCCCTCCGGCCACCGGCCCGGCGACGTACAGGGCGACGTTGGTGCCCAGCCCCAGCAGTCCGTTGACGGCGAACCGGTCCGCGTCCCCCACCATCGACGTGGCGAGCAGGCGCCGGCTGCCCGCGCCCGCGATCCGGCAGGTGCTGCCGAGGAGCAGCCCGCCGACCAGGACCGGCAGCGTGAGCCGGTCCGTCACGGCGAGCACCCCCAGCGCGGTCAGCGCGACCGCCCGCAGCAGACAGTCCACGAGCAGCAGCCGCCTCGGCGGCACCGACACCCGCCCCAGCCCGATGGCCAGGGCGAGCACCGTCGCCAGCAGGAACGGCGCCGCCTCCACCATCCCGATCGCGTACGCCGGGTCCACCGAGCCGTGCACGGCCAGCGTCTGCACGGGCATCGCCACGATCAGCATGCCCGTGCCCGCGTTCGCCAGCAGGTCGCCCAGCAGCAGCCCCGCCAGCAGCGGACGGCGCACCAGGACGTCACGGTAGGAGCGGTTCACCTCGGTGGTGCCGGACACGCCTGACCCCTTTCGCCGTGGTGCCGACCCGGTCACCGGGAGGTGCGCCGGGCCGGCGGACTCCGACCCGCTCACCTCGGGGTGAGCCGGACCAGCGGATACTGCCGGTCGGACCTGCTCTGGTACTTCGCGTAGCGCGGCTGGGCCTCGGTGACCCGCCGCCACGCCCGCTCCCGCTCGGCGCCGTCGAGGACCCGCGCCGCCACCGGTACGGCGGTCCGGCCGGGCAGTTCGACCGACGCCCGCTCCGGGCGCCCCAGCAGGTTGAGGTGCCAGTCCGGGTGCCGTGTCGTACCGCCCGACGCGACGACCAGCCAGGTGTCCTCCCCGCCCGCCGCGTCCTCGAACCACGCCACGGGCGTCTCGCGGGGCTCCCCGCTGCGGCGGCCCGCCGTGTGCAGGATCAGGACGTCCATCCCCATGAACGTGCCGCGCCCCCGCCGGATCCTACGGTTCGTCCGGGCGTTCATCCGGTGCTGCATCCACCGCGAGAACGATCCGTGCCGCTTGTCCTTGTCCGTCATGGCTGTCTCCGCTCGGTGCCGGTCGCTCTGTCGTCGTCCTCGAAGGCGGGCGGGTCAGCCCCACGCGCCGGCGATCTGCCGGGTCGTGGCGTTGAGCCGGTTGAACAGGTTCGTCAGGCCGATCATCAGCACGATCGCGGCGAGCTGCTTCTCGTCGAAGTAGGTGGCGGCGGTGTCCCACACCTCGTCGCTCACCGCGTCGGACCGGTCGGCGAGCCGTGTCGCGGACTCGGTCAGCGCCAGCGCCGCACGCTCCTCCTCGGAGAAGTACGGCGTCTCGCGCCAGGCGGCGACGGTCGCGAGGCGCTCCTCGCTCACCCCCGCCTTGCGGGCCGACTTGACGCCGCCGTCGACACAGGCGCTGCACCCGTTGATCTGACTGGCCCGCAGATGCACCAGCTCCAGGGTGTGCCCCTCGACGCCGCCCGACTGAACGGCCTTGATCAGGCCCTGGATCGCGCCCATGGCGTCGGGCAGGACGGCGGCGGGGCTCTGCATACGGGACTGCATCACGTTCACTCCTCCGGTTCGGTGCCCCGGTGTTCCCCGGGGCGTGACTCCATCTCAGCGCCGAGGGCTTGCCAGGACGACGGGCGTGGGACACCGTGGGACAGCCGAAACGGCCCTGAGCAGGCATGAGTCGGGGCGGACGGACAGTTCGGCGGTGGGACGACGGGGGAGAACGATGGCGGTGTCCGAGGCGACGGCACGGGACGAACTGGCCCTACGGCTGCGGCTGATCCAGGAACTGTCCGGGCTCGGCGTACGAGCCCTGGCCCGGGACACCGGGCTCAGCTCCTCCTCCCTCTCCCGCTATCTCAGCGGCCGGACCGCGCCGCCCTGGCCCGCGGTCGTCGCGCTGTGCCGGCTCGTGAAGCGGGACCCCCGCCCCCTGCGCCCGCTGTGGGAGCGCGCCTCCAACCCCCTTCCCGCGCCGCCGAGGACGAGCCGCCAGGTCCACCCGCCGATGCCGCCGGCCGACGCCCCGCGTCCGCCCCGCAACGAACTCCCGCGTGACGTGCCCGACTTCACCGGACGCGAGGACCAACTCGCCGCACTGCTCGACGCCGTGAGGAGCAGCCGTGTGGTCGCCGTCGACGGCATGGCGGGCGTCGGCAAGACCTGCCTCGCGGTGCACGCCGCGCACCGGCTCGCCGCCGACCACCCCGACGCCCAGCTCTACCTGGACCTGCACGGCTTCACCGACGGCCGTACCCCGCTCGACCACGACCGCGCCCTGCGCACCCTGCTCGCCGCGCTCGGCGTCCCCTCCGAGAAGGTCCCGCAGGACGGGGGAGTCGAGCAGCTCGCCGCCTGCTGGCGCGCCGAACTCGCCGCGGTACGGGCCGTCGTGGTGCTCGACAACGCCGCCGACGCCGACCAGGTCCGCCCGCTGCTGCCCGGTGCCGGTGACTCCGTCGCCGTCGTCACCAGCCGCAACCGGCTCCTCGGCCTCGACGACGTGCCCCCGGTCTCCCTGGACGTCCTCACCGAGGAGGAGAGCTCCCGGCTGCTCGCCGCCGCCAGCGGCGAGGGCGATGGCCCCGAAGGCCGGCTCGCCCGCGACCCGGACGCCACCGCGGAGGTGCTGCGCCGCTGCGGCCGGCTCCCGCTGGCCCTGCGGCTGGCCGCGGCCCGGCTACGGCACCGGCCGGGCTGGACCGTCGGCATCCTCGTGGAGCGGATGGCCGAGGGCGTCGGCGAGTTCGACACCGCGTTCGCCATGTCCGTACGGCAGTTGACCCACCCCCAGCGCCGGCTGTTCCGGCTGCTGGGCCTGCTTCCCGGAGCGACCTTCGACGAGTACGTCGTCGCCGCCCTGGCCGACGTCCCCCTGCGCGACGCCCGCGCCACACTGGAGGACCTCCTCGACGCCCACCTCGTCCAGCAGCACCTGTACGGCCGTTACCGGCTCCACGACCTCGTGCACCAGCACGCGCGCCGCGCCACCACCCAGCAGGACAGCGCGGCGGAACGCGACCGGGCGCTCGTCCGTGTCCTCGACTACTACGTGCACGCGGCGGCCTCCGCCGACGCCACGATGCCCTTCCTCGCCCTCAGCCGCGAGCCCGTCGCGGGACAACGCCCCGCCGCTCTGCCGCAGTTCGACGGCAAGTACGCGGCCATGGCGTGGTTCGGCACGGAGTACACCAACCTTCTGGCCGTCTTCGAGGCCGCCGACGCCGCCGGAGCCGACCGGCACGTGTGCGAACTGCCGCGCTTCATGCGGGCCTACTTCGCCCGCCGGTGCGGCACCACCCTGCTCAACACCCTCTTCGAACGGTCCCTGGCCGCCGCCCGCAGACTGGACGACCCGCTGCATCTCGCCGAGGCCCACAGCGACCTGGGTTTCGCCCGCCACAACGCCGGCCGCACGGCGGAGGCCGAAGCCGCCTACGACGCCGCCCAACCCCTGGTGATCCGCGCCCGGGACACCCTCGCGGAGGCCGAACTGACCATGCGTCGCGCCTACTTGCGCTGGGACCAGGGCCACGTCGAGGAACCCTTCGACCTCTTCCGGCTCGCCGCCAAGCTGTATGCCGACGCCGACTGCCCCACCGGCACCGCCCACGCGATCGCCTACGAGGCCTGGGCGACGCTCCAGCTCGGTCACCGCGAGGAGGCCGCCCGTCTCGCCCGGACCGCCCTGGACGTCCCGCACGCCGCCGACCCCGCGTGGGCGCCCGCGCTGACGGCCCGCATCACCCTCGGCGTCGCCCTCGCCGAGGAGGACCCGGACGAGGCGGTACGGCAGTTGCGCGAGGCCCTCGACCTGGCCCGCGAGGACGGACACAAGCACAACGAGGCCTGGTGCCTGAACTGCCTCGGCGTGGCCCTGCGGCAGATGGGCCGCCACGAGGAGGCCCTGGACAGCCACCGAGCCGCCTTCGCCCTGCTCGACCAGCTCTTCGAGGAACACTGGAAGATCCACTTCCTCAACGCCTACGGTGAGACGAGCCGGCTCGCCGGCCTGCCCGACGAGGCGCTGCGACTGCACCGGCGGGCCCTGGAACTCGCCCCCGCGCTCGGCCACCGGCACGCCGAGGCCCTGGCCCACGAGGGCATCGCGGCGGTCCTCGACGCGACCGACCCGACAGCCGCCGCGGAGCACCGCGCGGCAGCACAGGCGGCGCTGCCGGAAGCGTGAGGGTGCCTGGCTGGTGCCGTCGACCAGGGGCCGACGGCACCCCGCTCCCGACGACCGGGCCCGTCGACGACCTGGGACCGGCGGCGCGGAACCAATGCCGTGGGACGGGTGACGAGGCGGTACCGACGACCGGGGGCCGGGGACTGTGCGGCGTTGGCGACCGAAGACCGGTGGGGGCGCGGAACAGACGACTGCCGGGTACAGGCGACGACCTAGGACTGACGGCGGCCCGGAACCGGTTACTGGGGACCTCGGCGTCGCGGCACCGACGACGACGCGGAACCGACGACGACGCGGAACCGCTGAAAAGGGGGAACTGGCGACCGGGGACCGGCGACGTCCCGGGGCCAGCAGCGGCGCGGGACTGGCGACCGTGGACCTACGACTATGCGGCACCGACGACCAAGGACCGACGGCAACGCGCCACCGACGAAGACCAGGTACCGACGAAGACCAGGGACCATCGGCGAGTTGGGGACTGTCGCCCCGGGACCTGCGGCGACCCGGAACCGGCTACCGGGACCTGCGGCGACGCGACACCATCGACGATGGGGAACCGGTGACCCGAGACCGCCGAAGAGGGCGAACCGACGACCGGGACCGGCGGCGGCGCGGAGCCGGCGACAGGGGACCGACGACCGGGGGACCGACGGCAACGCGCCAACCACGACGACGCTGAACCGGCGCCCGGAATCGGCGCCCCGGGAGCAACGGCGCCCCGCACCCGATGATCCGCAACCGGTGGCGCCCCGGACCGATGTCCCGAACCCGTCGCCGCCCCGGAACCGACACCCCGGCTACTGTCCCGCTCATGCACACACCTGGAACACCCACCCGAGCCCGCGCACTCGGCCTGGGCGTCGGTGGCCTGCCCACCGGGCCGTACAACGCCCTCACCGACGTCCCCGGCGTCCGGGTGGGCCATACGACTCTCGTCGACCCGCCCCGTGTGCACAGCGGTGTCACCGCGATCGTCCCCGACGGGGTCGGCCCCGAAAGCCCGTTGCCCGCCGGGGTGTTCGTCGGCAACGGCTACGGCAAGCTCCTCGGCAGCACCCAGGTCGCCGAACTCGGCACGCTGGAGACCCCCGTCCTGCTCACCTCCACCCTGTCCGCGTTCCGCGCCGCCGACGCCCTGGTCGGCTGGCTCCTGGAGCGGCCCGAGACGGCGGGCGCGCGGAGCCTGAACCCGGTGGTGGGGGAGTGCAACGACGGCCTCCTGTCGGACATCCGCTCCCGTCCCGTCCGCGAGGAACACGTCCGCGCCGCCCTCACCGGGGCATCCGCAGGACCGGTCGCCGAGGGCTGTGTCGGCGGCGGCACCGGCCTGACCGCGCTCGGCTTCAAGGCGGGCATCGGCACCTCCTCGCGACGGCTCGCCCTCGCCGACGGCCCGGTCACCCTCGGCGTCCTCGTCCAGGCCAACTTCGGCGGCACCCTGCGTGTGGCGGGACGCACCGTCACCCCCGCCGACGTCGGCCTCCCGGACCCGAGGCCCGTCCCCGACGACGGCTCCTGCATGATCGTCGCCGCCACCGACGCCCCGCTCGACGCCCGCCAGCTCACCCGCCTCGCCCGCCGCGCCGTCTACGCCCTGGCCCGAAGCGGAGCCGCCTACGCCCACGGCAGCGGCGACTACGCCCTCGCCTTCGCCACCCGGCCCGCCGACCCCCGCGCCCTCCCCGACACCGCCCTCGATCCCCTCTTCGTCGCGGTCCTGGACGCCGTCGAGGAAGCCGTCCTCGACTCCCTCCTCACGGCCACCACCACGACGGGCCCGCACGGCGACACCCGGCACGCGCTCCCGGCGACGGAACTGCTCGCGCTGCTGGGCGGCTAGGGGGTGTGGTGAAAGTCCCGCACAGCACCCGCGGCGCCCGGCACACCGAGGCCACGCACCGAACACCGCGGGCACCGCACAGGACTTTCGCCACACCCTCTGGGTCGTGTCCGCGAAGTCCCGCCTGCCCCGCCGCCCTCAGGGCGGACGACGGGACTTCGCGGACGCGACCTGGGCCGTCACGGGGCAGCCGGGCCGTGTCGATCTTTCCGGGTTCCCGGCCGCGGCCCGTAGGGTCGCCGGTATGACCGACCCTTCTCCGCGCTCCGTCACCGTCGAGCGCACCAGCACCGGCCACTTCACCGCGACGAACGCCCGGGGCGGCACGATCGACTTCGGGACGGCGTCCGACGGGGAGACCGCCTTCACCCCGGTCGAGTTGCTGCTCGCGGCCCTCGGCGGCTGCTCGGCCGTCGACGTCGACATCGCGACCAGCCGCCACGCGGAACCCGACACCTTCACCGTCACCGTGACCGGCAACAAGGTCGCCGACGACCTCGGCAACCGGCTCACCGACCTCGCGGTCACCTTCTCCGTCGCCTTCCCCGAGGGCGACGGTGCCGAGCGCGCCCGGGCGATCCTCCCGCGCGCCGTGAAGACCTCCCACGACCGGCTGTGCACGGTCAGCCGCACCGTCGAGATCGGCACCCCGGTGACCACCGCGGTCGAGGGCCTCTGAGCCCTCCGTTATTCCGTTGCGGTCCTCCTCCCGGCCCTCCTAGCGTGAACCCTTGTCCGCGGCTGGCGGCCAGGGGATCGGAGATGCCGGGCACATGACTTCCCACCTGCACGCGCTCAGTTTCGACGCGAACGACCCGGACCGGCTCGCCCGGTTCTGGGCGGGCTTCCTGGGCTGGGAGACGACCGAGGACCGCTACGGGGGCATCGCCCTGCTGCCGGACGACGACACCGGCTTCCGGCTCCGGTTCGCCGCGAGCCGGGAGCCGAAGTCCGGCCCGAACCAGATGCACTTCGACCTGACGAGCACCTCCGCCGACGACCAACAGGACGTCGTGGCGCGGGCCCTCGGACTCGGCGCCCGCCACATCGACGTCGGCCAGCTCCCCGAGGAGGGCCATGTCGTCCTCGCCGACCCCGAGGGCAACGAGTTCTGTGTGATCGAACCCGGCAACACGTTCCTCGCCGACTGCGGATTCATCGGCGCCCTCGCCAGTGACGGCTCCCAGGCGGTCGGCTACTTCTGGAACCGGGCGCTGGACTGGCCCCTGGTGTGGGACCAGGACGAGGAGACGGCGATCCGCTCACCCCTCGGCGGCCCGAAGGTCACCTGGGGCGGTCCGCCGGTCGCGCCCAAGACCGGAAAGAACCGGCTCCACTTCGATCTCGCCCCACCCGCGGGCGGCGACCAGCGGGCCGAGGTGGAGCGCCTGGTCTCCCTCGGCGCCACCCGCCTCGACATCGGGCAGGGCGAGGCCGGCCCGGTGGTCCTGGCCGACCCCGACGGCAACGAGTTCTGCGTCCTGCCCCCTCAATGAGCGCGGGAGGCGGCAGGGTCGAGCCGGTGGCCGAGCGGCCCACCGGCTCCCCTGCGCCCGGTCACTGAGCCGCCGGCCTACTCGGAATCCCGCTCGGGCATCGGCGAGTAGCGCGTGGGCCCCGGTGTGCGGCCGTCCGGCGGATAGTCGCAGTCGAGGCTGGAGACCTCGTAGTCGTCCCCCTCGCTCTGCTCCTGGTCGACGACCACCGCCGCGGTGCACACCCGGCCGTGCTCGTCCGTGAACGTGACGATCTCGCTGTAGTCCGTGGGCTGGCTGCACCCCGCGAGCAGCAACGCGGCCACCACGGCACCCATCGCCACGCCCAGTCTCCACAAGCGCTTCATCCTCGGTCCTCCCCCAACTCGGCGTCCCTCCAATCAAGTTAGCCGTGAGGACGGGACCTGGCAGCGGGATCGCCGGTGCCCGCCCCTACCGGAACGCCGGTCTCCGGTGTCAACTTCCGCACTGGTAGGGGCACTTAGCGCACTCCGGATGATCCTTCAGTGACCTTCTCCGGTCGTCCTCCGTCAGTCCCAGAGAGTCGCTCCGGACGTGTGAGCGGCATGCGTACGGTCCGTGGACCGAGGCGGGTCGGGAGCGCCGGCCCGCCGTCGTCGAAGACACGCAAAGGGAGGCCGCTGTGGCGAGTGTGGAAGTGTCGCTGAAGGAGATGATGGCCGGAGTCGAAGGGGCGTTGGGGGCCGCGGTCGTCGACTACACCAGCGGAATGGCGCTGGGCACCCTGGGCGGGGGCAAGGACCTGGACCTGACCGTCGCCGCGGCCGGGAACACGGACGTCATCCGGGCCAAGGTCCGCACGATGGACCAGCTCGGACTCAAGGGTCAGATCGAGGACATCCTGATCACGCTGGACGCGCAGTACCACCTGATCCGCCTGGTCAGTGGCCGTTCCGGCAACGGCCTGTTCCTCTACCTCGTCCTCGACAAGGTCCGTTCGAACCTGGCGATGGCCCGCCTCCAGCTCAAGCGGGTGGAGGAGGTGATCGACATCTAGCGCGTCCGCCACGTCCCGGGCCACGGCTGCCCATGATGTGAAGACTTCTTCAAGTCACCACATCAGCATGCGGCCAATGTGCGGTCGCGGCGGGCCCGGGGCGTGAAGGATCGGCATCCGAGGGCGGCCCGTGGTGGGGGGGGGGGGGGGGGGCCCCCCCCCCCCCCCCCCCCCCGCCCCCCCCCCCGCGCCCCCGCGGGGCGCGGCGGGGGGGGGCGCCCCCCCCCCAGAGAAGGCGGGCTGGTTGGCAGAG
>NZ_JBIVDS010000009.1:417810-420347 GCF_044747265.1 Streptomyces sp. NPDC090106 | reverse complement strand
CAATCACGGGGGGGGGCGGGGGGGGGGCGCGGGGGGCGGGGGGGGGGGGGGGGGGCCGCGGGGGGGGGGGCGGGGGGGGGGGGGGGCCCCCCCCCCCCCCCCCCCCCACGGCAGCCGTCCCACCAGCCTCTCGACCAGGAGCGAGCAGACATGCAGGCGCCCCTCTACCAAGTCAAGGCCGAGTTCTTCCGCATGCTCGGGCACCCCGTGCGCATCCGGGTGCTGGAACTCCTGCAGCACGGCCCGGTGTCCGTGCGGGATCTGCTCGCGGACATAGAGATCGAGCCGTCGAGCCTCTCGCAGCAACTGGCCGTCCTGCGCCGCTCCGGCATCGTGGTGTCCATGCGCGAGGGCTCCACGGTCCGCTACGCCCTCGCCGGCGGCGACGTCGCCGAACTGCTGCGCGCGGCCCGCCGTATCCTCACCGAACTCCTCGCCGGACGGAACCAGTTGCTCGCCGAACTCCAGGAGGCCGACTCCCCGCACCTGTCGGTGACGGGGTCCGACCTCGGGTGACGGCGTCCCCTCAGACGCCCGGCCGTGGCGTGGACGGTGCGGCTCCGGGCAGTTCGACGGTGATGCGCAGACCGCCGTCCGGGCGCGGGGCGAGGGTGAGCGTTCCGTCGTGGGCCCGGGTGATGGACTTGACGATGGCGAGTCCGAGGCCGACGCCCGCCTGGTCGGAGTGCGTGCGCTCGGTGCCGCGCTGGAACGGCTCGGTGAGCGTCGAGGCCAGGCGCGGGCTCACGTGCTCACCGGTGTTCTCGACGGTGAGCGCGACGGTCCCACGGCGCACCCGCGCGGTCACCCACACGGTGCCCCGCTCGGGCAGGTTGTGGACGATGGCGTTGTGCACGAGGTTCATGGTCAGCTGGAGCAGCAGCGCCGGAGAACCGGCGGCCGGGGCGATGTCACCGGACGTCTCGACGGTGACGCCGTGCTTCTCGGCCAGCGGCAGCAGCGACTCGGCGGTTTCCTCCGCCAGCAGTGACAGGTCGACCGGCTCCCGGGCGAAGGACCGCTGGTTGGCCCGGCTGAGCAGGAGCAGCGCCTCGGTGAGGTCGATCGCCCGGGTGTTGACGGCGTGGAGGCGCTCGATCACCTCGCGCGGATCGTGGTCGGGATCGGCGCGGGCCACGTCGAGCAGCGCCTTGGAGACGGCCAGCGGCGTGCGCAGTTCGTGCGAGGCGTTGGCCGCGAAACGCCGCTGCTCCGTCACATGCGCTTCGAGGCGCGCGAGCATCTGGTCGAAGGCGTCGGCGAGTTCGCGGAACTCGTCCGTGCGGCCCGGCAGCCGGATCCGGTGCGAGAGCGACCCGCTCGCGACCGTACGGGTCGCCTCCGTGATCCGGGTCAGCGGCGCGAGCATCCGGCCGGCGAGGAACCATCCTCCGGTGAGCCCGAAGACCAGCAGGAACGTGAGGACGGCGAGCGCGGTGGGGGCGAACGCGCGGACGACGGCGGTGCGGTAGCCCGGCAGGAAGACCAGCCCCGGATGCGGCACCCGGTTGAGGAACACCCACCCGGCCACCAGCGCCAGCAGCCCGGCGGCCATGAGGAACCCGGCGTAGCTGAGGGTGAGTTTGACGCGGACGCTGAGCCCGGGCTCCCTACGCACGCGAGGCCCCCGTGTCCTGCGGCGCACCGTCGATGCGGTACCCGACCCCCGGCACCGTGGCGATGATCCAGGGTTCGCCCAGGCGCTTGCGCAGCGCGGAGACGGTGATGCGCACGGCGTTGGTGAACGGGTCGGCGTTCGCGTCCCACGCGCGTTCCAGGAGTTCCTCCGAGCTCACCACGCCACCCTCGGCGGCCACGAGGACGTCGAGCACGGCGAACTGCTTCCTGGTCAGCGGCACGAAGCGGCCGTCCCGGTACACCTCCCTGCGGAACGGGTCCACGCGCAGCCCCGCGATCTCCCGTACCGGGGGCCGCACATGGGCGCGCCTGCGGTCCAGGGCCCGCAGTCTGAGGGCGAGTTCCTGGAGCTCGAAGGGTTTCGTGAGGTAGTCGTCCGCGCCGAGTTCGAACCCGGACGTCTTGTCGTCGAGCCGGTCCGCCGCGGTCAGCATCAGGATCGGCATGCCGCTGCCCGAGGCGACGATCCGCCGGGCGACCTCGTCACCGGAGGGCCCCGGGATGTCCCGGTCCAGGACGGCGATGTCGTAGGCGTTGACGCTCAGCATCTCCAGGGCGGTGTCCCCGTCGCCCGCGATGTCGGCGGCGATGGCCGCCAGCCGCAGACCGTCGCGGATGGCCTCCGCCAGAAAGGGCTCGTCCTCGACGATCAGCACACGCATGCCGTCCAGGCTACGAGCCGTGCCCTATCGCCGGCATATCGGAAACCGCCGACGGACCGGCGACGCCGTGGCCCGCTTCGCGCGGTGGCCGAATCCCGGCTCTCCGGACGTCCGGCCCCCGCCCCTCGACAGGATGTGGAGATCGTGTGTGCCGTATCTGTCTAGACTCTGGATCCAGGGGGTGTGGGGGGGTAGGCGGGGGGGCCCCCCCGCCCTGGGGCCCCCCCCCCGCCCGCC
>NZ_JBIVDS010000009.1:0-417800 GCF_044747265.1 Streptomyces sp. NPDC090106 | reverse complement strand
GGATATTTTTGTTTTTTTTGGTTGGGTTTTTTTTTCCCCTATCGGGCCCGGGGGGGGGGCCGCTCTGGGGGGCGCCCCCCCCCTTTTACCCCCCCCACACCCCCTGGTACGGAGAGGAAGCACGGGTGAGTGAACAGGCAGGCCCTGTCTGTCCGGAGTGCGGTACGGCTCGGCTCGCGGACGGCACACCGGCGTGCAGCTGCGCCCGCCTCGCCTCCGAGGCCCACCGGGCCGAGCGCACCGCGGCGGCAGCGGCGGCGGAGGACTTCGATCCGGTACGGATCCGGCCGTTCGTGGAGGCCGGCGAACCGCGGTCCGCGGACGAACTCGTCGGCGACGAGACGCCGCACCGGTTCGCGCGGCCCCCGGTGCCGCCGCCGTCGCTTACGGAACCCGCACCGCACGAGCCCACCGACGCGCGCGACCGCCGACGCCACCGCATCCTCCTGGCCACCGCCCTCGGCGCCTCCACCGTCGTCGTCCTGACGGGTGGCTTCGTCGGCGGCCTGTTCTGGTACGACGGTCCCGAGCGGGACGGTTCGGCGTCCGGCGGCGTCCGCGCGGGCCTGCCCGGCGGCTCGCCCTCGGAGAGTGCCTCCGTGTCCGCCTCGCCCACCCCGGCCGGTGCCGCGACACCGAAGTCCCCCTCCCCGAGCGCCACTTCCGCGTCACCCACGACAGCGGTCCCCACCGCCCCGACCGGCACCAGCACCCCCACCGCGACCTCGTCCGGCGCCGCCCCGACCACCTCGGACAAACCCACGCCGACCCCGTCCGGCAGCGAGGACCCGGTCCTGCGCTACGGCGACGAGGGCGCGGAGGTGACCGAACTCCAGCTCAGACTCCAGCAGATCGGCTCCTACGACGGCGAGGCCGACGGTGTGTACGACCGGCAGGTCGAGAACGCCGTCCGTACCTACCAGGTCACCCGTGTCGTGCTCACCGACGAGTCCGGCGTCTACGGCGCCAAGACCCGGGCCTCCCTCGAAGCCGAGACCACGGAGCCCTGACACACCGGCGCCCGAGCCCTCTTCGCGAAGACCGCACGGAGCGGGCTTCACGAACAGGGCTCGGGCATTCGCCGGGAGGCCGGACCGGGCGGCGCGGGCCCGGCGGTGGAGCACCGCCGGGCCCGCGTCCGACCGGTCAGATCACCCCGAGGTCGAGCATCGTGTCGGCCACCTTCACGAAGCCCGCGATGTTGGCGCCCACGACGTAGTTGCCCGGCGCCCCGTACTCCTCGGCGGTCTCACGGCAGGTGGTGTGGATGTCCGCCATGATCGAGGCGAGCCTGCGGTCGGTCTCCTCGAAGGACCAGACGTCACGGGACGCGTTCTGCCGCATCTCCAGGGCCGAGGTCGCCACCCCGCCCGCGTTGACCGCCTTGCCCGGCCCGAAGGCGACGCCGGCCTCCTGGAACAGCCGTACCGCTTCCGGGGTGGTCGGCATGTTGGCGCCCTCGGCGACCGCCACCACACCCCCGGCCAGCAGGGCGCGGGCCGCGCTCTCGTCCAGCTCGTTCTGCGTGGCGCAGGGCAACGCGACCGAGCACGGCACGTCCCACACCGAACCGCCCTCGACGTAACGGGCCCCGGGCACGGCCTCGGCGTACTCCTTGATCCGGCCGCGCCGGACCTCCTTGATCTCCTTGACCAGGTCGACGTCGATCCCGGCCTCGTCGACCACGTGCCCGCCGGAGTCGGACAGCGCGACCACCTTCGCGCCGAGCGCGCGGGCCTTCTGCGCCGCGTAGACGGCCACGTTGCCGGAGCCGGACACCACGACCCGTCGGCCGTCGAGGTCCTGGCCCCGCTCGGCGAGCATCGCGGACACGAAGTAGACGGTCCCGTACCCGGTCGCCTCGGTCCGTACGTGCGAGCCGCCCCAGCCCAGGCCCTTGCCGGTGAGGACGCCCGACTCGTAGCGGTTGGTGATCCGCTTGTACTGGCCGAACAGGAAGCCGATCTCCCGGCCGCCCACCCCGATGTCACCGGCCGGCACATCCGTGTGCTCACCGAGATGCCGGTGCAGTTCGGTCATGAACGACTGGCAGAACCGCATGATCTCGCCGTCGGAGCGGCCCTTGGGATCGAAGTCCGACCCGCCCTTGCCGCCCCCGATGGCCAGACCGGTCAGCGCGTTCTTGAAGATCTGCTCGAAGCCGAGGAACTTCACGATGCCCAGGTTCACCGACGGATGGAACCGCAGACCGCCCTTGTACGGGCCGAGCGCCGAGTTGAACTCCACCCGGAACCCCCGGTTCACCCGCACCCGCCCGGCGTCGTCGACCCACGGCACCCGGAACAGGAGCTGCCGCTCCGGCTCGCACAGCCGCTCCAGGACCCGGTGGCGCGCGTAGTGCGGGTGGCGGGCCAGGACCGGTTCCAGCGACTCCAGCACCTCGCGGGCCGCCTGATGGAACTCGGACTGTCCGGGATCGCGCGCCTGGACGTCGGCGAAGACGTCCGCGGTCAGGCGCAGTTCCGCGGCGGGCGTGTACGGGACGGGCATGGACGTACCTCCTTGTACGGCGTTGCAGCAGGAGGTACGGAAGATCGCCTGGCTCTGCTCAGCCACCGGGCGCCGTCCCCGCCGTACGAACGGGCCCGGGAGGACGCGGTCCTCCCGGGCCCCTGTCGTCGTCCTGCGGCTCAGACCCTGCTCGCGGCGAACGTGGCCGCCGCGTCGGCGTCGGCGGTGTAGCCGAGGTGGGCGAGGACGTCGTCCCCGCCGTTCTCGCAGACCGGGTCGCCCGCGGCGCAGAAGTCGGCGGTGCGGCTCTGGTAGACGCCGGTGACGCTCTTGCCGAGGGCCCGGATCGGATTGCCGAACAGCAGCACGGCGGCGACCCGCGGCTCCAGCGCGGTGGGGATCGTCGCGACGATCGGGCTGCCGACGACCGCGCCCTCGCTGCTGATGCCGAGGGAGTTGTCGACGACGTTCGCGCCCTGCGAATAGCCGACGAGAACGAACCGCTGGTTCGGACAGGAGGACGCCTGGCTGCGGACGTGGTTCACCAGGTCGGCATTTCCCTGTGCGGCCGAGGTGAGGGAAAGGTTCGCGGGGTAGTCCACTTTGTAGCTGGACAGGTTCTTTCCCGTCAGTTTCCTTTGCAGGGCGGAATACACCGGGTCGCCGACGATGGCGCCGAGCGTGCCCGGCTCGAAGGTGCCGCGGACCGCGACGACGTCGATGTCCGTGCAGGCGGCGGCCGTTGCGGTGGGGGCGGTGAGGGTGGCCAGTCCGGCCCCGCCGGCGAGCGAGAGCACGGCGAGGCACAAGCGGATACGCATGGGGATCCTTCGCGGTTCGGGCGCGGGGAGCGCCAGGGGAAAAGGACGGTCCCGAACGTAAACGCGTGAGCTGGCCGAGCGTTATGGACGGTCGTGCAGAAATTCCCCGAATTCTGTTGCCGAAATGAGTCGCGCTCGGTGAGAGGAAATCGGGGTCCGTCGATCGACGGTGGGCCGGGAATTGCCCGGCGCGCAGGTCCGTGACGCATTCCGGCCGCCCGCTACGGCGCCGGGGACTCCGGACCCGGCGACGCCTCCGCCCGCAACGCCTCGCCCCGCAGGGCCAGAATCAGGTCCAGCCGGGCGTCGGGGTCCTGGAGGGAGTCGCCGAAGAGCTTCTCCAACTGGCGCAGGCGGTAGCGGACCGTCTGCGGATGGATGTGCAGCCGGGTCGCGGCGTCCGGCACGTTGCTGCCGCTCAGCAGCCAGGCCAGCAGGGTCTCCGCGAGCCGGGAGCGCTGCCCCTGCGTCACCGCGTCCAGCGGGGCCAGGGCGCGGGACCTGAGCTGGGCGAGCAGCGGCTCGTCACTGTGCAGCAGCAGCGTCGACAGCCGGTCGGAGCACCGCACCACGCCCTGCCGGGGCAGGATGCCGCGTCCCATCAGGCCCAGGGCGCGCACGGCCCAGCGCAGCGACCGCGCGGCCTCCGCGAGCGGCACCGTCGGACCGATCGCGGCCGGGCGTCCGCGCAGCGACAAGGTGAACGCCCGCCCGCCGAACCGCCCGGAGCCGTCCGGGTCGGGCAGCAGGATGCGCGGCGGACGCGACTCCATGTCCACGAGGGCACCGGCCCCCACGAGGGGCCGGTCCTCCTCGCGCCGGTCAGGCGCGGCGGCGAGCACGACGACCGCGACCTGCCGGGGCACCGTCCAGCGGGCGGCGTGCGCCAGGTCCTGGACGACCTGCGGGGAGGACGGCTGATCCCGCAGCAGCGCGTCGAGCAGCCGTTTTCGGCGCCGCTCCAGTTCGTCCGCGCTGTGCAGCTGCCCCTCCTGGTGCCCGGCCGCGGCTGCCTCCGCCACCTCGTGCACGGTACGGAACGCCAGCTCGCCGAGCGCGGCCACGACCGTGGAGTCCAGACCCAGCTCCTCCGCCGTCCGCCCCATCAGCCGCCAGGCGTGCATACCGCCGATGCGCACCGCCGACTGGAGCGCGTCCAGGCTGCGGCCCTCCAGCGCCACGGCCCGCCCGAGCTCGTGATAGGTCGCCGTGATGGCGTCGCCCGGCCCGCGGTCGTCGGCGATGTGGTCGACGAACAGGGTCAGCGCGGTGACGACCCCGGCCCGCAGATTGCGGCCGTAGGGACTGTCGACCGGGCCCGCGTACTCCGGGACGAGCCGGCGGACCTCGTCCTCCACCTCGTCGGCGGTCTTCTCCAGCTGCTCGCGCAGCAACTCGGCCAGATCGGCCGGAAGACAGGGGGCCGACGTGCCGCCGGAGGCGTCGTGCGGGGTGGGGACGGCCATCGCGGACACTCCTTTCACCCGGAACCGGCTCACCCCCGCACCGTGACCTGTGAGGCGAGCGGGACGTCCCGAGTTGGACGGACGGCTCCTGCGCTCCGTTCCGTGCCCCGACGGCACCGACATCACTCCGGCAGCCCGAGCGCACCGGCGAGCATCGGCCAGGACGCGGCGAACTCCCGCTTCCAGTAGGCCCAGCTGTGTCCGCCACCGGTGTACAGATGGGTCGTCGCCGGGACACCGAGCCGGTCGAGGGCGGCGGTGAAGCTGTTCGCGGACAGCCACAGGGCGCTCTCCAGCGTCTCCGGCAGCCAGTCACCGCTGCCGCCCACCACCCCGCTGCCGCTGGACACGTACAGGGACGTGCCGCGCAGCCCTTCCGCGCGGGCCCGCGGATTGAAGGCACGCCAGGTCAGGAAGTCGAGGACCGGATTGCCCCAGACGGACAGGAACGCCAGGTTCTCGCGGGCCACGATCGCGTCGACGAGGGACGGCACACCGGGCGAGGTGGTGTCGAGGATGCCGCTGTACGAGGCCGCCGCCGCGAACGTCCCCGGGTGCCGGGCCGCGTGCGCCATCGCCCCGTACCCGCCGGTCGACACCCCCGCGACGGCCCGGACGCCGGAGGCCCGGTAGTCCCGGGCGAGCAGCGCCGGGACCTCGCTCAGCTGGAAGGTCTCGTAGTCGGCGCCGCTGCGCCACGCGGTGGGGATGCCGGTGGGGCCCGCGTCCGGCATCGCGACGATCAGTTCCCGGCTCTCGGTGAACGCCTCGATGTCCGTCTCACGGGTCCAGGACGTGTAGTCGTCGTGGGCGCCGTGCAGCAGGTAGAGCACCGGATAGGTGCGTCCGGGCGCGGTGTCGAAGGACGGCGGCAGGATCAGCCGCACCGGCGCTCCGCGGCCCAGGGCGGCGGAGGACACGGACACGTCCAGGGTGCGCGGGCCGACCTGGGTCGCGGCACGGGCCCGGGTGGTGGCGGCCGTCGCGCCGAACAGGACGGCCGCCGCGGCGGCCTTGGTGACGGCACGGCGCGACAGTGCGGGGGTGCGGGGGTGCATGGCGGCTCCTCGGTCTGCGGGTTCAGTGGCTCGGCTCGGCGGCCTCCCGCCGCAGACGGGCGGCGATCCCGTCCACGTGCGGCGGGTCCAGCAGCGACAGATGGTGGCCCTCGACCGGAACGACCGTCAGCCGCGGACAGACCTCGTCCCAGCCCAGCGCCTCGTCGTCCCGTTCGTACGCCGGGTCGCGCACGGTGTGCGGAGCGGGCTCGGTGGCCCGGAACAGCACCACCCGGCCCTCGTACCGTTCCGGTCGGTGCGCCTCGCCGATCCTCAGGTCGAGGTAGGAGGAGCGCTGGTGCTCCAGAGAGGCGGCCGGCACGTCCGCGGCCTCCCGCAGCGCCGTCAGCACGACGTCGATCCGCGCCTGTTCGTCCTCCGTCGCCACCAGCTCGTCGTACGGCAGGTCCAGCCGCACCCCGTAGGTGTCGGCGACGTGCCGGGCGAAGCCGGTGAAGTGGGCGCGGACCCGGTCGGCCGGGGTGACGTCGGGCCGCGACAGCGGGCGGACGGAGTCGATGAGCACCACCAGCTCCACCTCCCGCCCGGCGGCGCGCAGTTGACGCGCGGTCTCCTGCGCGACGAACCCGCCGAAGGACCAACCGCCCAGCAGCAGCGGCCCGTCGGGACGGCAGGCGGTGACGGCCTCGGCGTAACGGCGTGCCTTCTCCTCCACCGTGCGGGCCTCTTCGAGCCGTTCGAGTCCGTACACCGGGCGCTCGTCGCCGAGGAGTTCGGCCAGTGGGCGGTACACGTCCGTGGTGCCGCCCGCCGCGTGGACGAGGAACAGCGGTGCCCCCGGTCCCGTCGGGCCCAGCGGCCGGAGCGGGCCGTTCTCCTCGGCGGCGAGCGTCCGCCGGACACGGTCGGCTGCGTCCCGTACCGTCGCCGCGCCCAGCAGGTCCCGCAGGGACATCTCGGTGCGGAAATCGCGTTGCAGCGCGGTGCGGACACGGACGGCCATCAGGGAGTCCAGGCCGAGACCGGCGAGCACCGTGTCGGGGGTGACACGGGCGCGGGTGTGGCCGGTGACGGCGGCGATGTGGTGGCACAGCCGGGCCTCGACCGAGGCGTCCTCGGACTCGTGCCCGTGCCCGTGCCCGTGCCCGTGCTCGTGCTCGTGCTCGTGCTCGGCGGAGTCTCGCGCGGGTGCGGCCGGCGGTGGGGCCGTCACCGGCGGGCGGCCGTCCGTCCACCAGTGCCGGACATGCCGCCAGCGCGGCCCGGGCAGGTCGACGACCCGCCCGGCGGGCATCGGCAGCCGCCCGCCGCCGACGTACAGGGCGCCGAGCGCGGTGAGGAACGCGGCCCGGTCGTCCCCGTCGCGGCGCGAGGTGCCGAGGGCGAGCGCGCCGGGCGCGTTGTCGGTGAGGGCACGGGTCAGGACGGGGTGCGGGGAGATCTCGACGAAGGCGGTGTGCCCGTCGGCCACCGCCGCCGCGACGGCCCGGTCCAGCCGTACCGGCCGCCGCAGATTCGCGGCCCAGTGCGCGGCGTCGAAGGAGCTGTCGCCCCGCGGGTCGTCCAGGACCGTCGAGTAGACCGGCACGCGCGGACGGCCGCCCCGCACATCGGCCAGGGCCGCGGTCAACTCCGGCAGCAGCGCGTCGACCTGCGGGGAGTGCCCGGCTCCCACGACCCGCATGGCCCGGGCGGCACGTCCTTCCCGCTCCAGGTGCCGCACCAGGCGGGCCACCTCCGGCTCCTCACCGGTGACGACCTTCTGGCCGGGCGAGGAGTGCACGGCGACGTGCACACCGGGGAAGTCCCGCCGCAGGAGGCCCAGTTCGTCGTCCCCGACCTCCACGACCGCCATCGCGCCCCCGTCCAGACGGCTCAGCAGCCGGGCCCGTACGGCGATCACCCGCGCGCCCTCGGAGAGGTCCAGCGCGCCCGCGCACACCGCTGCGGCCACCTCGCCCATCGAGTGCCCGACGACGGCGGCGGGTTCGACGCCGTGCGCCCGCCAGAGTTCGGCGAGGGCGAGCTGGAGGCCGAACAGGACGGGCTGGGCGACCTCCAGGCGCCCCAGGTCCCCGGCGGACGCCAGATGGTGGCGCAGGGAGAAGCCGCACTCGGTGGCGAACTCCGCGTCGATCTTCTCCACGGCGGCGGCGAACGCCGGTTCCTCGGCGAGGAGACGGCGGCCCATGCCGGTCCACTGGCTGCCGTACCCGGAGAAGACCCACACCGGGCCGCGCGCCCCGACCCGCTCGCGGTCGCCGGTCACGGCCGTCGCGTGCTCGCGGCCGTGCGCCAACGCCTCCAGGGCGTCGGCGAGTTCGTCGTGGTCGCGAGCGGTGACGGCGGCACGCACCGGACCGCGCCCCGACCGCCCGGCGAGCGTGCGGGCCACGTCGGCCAGGGAGGCCGCGCCGCCCTGGGGCGTGCGCAGCCACGCGGCGATCCGGGACGCGGTGTCCCGCAGCCGTTCCGCGTCCAGGTCGGACAGGACATGGAGGCGGGCGGCCGGTGCCCCGGCCGGGACCGGAGGCAGCATCGCGGGCTGCCATTCCTCCAGCACGGCATGGGCGTTGGTACCGCCGAAGCCGAACCCGGAGACCCCCGCGGTCGCCGTGCCGCCGTAGCGGGGCCACGGCTCGGAAGCGGTGACCACCCGCAGCCGGACGTCGTCCAGCGCGCTGCCGTCGGCGCAGTGCAGCGACGGCGGGATCATGTCGTGGTGCAGGGCGAGGACCGTCTTCACCAGCCCCGCCACGCCCGCCGCGGACTCCAGGTGGCCGAGGTTGCCCTTGACGGAGCCGAGCAGCAGCGGCTGCTGCGGGTCACGGCCCGCGCCGAGCACCGACGCCAGCGCGCCCGCCTCGATCGGATCACCGAGCGGTGTGCCCGTGCCGTGCGCCTCCACGTGGTCGACGTGCGCCGGGGTGAGTCCGGCGCGCGCGTAGGCGCTCGCCAGAAGCGCCTGCTGGGCCGCCGGATTGGGCGCCAGGAGCCCGTTGGAGCGGCCGTCGGAGTTGACGGCCGTCGCACGGATCACGGCGAGGACGCGGTCGCCGTCCCGCTCCGCGTCCGACAGCCGCTTCAGCAGCACCGCCGCGCACCCCTCACCGCGCCCGATGCCGTCGGCAGCCGCCGAGAACGGCTTGCACCGGCCGTCCGGCGCGAGGGCGCCCGCCCGCCGGAACGCCACCGACACGGTGGGGGAGAGCAGCAGGTTCACCCCGGCGGCGATCGCCGTGTCGCTCTCGCCGGTGCGCAGACTGACGCACGCGTGGTGCACGGCGACCAGCGAGGAGGAGCACGCCGTGTCCACGGCCATGCTCGGCCCGCGCGTGTCCAGCACATAGGCCAGCCGGCCCGCCGCGACCGAGAGCGCCGCGCCGGCGGGCGCCCACGGGTCGACGGCGTCCAGGGCGGCGCCGGTGAGCTGGCCGTACTCGGGCGCGGAGATGCCCACGAAGATCCCGGTCGCGGTCCCCGCGAGGGAGGCGGCCGGGACGGCGGCGTGGTCGAGGGTCTCTTGCACGACCTCCAGGAGCATGCGCTGCTGCGGGTCCATCACGGCCGCCTCGCGCGGGGAGACGCGGAAGAAGTCGGCGTCGAACCCGGCGATGTCGTCCAGATAGCCGCCGTACCGGGGCGCCTCATCGGGCGGGAACGCGGCGAAGTCCCGCCACCGGTCCTCGGGCACCCGGCGCACGGCGTCGACGCCCCCGCACAGCAGCCGCCAGTAGTCCCGCGGACCGCGCACGCCCCCGGGCAGACGGCAGCCGACACCGACGACCGCGACGGGCTCGTCCGTCGGCCGCGGGGCCACCGGTGCGGCGGCGCCCTGCTCCGGTCTCTCCTCGCACAGGTACGCCACCAGCGCGTCACCGGTGGGCGCCTCCCACAGCAGGGTCGCGGGCAGCTCCCGCCCGGTCGCCTGGGACAGCCGCCCGGCCAGGACCACCGCGTCCCGCGAGGACATCCCGAGGTCGGTCAGCGGCCGGTCCATGGGGACGGCCTCGGCGGCCGTGTCGTTCCACGAGGCCACCCGCTCGGCGATCAGCCGGCGCAGCGCGGGTCCGTCCACGGCCGTCATGCCGCACCCTCCGCCGGATAGACGCCCGCCAGATACCGCTCCCGGGTCAGGCTCCGCGACACCTTCCCGCTGGACGTGCGCGGCACGGTGCCCGGCGCCACCAGGACGACATCGGCGAGCCTGAGCCCGTGCCGCGAGGACACGGCCGCGCGCACGGCCCGCCCCAGATCCGTCACGTCGATCTCCGCCAGGCTCAGCGCCCTGATGTGCTCCGCGACGACGACCACCCGCTCCCCGGAGCCCCCCGGCACGCCGAAGGCGGCGAGACGGTAGCGGCGCAGCGCCGGATGAGCGTCCTGGGCCGTGGCCTCCACGTCCTGCGGATAGTGGTTGCGGCCGTCGACGACGATCAGGTCCTTCAGCCGCCCCGTGACGATCAACTGCCCGTCCAGCACGGTCCCCAGATCACCCGTGCGCAGCCAACCCCCGGACGTCCCAACGGAGTCGGTGAACCGCGCGCCGAACACGTGCCGGGACTGCTCCTCCTGGTTCCGGTAGCCGCGCCCCACGTTGGGCCCCTGCACCCAGATCTCGCCGACCTCCCCCTCGGACAGCGCGGCGCAGGTCGCCGGGTCGGCGATCCGGACCCGCTGCCCGGCCGCGGTGCCGCATCCCGCCAGCAGCACGGCCCGGGGATCCTCGGCGCGCGCGGCCAGTGCCTTCCCCGCGGCGAGCGCGTCACGGTCCAGCGCGAACCGGCGCAGCGGCTCCCCGGGCCGGGCCGCGCTCACGAACACCGTGGCCTCCGCGAGCCCGTACGACGGGCAGTGACTCTCGGCGGGCAGCCCCTGCGGGGCGAACGCGGCGTGGAACCGGTCGGCCGTGCCCGGCCGCACCGGCTCGCTGCCGTTGATGAGGACGGCGACACCGTCCAGCCGCAGCCGCGCCTTCTGGCTGTCGGTGACGGCCGAAGCGCAGTAGTCGTAGGCGAAGTTGGGCGCGGCGCTCAACGCGCGCGGATGCGCCGCGAGCAGCCGCAGCCACCGCACGGGCTCGTGCAGGAACGCGGCCGGGTCCATCAGCACCGACAACAGCCCCCGTACGACGGGTGCGGCGACGCTCAGCACGAGACCCATGTCGTGGTACAGCGGCAACCAGCCCACACACGTGGCCGGTTGCCGGTCGGCCCCGTAGGCGGCCAGCGCCTGACGGGCGTTGGCGACGACATTGGCGTGGGTGATCTCCACCCCGGCCGGGGTGCGCGTCGAACCCGACGTGTACTGGAGGTAGGCCACCGCGTCCCCGTCCGTCACGGCGGACGGCGGCTCCCCGGCGACGGCGTCGGGCACCTCGTCCACGACGACGATCCGCACCGGGCGGTCCGCGCAGAACTCCCGCACCGCGTCCGCGCACCGGCTCGTCGTCACGACGACCGCCGGACGCGCGTCGGCGAACACGGCCGCCAGCCGGTCCCCCTGCCCCGGCAGACCGGGCGGATACAGCGGTACGGCGACGAGACCGGCGGCCGGCGCGGCGAGGAACGCGGTGACGTACTCCGTCCCCTGCGGGCACAGCACCGCGACCCGCTCCCCGGGCCCCGCCTCCTCGGCGAGCCGCGCGGCCAGCGCCCGCACCCGCACGTCCAGCCGCCTCCAGGTGAGAGTGCGGTGCACCCCGCGCGAGTTGGGGGCCGGATGGTCGACGAACGTGAACGCCCGGTGGTCGGGGGCGGTCCTGGCCCAGTGCCGTACGTACTCCGGCAGGGTGCGGCACGCGGGCGTGAGCGGGGGACGGCGGCTGTCCATCGGGCGGGCTCCTCGGGTCGGGGAGGCGGCGGGGAGGGAGGGGTGCGGCGCCGGACGACCGGCTCAGAGCGGGATGTTGCCGTGCCGGCGCTCCGGCATCGGGGCGCGCTTGCCGCGCAGCGCGCGCAGGGCGCGCCGCACCTGGTCGCGGGTCTCGCGCGGGGCGATGACCGCGTCGACGTACCCGCGCTCGGCGGCGAGATAGGGGGTGCCGTGGGTGCGCTCGTACCCGGCGATCAGCCGGGCGCGCAGCTCCTCGGGGTCGTCGGCGGCGGCCAGTTCACGCCGGTGCAGCACCCCGACCGCGCCCTCGGCGCCCATGACGGCGATCCGGGCGGTCGGCCAGGCGAGGTTGACGTCCGCGCCCAGATGCTTGGACCCCATCACCGCGTACCCGCCCCCGTAGGCCTTGCGGACCACGACGGTGACCTTGGGGACGGTGGCCTCCGCGTACGCGTACAGCAGCTTGGCGCCGCGCCGGATGATCCCCGACCGCTCCTGGCGGACCCCCGACAGATAGCCGGGGACGTCGGCGAAGGTCAGCAGCGGGATGCCGAACGCGTCGCAGAACCGCACGAAGCGCGCCGCCTTCTCGGAGGCGTCGATGTCCAGGACCCCGGCCGCGCGCAGCGGCTGGTTGGCGACGACACCCACGGAACAGCCCTCGACGCGTGCCAGCGCGCAGATGATGTTCGGCGCGAACAGTTCCTGGATCTCCAGCAGTTCACCGTCGTCGACGACCGCGCACAGGATGTCGCGCATGTCGTAGGCCTGCCCGAGCCGGTCCGGCACGACCCGGTCGAGCGGTCCGCCGTCCGGTTCGGCGCCCGGCGGGGCGTACTCCGGCGGACGCTCCAGGTTGTTGCGGGGCAGATACGACAGCAGGTCACGGACCGTGTCGAGGGCCTCGTCCTCGTCTGCGGCGAGGAAGTGCGCGTTGCCGTTGACGGCGTTGCTGGTGCGGGCGCCGCCCAGCTCCTCGGCGCTGGTCTCCTCGCCGGTCACGGCCTTGATGACGTCGGGCCCGGTGACGAACATGTGCGAGGCCCCGTCGACCATCACGGTGAAGTCGGTGATGGCGGGGGAGTAGGCGGCACCGCCCGCGCACGGGCCCAGCACGACCGAGATCTGCGGGATCACCCCGGACGCCCGGACATTGCGCAGGACCAGCTCGGCGTAGAGCGCGAGCGAGGCGACGCCCTCCTGGATCCGGGCGCCGCCACCGTCGTTGAGCCCGACGACCGGGCAGCCGGTCCTCAGCGCGAGATCCATCAGCGCGATCGCCTTCTCGCCGAAGGCCTCGCCCATGCTGCCGCCGAAGACCGTGGAGTCCTGGGCGAAGACACACACCGGGCGGCCGTCGATCGTGCCGTACCCGGTGATCACCCCGTCGCCGTACGGCCGCCGGGCCTCGTCCGGGCCCGGCCTGGCGCGGACGAACCGCCCGGTCTCCGTGAACGAGCCCGCGTCCAGGAGCCGTTCGATCCGCTCCCGCGCGCCGAACTCGCCCCGTCGTCTCGGCCCGCCCGGCGCCGTCGCCAGCGCGCTGCGGGCGTCGAGGTCGGCGATGCGCTGTTCCGTGCGGCCGAACGCGGGGGGTGGGGCCTGCCGCGCTCTCGGTGTTGTCGCCTCGCGAGTCACTGCCACCTCCGAAGGGGCTTTCGAATATGGCAGTGGGGAACGTGAGGTCCGAGAGGTTCGCCCTTCTCTTTGCGGGAGTTGAGTCCTGAACGGACTCACTTCGTGCTGACGTGACAAGGGCGGCGCCACCAGCGCACGGCCCGGCCCCCGATGAGGCCTGGGTCACACAACGATGCAGGTCATCGCCGCCCACAGCAACGGCGAGTACGCGATGCCGCCGTCGGCACGCCAGCGGTCGAGCCGTTCACGCTGCCATCGGGCGAGCCGGGCGGCGGGGTCGTCGTCCTCATGGGCGGCGTCGACGGCGACGACCGCCTCCGACAGCGGACGCACGGTGTCCGGGAGGCCGGCCAGCCGGTGGAACGCGACGTTCGTCGGCAGGGCCCACCGGGTGGCGGTGACCAGGTCGGCACCGTTGTGCAGCATCGCGGTCGCGAGCCCGAACGACTCGGCGAACCGCAGATCGCCTCCGCTCTCGCACCCGATGAGGGCGACCCTCGGCGGCGCGGGCCAGATCGCCGCCCCCGGCTCCCCGTCCCCGCGCAGCGGCAGCGTGCCCAGCAGCAGATCCTTCGCCGACAGCGGCCGGTGCTCCCGGACCGGCTCGGCCAGTCCCGCGGTTCCCGGACCGCAGCACAGATGCAGGGTGCCGTCCTCGCTCTGCCCGCCCGCCACGGGCGCGCCGCTGACGTGCCCGACGTACAGCAGCCGGCGCGCCCCCGCGCGCAGGACCCGGCCGAGCCAGTCCCGGTCCAGGTCGGTGCGGCGGAACGCCTCCGCCGCAGCGCCGGGGGAGGGCTCCACGGCACCCGCGTCGAGACGCTCCCGGACGAGCGCGAGCAGGTCCGGGTCCGACCCCGGCCGGCCCAGGACCGACCCCAGCGGGGAGTCGGCGCGGAAACCGGGGACGCGCGGATCGAGCACGAGGACGACCGGGCCGGACCCCGCCGGTGTCTCCGGACGGGGTGCGGCCCGTCGCCGTCGCAACGACGTCGGCGCGGTGGTCACGACGTCCGCCAGATCCAGCAGCCGCGTGTCGGCGTCGTCGACGGCCAGCAGCTCCCACGGGACCTGAGCGGTGCGGGGCGACGGCTGGACACGGACGAGGGGACGGCCCGCCCGCTCCGCCACCTGCCGGATCTGCGCGGTCAGCCCCTGCGGCCACAACGCCTCGGCCAGGGCCCGCGCGAGCCGCCGCTCGGCGTCCCGGTCGGCCAGCGCACCCGACGCGAACACCCGCCGCATGCCCTCCGCGCCCTCGCCGGTGCCGGGCAGCGCGTCAGCCAACTCCGCGACGGCAGCGTCGACTTCGGCGGCGGGACCGAGTCCGGTGCCGAAGCCCCTGGCTCCGCCCGCCCACGTCCACGTCATGAACAGGTCGCCCGCGTCGGCGAGCCGGATCTGGACCACCGGGCGGGCCGTCAGCTCCTCGGTGTCCCAGAACGGCACCTCCTCCGCGTCCACGACGCGCCGCCCGTAGCGGAACTCCGCCGCCGCGATGTACTCCTGCAACGCGACCCGCCCCGACTCCGCCGACATCCGCACCTTCGGCGGCGGCGCCACCCGCAACCCGGCGGACACCGCCGCCTCGACGGCCACACCGCCGAGCGTCGACACCGCGTCCCCGCCCTCGCCCTCGCCGTACTCCTTCATGCCCGGATCGGGGAAGACCGGCCCCCGCTCCCCGGCGGGCCGAGGGCCGCCGAGCGCGAGCGCGGCGCCCGCGCAGCGGTGTTCCACCAGCTCGAACAGCAGCCCCTGGTCCTGGCGGCGCACCGCGAGCCGGAACGCCAATCTCATCGCGTCGTCGGCGAGTTCGAGCCACTGGGCGCGCGCGTGCGCGGTGACGAAGTCGTGGCGGGCCGCCGCCAGGGCGAGCGCCGCCGGGACGGCGAGGGACAACGCGGTGTCGACGGAGGCCCGTTCGTGCTCACCGTGGTCGGTCCGGATCAGATGGTCCTCAAGGGTGCGGGCGAGCAGCAGGTCGACCTGGGCGCACCGCTCGTGGATCGACCGCTCCTGGTAGACGTCCCGGGCCTCCTGCGCGAGACGCTTCATCTCCTCGATGTCGCCCCGCTCATAGGCGTACTGGGCGCCCAGCAGCCTGGTGTCGGCGGCGGCCACCGCCGCGCCCAGCCGTGAGAAGCGCTCCAGGCCGGACGCCATCAGCCCGCGGGCGCCCTCGGCGTCGCCGCGCAGGCTCGCGAGATGGCTGCGGGCCTGCTCGCAGGCGGCCAGATCACCGAACTGCCGCTGCCGTTCGAAGTGCGCGGACGCCTCGGCGAACAGCTCCTCGGCCGTGTCCAGTTCACCGCGTTCCAGGGCGAGGAAGGCACGGTGCCCGACCAGCGTCCGCAGCTCACCGGTGTCACCCAGGGCCCGGAACCCGTCCTCGGCCCGGGCGAAGAAGTCCTCGGACGCGTCGTACCGTCCGGTCGCGCAGCAGATCGACCCGAGCGCGGTCAGCAGCCGCGGAACGGTCTCCGCGGCGGTCTCCGGAGTGACGGACAGCAGCAGCGTGGCCTGTTCCTCGGCGGCGCCCCATTCACCCCGGGCGATCAGCAGGAGCACCCGGTTCAGCCCGAGTTCGGCGGCGCGCAGCCCATCGGGGTCGTCGAACTCGGGCAGCGTGGCCGCCGCCTCGTCGAGACAGGCCAGCGCCTCGTCCAGCCGGCCCGTGCCGCTCAGCACCGAGGACCCGGCGCTCTGCGTCCGCAGCAGGATCTCCAGCCACAGCTGGCGTCCCCGCGGCCCCATGGGCTCCGACGCGATGCTGTCGAGCAGCGCCCGGGACCGCTCGTTGGTGTCCTCCGCCGCCGGGAGATCGGACGCGCCGAGCAGCACGCTCGTGACGTCGGCCAGCAGATGCGCCCTGAGGAACCGCACGTCGGGGGAGTCCTCCAGGGACTCGGCCAGCGTCAGCAACTCGTCGTACACCGCGCACGCGGCCCCGAACTCCGCGGCCATGTGCAGCTCGTGCGCCCGCGCGAAACCCCCGTCGAACGGCTCCCCGTACAACTGCGGCGGCGTACTCGTCACGTCCGTCATGGATCAGTAGTCCTCACTGGTCGCGGCACAGAGCGTCTCGGCGAGAAACGGCCCCGACACGTCGTCGGCGTCACCGTCCGGCACGCTCCGCGCCGCCCGGTCCAGCCGGTGCCGTGCCAGCGCGCGGACCGCGTCCCGTGCGTCCCGCGCATCGGGACCGGGCCCTGGGTCGAACCCGGGGAGCAGGACGCCGACCTCGACGCGGGCCGGGGCCGCCAGGGCCGACGCGACGGGGCCGAGATCGGCGTCCGCGCCACCCGCCCACACGTCGTCCCGCCGGGCGAGCGGCACCCGGAGCGGGCCACCGCCGTTCACCCGCACCTCCGCGACCAGGGCAGCCCCGGCGGCGGGAGCCGCACCGTGAGCGAGGACCTCGACCTCGACCAGGCGCCGCGCGCCGACCGCACGCACGGTCCACGACACCGCGTGCTCGGCGGCGTCGACGTACCCCGGCGGACAGCGCCGCCAGTCGTTGACCCCCGCACCCCGGGCGATCACCCGGCCACCGGCACCCGGCGCCCCACCCGCCGCCAGGGCATACCCGTCCTGGGGAGCGAGGGACGCGAAGAGCGAGCCGGGGTCCGCCGCGGCGGGTCGGTCGCGACCGGCGTCGAGCGCCGACCGGAGTCGCCGCGCCGCGGCCCCGTCCAGCCCGGCGCAGTCCGCCGCGTCGTCGACGAGCCGCAGCACGGCGTCCAACCGGGCCGCCAGTGAGGTCGGTTGAGAGGGGTCGCGCCACCATGCGACCAGCGCGTCGAGCGCGGCCTCGTGCTCCTCGATCAACTCGGCCGCGCAGTCGTCGGGTTGATCGCCGAGGTCGTCGAACAGCTGCTGGCACCGATGGGTCAGCGCGGCCGTCTCCAGCCCGAGCACCCCGGGTCGCAGCACCGCGATGCCGTCCGGGAAGGACGCCGGCCACCACCGGGCCGCCCAGTGCGCGTACCCGAGCCGCCCGGCGGCACGCGCGAGCCCCGACGGCTCCGCCCCGACCGGCTCTCCCGTGGGCGCGGCCACCTCGGCCGCGACACGCTCGCCGTACACGGCCCACAGCCACTGCTGCGCCCGCCCCACGTCATGGATCTCCGCCACCGGCAGCCCCGGTTCACCGAGGACCGGCCAGCTCAGCACCGCACCCGCGACATCGAGCACCGCACGGGTGAAGTCCGGCCCCGCACCGGTCCCGGCCGCGACGGACCGGCCCCGAACGGGCCCGACCCGGACGGTGCCGTCATCGCCCCGCCCGACCCGGACGTCCTGCCCGGCGCCCGCCATCACGCGCTCCTCGGCTCGACGGGTTCCACGGCGGTCGTCACGGAGGCCGCCGACAGCGCGCGCAGCGCCGCCCTGACCTTCGCGCGGTGGTCCATCATCACCGAACGCGCGACCCCGTCCAGCACCGCCCAGGCCTCCGCGAGATCCGCCAACGGCGCCTGCCGCACGTCCCGTCCGTGCAGCCGCACCCACAACCGCCGCATGTAGGCCGCCCAGGGGCTGCGCAGATCCCGGGCCAGTGCCTCCAGGGCGCCGCCGTCCGGATCGGGTTCGGCGGAGACGGTCATCCGGCGGGCCCGCAGCACCGAAGCCTCGCGCCGCCAGCGGCTGTTGACGGCCCGGTGCGCCGCCGTGCTCCCCGGCGCGGACAGGCCCGTGCCCAGCGGATCGAGGCCCACCGCGAGCCGCCCGCCGAGCACGACGGCGACGCGCAGGCTCTCGTCGTCCAGCCCGAGCGGGGCACAACTGCGCCCGACCTCCCGCGCGACCAGCTCCGGCACTCCCGGCAGGTCCGCGCGCCGCGCCGCCGACTGGAGCACCACGAAGAGGCGCTCGAAGAGGGTGCGGTCCAGCGGCGCGGGCAGCGTGGCCGTCGAGGCGCCCCGTCCGACCTCGGGCCGCGCGGGCACCCGGTGCGCGGTCAGCCCCAGATGCGCCGGTGGCACGTCCTCGTGCGGAACCTCTGCCGGGTGCGCCCACAGGGCCCGGCCGAACAGCGCCCCGTGGCCCGCCTCGACCATCGAGGCGAACACCTGTGAGTCGCCCGGCGCCCCGCACGCGTCGAGGGCCTCGTCCGCGAGCGCGCCCCCCGGGGCCACACCTTCGGGGGCGACGCGGCGGGCTGCCCAGGCCGCCGCCAACTCGGCGTCCAGCAAAGCGCGTCGGCCCGTGTCGGCGAGGTGGCCCCTGAGCGCGTCGACCGTCCGCCCGCCGTCCGCGTCGGCGATCTCCTCCACCACCGTCCGGGCGACCGCCTCCGCCCCGGCCCCCGAAGGAGCCCCGTGCTCGGTGGCCAGCTCGAAACAGCGCTGGAAGTACAGGTCCTGGGGGTGCCCCGCGACGACCCCCGACGCCCGGCGCGCCTTCTTCACCAGCGTGAACCAGCCCGCCGTCGCCGCCAGTCGTGGACCGGACTCCCCGATCAGCTCCTCCAACCGCGCGGCCTGCTCGGGCCCGAGGAAGTCACCGGCGAGTTCGGGACGCAGCGCGGGCCGCACGATCAACGGCAGCACGATCAGCTTCACACTGCGCGTCAACGGCGCCCCGCCGGGCCCGCTCAACGGTTCCAGGCCGGGCCCGAGCCCTCGCCAGGCACGGTCGATGACCTGGGCACGGGACCAGGACGCGGCGGTCGGCTGACGCGGGGGCGGCATGCGGGGAGCGTACGTCCTCACCGAACAGGCGGGCGAACCTGGGATCGGTAGACGCACCGCCCCGCCTAACGTCCCCCTCACGCACCGCAACGGCTCACCACAAGGAGAAGCGGTCATGGGAATCTTCGGGAAGCGTGGCGCGAGCCGCGAGGAGCGCGCCGCCGAGATCGCCGACAAGGTCGCGAGCGGCAAGGGCTTCTACGGCCGTGCCACCCGCGCCGTCCTCGGCCGGGAGGACTTCGCCTCCGTCCAGCAGGCCGTCGGGGCGTACCGGTCGGTCCAGGAGGTGCAGCGGCTGCTGGCCGCGGGGGCGCCGACCGTGCCCGCCGTCGTGGTGTCCCTCGCCGACACCGGTCAGCTCGTCAACCACGACCCGGTCGTCGACCTGCTCCTCCAGACGCCCGGCTCGCCCGCCCCGATCACCGTCAGGACGGTCGTGTCCAAGCTGCGGATCCCCCGCCCCGGCGACCAGGTGGCCCTGACCCCCGACCCCGCGCACCCGGGCGGCTACCTCTATGCGGGCGACGGCGTCACCCCGTGACACCGGCAGCGCGGCCCGGCCCCCTGTGACGCCCGGCCCGTTCCGCCGAACCGTCCGACCACGACCGAGAGCCCGGTGAGGAGAGGGAGATGCGCAGCCACGCCAGCGTTTTCATCGGCCAGTTCCTGTTCGCGACCGTCTGTCTCGGCGTGGGGCCGGTCTTCCTCCTCCTGGGGGCCGCGGCCTGGCAGGGAGGCGAGGACTGGGGACCCGCGGTGACCGTGGCCGGTGCGGCCGTCACCGCCATGATCCCGGTCGTGGCCGTCCGCGCGACCCGGCAGATCCACTGCCGGATCACGCGCCGGGACCGGCTGAAGGACACGGGGTACGGCCCGTACGCCGACGACACCTTCGTGATGCGGGCGCCGAGTTCCGCACCGGGACCGGCGAGCGCCCGACTCGCCCGGGCGGACGTCCTGGCGGCGTCGCTCGTCCGGTACAACCCTGACGGGGAGGCGACGTTCACGACCCACTACGGCGACTACGCCCCCGACGAGTTCACCCCGGTCATCAGGATGACCCTGCGGGTCCGCATGACCGACAGCGGCGAAGTGCCGCGGGAGGAAGCCGACTTCGAGGTCACGGACGAGTGGCGGGTACCGTCCCTCTGCCTGTCGGCGGTCACCGCGGGACGGTTGGCGGTCCTCGTCGATCCGGCCCGACCCGAGGGCAGGGTCGCCGTCATGTGGCCGCGCAGCACCCTGCTCGCGGGCACCCGCACCTGCCGGATCGTCGACCTCGAAGGCCGCGTGACCGACGTGACCCGCCGCACCGGCCGACAGCTCGCTCAGATGCGGATCTCCCGGGACGTCGGAGGCGTCGCGCTGACGGGGGACACCATCGACCTGCGACGCCTCGCTCCGGACACGGCCGCCCGCTACAGCGCCCTGGCCGACCTCGCCCGCACCCGTCCCGAGGACAGGGCACCGGTGACCGAACCCGGCGAGGAGGCCCGTCTCCTGGTGGACGAACTCCCCGGCGAGCGGGGCGGCTTCGGGCAGGTCGGCCGAGGCTGGTCGCGCCGGGGCGGGCAGTTGGCGCGGGGCCGGTTCCTGGAGATGCGCGGCCGGACCACGTTCCAGGACCACGGCCCCGTCCTCGACACGGTCGTGCGTGTCCGCCCGGTGGACGGCACCGGCCCGTTCGACGCGGCCCGGCGGCTGACGGTACCGATGAACTACCTGGCCGTCCTGAACCACACCAGGGACGTGATCCTCCGCGTCACCCCGAACGGCCGGGCCTACGACATCGACTGGAGCCGCACCAACCTCCTCGCGGGCGTCACCACGGCCACCGTCATCACCCCCGACGGCCACGCGATCGCCCTGCCCCGCCGCTCCGACGCCCTGTGGCCGCTGATGAACCTCCTGGCGTACCACGCCGTGTCGAACCCGTCGCCCGTCCTCGACCTCCGCGGACGGCGGGCCCGGCCGGTGGCCGCGGAGGTACTGGACGTGCTGCGCTCAAGGGGCCTGACCCCTGGGCACCGTCCGGCCTAGGCGGTGCGGCGACCCGACGAACGGGAGGCGTTGCCCGAGGCCGCGCGGCCCGTCGTACCGGCCGCGGACTGACGGCCGGAGTTCCGCCCGCCCGTCGCACCGGTGGCGGTCTTGGCCGCGCCGGAGCCGGTGCGGCGGCCGGTGGCGCGCCCGCCGGCCGCGGTGCCGCCGCCGGTGGCCTTCGCCGCGCCGCCGGAGCGACGCGCCGAGCCCTGGCTGCCCGGCCTGGACTCGCCACGGGCGGCGCCCCTCGGCTCACCGCCGGCCGTCGCCGTCCTGGCCTCGCCGTCCCCGCCGCCGCGGCGCCGGGAGCCGGAGCGCCTGCTGGGCCGGGAGCCCGCCCCGCGGCCCTGCCGGGACTCGGCGGGAGCCGCCGGCTGGGGCACCTCGATGGTGACGGCCACGCCGGACGGCTCGCGCGCACCGGTGATGGTCGCCAGCTCCGTGTCGCTGGAGGTCACCCGGGCCGTACGGGGGCGGATGCCCGCGTCCGACATGAGACGGGTGACGTCCCGCTTCTGTTCGGGCAGCACGAGCGTGACGACGCTGCCGGAGCCACCGGCACGGGCCGTGCGGCCACCGCGGTGCAGGTAGTCCTTGTGGTCGGTGGGCGGATCGACGTTCACCACGAGGTCGAGGTCGTCGACGTGGATGCCGCGGGCCGCCACGTTCGTCGCCACCAGCGCGGTGACCTGGCCGTTCTTGAACTGCTCCAGGGTGCGATTGCGCTGCGGCTGCGAGCGGCCACCGTGCAGGGCCGCCGCGCGGACCCCGACGGACAGGAGCCGCTTGGTGAGCCGGTCGGCGGACCGCTTGGTGTCGAGGAAGAGGATGACACGGCCGTCGCGGGCGGCGATCCGCGTGGTGACGGCCTTCTTGTCGGTCTCGTCCTGGAGGTGGAGCACATGGTGCTCCATGGTGGTCACGGCACCCGCGGACGGGTCCACTGAGTGCACCACCGGGTCGGTCAGGAACCGCTGCACCAGCCGGTCGATGTTGTGGTCCAGGGTCGCCGAGAAGAGCATGCGCTGACCGTCCGCACGCACCTGCTGGATCACCTTGGTGATCTGCGGCAGGAAGCCCATGTCGGTCATCTGGTCGGCCTCGTCGAGCACCGTGATGCGCACGTCGCCGAGGACGCAGTCCCCACGTTCCACCAGGTCGTTGAGCCTGCCGGGGGTCGCCACGAGCACCTCGGCGCCGCGCCGCAGCGCACTGGCCTGCTTGGTGATGGACAGCCCGCCGACGACGGTGGTCAGCCGGAGGTTGACGGCGGTCGCGTACGGGGTGAGCGCGTCCGTCACCTGCTGGGCGAGTTCACGCGTGGGCACCAGCACCAGGGCCAGCGGCGCCTTCGGCTGCGCGCGCAGCCCGGCCGTGCGGGCCAGCAGCGCCAGACCGAACGCCAGCGTCTTGCCGGAGCCGGTGCGGCCCCGGCCGAGCAGGTCGCGTCCGGCGAGCGAGTTGGGCAGCGTGGCGGCCTGGATGGGGAAGGGGTCGGTGACACCCTGCGCGGTGAGGGTCTTCAGCAATCCCGCGGGCATGTCCAGATCGGCGAATTTCTCGACGGCGGGAAGTGCGGGGGTCGTATTCTCCGGCAGCCGGAATTCCCGCGGCTTCGACGCGGTCGGTGGCGGTGCCGAGGCGCGCCGGTTCGTTCTCTGGGGCCTGCGGGACATGCGGTGATCTGCCTTCCTGGAAACAGCACAAACCGGGGTCCACACCATGACGGTGCGGACCCCGGTGAGCGGATACGCGTCCGGTGATCAGGCGGGGACGATGTTCTCCGCCTGGGGACCCTTCTGGCCCTGCGTGACGTCGAAGGAGACCCGCTGGCCCTCCTGCAGCTCACGGAAGCCCTGGGTCGCGATGTTCGAGTAGTGGGCGAACACGTCCGGACCGCCACCGTCCTGCTCGATGAAACCGAAACCCTTTTCAGAGTTGAACCACTTGACGGTTCCCTGTGCCATGACTTTCTCCTTCTGTAGGCAGAGGCCCCATCCGGAGATGCCGGAAAACAAATAATGCGCCCGATGGATAAACATTCCCGTCAGGCGCACATAGGTTCATGGGTACCACAACTGCAACGAGTAAACCGTAGCACAACGAGGCCGTCCGTGCCTGGTGGGAGGGGGCATCGGGGCCCGCGCGGCGAGGTCGTACATGTGCTCGACGATCCGAGTGTCGGGGAAAGCCCGGATTTGAGTGCTGTCACGGATGGTTCCGCAGGTGGCGGCCGTGTGAGGTTGAGGGGACGCCGATCGAGACATCGACGACGACAGGAGAACGCGTATCCATCCCCGTGACCCGAACCATCCCCGGGAGCCATCCCGAGCCCCCGTCCGGCCGAAGGCGGTGACCTGTGGGACACGCTGACACGTTGCTGGCCATGGGCGGCGCCTTCCTGGCCGCCGCCTTCCTCGCCCGTCTCGGCGGGCGGATCGGGCTGCCGACCATCCCCCTGTTCATGCTGGCCGGCATCCTGCTGGGCCCGCACACGCCCGGCATCGTGCTGGTCCAGGACGCGCACGACTTCGAGATGCTCTCCGCGCTGGGCCTGGTGCTGCTCCTCTTCTATCTCGGCCTGGAGTTCCATCTCGACGATCTCAGGAGCGGCGGCAGGCGGCTGCTGGCCGCCGGTGGCATCTACCTCGTGCTCAACGTCGGCGCGGGCCTCGGCTTCGGCTTCGCCCTGGGCTGGGGCGTCCGGGAGGCGCTGGTCCTGGCCGGAGTGCTGGGCATCTCCTCGTCCGCGATCGTCACCAAGATCCTCATCGACCTCGGTCGCATCGGACGGCCCGAGACACGGCTGATCCTCGGCGTGATCGTGGTGGAGGACATCTTCCTCGCCCTGTATCTCGCGGCGCTGCAACCGGTCATCGGCGGCGCGCAGGGCATCGGGGACGTCCTCTGGCAGGCGGGCAAGGCCTTCGGCTTCCTGCTGGTCCTGGCTGCCGCGGCCCGGTACGGCACCCGGCTCGTGGGCCGGCTGATCGCGGTCCGCGACAACGAACTCCTCGTGATCAGCTTCCTCGGTGCCGCCGTGCTCGTCGCGGGTGTCTCCGAGGTCCTGGGCGTGGCGGACGCCATCGGCGCCTTCATGGTCGGTCTGATCCTCGCCGGAACCCCCTCCGGACCGCGCATCCGCCGTCTCGTGCATCCGCTGCGGGACGCGTTCGCGGCCATCTTCTTCTTCGCCTTCGGCCTCGGCATCGACCCCTCGGTCGTGGCCGGAGTCGCCGGACCTGTGGCCGCCGCGGCGGCGGTGACCGTCGTCATGAACGTCATCGCCGGACTCCTCGTCGCCCGCCTCTACCGCTACGGCGTCGAACGGGCCGCCGAGATCGCCACCACGCTCGTCGCGCGCGGCGAGTTCGCCCTGATCCTGGCCGCCATGGCGACCAGCGCCGGACTCGACAGCCGGCTCGGGCCCTTCATCGCCGGATACGTCCTCGTCCTCGCCGTCCTCGGCCCGCTGGTGGCGGCCCGCGCCGACCTGCTGGCCCGTGCGCTGGAGTCCGTCAGGTCGCTGCTGCCCGGCAGGACGGCGACGGTGCCGGACGTGCCGGACGTGCCGGACGTGGCCGTCGAACCGGGCGAACCCGAACGCCCGGCGGCGCAACCGGCACCGTCCGCCCGCTAGGCCCGTGTCCGGACAGTCCCGGGTGGCCCGCGGCGCCCGGTAGGCACTCTCGCGGCACCCGGCGACAGCCCCAGTGCGCCCGGCAGGCCGGGAGCGCGCACCGGACGCCGCAGGGCCCGCCTTCCCGGTGGGTGACGGATCTGTGCGGGCACGCCCCGGGCGCAGCCCGCGTCAACCGGCCCGGTCGGGGATGGTCAGCCGTACTTCGGTGCCCCCGTCCGGGCCCGCGCCCAGGGAGAGCTCGGCGCCGATGAGCAGCGCGCGCTCACGCATGCCGAGGATGCCGGCTCCCTCGGGCGCGTCGCCCACGCCCTGCCCGTCGTCCCGGACGCGCAGCTCGACCCCGTCCGGGACGCGGCGCAGGACGAGCTCGGCGCGGCAGGCCGTCGAGTGCCGCACCGTGTTGGTCAGCCCTTCCTGGGCGACGCGGTACACCACCAGCTCGGCGGCCTGGCCCAGCGCCGGCAGGTCCGTGTCGACGCGGTGCCGGACGGCCAGACCCGGCTTGGCGAACTCGTCGGTGAGCGCCCGGAGCGCCTTGGTCAGGCCCAGCTCGTCCAGGACGCCGGGGCGCAGACGGCGCGCGATGTGCCGGATCTCGTCCAGGCTGCCCCGCGTCGTCTCCTGCACCTGCCGCAGCCCGTCGCGCACGTCCTCCGGCGCCCGGTCGGCGAGCCGCTTCAGTTCGAGGAGCACGGCGGTGAGCGTCTGTCCCACCTCGTCGTGCAACTCCCGCGCGATACGCCGCCGTTCGGCCTCCTGCGCGGACAGCGCGCGGGCGCTGCTGGTGGCCCGCTCGTCCTCCAGCCGGTCCAGCATCGCGTTGTAGGCGGAGATCAGCTCGGCGACCTCACCGCGCCCGTCGACCATGAGCCGACGCCCGGGCCGGAGCAGGTCGGTGGTGGTCATGGCACGGGTCAGCCGTTGCAGCGGAGTCAGACCGACGCGCAGCAGGACGGCGTTGGCGACGAGCATGGCGCCGAGGCCTCCGGCGAGGACCGCCGCCTCGGTGAGCAGCACCGGAGTCGACACCGTGACCGGGCCCAGCAGCAGCGCCGTGGCCGCGACCAGGACGACGGCGTTCAGCAGAAAGATGCGCCAGAACAGCGGCACCGCACCATGCCTCCTCGACGTGGGCCTCCGCGCCCACGCCCAAGTCCCGGGGCGCCGCGCGGCCTCCTTCCGTCAGGGTGCCCAGTGCGGTGACGTACTGCCATCCGTGACACCACCCATCCCGGCCGCCGGGGCCGCCCGTCGGCGCGAAGGATGCGTGCCGCACCCCATGGCACAACCGGTGCCGCTCCGGTGACGCTGGAGACCGGACCGCCGGCGCGGGGTGTCGAACCGGCCCGGCCCACTCGACCCGGCCCCGCCCGCCCGGCGCACTGACCGAAGGAGATGCCATGGCCCGCTTCGAGGATCAGCGTTTGGTCGCGCTCGCCGCCCGCTACGAGCGCGACGACCCGGGATTCGCCCACGCGATGAGCACCGGCGTCCCACGTCGCCGCCGTGCGGTCAGGCGCGTGGCGATGTGGTGGGTGCTGGCCGTCTCCCTCGCCGTGTTCGGCATCGGAGTGCTGGTGCCGAGCGGCCTGTTGATCGCCGCGGGCCTGGTGTTCGCGGGCGTCGCGGCCCAACTCCTCGATCCCCACCGGGACCGGGGCAGGACCGCGGCCCCCGACACCTGACCGCCGGTCGCCTAGACGGTGTTCTGGCCCGTGAGCCGCCGGGCAGCGGCGGGCCAGAACACTTCCACGTCGATGCCGCGGCTGCGCGCGTAGGCCACCAAGTGGGCCGTGGCGTCACGGCCGTTGGACGGCGAACCGTCCCACACCGCCAGCAGGCGGCGGCAGGTGCGCAGCAGACTCTCGTCGGCGCCCACGCACGCGTCCCGGTCGTTCTGGTCGTACTCCAGGAGCCGCACCTGTTCCGACAGGAGCAGCAACTCCCCGGCGGCCTTGCGGTCCTGGGGGTCCAGGACCGTCGGCATGCCGTTCATCGACGGCAGAGCGGTCACCAGGGCCAGCCCGGCGGCCCGCGCCGCGCGGCCGAACGCCAGGGGCAGGCCCTGCCCGGCCCGCACCAGCCCGGCCCTGCCCGCCTTGGTGAGGTCCGACAGGCGTCGGCGCAGCTCCTCCTCCAGCATCGCGAGCGTGGGTGCGGTGAGATCGGGATGTCCCACGACAACGATCACTTCCGGAGGCCTCTCCACACGGACCCGGGTCGGCCGAGGGACGTCTCGGCCGGCTCCGACGGCGACAGCGTATCCACCGGGCGCTGTCACGACGAGGGCGGCTCCGCAGGGGCGTGCGGTCCGCCCACGTCATGCTCCGCAGGATCGTCCCGGCCCACCGGAAGTCCCAGGGGCCGCCCGGGCCGAAGAGGGGGCCGAACGGCCCCTGGCGGGAGGCGCGGTCACCGCGTACGCGCGCAGTCGTCCACCAGGGCGCAGAGCGCGCGCACGAGATTCGCGTAGCCCGCGGGGTCCGTGTCGAGTCTCATGTGGGGCGCGTCACGGAGCCACCGCGGCCACAGTCCGCCCGGCTCCAGGAACGCCGCCGCCCGGTCGCCGGGAAGCTTCTCGTCGACGACGAGCAGCGCGCCCATGGCCACGCTCTGGTCATGGGCGAGGTCGGGGCGGCGCAGGTAGCGCTCCAGGTAGGCGGCCAGCAGGTCGGCGTCCCGTGCCGTCCCGAACCCGGCCAGGGTCATGCAGTAGGCGAGCCCCACACAGCAGACCTCACTGGCCAGCAACAACTCCCCGATGCGCTCGCGGAATGCCGTGCGGCGCGAGACGGCCACGAGCCAGGTCGCCGTCCTGCGCTCGCGCCACCCGCCCTCCAAGAGCGTGCCGATCTCGTCCGCCGTGACGACGTCCGCGTCCTCGCGCAGATCGCGCAGGAACCGGGCGTGGTCGCCTTCGGGGCCCCGGGGGTGCAGCAAGCCACCCCCGAGCTTCAGATAGCGCCGCTCGGGGGTGACATAACGCTGGACGAGGGCCAGGAGTCCGGCGTCCTCGCGGGGGTCGCGGATCATGGGGCCGATTCTGCCCCGGTGGTGCGGGAACGTTCCGCCTCTTTTTCCCCGGGCCCGGGCCCGGAGCCGGTGGCGATCCCGTGACCCGCCCCGTGACCCCGCCCAGGACGCGTCCCGCTCACGGCTCAGCCGGTGATGTCGACCTTGCCGTTCGCGACGGGCGGCTCGGTGCGCGGCGCCGGGGTGCGCGTGGTGATGCCCTTGAGCAGCTCGGTGAGGTCGACCCCGGTGGTGGAGCCGAGGAGTTCGAGACCCTGGGCGACGTTGTCGGCCACGGCACGCGGGATACGGCCCGCGCCGTCCGTCGAGATCACCGTCATCTTCTCCACGGCGCTCAGCGGCTCGGACGCCTTCGCGACGACCTGCGGCAGCACCTCGACGAGCATCTGGAGCACGGCCGCGTCGCCGTACTGCCCGAACGCGTCGGCCTTCTTGCGCATGGCCTCCGCCTCGGCCGCACCCGTGGCGCCGATCGCCGACGCCTCGGCCTCGCCCTCCAGCCGCACCGCCTCGGCGATCGCCGCACGCCGGGCCCGCTCCGCCTCACCCTGCTTGAGGCCCTCGATGGCCTCCGCCTCGGCCAGCGCGCTGCGGCGCTGCTTCTCGCCCTCACCGGTCAGACGCGCCCGCTCCGCCTCGGCCTGGGCCGCCGCGATCGCGGCCAGCCGCTCGGCCTCGGCCTGCTTGACCCGGGCGACCCGCTTCGCCTCGGCCTCCTGCTCGGCGGCGTACCGCTGGGCGTCGGCCGGCTTGCGGACCTGGGTGTCGAGCTGGCGGTCGGTCAGGGCGGCCTGCCGTGCGGCGACCTTCTCCTGCTCGGCGAGGATGTCCTGCTGCCGTGCCGCCTCCGCGAGCGGACCCGCGGCGGCGGCGCGGGCCTGCGCCTCGTCGGTCTCCGCCTTGATCTCGGCCTGCTTGAGGTAGAAGGTCCGCTGCGCGACGGCGATCTCCTCCTCCGCCTTCAGCCGCGCCTGCTCGGCGGCCCGCCGGGCCACGGCCTCCGCGATGTCGGCCTCCTGCTTGGCGCGCGCCGCCTCGGGACGCCCGAGGTCCTCCAGGTAGGAGCCCTCGGTGGTGATGTCCTGGATCTGGAAGGCGTCCAGGACCAGGCCCTGCCCGGACAGGCTCGCCTCCGCCTCCTCGGCGACCTGCGAGGCGAACGCCGCCCGGTCGCGGATGACGTCCTCCACCGACATACGGCCGACGATGGCCCGCAGCGCGCCCGACAGCACCTCCTGGGTGAAGCCGACGATGCCGTCCTGCTGCATCAGGAACCGCTGCGCCGCCGCCCGGATCGAATCCTCCGTGCCGCCGACCTTGACGATGGCGACGCCGTCCAGGTTGGCCTTGACGCCGCGCAGGGTGACCGCGCCGCGCACGGCCACCGGGATGTGCCGGGAGGAGAGGTCCAGGGTGAACTTCTGCTGCACGAACGGGACGACGAAGACCCCGCCGCCCACCACGACCTTCTGGCCGCTGTTGTCGGTGAAGACCCGTCCGGTCTCCGGGTCGGTGGCCTTCTTGCCGCGCCGGCCGGTGACGATGAACGCCTCGCTCGGCCCGGCCACCTTGTAGCGCGTGATGACGACGAGTGCCAGCAGCACCAGGAGCACGACGGCTCCCACCACTGCGACGACGACTGAACTCATGGCACATGCCCCCCGAAATGAACTGTGGGAAGTAGGAAGAGAGAAGAAGAAGCGGGCCGGGTCAGCGGTCCACCGGGCGGACGACGACCGAGGTCGCCGTCGGTGACGACTCCACCCAGACCTCCGCGCCCCGTGGCACCGGTTCGGCGCTGCGCGCCGCGAACTTGACCCGTTGGCCCGCGAGGTGGAGCAGGACCTCGCCGAAGCCCCCGGAGGGGATGGCGGTCACGACGTTCCCCGTGGTGCCCACGAGGTCGTCACCGGTGGGTGTCGCGGCCGTCTGGTCGCGCATGAGGGCGCGGCTGAACCGGTACGTCAGCCAGGCCGTCCCCGACCCGGCGAGCACGCCGACGCCGGTGGCCGCCACCGGGGCCATGCCCGTGGTGCCGAGGGCGATGGCGCCGCCGAAGCCGGTCATCGCCAGGAACCCGGCGACGACCGGCAACGACAGCACCCCGTCGAGAGCGCCGTCCAGGGCCCCGTCCAGCAGCCCCTCCAGCACCCCCTCGAAGACCAGCGACAGGACGAGCAGTACGACCCCCGTGATGCCGAGTCCGAGGAACCAGCTCATGCGTACCGCCCCCTCTCGCCCCGTCGCCGGTCTGGCCTGGCAAGATCTTCACACAGAGGGCGCGACGTGTTCATTGCCGGATTCCGGCAATCTTTACGCGTTCCTGATGCGGGGCTGCGGCAGTCGGCCGAGGGACCGCCCGCGCGGTCGGCGCAGGTCGCCGGTTGGACGGGGCGCGTGCCGAGCACGTACAGGTGAGGGTCCGAGACAGGTGGGAGACGGACATGACCGCGGACGAGAGACCGGACCAGTACCTCGACGGTTACGCCGAGATACTCGCGGACGCCTCCTCCACAGGCCGCCGCCTCACCCGGGACGAACTCGACTCCCGCCGTGAGCTGGGGGCCAGGGCGGCGGCGTCCGGACACGGCTGGCGGGTGCTGGTGCGCGAGCACCTGGCGGTCGGCCGGGCCGCCCGGCCCTCGGGGGCCGACCCCGACAGCGTCCTGTCCGTCATCGCGCAGGCCCTGGACGCCTTCGCCGACGGCTACGAACGCGCCCAGCGGCTCGTCATCCGGCAGGAGGAGGCCGCCCGGCGCGAGTTCATCGACGACGTGCTCCACGGTGGCGGCGACTCCGGTCATCTGGCCGCCCGCGCCGAACGGTTCGGGCTGCGCCTGTCGCGGCTGCACGCCGTGGCCGTCGCCGAGGGGCCCGTCAAGTACGACGAGACGGACCCGGTCCCGCGCCAGGTCGAGGAGGCGCTTTTCGGCCGTTTCGAGAACCGCAGAATCCTGTTCACCACCAAGGACGGGCGGATGGTGTGCATCGCGCCCGGCGACCAGAGCGACGTCCTCACCCACTTCGCCAAGCGCGCCCACGCCGCGACCGACGGCGGCCAGGTCGCGATCGGCCGCCCCAGGGAGGGCGTCGTCGGCATCGGCCACAGCTACGAGGAGGCCCTGAACGCACTCGACGTGGCCCAGCGGATGGGCTACGACGATCCGGTGCTGCACGCGGTCGACCTGCTCGTCTTCCCCGTCCTGGCCCGTGACCGACAGGCCCTGGTGGACCTCGTGCGCAGCACGCTCAGCCCTCTGGAACAGGCGCGCGGCGGTGCCCAGCCCCTGCTCGCCACCCTGGCCGCCTACTTCGACACCGGGTGCGTGGCCGCCGAGACGGCCCGCCGGCTGAACCTGAGCGTGCGGGCCCTCACCTACCGGCTGGATCGCATCCACACGCTGACCGGTGCCAACCCCGCCGATCCCGCACAGCGTTACACCCTGCAGACTGCCGTCATCGGCGCCCGCCTGCTCAACTGGCCCACCAGGCCCCTGTGAGGCGGCGGTCCGGGGCCCGGCGGACCTCGCGACCGCGCCGTACCCCCGCGTCACCCCAGCGGAAGGAACCGACACCATGATCGAGTGGGCGTCCCTCAGCGCCGAGGCAAAGCCCGTTCCCCGTCCCGTCGCCACCCCCTGGGTGTGGGCCGTCGCCTTCGGCGGTGCCCTGACCCTGGTGGCCCTGCACACCGCCTTCATAGGCCCGGACCGTCCCGGTCCCGCCCTCGTCGCCCTGTCCCTGCTGGCCGCCCTGCTGGGGCTGCCCGCCCGCTTCACGGCGGCGCCCGGCACCGCCGTGCTGTGCTGGCTGTTCCTCAACGGCTTCGCGATCCCGCCCGCGGGCACCCTCACCTGGGCCGCGCACCGCGACACGTTCTGGCTCACCTGCCTGTGCGCCGCCGCCCTGCTCGGCACCGCGATGGCCCGCGTGCATCACGCCCGGGTCGCCTACCGCCGGATCACCACGGGTGTCGCCGGACCGTTCGACACCGACCTCCCCGCCGAGTGAACAGAAGACGAACGAAAGCTGAATAAGTTGCGCTCCCGAGGTGCGCAACTTTGCACCCCCCACCCCCGTCGAACGGGCGACCAACGGCGTCAGCCGTGCACATTCCCGTGGGGGGAACCTTGTCCATGTCGTTCCGTCGGCTGTGCGGCGTACTGCGCGTACGCAACACGGCCGATCTGCTCCTCGTCGTCCTGCTGGCCGCCGGTTTCACCGCGCTGCCGGTCTTCGCGCTGCTGCCGTCGCCGGGGGGCTTCGCGGTGGCGTCGCTGGTGAGCTACGTGGCCGACGAGGCGCTGCACGCCCGCGCGCCCGGGTTCGTCCGCAGGCTCGCCGCCCTCCAGCTCGACCGCACCCTGCGATTCGCCGTCCGCACGGTGATGCTGCTCGCCCTGGCCGAGCGCACGGGCGCGCCGGACATCCTGCTGGTGGCCGGCCTCGCCGTCTTCAGCGCGCACTTCGCCCTGGTCATGCTGCACACCGCGCTGCACCACGCGATCCGGCGCCGCCGGGTGCTCCCGCTGGTGGTGCGCAACCTCGACATGAGCGCGCTGGGCCTGCCGAGGCAGCCGCCCGCCCTCCTGTTCCGGCGTTCCCTGCGCAAGCTCCTGCACCTGGACCTCGCCGCGCACGCCGGGCTCCTGCTCGCCGTGGTGAGCGGCGACCGGCGGTGGGCGTACGGCGGGTTCGCGCTGACCCTCGGCGTCACCGCCCTCGCCGTGCTCGCGCTGCTCGGGCAGTACCTGCGGACGCGGCGGATGCCCCCGCGCGAGGACGTGTTCGCCGAGGTCAACCGGCGGCTCGCCGAACACCGGCCCGAGGTGGCCCTCTACTTCAGCTTCGCCTCGGTCTCCCGGGACTTCATGTACCAGGTCAACATGTGGATCGAGACGCTGGAGCAGCTCGACCGCCGCCCGGTGATCATCCTGCGCGAGCGGGCGTCGTTCCGGCACCTGAGCCGCACCCGGCTCCCCGTGCTGTGCGTGCCCAAGGCCGACGACCTCGCCGAACTCGACCTGACCGGCGTCCGGGTCGTCCTCTACCCCGGCAACGCCGGCAAGAACGTCCACATGCTCCGCGTCGCCGAGGCCAAGCACGTCTTCATCGGCCACGGCGACAGCGACAAACTGGCCAGCAGCAACCGCGTCAGCAAGGTCTACGACGAGATCTGGGTCGCCGGACGCGCCGGCCGCGACCGCTACCGCCGGGTCCGCCACGCCATCAGCGACGCGGCGATCGTCGAGGTGGGACGTCCGCAACTGGCGCCCATCCAGCTCCACGGAGACCGCGCCCCGGGCCCCCGCCCCGTCGTCATGTACGCCCCCACCTGGGAGGGATGGAGCGACGACGACTGCCACACCTCCCTGATCCCGATGGGCGTCCGGCTGATCGAGAAGCTCCTCGCCGACGACGTACGCGTCCTCTACAAGCCGCACCCGCTCACTGGAAAGCGCTCCGAGGAGGCGGCCGAGGCGGACCGGGCCATCCGCGCACTCCTGCACGCCGACAACGAGCACCGCGAGGCCGCCCGCGCGCAGGCCGCCGCCGCGGCCGTCCGGCCCCGCCTCACGGAGATCCGCGCCCGCCTCGACGACCTGGCCGGACGGGACACCGGCGACGACACCCAGCAGACCCGCGACGCCCGCCTGCCCGCACACGACGACGCGGCCGAATGGCACGCCCTGCGCGCCGAGTGGCACCGGCTGCACTGGGACAGCCACGGCACCGAGCGGCACCAGGTGATCGTCGAACAGCTGCCGACCCTGTACGAGTGCTTCAACCAGGCGGACGTCCTCATCAGCGACGTCTCCTCCGTCGTCGCCGACTTCGTCGCCAGCCTCAAGCCGTACGTCCTCACCAACGCCCACGATCTCCCCGACGACGAGTTCCGGGCCGCCTACACCACCGCCGGCGGCGCCCACCTCCTGGACCGGGACTGCGCCCGCCTCCCGGCCATCCTGCGCTCGGTGCGCGAACCGGGCGACGACCCGATGGCCGCGGACCGCCGCGTCCTCAAGGAGTACGTCCTCGGCCCCGACCGCCCCACCTCCATGGAACGGTTCAACACCGCGGTCAACGTCCTCGCCGAGAAGGGTGCCGCCGAACTCGCCGAGGACCGGGCGTTCCTGCGCCCGACCGACCTCGTCGGATGAGCCTCCGGTGGGCGGTCCCCTTCGAACGGATGATCACTAATTCGTTTGCCGCCCACCGGACCCGTCGGATAGGACGAACGCATGCTGACGGGTACGAAGGTCGGGCTCAGGGCCCGCCACGAGGACGACATCCCGATCCTCCAGGCCGAGCTCCACGACGACGTGGTCAACCACTCGCGAGCCCAGGGCAGGCCATGGCGGCCCATCGTGCACGGCTCGAAGAACGCGCCGTACCACGTCGACGACGACCAGGACACGAACGTCCCGTTCTCCGTGGTGGAACTGGACGGCGGCACGCTGATCGGCAGCGCCGTGCTGTGGGGCATCGACACCCACAACCGCACCGCGCACATCGGCCTCGGACTGCTGAAGCAGGCCCGCGGCAAGGGCTACGGCACGGACGTCGTCGCCGTGCTGTGCCACTACGGCTTCGTCGTCCACGGTCTGCACCGGCTCCAGATCGAGACCCTGGCCGACAACACCGCGATGCTGCGCTCCGCCGAACGCAACGGCTTCGTCCGCGAGGGCGTCCTGCGCTCCGCGGCCTGGGTGATGGGCGAGTTCCTCGACGAGGTGCTGCTCGGACTCCTGGCCCAGGACTGGAAGCGGACCTGACGGTGCCGTGAACGCGAACCGGGGGCCCTGGCGCGCACGCCAGGGCCCCCGGCCGCTCAAGGCCGCCTTGACCGGGTCAGACGCGGTCGGCCGCGATCAGCACGTACTGGAAGGACCCGTCCCGGTACGACTCGATGAACGCCTCCTCGATCCCCGTCACCAGGGACGACGTGGCCCGCAGCTCCCAGTACGGAAGCGTGTCGGGCGTCAGGTCGATCACCGCCTGCGGCACCAGCCGGTTGTCCGCCATCGCCCGCAGGTACTCACGGCGGGAGTGGATGTTGCACTCGAAGTGCGCGTTGATCTGCGAGACCCACTTCGAGGGCTGGCCGTAGCGCGGGTTCCAGCAGCCGGTGATCGTCACGTACCGGCCGCCCACCTTCAGGAAGCGGGAGTGCTCGGCCATCAGGTCGTGCAGGTCGACGTACATCGTCGACTCGTTGTTCCACGACGCCGTGACGCTGCCCTTCTCGAACGGCGTGTCGAGCATGTTGCACACCTGCGAGCGCACGTGGTCCTGGACGCGCAGCTCCCGCGCCCGCCGGTTGCCGAAGTCGGCCTGGGTGGCGGACAGGGTGACGCCCTCGACCTTGCAGCCGAACCGCTGGTGGGCCATCACCATGGACCCGCCGCGCCCGCAGCCGGCGTCGACGAGGGTGTCGTCGGCCGTCACGGGACCGAGGTGGCTCAGCAGGTACTCGGCCTGGGCGGACTCCAGCCGGTGCAGCTCGGCGATCAGCTTCTTCTCGTACTCGCTGTGCTCCGGGTCGCCGAGCGCGGCGTGGTTGACGGCGCCGATCCCGTAGTGGTGGTGGTAGAGCCCGTCCACGTCGCCGAGGCGCAGGTTCACCGGCCGCGCCTCGTTGTTCCAGTAGCGGGCGATGTCCTCCTGGTAGGGGCTCGCCGGGGCCGGGATCGTCGCGGAGACGGTGGGGCTGATTTCCGTGGTCACAGAGATGTCCGTTCCTTACCAGAAGTCGGGCAGGGTGTAGCGGTAGGTGTTGGTGCGGTGCCAGTCGTGGTTGCCGTCGACCCAGGCGGCCACGCCCTTGAGGAAGCGCGGCACCGCCGGCACGGGACAGGCCGCGGCGAGGTCGGCCGCCGCCGCCTCGAAGGCGTGCATGAGCTCGTTGTGGACCTCGACCGCCTTGAGATACGCGTCCCGCTCGGAGAGCCGCTCGCGCTCGGCGATCACCACGGGCAGATTCAGATGCCTGCCGGGACTGGCGAGTTCCTTGGTGTACGAGTACAGGTCGTTGACGATGGTCGTCGCGTTGCCGGCGAGCGCGATGACCCGCTGCATCTCGGGGCGCGCGTGGAGGTCCGCCGGGAGTTCGTAGCCGCCGACGGTGTCGGTGATCGTGGGACAGGGGCGGAAGTTGTTGAACTGGCGCATCGCCAGGTACTCCCACACCTCCGGGACGTGATCCGTCTCCGACCAGGCGGCCTCGGCCAGATACCCCAGGTGCAGCCGGGCCATGTCGTGCCGGTAGCGGTCGCACTGGGAGGGCGTCGCCGCACGGACGAAGTAGTCCATCGCGCTGCGGTACGCGCGTCTCGGCGAGTCCGATCCGAGCGACTCCTCCCACGCCGGGGTGTACTCCGGGGTGGTGTGCAGAGGGTCGAGCGCGGTGTGCGCGAGGAGCAGCCGCCCGCCGAGACCGACGGGGGAGCCGCCGTGGTCCTCGCAGTAGCAGTCGTCGAGGGCGTTCTCCGCGACCATCAGCCGGGTGGCCAGCATCAGATGGTCGACGCTGGGCGCGTCGGGATGACAGCCGACCATGTACCGGCCGACGTAGAACCCGTCGAACTCGCCCTCCCACTCCTCCGGGTAGAGCTGCACCTCGTCCTCGGCCCAGGCCTTGATCCGGCGGCTCACCTCCTCCACCCGCGCCGGGTCCGGCTCGGGAACGGGGTGGTGGTAGAGGCCGGGCACGGCCCGTCCCTCGGCGGGCGGGAGCACCGCCGGCGGCGAGAGCGGGGGAGTCGCGGGAACCCGGGTCAGCGAGAGGGAGGACGTGCCCAGACCGGTGGGCCCGCCCAGGGTTCGCTGCAGGACGGTTTCGCCCACGAGCTCCGTGTGGACGGGTTCCGCGTGAAAGGGCTCGGTGGGTGTGGGTGTGGGTGTGGGTGTGGGTGTGGGTGCGGGCGTCGGCGGGAGCGGTGGCGCGGCCGGTGGCGTTGCGATCGACGGAGGCGCCGCGCCCACCAGGGACAGCGAGGCGGTGCCGAGGCCGCTCGGACCGCTCAGGGCCCGCTGGAGGGCGGGCTCGGCGGCCGATGCGGGCGGCGCCGGTGGCATCGGCGGCATCGGTGGCGAGGCCACGACCTCGGCCGGGGGAGCGGACGGCGCCCTCACCGTGATCGGAGGATGCAGGGCGGCCGAGAGGCCCAGGACGGCCGTGGCGAGCGGGAGACCGGAAGCGACCGGCACGGGCACATCCGGTACGACGGCGTCGGGCGTGAGCACGTCCGGTCCGGCGGCCGGCGTCCCAGGCCGCCGCTGCTCGGGCACGGATGAACCAAGGGGCCCGGGATCGGGCATCTATGACTCCTTGCTGCGGTGGGGAGGAGGGCGTGGGCCGCGTGGAGGGGGCAGGGCCCCCGGTCCACGCGTGACGCGCTCAGTCCCGTTCGCGGGCGATCTGCACGTTCTCCATCACGCCGAGCGCGTCCGGCACGAGGACGGCGGCGGAGTAGTACGTGCTGACGAGATAGGAGATGACCGCCTGCTCGTTGATGCCCATGAACCGCGCGGAGAGCCCCGGCTCCACCTCGTCCGGCAGCCCGGTCTGCCACAGACCGATGACGCCCTGGTTCTCCTCGCCGGTGCGCATCGCGATGATGGAGCTGGTCTGCTCCTTGCTGATCGGGATCTTGTTGCACGGCAGGATCGGCACCCCGCGCCAGGCCGGCACGGACTGCCCGCCGAGGTCGACGTGGTCGGGGTAGAGGCCGTAGGCGTTGAAGCCGCGCCCGATCGCGGCGATCGTCCGCGGGTGGGCCAGGAAGAGCTTGGTGCCCCGGCGGCGGCAGAGCAGGTCGTCCATGTCGTCCGGCGTGGGGCGGCCGGAGTGCGGCTGGATGCGCTGCTTGAAGTCGGCGTTGTGCAGCAGCCCGAAGTCACGGTTGTTGATGAGCTCGTGCTCCTGGCGCTCCCGCAACGCCTCGATGGTCAGACGGAGTTGCTCCTCCGTCTGGTTCATCGGCCCGTTGTACAGGTCCGCGACCCGGGAGTGGATGCGCAGGATGGTCTGCGCGACGGAGAGTTCGTACTCGCGCGGCCTGGCCTCGTAGTCGACGAACGTGCCCGGCAGGTCGGCCTCACCGACGTGACCGGCGGACATGGCGATCTCGGCCTCGCCGTGCTTGTTCTGCCGCTGCCGGCTGACCGATCTGAACTCCTCCAGGTGCGCCTGGAGACTGGGCGCCGTGTCGCGGACGGCCTCGAAGTCGGCGCGGGCGAGCGTGAGAAGGGTCCCGGAGGTCTCGGCGGTCACCGTGTAGTCGTGCAGCGCGTCGCCGTCCAGCAGGGCGTTCTCGGCGAAGTGGTCGCCGTCCGCGAGGACCCCGATGGCGATCTCTCCGCCGTACTTGCCCTCACCGGACTGGCTGACCCGCCCATGGGCGATCATGTGGATCCGGTCCGCCTGGGTGCCGCGCCCGACCAGCACCTCACCGGCGCTGAAGTCGCGCTGGGCGCAGCGGTCGGCGAGCGCGGTCAGGACGTCCACGTCCTCGAAGCCCCGCAGCAGGGCCAGTTCGCCGAGTTCACGGGGGATCACCCGGACCGAGGCGCCGTCCTGCACGAACTCGATGCGCCCGTCGCCGACGGTATGGCTCAGCCGCCGGTTGACCCGGTAGGCGCCACCCTTGGTCTCGACCCAGGGGAGCATCCGCAGCAACCAGCGGGAGGTGATCTCCTGCATCTGCGGGGCGGACTTGGTGGTGGTGGCGAGGTTCCGGGCGGCGGCAGTGCTCAGGGACTGCTGCGGCACGGCTGGTGCGGCCTGGGTTTCCGGGCTGCTGTCCACGGTCATCGGAGTGAGCTGCTCCTTGCGTGACGGGGCGGCCGACGCACACGGGTGCGCGACCGCGAGACAGGAAGTACTGAACTGAACCGAACCGAACTGAAACGCGCTGAACTGGAATTACTGGGCAAAGGGTGACGATGTGGCTGATCCGTCTACCCACAGGACCGTAAGGGCCGGTCGGGGCGGGTTTCGTGGAGAAGCGGGATGCTTACTTCGAAGCGGTGACAATCATTCGAATCCGGTTTATCGGACCATTGATCGAAAACCGGCCAGCGGTGGCCGATCGCGCACGTCACCGCAACAGTGGCTTGCCGCTGGGTGCCCGCGTCTTCGAGGCTCGACGCGTTGTCGGACGCGTCTCCTGCCGCGTCACCCGTCGCGTGTCCATCGCGTCGTCAAGGAGGCCGGATCGTGCCGAGGGACATCGATGTGCTGGCGCCGCCGCAGCGGATCGCCGACCGGGTCGCTCGCTGGGAGGAGGCGCTCGACGCCTTCGTCCCGCCCAGGAAGACCGCGCGGAAGCTGCGCGTCGCCACGTGGAACCTGCGGGCCTTCGGCGGCCTGACCAAGGACTGGACGACCCCCGAAGGTGCCTCCCCCAAGCGGAACTTCACCGACCTGCACCTGATCGCCGCCGTGATCCGGCGGTTCGACGTGGTGGCGGTGCAGGAGGTGCGCGGCGATCTGCGGGCGCTGCGCCACCTGATGAAACTCCTCGGCGAGCACTGGGCGTTCATCCTCACCGACGTCACCAGGGGCGAGGACCAGAACCCCGAGCGGCTCGCGTTCCTGTTCGACACCCGCCGCGTCAAGCCGTCGGGCCTGGCCTGTGAATTCGTCGTTCCCCTGGAGAAGGGCGCCGAACTGGGGAAGGGGGAGCTGGACCGCCAGTTCGCCCGCACTCCCTACGCGGTGAGCTTCCTGTGGCAGAAGCAGACCTTCACCCTCGTCACCCTGCACGTCAGGTTCGGCGGCTCGGCGGCCGACCGGGTCCCGGAGCTGCGGGCCATCGCCCGGTGGCTGGCGGACTGGGCGGAGCAGGAGTTCGGCTGGGACCACAACCTGATCGCCCTCGGCGACTTCAACATCGACCGTGTCGGCGACCCCCTCTTCGAGGCGTTCACCTCGACCGGCCTCGTCCCCGCCCCGCAGTTGGCCGGACTGCCCCGGACGATCTTCGACGACCCGGGCGCCGAGCACTTCTACGACCAGATCGCCTGGTTCACCCAGGGCCAGAAGCAGCGCCCGGTGCTGACCCTCCAGGCCGGTGCCGGCGGCCACGTCGACTTCGTGCCCGCGCTCAAGGGCCGCGCCACCCTCGGTGACCTGTCCTTCCACCTCTCCGACCACTATCCGATGTGGGTGGAGTTCACGGCCCCGCCCGCGTAGACCGCCCTCTCGGAGCACTCTCGCTGATTAGGTAGACTGGTCTACCTAATTAAGGGAAGGGTGTCATGACGGAGACTGAGGCGGCTCCCCCGGAGCCCCGCAGGCGCCGGGGGGCCGCCCGCGAGCGGCTGCTCGCCGCGGCGGCCCGCCGCTTCTACGCGGACGGTGTGTCGGCCACCGGCATCGACGCGATCACCGCCGAGGCGGGGGTGGCGAAGATGAGCCTGTACAACAACTTCGACTCCAAGGCGGACCTGGTCCTGGCCTACCTCGACGCACGGCACGAGGAATGGCTGGACCTCTACCGGCAGCGCCTGGCGGCGGCCGGCCAGGACGCGCGCGGCGGCGTACTCGCCGTCTTCGACGCGTACGCCGACCACGCCAACTTCGCCTACGAGCACGGCTTCCGGGGCTGCGGACTGCTCAACGCCGCCGCCGAGCTGCCCGTCGGGGACGAAGGGCGCCATGTGGTGCGCCGGCACAAGGAGGAGGTCGAGGCGCTGCTCGCCGGGCACCTGGAGGAACTCCTGCCGGACGAGCCGGAACGGGTGCGCGCGACGGCGGAACACCTGTCGTTCCTGCTGGAGGGGTCGATCGCCCGCGCCGGTCTCGAAGGCTCGGACACCCGGGTCGCGCATGCGCGCACGATGGCGGCCGACCTCCTGGACCGGCTGTGACACGGCCCGCCGGAACCCTGACCGGCTCGGTCTGTGTCCTGCTGGCCTCGGTGCTGTGGGGCACCACGGGCACCGCCGCCACCTTCGCCCCCGCCGTGGGCCCCCTCGCGATCGGCGCCGTCGCCATGGGGCTCGGCGGACTGCTCCAGGCCCTTGTCGCCGCCCCGCGCATCCGCCGCGAGGCACCCGCGCTGCGCGTGCGACGCGGGACCGTCCTGCTCGGGGCGCTCGCGGTGGGTGCCTATCCGCTCGCGTTCTACAGCTCCATGCATCTGGCCGGGGTCGCCACCGGCACCGTGGTCTCGATCGGCTCGGCCCCGCTCGCCTCCGCGCTCGTCGAGCGGGTCGTCGACGGCCGCGGGCTCACCCGCCGCTGGATGTCAGGCGCCGCACTCGGACTCGCCGGGACGGTCCTGCTGTGCGCGGCCGAAGCCGCCCGCGCCTCCAGCGGTACGGGGGCGGGCTCGGCGGGGGAGACGGTGCTCGGCGTCGCGCTCGGACTGGTCGCCGGGCTCACCTACGCCCTGTACTCCTGGGCCGCTCACCGTCTCATCAGCGGCGGTGTCGGCTCCGGCGCCGCGATGGGCGCCGTGTTCGGCATCGGCGGGCTGCTGCTGATGCCGGTGCTGCTCGTGACCGGCGGCCCGCTGCTCGACTCCTGGTCCAACGCGGGCGTCGGCCTCTACATGGCCCTCGTCCCGATGTTCCTCGGCTACGTCCTGTTCGGCTGGGGTCTCGCCCACGTCCCGGCGAGCACCGCGACGACGCTGTCCCTGCTGGAACCCGCCGTCGCCGCCGTGCTCGCCGTCCTGGTCGTGGGCGAGCGGCTGCCCGCGCCGGGCTGGATCGGCATCGCCCTGGTCGTCGGCTGCCTCGGCGTCCTGACCGCACCTGCCGGTGGTGCGGGCCGCCGCGCCAGGGTCGCCGCGGCGCAGGACGGCGAGGCAGCCGCCATGGCGGACCCGCAGCCGACCCGGTGACCGGGGGTGGGCCCTACAAGTACGGGCGGGTCAACAGCTCGATCGCGTGACCGGCGGGGTCCTTGAAGTACACACCCCGGCCGCCGTGACCGTGGTTGATCTCGCCCGGCTTCTTCATCTGCGGATCGGCCCAGTGCTCGACCGCGCCGTCACGGAGCCGCTGGTACGCGCGATCGAACAGCTCGTCGTCGATCAGGAACGCGTAGTGCTGCATCTGGATCTCCACCGGCGGCTCGGCGAACTGGAGCAGTACGCCGTCGGGGAGCTGGATGTTGGTGAAGGGGCCCCAGGACGGTGCTTCCGACAGTTCGAGCAACTCGCAGAAGAAACGAGCCGATTCGGTGCGGTCCTTGGCGGCGATGATGGTGTGGTTGAACGACACGCTCATAGGGATGGCCTCGCTGGTGTTCGACACGGGAGAGGGACTCAGGGAGTGGAGCTGAGGAGAGTCCTGGGAGGTCCTCGTGTCGAACGGGGGTGCCTGACACGCACCCGCGGTGCGCTCAGCGCACCACCGGGTCGCCGATCCGTGCGTGGCTGCAAGCCGGTCCGGTGTTCACGTCCGGGACCTTACGTGATCGGGTGGGCGGGGACAACAGGATTGCGGGCGTGGGAAGTTGGCGGGCGATCGCCCCACGCGGGGCCCGGCCGGGGCGGTGGGCCGGTGGTCAGAGCCGCCAGCCGCGCAGCTGATCGGCGACGGCCGGTATCCGGAGCCGGGAGTCGCGGATCTTGCGGATGAGGTCCGAGAGGGCGCCGTACGGGGGGTCGATGCCCTCACCGGACTGGTCCATGTACTGGGCGGCGACGAAGGCGGCGAACAGGCTGTTGCGGTGGGGGAGCGGCTCCAGGCGCACGATGGTGTGCATCAGCGCCGCCGCCCGCCAGGCCGCGTCCGGGTCGGCCGCTTCCAGGGTCGGCAGCTTGGTCTTGTGCCGGGCGACGGCGGAGACCAGGGCCGAGTAGTCCGCGACCGACATGTCGTCCGTGCCGAGAGCGGCCTCCTGGACGTCGAGCAGCCAGGAGACGTCGATGTACAGGTGCATCAGGCGGCCGTGACCCCGCCCGGGCGCTCGGACGGCGGCACCTCGTCGGGGAAGGCCTCGTCGAACTCGTCGCGCAGCCGCTCGGCCCACGCGCCGGCGCCCGAGACGAACCGGCGCCGGTGCATCTCACGGACCCCGAGGTCGTGCAGGTACAGCTTGAGGCTCTTGCCTTCGGCGGCTGCTGCCGCGCGGACACCTTCGAGTTCCTCGTCGGTGAAAGACACGTTCAGGGAGGGCATGACGGAGATGGTACCTACTTGGTGCCGCGCATGCGAGAGGCTGGGTGACGGCGGGCGCGGGGGCACTCCGCCCGGCGGGGCCGGGGCGGCGAGTCCCGCGAGTGGCGATGAGTTCCGCGCCGTCCGACGGTCGTACTGTCGAACCCCGCACCGAGGAGGACCTGCGATGCGCACCGTGACCTATTCGATGAACATCTCGCTCGACGGCTACATCGTCGGGCCCGACGGCGGCTTCAACTGGACGGACCCCGACCCGGAGGTCTTCCGCTTCTGGATCGACGACATCCGGGGCGTCGACGTCCATCTGCTGGGCCGGCGCCTGTACGAGACGATGCTCTACTGGGAGACCGCCGCCGAGGACGAGACGCTCGGCGAAGCGGAACTCGAATGGACCGCGCTGTGGAATCCGCTTCCCAAGGTGGTGTTCTCCAAGACGCTGTCGACCGTGCGGGGCAACGCCCGTCTCGCCTCCGGGGACGTGATGGCGGAGATCGAGCGGCTGCGGGCCGAGCCGGGGGACGGCCAGATCGCCATCGGCGGCGCGACGCTCGCCGCCCAAGCGGCGGCGGCCGACCTCATCGACGAGTACCGGGTCATGGTCTACCCCGTGCTGGTCGGCGGCGGCATCCCGTTCTTCGCCCGGAACGAGCGTCACGTCAACCTGAAGCTCGTCGAGACCCGCACCTTCGACTCCGGGGTCGTCCACCTCCGCCACCGCGTGGAGCGCTAGGCGGGGCACGGCTTCTGCCGGGGTTTTCAGGCGGGTGGCGGCTGCCGCGTAACCTCGTGCTGTGTCCGCCTCCCGCCAGCATCGCGTCGCCGTCCTCGTGCTCGAAGGGGCGAAGCCGCTCGATGTCGGCATCCCCGCGCAGGTGTTCACGACCCGCGCGAGCATGCCGTACGAGGTGCGGGTGTGCGGGGCGACACCCGGGCTGGTGACGGGCGGCGACGGTCTCGCGTACTACGTCGCCCACGGCCTCGACGCGCTGGAGTGGGCGGACATCGTGTTCGTGCCCGGCTACCGCTTCCCGGACCGGGACGACCCGCCGCGGGAGGTCATCGACGCGCTGATCGCCGCCCACGGCCGGGGCGCGCGCCTGGCGGCCATCTCCACGGGCGCCTTCGCGCTCGCCGCGACAGGGCTGCTCGACGGCAGACGCGCGACGACGCACTGGCACTACACGCGGGCGCTCATGGCCAGGCACCCGCTCGTCAACGTCGACGAGAACGTCCTGTTCGTCGACGAGGGCAGTGTGCTCACCTCCGCCGGCGCGGCCTCCGGCATCGACCTGTGCCTGCACATCCTGCGCGGCGACCTCGGCGTCGCCGCCTCCAACCACGCCGCCCGGCGCCTGGTCGCGGCCCCCTACCGCAGCGGGGGCCAGGCCCAGTACGTGCCGCACAGCGTGCCCGAACCGCAGGGCGAGCGCTTCTCCGCCACCCGGGGGTGGGCGCTGCACCGGCTCGGCGACCCCCTCACCCTCGACATACTGGCGCGGCAGGCGGGCGTCTCGGCACGCACGTTCTCCCGCCGCTTCGTCGAGGAGACCGGCTACACGCCCATGCAGTGGGTGATGCGCGCGCGTATCGACCTCGCCCGCGAGCTGCTCGAACGGTCCGAGCGCGGTGTCGAGCAGATCGCGGCGGACGTCGGACTCGGCACCGGCGCCAACCTGCGCCTGCACTTCCAGCGCATCCTCGGCACCACCCCCAGCGAGTACCGGCGCACCTTCACCCGGGGCGAGTGACGGGCGTCCTGCCGGGCGAGGAGCGGCGCCCACCTGGGCGGACCACCCGCGCCCACCTGGGCGGACGACCGGCGCCCACCCGGGTGCACGACCCGCTTCCGACGCCATGGCGAGATCCTTTCGAACCATGGCGATGCCGCCACTGTCAGTGGCGCGCGCGGCGAGCGACCCTGGTGGCGAAGGGAAGGGACACCACTCATGACTCGCATCGCCATCAACGGATTCGGCCGCATCGGACGCAATGTGCTGCGCGCACTGCTGGAGCGCGACAGCGCCCTGGAGGTCGTCGCCGTCAACGACCTCACCGAGCCCGCAGCCCTCGCCAAGCTGCTCGCCTTCGACAGCACGGCCGGCCGGCTGGGGCGCCCGGTGACCGTGGACGGGGACACCCTCGTCGTCGACGGCCGCCGGATCAAGGTGCTGGCCGAGCGCGAACCCGCGCAGCTGCCGTGGGCCGAACTCGGCGTCGACATCGTGCTGGAGGCCACAGGCCGCTTCACCTCGGCGAAGGCCGCCCGCGCCCACCTCGACGCGGGTGCGAAGAAGGTCCTCGTCAGCGCCCCGTCGGACGGCGCCGACGTCACGCTCGCCTACGGCGTCAACACCGACGCGTACGACGCGGACGTGCACACGGTCGTCTCCAACGCCTCCTGCACCACCAACGCGCTCGCCCCGCTGGCCGCCGTCCTCGACGAACTCGCGGGCATCGAGCACGGGTTCATGACGACGGTGCACGCCTACACGCAGGAGCAGAACCTCCAGGACGGCCCGCACCGCGACCCGCGTCGCGCCCGTGCCGCCGGCGTCAACATCGTCCCGACCACGACCGGCGCCGCCAAGGCGATCGGCCTGGTGCTGCCCAACCTCGAGGGCAAGCTGTCCGGCGACTCGATCCGCGTGCCGGTCCCGGTGGGCTCGATCGTCGAGCTCAACACGACCGTCGCCCGTGACGTGACCGTCGACGAGGTGCTGGCGGCGTACCGCACCGCGGCCGAGGGTCCGCTGGCAGGCGTTCTGGAGTACTCGGAGGACGCGCTCGTGTCGTCCGACATCGTCGGCAACCCGGCTTCGTCGATCTTCGACTCCGCCCTCACCCGCGTGGACGGCCGTCACGTCAAGGTCGTCGCCTGGTACGACAACGAGTGGGGCTTCTCGAACCGTGTGATCGACACGCTGGAGCTGCTGGCCGGCCGCTGACAGCACCGCCGGGTTCCCGGCGGCGGATCCACTTGCGACGGGTGATGCCCGGCCTCAGCGGCCGGGCATCACCCGTCGCTGTCGTCTGTCGTCCCCCCGGCCACGTCTGTCCAGCCCCTCTCCAGGAGGTCGAACGCGCGCGTGACGGCCGCGGCGCGGTCGGCCTGGCCGTGCACGGCGCGCGGGGCCTCAAGGGCGAAGTGGGCCAGGGCGACGCAGGCGGGGTCGTCCGCGGGCAGTCCGGCGTCCTCGGCGATGGCCGAGGCCAGGGCCGCGGTGTGGCGCAGCCACATGGCCTGCGCGTAGTCACGCAGGGCCGGGGTCCTGTCGACCAGGTCCACGAAGGCGGCGAAGCGGGCGTCGCCCTCCTTGGCGGCGAGCCGGTGGCGCACCGTGTGCTCGCGCAGCGCGGCGGGGACGGACTGCCCCGCGGGACGTTCGCGGACGACGGCGAGGAGCCGCGCCTCCTGCTCCACGTCCTCGTCGAGGACGAGGGCCTCCTTGACCGGGAAGTGCTTGAACAGGGTCGTGGTGGAGACGTCGGCGGCGTCCGCGATCTCCCGGATGCCGACGTCGTCGTAGCCCCGTTCGAGGAACAGGCGCAGCGCGGCGTCCGCGATGGCCTGGCGGGTGGCGGCCTTCTTCCGCTCACGGCGGCCGATCGGCGCGGACGGGGTGCCGGACCCGGCGGCCGTCTCGCCGGCGGTCTCGCTGTCGGGGTCGGTCTCGGCGTCGGTCTCTGGGGCGGTCATGCCGCGACTCTACCCGCTCGGTTGCCCGGCTACAAAAGTTGAGCTGTTGCACTTATTGGGTCGTTGTGTTTTTCTGGAACGGTCGCCGCGAGACACAGTGCGCCGGCCGCGAGGCGCAGCCCGGCGACCTTCGCCCTTCTCTCGCCCACTCCCTCCCGCTCCAAAGGAGTGATCAGCCATGCCCACGTCCGAGCACACCCCCACCCCGCGCATCGCCGTCATCGGTGCCGGTCCCGGCGGCCTGACCTGCGCCCGCGTCCTTCAGCGGTACGGCATCGCCGTCACCGTCCACGACCAGGAGGCCGGCCCGCACGTCCGCAACCAGGGCGGCACCCTCGATCTGCACGAGGACAACGGCCAGATCGCCCTGCGCGAAGCCGGACTCCTCGACGAGTTCCTCCGGCTCGCGCGCCCCGAGGGGCAGGAGATGCGGCTGCTGGCCCCGACCGGCGCGTCCCGCTTCCACCACACCCCCGCCGAAGGCGAGCTCTTCAAGCCGGAGATCGACCGCAGCCAACTGCGCGACCTCCTCCTGAACTCCCTCGAACCCGGCACCGTGCGCTGGGGCCGGACCCTCCGCTCCGTCGAGGGTCCGGCCGCCGGACCCCGGCGACTGCACTTCGCCGACGGCTCCGTCGTCGAGGCCGACCTCGTCATCGGCGCCGACGGAGCCTGGTCGAAGGTCCGCCGCGCCCTCTCGGACGCCGTCCCGCGGTACACCGGCGTCAGCTTCCTCGAAGCCCGGTTCGACGACGTCGACGTCAGGCACCCGGAGATCGCGGCCCTCGTCGGTCAGGGCAGCGCCGCGGCGACCGACGGCGACCGGGGCCTGTTCGCCCAGCGCAACAGCGGTGGACATGTCCGCGTCTACATCGTCCAGCGCGTCCCCGCCGACTGGATCGCCGCCGCCGGTCTGACCGGCACGGACACCGACGGCATCCGCGCCCTCCTCCTGAACCGCTACGCCCACTGGTCACCGAGCCTGCGCCGCCTGCTCACCGACAACGACGGCCCTTACGTGGACCGCCCCCTGCACGCCCTCCCGGTCCCGCACACCTGGGAGCACAACCCGACGGTCACCCTCCTGGGAGACGCCGCCCACCTCATGCCGCCCCTCGGCGTCGGCGTCAACCTCGCCCTGCTCGACGCCTGCGAACTCGCCCTCGCCCTCGTCGGCAACGACACCGTCGGCGACGCCCTCCTCGCGTACGAGACGTCGATGCTGCCCCGCTCCGCCCGGATGCAGCACCTCCTCGACAACGGCGCCGAGGGCCTGCTGTCCACCGAACTCCCCGACTTCGCCAGGGAAGTTGCGGCGACGGGCTCGCCGGCCTAGAACCCCTGGCCGGAGGGCCGGAGTGTAGGGTCTCCATGCCGCGCCACCCGTCCACGAGTGCGGCTGTCGAACTGGGGGAGACCGTGAGGGACAGGCACTTTCCGGTGTCGAGGCGGCCACGGTCGTCGAGCGGTGGCAGGGGATCGGCGGTCGTGGTGGGCGCGTTGATCGGGACGACGCTGCTCGGAGCGTGCGGAGGCTCCGGCGACGGGGAGGCCGCCGCGGCCAAGTCCTCCGTGAGTTCCGGTGGTTCCGTGACGCAGGAGGCGCAGGCTCTGCCGACGCGGACGTCTCCGCCCGGACCGGGGGACGAGTTGGCGGCGCTCGACGGTGACGGCAGACCGGCGGTCCAGTACCAGCAGGTGCTCGACGCGCTGGCGCCACGCTGCGAGGAGGACGGTCCGCGTCTCGTGAAGGTGGTCGGCGCGACCCTGAAGAGCCTGGAGAAGAAGGGCGTCGAGGGCGAGACCGCGTTCAGTGTTCTTCAGCACCTGGAGCACTGGGTGCCCGCGGGGAAGCCGCGGGTCGCGTGCACGTCCGAGGCCTCGGACTATGTCGCTTCGCGTGACCCGAGCTGAGTCAGGCACCGCCGGGAGCGTGGGGCCGTCGGCCCTTGCTCGGTGAGGAGCCCGGCCGGGATGTGCCGGGTCCAGCAGGTGGGACACCCGTTGGTCGGTGGCCGTCGCTGCGGTACAACTATGTCCCATGATCTCTGAGTCCTTGGTGCGACGCCTGGTCATCGACCTGTGCCGACGCGCGGACTCCTGTTGTTGTTGATCGAACCCTTCTGACGCGCCCCTCCCCGCGGTGAATCACCCGCGCGAGGCCGGTTGTCGCGCCCTCTCCTGAAGCGATCGGAAGCGTTTCGGAAGCGTTTGTGAGTGCTTGTGAGTGCTTATAAGTGCTTCGAAGCGTTCGTTCGCGTGAGGCGCGCCCTCTCTCACCCCGGCATCACTCTCCCCGGGGCTCGTCCGCCCGCGTCGGCCGACGGCGGCTCGGACAGCTCCAGCGCCTCCATGGAGGACACCTGTGTCGACAACTCCATCTACGAAAAATGTTCTTGACGATCCGTCATCGAAGGGGACGGAGAGGGTGGCGTCGGCGTCGAAGCGGCCGTCGCGCGTACGGAGAGGCGGCGTCCGGGGCCGGGTGCGCCATGTCCTCCTGCCCTTCGCCTCCTTGCTCGTCTTCCTCGCCCTGTGGCAGTTGCTGGCGGCCAGTGGAACGTGGAGCGAGACGCTGGTTCCGGCACCGGCGAAGGTCTGGGACGCGTTCATCGACGTCTCCACGACCCACGACGGCGTGCGCGGCTACAACGGCACCACTCTCGTCGAGCACCTCGGGATCAGCCTGCGCCGCATCGCGCTGGGAGCCGGGATAGGCATCGTCGCGGGAGTGGTGTTCGGGCTGCTCATGGGCACCGTGGGGTGGGTGCGTTCGCTGTTCGAGCCCTGGATCACGTTCCTGCGCACGCTGCCGCCACTGGCGTACTTCTCGCTGCTCATCATCTGGCTGGGCATCGACGAGCAGCCGAAGGTGACCCTGCTGGCCGTGGCCGCGTTCCCGCCCGTGGCGGTCTCCACCACCACGGCCGTCGCGGCCGTACCGAAGCATCTGCTCGAAGCGGCGCGCGCGTTGGGCGGGACACGGTGGGACGTCGTCCGGGACGTCGTCGTCCCGTCCGCGCTCCCCGAGACCCTCACCGGCGTGCGGCTCGCGGTGGGCGTGGCCTACTCCTCGCTGGTCGCGGCCGAGTTGGTCAACGGTCTGCCGGGCATCGGCGGCATGGTCAAGGACGCCGCCAACTACAACAACACGCCCGTCGTCCTGGTCGGGATCATCGCCATCGGCATCTCCGGGCTGATCATCGACGGGCTGCTGCTACGGCTGGAACGCACGCTCGTGCCGTGGCGCGGACGGGCGTGACCCGGCCCGTCACCGGCGCACGGACCACCGCCTCCGCACTTCCCGCCAACCGTTCCCTCCCTGCCTGTCCCTCGCACAGAAACGGCACCGCCATGTCACCTTCCTCCTCCGTCCGAGGCCTCTCCCGTCGTCTCCTTCTCGCCGGTGCCCTGGCCGGGGTCGCCGCCACGGTCACCGGCTGCTCCTCGGACAGCGAAGCCTCGGCCTCCGGCGGCTCCAAGGACCTACGCATCGGCTACTTCGCCTTCCCCAGCGGCGACTTGATCGTGAAGAACAGAAAACTGCTGGAGAAGGCGCTGCCGGAGTACACGATCAAATGGGTCAAGTTCGACTCGGGAGCCAGCGTCAACCAGGCGTTCATCGGCAAGTCCCTCGACATCGCCGCTCTCGGGTCCAGCCCGTTCGCCCGTGGCGTCTCCGGGAGTTCACCCATCCCGTACAAGGTGGCGTGGATCCTTGACGTCGCGGGCGAGAACGAGGCACTGGTGGCGCGCAAGGACACCGGCATCACCGACGTCGCCGGGCTCAAGGGCAAGAAGATCGCCACCCCCTTCGCCTCGACGTCCCACTACAGCCTCCTCGCGGCGCTCGACGCGGCGGGCCTCGCCGCCTCGGACGTCCAGCTCATCGACCTCCAGCCGCAGCCGATCCTCGCGGCCTGGCAGCGCGGCGACATCGACGCCGCCTACGTCTGGCTCCCCACCCTGGACGAACTGCGGGAGACCGGCACCCAGCTCACCAGCAGCAAGGAGATCGGCGCCGCCGGCAAGCCGACCCTCGATCTGGCCGTCGTGTCCGACGAGTTGATCTCCCGTGACCCGAAGGCCATCGCCGCCTGGCGCACGGCACAGGCCGAGGCACTGCGCCTGCTGAAGTCGGACCCGGACGGATCGGTGAAGGCCGTCGCCGCCGAGATCGGCATCAGCGAGTCCGACGCCGAGGCCCAGCTCGCGCAGGGCGTCTTCCTCACCCCCGAACAGGTCGTCTCCGCCGACTGGCTGGGCACCGACAGCGGCCCGGGCAAGCTGCTCGGCTATGTCACCGACACCGCCACGTTCCTCGCCGACCAGAAGCAGATCGACGCCGCGCCGACCGAGGACACCGTCCGCAAGGCCTTCTATCTGGAGGGACTGTCCGATGTCCTCAAGTGAGACCAGGGCCGCCACACGGGCGGCGACGCCTTCCGCCACGCCGCGAGCCGGAACCGCGGGCGAAGAGGCCGTCAGCCGCGCCGGATCGGTCCGCATCGACCACGTCACTCACCAGTACGGCCGTGACGGCGAGAGGTTCACGGCCGTCGGCCCGGTCGACCTGACCGTCCCGGCGGGGGAGTTCCTGGTCCTGGTCGGCGCGTCCGGCTGCGGCAAGAGCACCCTGCTGCGGCTCGTCGCCGGATTCGAACGCCCTACCCGCGGTTCCGTCCTCGTCTCCGGCACCGAGCCCCGGCCGGGCGGCACGGCGGGCGTGGTCTTCCAGTCACCACGGCTCTTCCCGTGGCGGACCGTGCGCGGCAACATTGACCTGGCATTGCGGTACGCGGGCGTCGACCGCGCCCAACGGCCCGCTCGCCGGGCGGAGTTGCTGGCCCGCGTCGGCCTGGAGGGCACAGAGGAGCGGCGCACCTGGGAGATCTCCGGGGGCCAGCAGCAGCGCGTCGCCATCGCCCGCGCCCTCGCGGCGGAGAACCCGCTCCTCCTGCTCGACGAACCGTTCGCCGCACTCGACGCACTGACCCGGGAGCGCCTCCAGGAGGACGTCCGCCAGGTGACCGAACAGGCAGACCGTACAGCGGTGTTCGTGACCCACTCGGCCGAAGAGGCCGTGTTCCTGGGCTCCCGGATCGTGGTGCTGACCAAGAGCCCCGGAACCGTGGCCCTGGACCTGCCGATCGACCTCCCGCGCGGCGACGTCGACGCCGAGGAACTCCGCAACTCACCCGAGTTCGCCGAGCTGAGGGCCCAGGTCTCGCACGCCGTCAAAGCCGCCGCCGCAGCCTGAACTCCCGTACGAGGAAAGGGACAGCATCATGAGCATCCTCACCGAACGCCCCACCGCCACCGGTCTTCCGATCACCCCGCTCGGCCCGAACTTCGGCGCGGAAATCCACGGCATCGACCTCGCCCGTCTCGGCGACGACGAGATCCTGGCCCTGCGCGAGGCACTCGTGGCCCACAAGGTGCTCTTCGTGCGCGGCCAGCACGGTCTCGACGACGCCGCCCAGATCGACTTCGGCCGACGGCTGGGCGAGGTCACCGTCGGACATCCGGTCCACGACTCCGGCGACGTCGCCCCCGAGGTGTACTCGCTCGACAGTCAGGACAACGGCTTCGCCGACGTCTGGCACACCGACGTCACCTTCGTGAAACGGCCTCCGGCCATCTCCGTCCTCCGCGCGGTCGTCCTCCCGCCCACCGGCGGCGACACCAACTGGGCGGACAGCCAACTCGCCTACGCCTCCCTCTCCCCGGGCCTGCGCGCCCACATCGACACGCTGACCGCCGTCCACGACGGCAGCCGCGAGTTCGGCTACTACCTCGCCCAGCGGCGCCAGGGCCAGGGCAACCTCTGGGAGGGCGAGGTCTTCACCTCACTCACACCGGTCGAGCATCCGGTCGTACGCGTCCACCCGGAGAGCGGCCGCAAGGGCCTCTTCGTCAACCCCGGTTTCACGTCCCACATCACGGGTGTCTCCGAACACGAGAGCCGAGGACTCCTCGACATCCTCTACGCCCACCTCACCAAGCCCGAACACGTCGTACGCCACCGCTGGCAGTCCGGCGACGTAGCCCTCTGGGACAACCGAAGCACATCCCACTACGCCAACCGCGACTACGGCGACCAGCACCGGGTGATGCACCGGATCACGTTGCGCGGCGACGTTCCGCGCGGTCCGGGGGCGGAGACCGACTGAGAACTACGAGGCCGAGTCGGCGGCGTCCACGCGTCCGGTGTCACAGAACGGCTCCTTGCTCGCTTATAGACAGGAGCGCGGCGCGACGGACGCCGTGCCGGAGACAGGGGGTGGGTGTGGATCCCATGACGACAACGGCTGCGGCGGGTCTCGCCGCAGCCGGGTACATCCTGCGTCTTGGCCACCGCTGGATCAGAATCCGCGCGCAGCTCCGGCGGGCGGAGGTCTATGAGCACGGGCTGTCGGAGCGCACCCGCTTGCTGCCACCGGGCAGCCGCCTCATCGAGAAGACCGCACACCGTGACGTCGACATACTGGTCGGCGGCACGAGTGTCGGCCCTTCGACGAGGTGATGCGCGACATGACCATCGACCGACTGCCGTCTCCTGTCCACTCCGCGACCGAACCGGCGGAACTCGAGCACGTACTCTTCCGGCGCCACGACTTCGACGTCTTCTACCGGCAGGAGATGAGCGCGGCCACGGTCTTCCTGATGCACCAGGGAGCCACGGCCTACGAAGCGGCCGACGCCGCGCACGAGGCCATGACCAAGCTGCTCCCGGACCTGTGGCGGACCCTGGATCACCCGCGGGCCTGGTTACGGGTCACCGCGCAACGTTGCTACTGGCGTCAGAGCACCACGCGCACCGCCCCAACCGACCCGGTCCCGGACCGACCCGGCGGCACCTGCCCGCTCACCGCCGTGGTCGTCTCGGAGTTCGAGCAGACCGTGCTCGACGCGCTACGCCGACTTCCGCCCACCATGCGCACCGTCATGGCCTGGGAGATCGACGGATTCACCTACTCGGAGATCGCCGAGGCGCTGGGCATGACCCCCGCGGCGGTACGGCAGAACATCAGCCGCGCCCGCAAGCGACTCACGGCCCTCCTGAGCCTGTGACCACCTGTCCTCGACCTCCAAGAATTGGGGGATGCACATGAACAGCGTTGACCGCACCTTCGACGAGGGCGGGCGCAACGATCCCGATCAGCCGTTGGACCGACTTCTGGCCCAGCACCGCACCCGAATGAATCGTGCAGTCGCCGATGCTCTCGACACCCGCACCGGCCTCACCGCCCTGACTCCGCTGCGCCGCGAGCTGTTCCACGGCATCCAGCCCCTCAGCCTGCCCCCCTCCACGGACGGCACGGACAGCGCGCACACGGAAGACTCCACGGATCCGCCCAACGCGGCCTGGCTGGAGGGGATTCTCACCCGACTCCAGGCCATCGGGCGGATGGCCGAGAGAATCCAGGACGGCGCCGGCTCGTCCGACGAGCTCCGCGGGAGGACCCAGGCCGTGACGAGTGCACTCCAGTGCCTGCATGCCGGCTTGCAGGCACGCGATCTGACGGAGGCTCAAGTACGCACGCTGTTCAGAACCCTCAGGGACCACAGCGCGGGCATCAGCACCACCTTGCTGGGCCCACGCCCCCAACTGCACCAACACGTGGTCGAGGCATGGCTACGGGCAGCCGCTTCCCTCAAGCCCATCGAGGTCAGGGCACTGCGCCTGTTCAGGGACGCCGGTGAGAGCGTGCCCACCCAGGGGTGAGCCAAGAAGCCCGCACCGGGCAGCTCTTCGCGAGGCCCGGCCCTGAAGTGGCCGACGTCGCTACCAGAGCGTTCTGAAAAGACGTGTGATCGAGGGACAGGAGCCATCGGCCGAGGTCGATCGGTGGCGAGGCGTGTGCTTCTGTGCGTTGGGTTGTCGGGGTGTGCCCTGACCACTTGGGGGCCGGGGTCCGCCGTCCCCCAAGTGTCGTGATCGGCGCGGCCGACTACGGCTTGCGTGCCAGGCCGCCGTGTTCGGCGATGATCTCGGCGTTGGCCGCGTCGGGCTCCGGGCGCCACCGGGTGACCGAGACGACGCCGGGTTCGATGAGGTCGAGGCCGTCGAAGAAGGCGGTGATCTCGTCGACGGAGCGGAGGTTGTAGGGCACGGCGCCGCTGCTGTTGTAGGCGTCCTGGGCCTGCTCGAAGACCGGGTCGATGCCGCGGGAGCCGTCGTTGATGGAGAGGTAACTGCCCGAGGGCAGGGCGTCCATCAGGCGGGTCGCGATGGAGTGGGCCTGGGCGTGATCGGCGACGTGGCCCAGGATGTTGCTGAGGATGAGCGCGGTGGGCCGGCTGAGGTCGAGCGTCTTGGAGGCCGCGGCGAGGATGCGGTCCGGGTCCGTGACATCGGCGTCGATGTACGCGGTCGCGCCCTCGCGGGTCGAGTAGAGCAGGGCGCGGGCGTGGGCCAGGACCATGGGGTCGTTGTCGACGTAGACGATCCGCGCCTCGGGGGCGAGTTCCTGGGCGACCTGGTGGGTGTTCTGGGCGGTCGGCAGGCCCGTGCCGACGTCGAGGAACTGCCGGATGCCCGCCTCGGTGACCAGATAGGAGATGTTCCGGCGCAGGAACGCGCGGCTGCTGCGCGCGATCGTGACGATGCCCGGGAAGACGTCGGTGTAGGCGTCGCCGGCCGCCTCGTCGACGGGGTAGTTGTCCTTGCCGCCGAGCCAGTAGTTCCAGATGCGGGCGGAGTGCGGCACCGAGGTGTCGATCTTCTGGTGCTCCGCTGGTTCGGGCGTCGCCGAGGGGTCAGTCATGGGTCGCGTCAGTCTTTCAGCCGGGGTATGGATCATCCACGGCACAACCTACGTCCGAACGCCTGCTTCACGCCCCCATGTTGAGGAGTTGATCTGCCACGAGGAGGGCGCCCCGGCAGCCGTTCCGCTCCCAGGCCCGCGCGAGGCGGCCCGCGCCGCTCACGGCCTTCAGCAGGTTGCCGTCCAGAACTCGTCGCAGCGGTCCGCCGACGGCGGTGACGGCCCGCCCGTTCGTCAGAGGGAGCGTTCATCGTCAGTGAGTTCGATGGTTCGGAGTTCGGAGAAGATCAGGGTCAGCCGATGGGTGTTGGTCTCGATGAGGACTTCGTGGAAGTCGAGTCCGAGTGCACGTGACCAGCGGCGGCTCGCATCCGATGCGGGAAGCACCTTGGCCCCTGGGTACATGGGCTGCCACTTCACACCCCAGACGAAGCCTTCGAGGTCCACACCGGTCTCGTGGTCGATGAGGCGGTCGTCCAAGGACCGCTCCCATGTCTCGGCCGGCACTGCCGTCTCGCACCTCGCCTCCACGCAGTGACGGAAGAGATACCGAACATAGGACGGCTCGATCCCGGTCCTCGGGTCCGCGGTCATGAAGACGACGACCTCGTAGTCACGCATGTAGTCGGTGAAACCGTGGCGCACGATGGCATGGTCGAAGGCCTCGTCCAGCATCCGTTCAAGTGCTCCGGCGTCCATGTCCCTGTTCTACCCCGGCTCTTCCGCTGAGAGCGACAGCTTCGCTTCGGCGTCACGGGGCATCGTGCCCGCCAGAGGCCCTCCTACGGCGTGCCCGCGCCCGGCTTGCGCAGGCTCTTCGGTCGTCGGCGTGGTCCGTCGCCCGACCCGTTGAGGGGGAGCAGTGACTGCAGACGCGCGCCGCTGTTCCAGGCGCCGAACAGGTCGCGGTTGAGGGCGGTGATGTCGTGCCGTAGGGCGAGTTCGCGGGCGGCCTGGCCGAACGGGCAGGTGGCGACGAACAGGGCGACGTCCGCCTTGTGTTCGAGCTTCGCGGTGCCGACGAACTTCTGCATGTCCCCGCTGGGCACGGTCCGGTCGGCCGCGTAGTGCTTGACCTGGACGACCAGGCGTCGTCCGTCGGGGAGGGTGCCGACGACATCCGCGCCGAGGTCGCCCGAGCCTCCGGTGACGCTCACGCCGGTGCAGCCGTCGCGACGGCACAGTTCGGCGACGTACTGTTCGAAGTCCTGCCAGCTCATGGCGTCGATGACGGTCATGGAACGTTCGAGTTCCATCCGTCGATCCTGCTCCCGCCAGGCCAAGTCCCCGGTCCGCTCCCGCAGATGGGCCTTCCGCAGAACCCATCCCGCACCGGCGAGGGCGCCGAGGCAGAGGACCGTCACCAGCAGCCAGGGGGTCTGCGCAAGGAGAACCAGCACGGCCAGCGCGAGCGCCACCGACAAGCCGACGCGCCACCTGGGATCGAGACGGCGCATGACCTTGCGTAGACGCCCCTTCTTGGCTGCCATCGCACCCCCTCGGCCGGCCGGACCCTCCTGCCAGTGTGGAAGGGGCCCGGCGGGCGGCCAAGAGGGAGTTCTCGGCCAGGGCGGCCGTGCGTTTCGTCGTTCCGTCCCGTAGAGGGCGGAGGGCGGCTAGCCACCCCGTGTGAGGACCGTCGCGACGAACGCGGCGAGAGCCGCCAGCATGGCGAGGGCTGCCGTGACCAGTGCCGTCTTCGGTGCCTTCGCCGTGAGGCGCTCCATGAACTGGTACGCGGCGGTGATGGCGAGAAGTGCCGCGGTGACGTGCAGGAGCACCGTCAGGCTGATGGCGACGACCGCCCCCGCCTTCCAGAACCGGCCCCAGGTGGCGGACCACGCCGACGACAGGACGAGGGCGGCGGACAGGCCGCCGACCAGTTCCGCCCACCAGGGCCGGTCGCCCATCCACCACAGCGGCCCGAGCCAGGAGGGCAGGGTGTCGAAGAGGTCGAGGGTGGCCCACGTGCCGAGTACGAGGATGGCGAGGAGGGTCAGCCCCACGGTCAGGCGGTAGCGCCACCGCAGCCACGTGGGCCAGCCCGTGCCCTTGCCCTCCAGCATGGTCACCATGGCGACGGCGGACCAGATCAGCCACCGCCGGATCAGCGCCGTGCCCGCGTCGGCCATGGCGTCGCGCAGGACCCGGTCGGCCTCCGCACGCCGCACGACGTGACCCTCCGTGGAGGTGTACTCGGGGACGCCCGCCGGGTGGTGGAGACCGTCGTGCAGCAGCGTGGCCGGGAGGTGCTCGCCGGTCTTCGGCACGAGCCAGGTGAGGAACGCGGGTACCGAGGTCAGGTCCGTGCGGAAGGAGGCCGTCTCGCGGGGCACCAGGAGCTCACCCAGGTGCCGGTCACGGTAGGCGATGCGGCGCTGCATCATGAACGACTCGCGGCGCGCCTCGAAGACCCGTTTCAGCTCGATACGGGCATCCTTGCCGGGGTCCGGCGGGACTCCCTGCTGGTTCGCCGAGGCGCCGAGACCACCGTCGTAGAACCTGTGGGGCTGTTCGGTGATGGGGGCGGGGATCGGACCGGTCGGGGGGCCGGTGATGGGGCCGGTCGGGGGACCGGTGATCGGGGCGATGCCGTCGGACTCGGGCATGTGCGCCTCCCTCCTGCCGGACGGACTGGACTTCTTGCTGGACGAGTCTCTTGTCGGACAGGTGACGTGCCGGACGGGCCTCCGGCTTCTCCTCCGTTCATTCCAGGCTGTCGCCGGTACGACTCCTCTCCGCGGCGAGTCGTACACCGTTCGCCCTGTCATGGTGCCTCCTCCCGGCTCGCCGGAAGATCGCGTGCGGGGGAGGAGACACGAGCGGGAGCCCACGGGGCGCGACCGGCACCTGGGGAGGCGTTGACCGATTCGGGGTGTCGACCTACCGTTGCCGGAACGTTCCGGCAGTGAGTGCGCCGAGCCTGTTCGTGCTGATGAGAAGCGGAGTGAACCAATGGCTCTTCCTTCGGGCCTCCCCGTGGCCGACTGGCTGGTGGGGCCGATGCCCGCCGTCGGTGAGGCCGAGGTGACGGAGCTGCTCACCGAACGGTTCGGTGTGCGCGGCACCTTGGAGGACCTCGGCAGCCAGCAGGACCGCAATTACCGCGTGCGCACGACGACCGGCGACTACGTCCTCAAGATCGCCAACCCCGCCACGTCCGCAGACGCCCTGCGGACCCAGTGCACGGCGATCGGCCTCCTGGCGGACGCCCTCCCCGGGCTTCGGCTGCCCCGGGCCCACCAAGGCGTCGACGGGGAGACCGTCCAGTGGCTCTCGGTGGACGGCGTCGAGCTCGCCTGCCGCCTGCTCGACTACGTGCCCGGCGAGCCGGTCATGGACAGCCGCTACCTCGCGCCGGCGGTCGTCGCCCGGCTGGGCGAGCTCGCCGGGCGCGTGGCGGCCGGGCTGGCGGACCTCGACGCAGCGGAGCGCGAAGCGGCCGAGGACGCTCCGGGACGGCTGTGGGATCTGGCCCAGGCCCCCGCCGTGATCGAGGCCTTGGCACCGCACCTCACCGACCGGGCGCGCGCCGAACGCGTCACCGCCGCGGCCCGTGCCGCGTGGGCGCTGGTGCGGCCGTACGCCGAGACCCTCCCTACGCAGGTCATCCACGGTGACGTCACCGACAACAACGTGGTCTGCGAGACGGGCCCGGACGGCCGTCCCATGCCGGTCGGCGTCATCGACTTCGGCGACCTCGGCACCGGCTGGACGGTGTCCGAACTAGCCGTCGCCTGCACCTCGGTACTGCACCACCACGGCGCCGGACCCACCTCCGTGCTGCCCGCCGTACGGGCCTTCCACGAGGTACGCCCCCTCGCGGACGCGGAGTTGGCGGTGCTGTGGCCGCTGATCGTGCTGCGCGCCGGAGTCCTGGTGGTCAGTGGCCGGTACGACGCCCTGCTCGACCCGGACAACGCCTACGCCTCGGCCGCGCTCGACCGTGAGTGGGCGATGTTCGAGACCGCCGCGTCGGTCCCGGCGGAGGTGATGACGGCCCGGCTGCGGCACGCCCTGGGCCGTCCGGCGGCACGCACCGCGCCCGTCACCGGGCATCCGCTGCTGCCCGGACTGTCGGACGACGTGCGCGTGCTCGACCTCTCCGCGGAGAGCGACGACCTGCACGAGGGGCGTTGGCTGGAGGGGCAGGGTGCCGAACACGCCCTTGCCGTGGACGTGTTGGCGGAGGGCCGGGGCGCCGTGATGACCCGGCACGGGGAGTTCCGGCTGACCCGAACCGAGGTCGACACCCAGGATGCCGCCGCGACCTGCGCGCTGGGCGTCGAGGTGTTCCTCGCCGGGCCGTTGGAGGTGCGGGCGCCCTGGGCGGGGACGCTCGTCCGGCGTGCGGCCGACGGCGTCTCCCTGCACGGGGACGGGCCCACGCTGCTCCTCGACGGCGTCAACTGTGCTCTCCCGGTCGGTATCGATACCGACCGCGAGAGCACAGTTGACGCCGTTCCCGTCCGGGCCGGTGAACTCCTCGGCACGGTCGCCGACCGGGACGGCACCCACCTCCTGGCCGTCCAGCTCTCCACAGCGCCACGGGACATCCACCCGCCCCGCTTCGCCGAGCCCGAACTCGCCGCCGGCTGGATCGAGGTGTGCCCGGACCCTACCTCGCTCCTCACTCACCGACCGACTCCGGACCCCACCTCGCTCCTCACCCACCCACCGACTCCGGACCCCACCCTGCCCCCGACCCCGATGCAGGCCCAACCGTCCGTCCCGCGCGACGACTTGCTCGACCGCCGAAACCGCGCCTTCGCCACCGTCCAAGAGCATTACTTCGACGCCCCGCCCCGGATCGAGCGCGGCTGGCGTCATCACCTGGTCGACGCGCAGGGCCGTGGCTACCTGGACATGCTCAACAACGTGACCGTCCTCGGCCACGGCCACCCCGCGCTCAGCGGCGCCGTGCACCGTCAGTGGCAGCGGCTGAACACCAACTCCCGCTTCCACTACGCCTCGGTGGTCGAACTCTCCGAGCGGCTCACCGCACTCCTCCCCGCCGAACTGGACACCGTGTTCCTGGTCAACAGCGGCTCGGAGGCCGTCGACCTCGCGCTCCGTCTGGCCTGGGCGACGACCGGGCGGCAGGACGTGGTCGCGGTCGAGGAGGCGTACCACGGCTGGACCTACGCGAGCGACGCCGTCTCCACCTCCGTCGCCGACAACCCCAACGCCCTCGCCTCACGCCCGCCTTGGGTGCACACGGTCGCCGCCCCCAACTCCTACCGAGGCAGCCACCGGGGAGCGGAGGCGTGGCGGTACGGGCCCGAGGCCGCCGAGCGGATCCGCGAACTCGCCGGACAGGGGACACCGCCCGCCGCCTTCCTCTGCGAGCCCTACTACGGCAACGCCGGTGGCATGGCCCTCCCGGACGGCTACCTGGAACAGGTCTACGAGGCCACCCGCGCCGTCGGCGGCCTGTGCGTCGCCGACGAGGTGCAGGTCGGTTACGGCAGGCTGGGCACCCACTTCTGGGGCTTCGAGCAGCAGGGTGTCGTCCCGGACATCGTCACCGTCGCCAAGGCGATGGGCAACGGGCACCCGCTCGGAGCGGTGATCACCCGACGCGAGATCGCCGACGCGTACCGGACCCAGGGCTACTTCTTCTCCTCCGCCGGTGGCAGCCCGGTCAGCTCGGTGGTCGGGCTGACCGTTCTCGACGCCCTGCGCGACGAGGACCTGCAAGCCAACGCCCGCGACGTCGGAGGCTACTTGAAGGAGCGGCTCCTCCAACTCGGCCAGCGGCACCCGCTGATCGGCACGGTGCACGGCTCAGGGCTGTACCTCGGCGTGGAGTTCGTGCGCGACCGGACGACCCTGGAGCCGGCGACCGAGGAGACCGCCGCGATCTGCGAGCGGCTGCGCGAGCTGGGCGTCGTCATGCAGCCGACCTCGGACCGGCAGTGCGTGCTGAAGATCAAGCCGCCGTTGTGTCTGACGCGGGAGAGCGCGGACGTGTTCGTCGCCGCCCTAGACGACGTGCTGACACACGGATGGTGACCCGCGATGCCGGCTAGGCGGCCGGTCGTGCGGCCCGGACCCGGCATCCCGCCCACCATCGCCGACGTGGCACGGGAGGCGGCGGTCTCCAAGACCACCGCCTCGGACGCGCTGCGTGGCCACGGCCGGGTGGCGGAGCCGACCCGCCGACTGGTCCTGGAGGCCGCCGAGCGGCTCGGCTACGCCCCCAACCGCAGCGCCCGCAGCCTGCGCACCTTGATGACCGAGACCATCGCCCTGCACGTCCCGGAGTTCCTCGACAACGCCGAGTACGGCATGTCGTTCGTCTTCGGCGTCGCCGAGCAGGCGGCCCGCGCCGGACTGAACGTCACCCTGATCCCCTCCGGGCGCCTCCCGGACCGTCACGCCACGGTCCCGCAGGCGGACGGGCTGGTGCTGTGCGACCCGATGGCCCGGGATCCGGTCGTCGAGCGGCTCATGAGCAACGGACTCCCGGTCGTCACGGCGGAGTGCCAGGTCGGGGACCCGCGGGTGACCGGGATCGTCCGGTCCGACCATGACACCGCGATGACTCAACTCCTCGACCATCTGCACGAGTCGGGCGCCCGCCGTCCGGCGTTCGTCGCCTCCGGCACCACCGGCGACCGGGCGCTCACCCTCCAGCGCGCCCACGCCCGCTGGTGCGCCGAGCGCGGCCTGCCCGCACTCGTCGGCGAGGCGCCGTCGGGCTCTCCACCCGAGGTGCTGCGCAACGTCGTCCGGGACCTGCTGTCCGGGGCGCCGGAGACCGATGCGATCCTCTGCGCGGCCGACAGTGCCGCCGCTGCCGTCCTGCCCGAGGTCCGGGCGGCGGGTCGCGTGGTGGGCGAGAACCTGCTCCTGGCGTCCTGCGTCGACAGCCAGGCGATGCGGACCGCCGAGCCGCCCATCACGGCGCTCGACCTGCGTCCGCGCGAAACGGGCGCGGAATGCGCCCGGTTGCTGTGCGAGATCATTTCCGGGGAGACACCCCGAGGAACCACCCGGACGCTGCCCGTCGAACTGATCTGCCGGGCCTCCACGCGCGCTCGGTGAAGGCGTTTTCGGGCGAGCGGTCGCCCCCTCGACGGTGCTGTGGCGGCGAGGGAGGGGGCGGCGCGCCGAGCCGGTGCTCCGCCCCCTCCTGAGCGCGGCTCTCCCGCTACGTGTCGAGCGGGAGAACGACACCGGTCGCCGCCAGGACGACCTTCGCGGCCGCCTTCGCGACTTCAGGGTTCTTCTTGATCGCTTGCCACGTCTCCTTCACCGCGATTCCCCCTGCGGCGCCCGCAGCCCCCTTGGCTGCGGCTGCCCCCAGCACTCCCATCGTGATCGGTTCGGGCATGTGTTCCACCGGCCTTCCAGACGCTTTTCCGATCCGGAAGAAAAAATCTACGCAATGCATCTGCCCGATCACAGGGTAGATGGCTATGAAAGGCGTCTACCCGACTCGGCGGGGCGTGAGGTGGTGTTCGGCTACTCAAGCTGGGGCAGAGTCTCTGCGTCGAATTCCTTCCAAACGACGGCGCCGGCGTATTTTTGCGCGAGCCGCGAATTCGTCGATTCCGCGCTCGAATTCCAGGAATTCACCCGGCGCTCTTCCGGAACGGGCCGGAAGCGTCGGTGGGGGAGTCGCGGTCCGGCGCCTCCGTCGGGATCACTGGCCGCAGGCGCATCCTGAAGCGCATCCGGGGTCGCCGGGCTCGGTGTTCTTGTCGAGAGTGTCGGCGTCCGCCTTCACGACGTAGACCTCCCACGGTTCCTTGCCGGGGCCGTGGACCCAGACCTTGTCCTGGAGCGCGTAGCAGCAGGAGGTGTCGTTCTCCTCGAAGGTGGCGAGTCCGGCGTCCTTGAGCCGGGTGGTGGCCGCGGTGACCTGGTCGGTGGACTCGACCTCGACGCCGAGATGGTCGAGGCCGGTCGCCTGGCCGGGCTCGCCCTCGATCAGGACGAGCTTGAGCGGGGGCTCGGCGATGGCGAAGTTGGCGTAGCCCTCGCGTCGCTTGGCCGGTTCGGTGCCGAAGAGCTTCGAGTAGAAGGTGATCGAGGCTTCGAGATCGCTGACGCGCAGCGCGAGCTGAGCACGGGACATGGCACGGCTCCCATCGGCTTGTATTGATGTCTGTCGATTCAAGATTGCGCTCTGCATCGAAGGATGTCAATATAGAAGCATGTCGAAACAAGAGCTTGTGGTGCTCGACGAGAGCGGCGCCTGCGAGGAGAACGGCGAGGGCGGGGTCTGCTGCCCCGGGCTGGTGGCCGCGCCGCTCGGCGAGGAGCAGGCGGCGGAGCTGGCGAAGCTCTTCAAGGCGATGGGTGACCCGGTGCGTCTGCGTCTGCTGTCGATGATCGCCTCGCGGGCCGGCGGTGAGGTCTGCGTCTGTGATCTGACCCCCGCCTTCGACCTCTCCCAGCCGACGATCTCGCACCATCTCAAGCTCCTCCGGCAAGCGGGTCTGATCGACTGCGAGCGGCGCGGAACATGGGTCTACTACTGGGCCCTGCCCGCCACCCTGGACCGGCTCGCCGCCTTCCTGGCCCCGTCGCGGACCGCTGGAGCGGCCGGGTGAGCGCTCCGCTGGGCCGCCGGGTCGTCGCCGAGGCGGTCGGGTCGGCCGCCCTGGTCGCGGTCGTCGTCGGCTCCGGCATCCAGGCCACCGAGCTGACCCGGGACGTCGGTGTGCAACTGCTGGCCAACTCGCTCGCCACGGTCCTCGGCCTCGGCGTGCTCATCGCGCTCCTGGGCCCGGTCTCCGGCGCGCACTTCAACCCCGTCGTCACGCTCGCCGCCTGGTTCACCGGACGCGGGGGCGGTGCGGGCGGACTCACCGCGCGGGACGTCGTCGCGTACCTCCCGGCTCAGGTCGGGGGAGCCGTCGCCGGGGCGGTCGTGGCCGACGCCATGTTCGGCGAGCCGCTCGTCCGGTGGTCCACGCACGAGCGGTTCGCCGGTCATCTGTGGCTGGGCGAAGCGGTCGCCACCGCCGGTCTGGTCCTGCTGATCCTCGGCCTCGCCCGGACCGGCCGGGCCCACATGGGGCCGGTCGCCGTGGCGTCCTACATCGGTGCGGCCTACTGGTTCACGTCCTCCACGTCGTTCGCCAACCCCGCGGTCACCATCGGCCGCACGTTCACCGACACCTTCGCCGGTATCGCCCCCGGTTCGCTGGTCCCGTTCATCGGGGCCCAACTGGCCGGAGGCGTGGCGGGGCTCGGTCTGGTGGTCGCGGTGTTCGGGCGATCGGCTCCCTCAACGGCCGCTCCCGTCGGGCCAGTCGGCGGTGAACGTGCCCCAGCCTTCCCCTGACCGCCATCCGCCCGCCGGTCTCCGTACAGAAAGCCGCATCCGCCGATGAACAGTCCCGCCGCACGCCCGTCCGTGCTCTTCGTCTGCGTCCACAACGCCGGGCGCTCCCAGATGGCCGCGGCCTTCCTCACGCATCTGGCGGGTGACCGCGTGCGGGTGCGCTCCGCGGGGTCCGCGCCCGCCGACACGGTCAACCCGGCCGTCGTGGCGGCCATGGCGGAAGTGGGCGTCGACATCTCCGCCGAGACCCCCAAGGTGCTCACGGTGGAGGCCGTCCAGGCGTCGGACGTGGTCATCACGATGGGCTGCGGCGACACCTGCCCCGTCTTCCCCGGCAAGCGCTACCTCGACTGGGAGCTCCCGGACCCGGCCGGACAGGGCGTCGCCGCCGTCCGGCCCATCCGCGACCGGATCGAACAGCGCATCCGGACTCTCCTCGACGAGATCGCCCCGGCGACCGGGACAGCGGCGCCGTGACCGCCTTCAGCATCGCGGCCATGGGCCCCGAGCACGCCGACGAGGTCCTGGAGATCCACCGACTCGGCATCGACGAGGGCGACGCCACCTTCGAGACGGCCCCTCCGGCCTGGGAGCACTTCGACGCCACCAAGCTGCCGGGCCACCGCCACGTCGCCCTCGACGGGGCGGGCACCGTGCTCGGCTGGGTCGCCGCGGTGCCGGTCTCGGACCGCTGCGTGTACGCGGGGGTGGTCGAGCACTCGGTGTACGTCCATCCCCGCGCGCGCGGCAGGGGAGTGGGCGCCGCCCTGCTGGGCGCGCTCATCGCCTCCACCGAGGCGGCGGGGATCTGGACCGTCCAGTCGGGCGTCTTCCCGGAGAACACCGGCAGCCTGGCGCTGCACCGCCGGGCCGGGTTCCGGATCGTCGGGACCCGGGAACGCGTCGGACGGCACCACGGTGTCTGGCGCGATGTCGTCCTCATCGAGCGACGCAGCCCTGTCGTGGGTCGGGAAGCCCCGGCGGGCGGCTAGGACACCCCGGTCGGTGGTTGCGCGTCGGGAGCCGTGGCGCGGTGAGGGGCGGCGTCGAGGTAGTGCCGCAGCCGGGGGAGCATCCCCCTTGTCAGCAGCGCCTGTTGCCAGTCCATCCGCGCTTGTTCGAGGCGCGCCTGCGCCAGGCGGGCCGGGTGGCCGGGGCCGCGGTGCCGTCGTACGGCGTGGACGAGCAGGGCGGCCACGGCGGTGAGTGTGCTGACCGTCGCGATCAGGGCCAGGATCCAGCCCGCGGTGATCAGGGAGCCTGCCAAGGAACCCTGTGTGTCGGCCAGTCGGAGGAGATAGCCGAGAACGACCAGGACGGCGGCGGACGTTCCGGAGATCGCCGGTGTCAGGACGGCCAGCGCCGGGAGCAGGCTGCTCTCGCCCTCGGTGCGGCCCTCGTCGCTCTCGTGGGCCGCGGTGGTCTCGTTGGCCGAGGCGTGCAGGGTGACGTACGTGTCGTACTCGTCCCGGGCCGCCACCGCGATCTCGTCCGCGTCCGTGAGCGCGCGCAGGCGGAGCCGGGCGGAGGCCCGGCCGGTGGGGTCGGCGGTGAGGACGGTGCGGATGTCGGGGGTGTTGAGGGCCAGGTGCAGAACGGTCTCGAAGTCCGGCCGGTCCTCGGGGCGAAGGCGGAACGGGGCGGTCAGCGGGGCCTCCTCGCGGATGGGGTGCGGCCGGGGCCGGGTCCGCATCCAGCGGGAGGGACCCGGCGGGGCCGCGGTTCGTTCTCGGGCGTGGGGCTCGGCACGTCGTCGGGCTTCGCTCCGGCTTGCACTCGGGCTCGATCCCGCCCGTGCGGGACGCGCGCCGCCGTCCGACTCGGACGTGCGTCGCGATCCGCCTCAGATGTACGTGGCGACCTGCCTCAGACGTTCACTCCGAAGTCGGAGGCGATCCCGGCGAGGCCGGACGCGTAGCCCTGGCCGACCGCGCGGAACTTCCACTCGGCGCCGTTGCGGTACAGCTCACCGAAGACCATCGCGGTCTCGGTCGAGGCGTCCTCGGACAGGTCGTAGCGGGCGATCTCCGCGCCGCCGGCCTGGTTCACCACGCGGATGAACGCGTTGCGGACCTGCCCGAAGCTCTGGCCGCGCGCGTCGGCGTCGTGGATCGACACGGGGAAGACGATCCGGTCGACGTCGGGCTGCACGGCGGCCAGGTTCACCTTGATGCTCTCGTCGTCGCCGTCCCCCTCACCGGTGAGGTTGTCGCCGGTGTGCTCGACCGAACGGTCCGGGCTGGTGAGGTTGTTGTAGAAGACGAAGTGCTGGTCGGTGACGACCTTGCCCGACGCGTTCAGCAGCAGCGCGGAGGCGTCGAGGTCGAAGTCGGCGCCTGTGGTGCTGCGGGCGTCCCAGCCCAGGCCGACGACGATGGCGGTGAGCCCCGGCGCCTCCTTGCTCAGCGAGACGTTGCCACCCTTGGACAGGGAAACACCCATGGTTCGTACCTCCGTACGGGGTCGGTCCGGCCGCGGTGCGGGCCGAGTTAGAATCTACAACACTGTAGAAGTTCAGAGAATTGCGGATAATCGAAGCCGACGGTCAAGGTGGACAGTCGAAGGCAAGGGGAGGCAGGGCGTGACGGAACAGCTGCACGGTCCCAGGCGGCGGGGGCAGGGTGAGCTGGAGGCGCAGGTCCTTACGGCCCTGCGGGAGGCCGGCGAACCGGCCACCGCGGGCTGGGTCCAGGAGCGTCTCGGCGCCGGTCTCGCCTATACGACGGTGGTCACGATCCTGACCCGGCTGCTGGCCAAGGGCGTGGTGACCCGGGAGCGGACAGGGCGCTCCTTCGCCTGGACGCCCGCCTCGGACGAGGCCGGTCTCGCCGCCCACCGCATGCGCAGGGTGCTCGACGCGGAGACCGACCGGGAGGCGGTGCTGGCGAGCTTCGTCACCGGCCTGGAGCCGAACGACGAACGTGTCCTGCGTGAACTGCTGGGTCGCGCACGCGACGAAGGGGAAGACTGAAGCCTCATGGGGGTGTTCGTCTTTCTTCCGCTCGTCCTGCCGCTCACCGCGTGGCCCGTGGCACGCCTGGCCGCACAGCATCTGCATCCGCGCACCGCGACCCGGCTGCTGACCGGGGTCGCGGCGGCCATGGCGGCCTGCAGCACGCTGTGCCTCGCGCTGCTCATGGTCGTCGGCACCGCCCAACTGCCCGGCAATCCGCTGCCCGACGGCTGGTCCGACCCCGAGGTCCGCGCGGCCGTCCCGTTCGACGAGATCGCCGGGAAGGCCGCCATCCCCACCCTGCTCGTCGTACTGGCCGTCTGCGCGCGGGCGTTGTGGCGGCACGGCCGGGTACGGCGCCGGGCGCACCGCGCGCTCGCCGGGCTGCCCGGCACCGAGGTGGTCGTCCTGCCCGACGACGTGCCGTACGCGTACGCGCTCCCCGGTGGCCGTCTCCCCGGTCGGGGCCGCGGCAGGGTCGTGGTGACCTCCGCGCTGCTGGACTGCCTGGAACCCGCCGAGCGCCGCGCGCTGTTCGCCCACGAGCGCGCCCATCTGGCCGCCCGCCACCACCGCTTCCTCCTCACCGTCCAACTCGCCTCGCACGCCAACCCGTTGCTACGACCGCTCCGCACGGCCGTCACGTACGCGGCGGAGCGATGGGCCGACGAGGAGGCGGCACAAGCGGTCGGCAGCCGTCGTACGGTGGCGCGTGCGATCGGCAAGGCGGCGTTGGTCTCCCGGGGTGCCCCGGCGCTGACGCTCGCCGGGTTCGCCGCGCCGGGACCGGTGCCGCGCCGGGTGGCGGCTCTGCTCGGCCCCGCGCCCGCCGGGCGCGACTGGCCGTCGGTGTTCACCGCGATGGGCCTGGCGGCCTGGGGCGCGGCGGCGGGGACGGTGGCCTCCGCGATGTCGTCAGCGAACTCCGCGGTGACCATGCTGGTCATCCTGCACGCCGCCACGCCGCTGTGACCGGGCGCTCCGCCTGAGACCGAGGGCCTGGCGGCACCCCGCGCACGGCGGGCGGGCCGGCTGTCGCCGACCCGCCCTGGCGCGCCTGCCGGTCCCGTCAGTCCTCCTCGCCGCCCTCTTCGTCCTCGTCCTCGAAGAAGTCCCCCACCTCGTCGACCACTTCGGCCGCGACCATCCCGCCGACCACGCCCACGGCCAGCCCGGCCGCTCCGGCGGCGATGGCGGTGCCCATGCCGGGGCCCGAGCGGTGGCCGTCGTCGTGATGGTGGCCGCCGTGTCCGTGCCCCTGGCCGTGCCCGTAGGCGTCGTACCCGTGGGCGGTGTGCGAGCCGTACGCGGCCCGGTGCTCCGTCAACTGCCGCAGCCAGCCGTCGACCACCGCGTTCCAGTCCTGGTGCTCGACGCCTTCGTGGGAGACGGTGAACCGGGTCACCGAGTCGTGGCCCTCGGAGAAGAGGCCGCCGCGCTTGTCGGCCTCCAGGACGACCTCCATGCCGCCAGGGCCCGCGAGGAAGGTCAGCTCGATCTCGTTGAACTGGTCGGCGTACCGCGGCGCGGGAGTGAGCTCGATCTCCTGGTAGAAGGGCAACTGCTGCCCGGTGCCGCCGATGCGGCCGTACTCCAGGTCGGCGGACCGGAAACCGAAGCCGAGTTGGCCGAGCGCCTCCAGGATCGCCTCCTGCGCCGGCAGCGGGCCGATGGTCAGCGCGTCGAGATCACCCTTGTCCTTCGCCCCGGCCACGGACAGTTCGGTCCGCACGCCGAGCACGATGCCCAGCCCCTGCCCGTACAGCTCGGTGATCGGCGTCTCCCACGGCACCGCCACGGTGAACGGGACGCTGTGCGTGTCGCCCGCCGCGAGCCGGAAGCCGCCACCCACGGTGAACCGGTCGAAGACGACCACGCCCTCGCTCTCGCCGTCCTCGTGCTCGGCCTCGACCCGCGCGACCAGCTCCAGGGTGATGTGCTCGATCTCGAAGTCCGAGTCACCGCCCTGGAGATGGACCCGGCCCGTGAGTGCGGAGCCGGGCCGTACGGGACCCGGGTCGAGCACCGTGTCCACCGTGGGCCCGCCCACGCCGAGCGCCCCGAGCAGTCGTTTGAACACCATCGTGGCGTCCACTCCTTATGCGTGCGTGTGTTGCTCTGTACGAGCGTGTGATGCCGTGAGGACCCTTCGACCGCAGCTCCTCTACAGGCGTGTAGAAGGATAGGGTTCCCGGGCCCGCGCGGGGGCTCGGCCCGCCCGACCCTGGCGGAAACGGCCTGAAGTGGCCTTTGCCCTGGCCGGAGCGAGACCGGGGCGGGCGCCGCGGCGGGTGTGCCCGAGGGCGTCAGCCCACTTGCTCGCTGGGGGAGCCGGCGGGGAGGCCGTCGTGGGCCGGTACGGACCCCTCGGATCCGCAACTGAGCAGATGATCAAGGATGTTGGTCATCTGGAGCATGCGTTCCAGCATCACCGGCCGGTTGTCCAGATGGAGCGCGGCGCCCAGGGCGCGGGTGCGCCGGTGGACCATCAGCAGGGCCGAGAGCCCCGAGGAGTCGATCAGCGTCAGACCGGTGAAGTCGAGTCGCACCGCGCGCGGCGGGGTTCCGGGGGCTGTCAGATGCTCGGTGACCGTGGCGACGAGGTCGTCGCTGGTGTCGTAGTCGAGCTCCCCGCTCACGCGGACGACCAGGGTGGCGGGCTCGCGCAGGACGGTCAGGGTGAAGTCGACGGGGGAGAGGTCGCTCATGCAGGGGTCTCGGAGCCTGGAACGGGACCGGCGGCACACGCGGCGAGGGCGGCGGCTCCCTGGTCGATGAGCGTCAGGGCGCGCGGGAAGTCCGACAGCCGGTGGGCGAGGACCTCCAGGCCCGTGGTCAGTGAGCCGACCGGGACGCCGCGCACCTGGAGGATGTGTGCCGTCCAGGTGAGGAACGCGGTGAACAGCTCGACGTCGTCGACGTAGAGCGCGGCGGCCAGGAAGTCCACGATGTGCGCGAGGTCCTCCACCGTCCGCTCCCGCTGCTCCTCGCTGTACGCCCGCATCGCGGGAAAGCGGGCCTCCAGGTCGACCAGCGCCTGTTTGACCAGCTGGGGACGCGACTGGACGATCAGGGTGTACTCCTGATCGGCCAGATGCGGCAGGTCGTCCACCGCCTGCCGGCTCATCGAAGGATCGGGGCGCGCCATCCCCTCCTCCAGTACGGCGACGGCGCCCCGCGCGTCCGGCGCCCACCGGTCGGCGCGCAGGCTGCGGGCGTAGCGGCCGTCGGGCCCGAAGGCGCGTCCGCCCGCGAGGACCGGGACGCCGACGGCCTGGCAGGCGGTGATGGCGGCGTGCGCGGTGGGCAGGCGCAGCGGGATCGACCCGGACAGCAGGACGGCGTCGGGGTTGGTCCGGTGCAGGTGGGTGACCAGGTGCAGGGTCGGTGTCTGGGCGCCGAGGAAGTCGACCTGCCAGTTCCTCAGCGACAGCACCTCGGCGACCAGCCGGGCCGGAAAGGCGTGCCACTCGCCGTCCACGCAGCTCACGGTGACCCTGCCCCGGGCCGGGGCGGAGCCGGGGCCGCCGTCGCGGTGCCGGCGGTGGGCCAGGGCGGCGACCACCCGTTCGTTGATGGCGGTCGCGGCGTGTTCCTGGGCGACGGTCAGGCGGTCGGCGGCCCATTCGGTCCCGACCTTCGTCTGGACCGGGGCGACGACCTCCAGCAGCAGCGTCTCCTCGTCCATGCCCTCGCTCAACGCCCGGTGCACGGCCGCGGCGGCGGCCCGCTCGTCGCCCGCGGCGACAGCCTCCCACAGCCGCTCCGCCACCGGCACCGCCGTGGTGGGCCGACTCATCGAGGACCCTCGCCGTCCGCGCCGCCCCGCAGTTCCCGGAAGGCGTCGGCCACCGTCAAGGAGCTGGGCTTGGGCGCGCTGACGGCCACCACGGCCATGTCGTCGTGCCGTCCGCCGCCGACCCACTGCGTGGCCAGCATCTGCACCCGCTCGACCACGGCCTCCGCCGGCATGCCGCCGCAGTCGGCGAGGGCCCGGCGGAGCCGGTGTTCGCCGAAGAAGTCGTCGCCCAAGGGCCCGCCCCGGGCCTCGATCACGCCGTCGGTGTAGAGCAGACACGTCTCGCCCGGCGCGAGTGCCGCCTCCACGGTGTGCGTCCGGATCGTGGGCACGGCGCCGACGAGGGTGCCGTGCGTGGGTACCTCCTCCACCGTCCCGTCCAGGCGCACGATCAGCGGCGGTGGATGCCCGGCGCTGGTCAGCCGCAACTCCACGCGGTCCGGGCGGTGGCGTACGGAGGCGAGGACGACGGTGGCGAAGCGGGTGTGGTGCGAGGAGAGCAGCGAACCGTTGAGGAGTTCCAGGACCCGCCCGTGGTCGTCGGCGAGGGGCAGCAGCGCGTGCAGCGTGTTGCGGATCTTGCCGGTCAGGACGGCCGCGTCCAGGCCCTTGCCCGCCACGTCCCCCAGTACGACCAGGGTCTCCTGTGAGGGGTCGGGGCCGGGATGGACGTCGTAGAAGTCCCCTCCGACCTGTTCGTGGTCCTTCGACGCCCGGTACCGGCCCGCGTACTCGACGCCGTGGACGTGCTGGAGCGCGGGCGGCAGCAGGTCGCGCATCAACGTGGCCGCGATGGACGTCTGTTCGGTGTACAGCCGTGCCGCCGACAGGGCCGCGCCGGCCCGGGCCGCGAACAGGCGCGCGAACACCTCCTCGCCGCTGGTGAAGGCGCGTTCGGTGCTGGAACGCAGCAGGATCAGCGCACCGGCGGGTACGCCGTGGCCGGGCAGCGGGGCGACGATCACGGAGCCGACGGGTCCCTCGAAGCCGTCCGGGATCACCCACTGCGGGATGTGGGCGGGGTCGATCCAGCGGGCCGGTACCGGCGGGAAGCCCTGGAGCGCCTCGCTGAGACCCGGTACGCCGGAGACGTCGACCTTCCGCAGCGTCTGTGTGACGGGTCCGCCGCGGTGGGCGTAGGTGAGGGGGAAACGGCGCCCCTGCGGCGGGGCGACGAGCACGGCGGCCTCGGCGAGGTGCTCCGCGGCCATCGTCGCGGCCACCTCCATGCAACGGGGCACGTTCAGTGTGGACAGCAGCGCGTTGGAGACCTCCGAGAGCACCTCGGACCGCAACCGGGCGTCGCGCAGGGCGGTCTCGGCGAGCCGCCGGTCGGTGCAGTCGATCAGCCACCACAGGGCGTCGCCGTTGTCGGCGAGCGTCCGATGGGCCTCGTAGAAGCGGCCGTTGACGAACCCGGAGCGGAGGCGCGTGCCGTCGCGAGGCCCCTCGCCGTCGCTGGGACGGTCGCTGTCCTCGGGGCCTGGTTCCGTGAGCCAGGACGGCACTTGACGCTCGTGCGGCGCGCCGTCGCCGGCCTCGTCCAGGAGCAGCCGGGCCGCTTCGTTCAGACGGACGAGGCCGCCGGTGCGATCGACGACCAGCACGGGGTAGGGGGCGTCGGCCCGGGTCACATCGATCCGGACGTCAGACCCGGACCGGGGAAGGCCGGACTGGCGGATGCCGGACTGGCGAAGGGATGAAGCGTGGGGAGAGGACACAAGCGGAGGTGCGCGTCGTGCGCACCTCACCACCTTCCGACCATCGGGAACAAGTGCCGTACGGCAACCATCCCGCATCGGTCGCCCTGGCTGCAACCTGCCCCCAGAACGGACACATAAGCCTCACAACGGCTCAGTCGGACTCAGGTTCCGCTGTCAGAGCGGCGCGTGCCGAGTCCAGGTCGGGGTGGGCGACCAGCAGATGGTCGGTGCCGGTGACCTCCGTCAGACGGCGCACGAGCGAGTTCGCCCCGACCAGGCCGACCCGTCTCGCGCCCGCGGCCCGCAGCAGGCTGCCCAGCAGTTGCGAGTCGCAGAAGCTGACGCCGGTGACATCGAAGACGATCGGCCACGTGACGGTGCACAGTGCCTGGGCCACGGCTTCGTCGACCGCGTTGTTGCTCTCGAAGTCGAAGTCCCCCTGCAGGGTGATCACCCACACCGAGCCGACGGCCCGCGAACGCACCACGACCGCCTCGTGGGCCGCCTCCCAACGAGACATGTCGCCACACTCCGCTCTGGGCAACCGGAAAGGTGACCCGGTACGACTGGTCCGCGGGCCTCTTCACCCTGCGCCGGGACGGCTGCCGCATCACACTACCCACGAGGAGTTCGCTCTCACGCGCCGCCGCGACCCGGAGGTCGTGGGGCGATCCGGTTCGCTTCGGGCTCTCGGCGCCGGGGAGGACCCCCGGATCCACGAACGCCCCGATAGACAAGGGGTTTGGGGCCGCGCCGAGGTGCCGGCGAGCGGCCCCCGGTCACGCGTCGGCCGCCGCGTGCACCCGGTGGCCGTCGACGTAGGTGAGGTGGACGCGGGTCCCGGCGATCGCCGACGGGGGTGCGGCGAAGGGGTCGCGGTCGAGGACGACGAGGTCGGCGCGGTTGCCGGGGCGGAGGGTTCCGGTGTCGTCGAGGTGGTTCACGTGGGCGCTGCCCGCGGTGTAGGCGGCGAGGGCGGTGGTGAGGTCGAGGGCCTGCTCGGGCAGGAACGGCTTGTCGTCGGCGCCGGGCAGGGCCCGGTTGACGGCGACGTGGATGCCGGCCAGCGGATCGGGGCTGGAGACGGGCCAGTCGCTGCCGGCCGCGAAGGTGGTCCCGGCGCGCAGGAGGTCGCCGAAGGGGTACTGCCAGGCGGCGCGTTCGGGGCCGAGGAACGGGATGGTGAGTTCGTCCATCTGGGGTTCGTGGGCGGCCCACAGGGCCTGGATGTTGGCGGTCGCGCCCAGTTCGCGGAAGCGGTGGATGTCCTCGGGGTGGACGACCTGGAGATGCGCGAGGTGCGGACGGGTGTCGCGGAAGCCGTTGGCGGCCCGGGCGGCGGCGACGGCGTCGAGGGCCTCGCGGACCGCGCGGTCGCCCAGGGCGTGGAAGTGGACCTGGAAGTCGGCGGCGTCGAGGGCGGTGACGTACCGCTTGAGGGCCTCGGGGTCGATGAAGCTCAGGCCGGAGTTGTCGGTGGCGCATCCGCAGCCGTCGAGGTAGGGGGAGGTCATGGCCGCGGTGTGGTTCTCCGCGACCCCGTCCTGCATGAGCTTGACGGTGGAGCAGCGGAGCTTGCCGTGGGTGAGGCGCCGCCGGTTGTCCAGCAGGTCCGGGATCTGCTCCTCGCCCAGGTTCCTGCGCCACCACAGGGCGCCGGTCACGGACGCGGTCAGGGTGCCGTCGAGGGCCGCGGCGAGGTAGGCGTCGGAGGGGTCGGGGTAGCCGTCGGCGCCGCACAGCAGGGCGTCCTGCCAGGCGGTGATGCCGAGGCTGTGCAGGAGTTCCTGGGCGCGCAGCAGTCCGGTGAGCCGGTCGGCCGCCGTCTTGGCGGGCATGTGGGCGCCGACCAGGCTGACCGCGCCCTCCTGGAGCATGCCGACGGGGGCGCCGGTCGCGTCGCGTTCGATACGGCCGTCCTGGGGGTCGGGGGTGTCGGCGCTGATGCCGGCGATCTCCAGGGCCCGGGTGTTGACCCAGGCGCCGTGGTGGTCCCGGTTGAGGAGGTAGACGGGACGGTCGGGCACGAGCGTGTCGAGGAACTCCCGGGTCGGTATGCCGCCGTCGAAGCTCTCCATGGACCACCCGCCGCCGGTGATCCACTCCCTCTCGGGGTGGGCGTCGGCGTAGGCGCGGATGCGGCGTGCGTACTCGTCGGGGTCGGTGGTCTCCGTCAGGTCGCACTCGCCCAGCTCCATGCCGCCCATGACGGCGTGGATGTGGGCGTCCTGGAAGCCGGGGAGCAGCAGCCGGCCGCGCAGGTCGACGACCTCGGTGCGCGCTCCGACGAGGTCCTTGACCTCGTCGTGGCCGACGGCGGTGATACGGCCGTCGGTGACGGCGAGGCCGGTGGCCCGGGTGCGGGCCGGGTCCATGGTCAGGACCGTGCCGTTGGTGAGGACGAGGTCCGCGGTGGGGTGGGACATGAGGGGGAGGGGTCCAATCGTTGGGGGGGTGAGGGGTGAGGAGGGTCGGCCGGGCGGGGCGCGGTGTCAGGAGAGGGACTTGGCCCCGGCCTCCGCGGCCGGGACGCCGACCGGCTCGGGCGTGCGGGTGAAGGCGGGGGCGCGGCGGTACCACTTGGCGATCGCGGACACCGCGAGGCCGGTCACGAGGATCACGCCGGGACACAGCAGGTTGAACCAGCCGTTGTCGACGCTGACGGCGAACCCGTCGCTGAGGGTCGCGTAGTAGTACGCGAGGTAGGCGCCGAGGGCGAACAGGACGGCGGCGCACACGGACGGCACGACGACCGCGAGGAGCGCCTGGCGCGGGTCGGTGCGCACGAGCCCCCGGAAGCGCAGGGCGCAGGCGACGGCGGTGAGCCCGTAGTACAGGGCGACGAGGATGCCGATGGCGTTGACCGCGGCGAGGATCGCCTCGTTGAGCTTGGGGATCACCACGGTCAGGATCGCGACGCCCGCGGAGATGAGGGCGACGATCACGGTTCCGGCGGTGGGACCGCCGTGCCGGGCGCTGATGCGGGCCCAGACGGGGCCGAGGGTGCGTTCGCGGCTCATGGCCAGGGTCAGCCGCGCGGTGGGGATGATGCCGGCCTGGAGGGAGGCCACGGCGGAGAACATGAGGGCGATCAGGGGGAGGGTGGCCCAGGGCTCGCCGGCGAGCTGGGAGGCGTAGTAGGTCAGCCCCTGGGGGCCGGTCTCGCTCATCTCGGGCGCGGTCATGACCCGCTGGAAGGCGACGGCGCCCAGGAGGAACAGCCCGAGCATGGTGAACAGGGCGATGTAGCTGCCCCGGGCCGCGTCACCGGCCTGCTCCGTCTCCTCGGTGACCGAGAACGCCGCGTCCCAGCCCCAGTAGAAGAAGACCGCGAGGACCAGGCCCTGGGCCAGGGCGGCGGGCGAGTCGAAGGCGAAGGGGTCGAACCAGGACAGCGAGAAGGGCTGGTCGCCCGCGAGCACGCCCCAGCAGCAGAACACCAGCAGCACCACGTACTCGAAGACGAGCAGATAGGTCTGGAACCGGGTGGCCTTGTGGATGCCGGTCACGGCGGTCACGGTGACCGCGGTGAGGACGAGCAGGCCGATCAGCGTGCACTGGAGGGTGGAGTTCGCGTCCAGGCGCAGGCCCAGGATGCTGTCGACGCCCGCCTTGTGGGCGCTCTGCACCAGGACGGAACCGGTCACCGACGTGGTGTAGGCGAGGAAGACGACGCCGCCCGCGAGCGGGACCCAGCCGGCGATCATCCCGAGCCAGGGGCCCATGCTCCGGCCGACCCACACGTATCCGGCACCGCAGTTGGGCTCCACCTTGTTCAGGCGGGCGTACGCGCTGGCGATGCCCAGCATCGGCAGGAAGCCGAGCAGCAGGATCAGCGGCGTCTGCCGCCCCGTGATCGAGGCGAGGACGCCGAGGCCGATACCGATGCTGGTGGTCGCGGCGGTACTGGAGGCGGCCAGGACGACGCCGTCGACGACGCCCAGCGATTTCTTCAGCTCCGTGGCGGAGGTGGTCTGTTCCATGGGCAACCGGTCCAGGGTGGCGGGACGCACGCGCGGCGTCCGTGAGCGGTCGAGGAAGGTGTGCCGGTGCGGCGGCGTCGAGGCCGCGTCCGGCGGAACGGGGCCTCGTGTTCGTGGTGGAGCAGTCGTGCCGGACAGCGCGCCGGACCCGTGCGGGAACGGCTGTGCCGACCGGACCGCCGGGCCGGCCGGCCCGCACCGACCGGCCCCGCGCGGTCGCCGCCGGCCTGGGCCGATACGGATGATTCGCGCTGGTGGTGCCACATCAAACAGCGCTGGACTTTTAAGGTCAATCGCGTTGTCATAAGAACGTACGCCGCTCGTTCCCGTACGGATCGGAGTCCGGATGAGCACCCTCAAGGACACAGACGACACAGACGACGCGGCCGGCCGGCTGGCGGCCGGCCGGCGGCGCCGCACGACGCGCACGGGCACGGTGCTCAGCCAGGAGCTGATCGTGCGCACGGCCATCCGGCTGCTGGAACAGCCCGGCGACGACGCGCTGAGCGTGCGGCGTCTGGGCCTCGCGCTGGGCGCCGACCCCTCGGCCCTCTACCGCTACTTCCGCGGCACCGACGACCTCGTCCTCGCGGTCGCCGACGAGCTGATCGGGATGAGCCTCGAGAACGCCCGTGTCACCGGCGACTGGCGCGTCGACCTGCGCCGCAGCGGGATGAACCTGCACCGCACGTACACCGCGCACCCCCAGGTCGCGGTGCTCGCCGCCGCCCGAGTCACCCGCCGCCCCAACGAGATGCGGGGCATCGAGGCCGGTCTGGACGTCCTGCGCGGGGCCGGGTTCGGGCCGGACGACGCGGCCCGCTACTACCACCGGTTCATCGACTTCACCCTCGGCTTCGCCGCCATCGACGCGGCGGCCCACGCGCTGCCCGCCGAAGCCGGAGCGGGCGACCGGGCCGCCTGGCAGGCGACCTACGCCCGCCTGCCCGCCGAGGAGTACCCGCGTATCGCCGAGTCCGCCCAGGCCCTGGCGCAGACGATGAGCGTCAGCGCCTACCCCGGCGCGCTGGAGGTCTTCCTGGACGGCGTGCAGGCCGCGCTCGACCGTCAGGCCCGCTGAAGAGGCGTACGGCGGTCGGCCCCGGTCGGTTCGTCCGGCCGGCCCTTGTCACCATCCGGTACCGATGCAAGGAGGCATCATGTCGAATCTGGCGGAGTTCCTGACGCGCACGGCGCGCCGTCACCCCGGGCGCACCGCGCTGCGCCTGGGCACCACGGACGTCACCTACGCCGAGCTGGACGAACGCAGCGCGCGGGCGGCGGCGCTGCTGCGGGCCGAAGGCGTCGGCCCCGGCGACCGGGTCGCGCTGATGCTGCCCAACGTGCCGGAGTTCGTCGTCCTGTACTACGGCGTCCTGCGCGCCGGAGGCATCGTCGTCCCCCTCAATCCGCTGCTGAAGGAACGCGAGGTGGCGTACCACCTCGGTGACTCCGGAGCGGTGCTGCTGTGCGAGTGGCACCAGGCACCGGGGGAGGGGAGCCAGGGGGCCGCCGCGGCCGGTGTTCGTGCCCTGGCCGTCGAACCGGAGGCCTTCGCCGCGACGCTCGCCGGACTGGCCCCGGCGTACGAGATCGCGGAGACGGCCGGCGAGGACGTCGCCGTGCTCCTGTACACCTCCGGCACCACCGGCCGCCCCAAGGGGGCCTCGCTGACCCACGCGGGTCTGCGCCACAACACCGAAGTCACCTCGGTCGACATCGAGTTGCTCACCGCCGAGGACGTCGTCGGCTGTCTGCCGCTGTTCCACATCTTCGGGCAGATCTGCACCCTCAGCACGGCCGTGCACGCCGGGGCCGCGCTCGTCCTCGTCCCGCGCTTCGACCCGCAGACCGTGCTCGACACCATCGCCCGCGACCGGGCGACCGTCTTCGAGGGCGTGCCCACCATGTACGCGGCGCTGCTCGCGCACCCGGCCGCCGCCGACACGGACGTCTCCTCGCTGCGCATGTGCGTCTCCGGCGGTGCCTCCCTGCCCGTCGAGGTCCTGCACGGCTTCGAACGGCGCTTCGGCTGCCCGGTCCTCGAAGGCTTCGGCATGTCGGAGACCAGCCCCGTCGTCACCTTCAACCACAGCGACCGCCCGCGCAAACCCGGCTCCATCGGCACCCCCATCCGCGATGTCGAGGTGCGGCTCCTGGACGACGACGGCAAGGACGTCGAACCCGGCGCCGTCGGTGAACTCTCCGTGCGCGGGCCGAACGTGATGAAGGGCTACTGGAACCGCCCCGAGGAGACCGCCGCGGCCGTCCCCGACGGCTGGCTGCGCACCGGCGACCTCGCCCGCGCCGACGACGACGGCTACCTTTTCATCGTCGACCGCAAGAAGGACCTCATCATCCGGGGCGGCTACAACGTGTACCCGCGCGAGATCGAGGAGGTCCTGCACGAGCATCCCGCCGTGGCGCTGGCCGCGGTGGTCGGTGTCCCGCACGACCACCTGGGTGAGGAGATCGCCGCCGCCGTCGTGCTGCGCCCCGGCGCGCAGGCCACCCCGGACGAACTCCGCGACTTCGTCAAGGAACGCGTGGCCGCCTACAAGTACCCACGCCACGTCAGAATCGTCGACGCCCTCCCGACCGGACCCAGCGGCAAGATCCTCAAGCGCCGGATCGACGTCACGACCGGGTGACCGCGCCCGTTCACGGTGACGGGGGCTTGCGGGCGAGGAGTTGGATGCCGGTCGACTCGTGGCCGTTCATGGTGGACACCGTGATCGTCCGGGTGTCGAGGGTCCGGAATCCGGCGAGCAGGTCGGTGAACCACTCACGGGGGTGGTGCCGGCACAGCGCGCCGTCGCCGGTCTCGAAGACGCCGTAGCTGTCGCGGCTGCCGTGGCGATCGGCGTGACGGTCGTAACGGCCGCGGTTGCGCGGGTCGTTCTGGAGGAGCAGATCGCTGACGTAGAGCGTTCCTCCGGGTGCGAGGACCCGGTTCAGCTCGGCGATCAGCCGGCGCTGGGCCGCGTCGCCGGGAACGCAGGTCAGCACGGCGAAGAGGAGGACGGCGTCGAAGTGCGCGTCGGGGTAGGGCAGCGCCGGTGGCGTGTCCAGGGTGGCCAGGCGCAGGGAGGGGTGCAGGGCGCGGGCCCGGGCGATCATCGCGGGTGAGGTGTCGACGCCCGTCAGGTCGGTGAAGCCGTGGCGTCCGAGTTCCGTCAGGACGCGGCCGTATCCGCATCCGTGGTCGAGGATCGCGGCGTTTCTGCCGATGCGGTCGAGCCAGGGCGGATGGAGCGGGTGCGTGAACGTCTTCGTGGCCGCGGCGGCGTCCCAGTAGGGGACCTGGCTGTCGGGGTCGTGCATCGCGGTGCGCCTCCCGGGTTCCGCTTCGGTTCCGATGCGCCCGCAGGGCGCGGGAGTCGGGCCCTGCGACCCTGACATCTGTCAGGACCTTCCCCGTCCCCGTTTTCCTAGTCTTGCGCCCACGATGCTCCGCTCGGGAAGGAGTTCTGATGCGTAGGACTGTTCTGGGTCTGTTCGCGGCGGCGGCCATGGTGCTCGTGGGTGCGCCGTCGGCGGACGCCGGTCCGCGACCGGCCGTGACCGCCAAGAGCGAAGGCGAGGTGTCCGTCCAGCGTGCCTTCGGCACCTGGGCCACGAACGTCAACGTGCGCCACAACAACGCCAGCCTCACCACCTGCGGGATGTCGCCGTCCACGGCCAACTGCCCCGACATCCGGGGGCAGGTGAACCGGGGCGACTCGTTCGAGGTGTGGTGTCAGACGGTGGGCAGCCAGACCGTGGGCGGCAACCCGTACTGGATCTACATCATCACGCCCAACTTCCAGGGCTGGATGGCCAGTTACTACGTCGACTACCCGGACAACGTCCTCCCGGACACCCGGTCCTGCTAGCTGCGCGCCGACGACGGACGACGACCGACGCCCGGCCGGGACACCCCCGGCCGGGCGTCTCGTGTGCACGGTGGATACTTGCTGGATCATGCAAGTGGCCTGGTGCGAGCATGATGCCCCGGTCTGTGCGGGCGCGCGGGGGCCAGGCAGACTCTGCGTGCCGCAGTTGCTACGACGTAAGGATGCACCACTCATGATCACGCTCACCAAGGAAGACGGCCCGGCGGACCTGGACGGAGTGACCCATCTGTCCATCGGCGTCTCCTGGGACCCCACGGCCGGCAGCAGCGGCGGCGTGCTGGGCAAGCTGCGCCGCAACAGCGGTACCGACCTCGACCTGATCGCGATCGCCCTCCAGGGCGGTGACCCGGTGCGTCTCGCGGGCCTGGACTCGCTCGACCCGATGGGCAACGGCTCGCTGGTGCACAGCGGCGACAACCAGACCGGCCGCGGCGAGGGCGACGACGAGACGGTGACCGTCGAGTTCGCGCGGATCCCCTCGCAGATCACGTCGATCGTGTTCGTGGCCGCCGCGTACAAGAAGGGCAGCTCCTTCCAGAAGGCCCGCAACATCAGCTTCAAGGTGTACGACGCGACCGGGGGCAGCTCGCAGCAGGTCGCCGACATCTGGCCGAGCCTGCTGAGCCAGGACAACGGCTGCGCCGTGGCCAAGGCGATCCGGGTCGGCGGGAGCTGGAAGCTCGAAGTGATCAATACGACGGGCAAGATCAAGCAGGGCGACGAGCACGCGCTGATGCGGTTCGCCGTCAGCAAGTAGCGGAATCCGAGCGGCAAAGACGCGTGCCGGAGGTGGGCGACGCGGAGTGCCGATGTACGTGTCCCGGGGCGACGGTGTGGGTCACGGGCCGGTCCGTCGCCGACCGGCTCGCCACCGCCCACGCCCTGGCCGAACGGCTCCTGGCCGAGCGGCGCCGCGTGGAGGTGCTCGACCGGTTCGCGGACATCGGCGCGGACGCCCGGCGCACCGGCCTGGTCGCGGAGGTACCGGCCCGCAACGGGGTCGTGGCGATCGTGCCGTGCGCGCAGGGCGACGCGGACGCCGTACGGGAGCGGCACGCGGCGAGCGGCACACGGTACGTCGAGGTGTGCGCCGACAGCCGCACGTGTGCGACGGACCAGGCGGCGAAGGCGCACGGGATGCTCGCCGGACACGGCTGAGCAGCGGTGGCCGGCCCGGCACCTAGACTGGGACGGTACGTGTGCACAGGAAGCGATGAGGGTGGGACGGGAGAGGACCTTGGCGAAGGACTCCGGTGGGTACGAGGATCCCTCCGCCGAGGTGCTGGCGGAGGCGGCCGAGGCGTTCGGGCTGCTCGCCTCGTCGGCCCGGCTCCACCTCATGTGGGCCCTGTCCCAGGGCGAGAGCGACGTCACCCACCTCGCCGACCGCGTCGGCGGTGCCCTGCCCGCCGTCAGCCAGCACCTGGCGAAGCTCAAACTCGCCGGACTCGTCCGGGCCCGCCGCGAGGGCCGTCGGCAGATCTACTACGTCGACGACCCCGAGATCGTGACCGTGGTGCGCGTGATGGTCGGGCAGCTGACCGCCCGCACGCGCGAGGGCACGGCGCCGGTACGGCGAATGCACGGGATCGGTGTCTGAGAGCGCTCCGGCCGCTCCGGCGGGGAGCGGGGGCCAGGACGTCGCGGAACTCGGCGCCGCCCCCTGCGTACCCACCGTCCTCGAGGTGCTGCGGAGTCTGGAGAGCGGTCCGCGCGGGCTGACCGAGGCACAGGCCGTCGAGCGGCTGGCCCGGCTCGGCGAGAACGCGGTGCCGGGCGGGCGCGCCCCCTCGTGGCCGCGGTTGTTCGTGCGCAGCATGCGGGACCCGTTCACCGCGGTGCTGGCCTGCCTCGGACTGGTGTCCGCGGTCGTCCTCGCCTGGGGCACCGCCTCCGTCATCCTCCTTCTCGTGCTGGTCAGCTGTGCGCTGCGGGCGTCCGGTGAGCACCGGGCCGACCGCTCCACCGCCGCCCTGCGCGAGCTGGTCGCCACGACCGCGACCGTGGTCCGCCGCGCCGACGGGGAGGCGGCACAGGCCGCCCGGGAGATCCCGGTCGGGGAACTCGTCCCCGGCGACATCGTCCGGCTCGGCCCGGGCGACCTGGTCCCCGCGGACCTACGGCTGCTGCGGGCGAGCGGGCTGACCGTGCACCAGGCGGCGCTGACCGGGGAGTCGGCGCCCGTCGCGAAGTCGGCCGAAGGACATCCCGGCGCGTCCGACGAGGCGGAGTCGTGCTTCCAGGGCAGCAGCGTCGCCTCCGGCAGCGCCACCGCCGTCGTCGTCGCCACCGGCGCGCACACCCGGTTCGCCGCCGCGCGCGGTCACATGTCCGGCCGACCGCAGGTCAGCGCCTTCGACCGGTCCGTCCACGGCATCTCCTGGATCCTGATCCGGTTCATGCTGCTCACCCCGCCGCTGGTCCTGATGGCCAACGCGGCGTTGCGTGGGCGCGGCCTGGAGACCCTGCCGTTCGCCGTCGCCGTGGCGGTCGGACTGACACCGGAGATGCTGCCGGTCCTGGTCACCACCTGTCTGGCGCGCGGCGCCTCCCTCCTCGGCCGCGCCCACGGCGTGATCGTGAAGCGGCTGCCCGCGCTGCACGACGTGGGCGCCATGGACGTGCTGTGCCTGGACAAGACCGGCACGCTCACCCAGGACCGCCCGGTCCTGGACCGCGCGCTCGGACCGGACGGCCGCGACGAGCCCGCCGTACTGCGCTGGGCGGCGGCCAACGCCTGGTGGACCCTGCAACTGGCCGACCTCCCCGTCCCCGACGCGCTCGACGAGGCGCTCCTGGACGCGGCCGACGAGGACGACCTCATGGCGTACGACGGCACGGACGCCATTCCCTTCGACGCGGGGCGCTGCCTGGCGACCGCGGTCGTCCGCGCTCCGGGCCTGCTCGGCCGCCACACCCTGGTGGTCAAGGGGGACGTGGAGGCCGTCCTGGAGCGGTGCGCCGTCACCGAGGACGAGCGCGTCCGGCTGCGCGAGCTCGCCGCGCGCCAGGCGGAGGACGGGCTGCGGGTCCTCGCGGTCGCCACCGCCGTACGCCCGGCACGCACCCGTGCCTACACCCCCGCCGACGAGCGCGGGCTGGACTTCCAAGGGCTCGTCACCTTCCGCGACGCCCTCGCGCCGAGCGCCGCCGACGCCCTGAAGGTCCTCGCCGAGCAGGGCGTCACCGTGAAGATCCTCACCGGCGACCACCCCGGCACCGCCACGCGCGCCTGCCGCGACCTGGGCATCCCGGTCGCCGACGACGCCGTCCTCACCGCCGACCGGCTCGGCGGCCTGACCGACGCGGAGCTGTCCGACCTCGTCGGCCGCACCACCGTCTTCGCCCGCTGCACCCCAGCCCACAAGGCCCGCGTCACCCAGGCGCTGCGGGAGGCCGGGCACACCGTCGGCTTCCTCGGCGACGGGGTCAACGACCTGCCCGCGCTCCGGGCCGCCGACGTCGGCATCGCCCCGCGCAACGCCGCCGCCGTGGCCCGCGAGGGCGCCGACGTGGTGCTCGCGGAGAAGGACCTCACCGCGATCGCCCACGCGGTGCGCGCGGGCCGTCGCGCGAGCGGCAACATCACCACGTATCTGCGCATCACGCTGTCCTCGAACCTCGGCAACGTCATCGCGATGCTCTCCGCGGGCCTGCTCCTGCCGTTCCTGCCGATGCTCCCCGCCCAGGTCCTGGCCCAGAACCTCTGCTTCGACGCGGCCCAGCTCGCCTTCGCCCACGACCGCCCCCACCCGTCGGTGCTGCGCCGGCCCGTCGTCCTGCGCCCGCGCGACCTGCTCGGCTTCATCACCGGCTTCGGCGCGCTGAACGCCGTCGCCGACCTCGCCACCTTCGGTGTCCTCGCGCTGGCCCTGCACGGCCCGGGGACCGGCGACGACCAGGCGGTGTTCCACTCCGGCTGGTTCACCGAGAACCTGCTCACCCAGGCCCTGGTGATGGTCCTGCTGCGCGCGGGCCGCCGGGGCGCCGAAGGACGGCGGCCGGGCCCGGTCGCCTGGGCGGCGGGCGCGCTGGCCGTGATCGGTCTGACCCTGCCGCTGTCCCCGCTGGGACCGGTGCTGCACCTGACCGCGCTGCCACCGGTGTACTACCTGATGCTGACCGGAGTCCTCGGTCTGTACGCCGTGGGGCTCGTGGCGGCGAGGGCGGGCTACGAGCGGCGCCGCGCGAGGCGCGGGTCGGCGCTGTGAGGCCCGGAGCCACGTGTGCGCCGGCGCGGGGAGCCTCGGGCCGCGTGTGAGATCACGCCGTCGCGCGTGAAGGGCCCCGGGACGGGTTTCGACCCCGCATAAGTTTGTAGATTGCGCAACCATGCAATTAACATGTGCCTCTGCTTCACCCGTTTGTACTCCGCCACGCGTGCCGGCCGTACCGCATCCCGCGGCGTGGCGGGCCCTACCGTTCAGGGAAGTGGGACATGAGCGACCCGTGGGACGGTCAGGGCGTACAAGCCACCCGTGACCGCGCCGAGGAAGGGCCCGGAGGCCGCAAGGAGGCTTCCGGGGACTCCCGCCGGTCCGGCGGCCGGGCGGCGTCTCGGGCCGCGAACCGTTCGCGGGGCGGCCGGGGGGCGCGGCGCGCCAAGCCGGTGCGGCGGGGCAGGCGGGCGCTGCGGATCCTGGGGCTGTGCCTGGCGGTCCTGGTGCTGGGGACGGCGGGCTTCGGCTGGTGGTTCTACCAGCACCTCAACGGCAACATCAACAGCGTCTCGCTCGACGGCAAGGGCGGCTCCGAGACGGCCGACGCGTTCGGCCGCACCCCGATCAACATCCTGGTGATGGGGTCGGACGGCCGCACCAGCGCGGCGGACTGCAAGCTCGGCGGAGGCTGCTCGAAGACCGGAGTCCAGAGCGGCAACGGGAACGCCGACGTGCAGATGGTGGTGCACATAGCGGCCGACCGCTCCAACGCCACGGTCATGAGCATCCCCCGCGACACGATGACCGACATTCCCGCCTGCGAGGACCCCGACTCCGGCGAGTCCACGAGCGGCTACCACGGCCAGATCAACAGCGCGCTGCGCTACGGCCCGGCCTGCCAGGTGGACGCCGTCCACCAGCTCACCGGCATCCCCATCGACCACTTCGTGAAGCTGGACTTCTCGGGCGTGGTGAAGATGTCGGACGCGGTCGGCGGTGTCTCCGTCTGTGTCGACGACGACGTGTACGACACGTACTCGCACCTGAAACTGTCCGAGGGCACCCACACCCTCAAGGGCGAGGCGGCGCTCCAGTTCGTCCGCTCCCGGCACGGCTTCGGCGACGGCAGCGACCTCGGCCGCACGGTGTCCCAGCACATCTTCCTCAGCGCGATGATCCGCAAGTTCAAGAGCGCGGGCACCCTCACCGATCCGTCCGCGGTCTACCACCTCGCGGACGCCGCGACCAAGGCGCTGACCGTGGACGACGGCCTCGGGAGCGTCAAGAAGCTGATCTCCCTGGCCGCCGACCTGAACAAGGTCCCCACCAAGCGGATGACGTTCACCACGATGCAGACGGCCCCGGACCCGGCCGACAGCAACCGGGTCGTGGTGGGCACAGGCGCCAAGAGCCTGTTCGCCGCCATCGCGGGCGACCAGTCGCTGACGACGGGTTCGGGCAAGAAGTCGGCGGCGGCCTCGGCGACGGCGACCGCGTCGGCCGTCCCCGCGTCCGATATCGCCGTCACGGTGGAGAACGGAACCGGGATCACCGGCCGCGCCTCGGACGTCGCGACCGCCCTGATCGACCAGGGCTTCAGCCCCGACACCACCACGGGCAACGCCGCGAGCACCGCGACGAAGACCACCCTGTCGTACGGCACGGGGCAGAAGGCGGAGGCCAGGACCGTCGCGAAGGCCCTGGGGCTGCCGGGCTCGCGCATCGAGCAGGGGACCGGCACGGGGCTCAGCCTGGTGATCGGCGACGACTGGCCGAGCGGGACGAGCTACCCCGGCGGCACGTCCTCGCCGGCGCCCGCCGACACCAAGGCGGCCGTCTCCGACGCCCATGCCTCCACCGCGGACGAGGCCAAGACCTGCGCCAAGGTCAGCCCTTACAGGACGGTGCAGCTCAACGGTGTGCCGATGACCCCGGCGCAGGCGTACGAGGCCGCGGCCGGCAAGCCCGACTCCGACGACTGAGAGCCGGCCCGAGAGTTATATAGTTGCGCAACATCGCAAATATTGATGGCAACTGTTGAATGAGGAGAGGTGAGCGGGATGCTCCGCAACGGACTGGAACCCTGGCATCTGCTGATCGTGGCGATCGTCATCATCGTGCTGTTCGGTTCGAAGAAGCTGCCCGAGGCCGCCCGGGGGCTGGGCAAGTCGATGCGCATTCTCAAGAGCGAGGCGAAGGCGATGAAGGAGGACGGGGCGGAGCCCGCGTCCGCGGCGAACGCCGAGCGCGCCGCCGCGGAGCCCGCCCGGACGACCGTCCGGGCGGGCTCCGACGAGACCGTCACCGCGCGCCCGGCGGCCGAAGGGCACTCGGTCCGCTGACCCGGCGGGCCGTGCCGGTCAGGGGCTGGCGATGTCGAAGCCGTACCGCAGCGGCTCGCTCGCCGAGTCGTGGTCGCGGCGGTAGATGTACACCCCGTCCGCGCGCAGGCCCTGGGGCGCGGCCTCCACCTGGCACGGGTAGGTCACCTGGATCACCCGCGGCCGGTCGGCGACCTTCATCCGCAGTCCGTCCGCGGGTCCTCCGTCGAGGACCGCGGTCTCCCATGTCTTCACGTTGATCGTCTCCACGGTCACGAGTTTAAAGCTTGCGCAAATCTATAGGTGTTTTGGCGTCGGGCCGGCCCGAAGGCGCCTTTTCCCGCGGCGACTCGTCGGCCGCTTCGCGCACCGCCTCGGCGGCCTCGGCCAGTTCCGCCCTCGGGTCGAGGGCCCGGCGTACCTCGTCCAGTCCGAGTCCGCCCTGCTCGCCGTCGAGGACGTGCTTGCGGATGAACGTCTTCGGATGCAGATCCTCGAACTCGAAGTCCTGGTATTCCGGGCCGAGTTCGGATCGGATCTCGTCCTTGGCGCTCTCCGAGAACTCCCTCGCCCTGCGGATGAACCCCGCCACGTTCTGGATGAGCTCGGGGAGTTTGTCCGGGCCGAAGAGCAGGACGGCGAGGATCACCAGCGTGATGAGTTCCAGGGGGCCCACATCGGAGAGCATCTGACACCTTTCGCCTCTGTCGCGCGGGCCTGTCCGCACGGCCTCCACAGGTCAACACTTTATAGGTTGCGCAAGCATAGAACTATTGCGGTGTGGTCGGGCCGGGTGTCAGGGCGGCCGGGGCGGCGCGGTCGAGCTCGCTCTGGAGGTCGTCCAGGGCGCGGCGGGCGGCGGCGATGCGCGCGTTCAGCAGATGCGGGTCGCTGGTCTCCGGCGCGGGTTCCGGCTCGTCCCGTTCCTCCTGCCGGGCCTCGTCCAGGGAGGTGAGGACGACACCGATGAGGACGTTGACGAGCACGAAGGACGCGATGAGCACGTAGGAGGCGTAGTAGAGCAGGCTCCAGCGGGACAGCTCCAGGCCGGCCCGGACCGCGTCCCCGATGCCGTCCAGGGTCATCAGCAGGAACAGGGACAGGACGGCGCGGCCGATGGAGCCGTAGTGCTCGGGGTCGTGCCGGCCGAAGAAGACCCAGCCGACCATCGCGTACACATAGAGCAGCAGGGCGCCGACGAGCAGGAAGCTGAGCGTGCCCGGCAGGCTGCGGACCACCGCGGTCAGGACCACCCGGAGCTGGGGCAGGAAACGGGCGGTGCGCAGGACCCGCGCCAGCCGCAGCAGCCGCAGGATCGTGGTGTTCTCGCGGACGACGGGCAGGAACGCCGACAGGACCACGGCCAGGTCGAAGAGGTTCCAGGGGTCCTTGAAGAAGTCGCGCGGCCGGTCGGCGTGGGCGCCCAGGCGCAGCGCGATCTCGACGGTGAAGGCGGCCAGGCAGAGGTGTTCGGCGAGCCGTAACGGGCGGTGCCAATCGGCCACCAGGCCGGTGTACGTCTCCACGCCCAGCAGGGCGGCGTTGGCCAGGATCAGTGCGAAGACCGTCAGCGCGAACCAGCGCGCCTCGGTCACCGCGTGGCAGCGGCGGGCCAACTCGGCGCGGGCGGAAGGGGTGTGCGCCGAGATGGTGGGGGTGTCGTGCATCCTGCTGTCTCTGCTCCCTGGCATGGCACAAGCCGCGCGGCCAACGCGGCCGGAACGCGGACTTGTTGAGCGATCACGTTTCAGGGAGACTTCTACAGCACTGTAGACAGCATCGCCTCGCCGGGAGAGCAGACACGATGTTCGGCATGAGTGAACTGGCCCTGATCCTCCTCGTCGTGGTGGTGGTCCTCGGTATCAAGAAGCTGCCCGAGCTGACCCGCTCGGCGGGCAAGGCCGCCCGCATCTTCAAGAGCGAGGCCAAGGCCCTCAAGGAGCAGGACGCCGACGGCACCCGGCCCGCCACGGGCCCGGTCGTCCAGGGCACGGTCGTCGACCGGGACGAGCCGCCCACCCGCACCTGACAGGGCCCTCGCGCGGCGCGGCCCTCGCGCGGCGCGGAGCCCCGCACGGTCTCGGCGCCGCCCCCTTCCCCGGGCGGCGCCGGCCGGCGGCGTGTCAGGGCTGGAGCGGCATGCTCCAGCAGTCGGAGACGGCCGGCTTGCCGGAGAGGCGGTCGCTCAGCCAGTCGATGGCGTTGCCCTGGTCGGTGATCAACGGCACGAGATGGTTGGTGAGGATCTTGTCGCCGAGGTTGGGCAGGATCACCGGCTCGTAGGTGACGTTCGCGCCCTTGCGGCACCAGTCGACGGCCAGTTGCCTGGCCTGCGCGTGGGGGACGATGTCGTCGTGCACGCCGGTCGCCACGCGCACGGGGCCCGCGGGCGTGAGGTTGCCGATGCGCTGCTTGTCCAGGGCCTGCTGGGCGGCCGGGTCCGCGGCGATGACCTCGGCGACGGACTTGCCGCTGACGGTCCACTTCGAGCTCTTGGTGAAGCCGTAGCCGAGGAGGGCGTCGCCGACGCACATGGTCGACGCGTCCTTGAGCGCGGCCTTCCCGGTGTCGTTGATGTTGGCCTCGACGACGGCCCGCAGGTCCGGGTCGGCCTGGGCGAACCCGCTGACCGACCAGGCCAGTGCCCCGGCCAGGGCGCTTCCGTCGATGCCCTTCATCGTGGACGTCAGGTCGGCGGGAGGCGCACCGGCGTAGGTGCCGACGACGGGCACGTCCGGGGCGTAGCCGGGCTGGAGTTCGGCGGCCGACGCCGCCGCGCCGCCGCCCTGGCTGTAGCCGTACAGACCGGTCGGCGAGGCCGCGGTCACGGAGGCGCCCGGTACCTTGCGGGCGGCGCGGGCCGCGTCCAGCAGGGCGTGGCCCTGGTCGAGGCGGTTGGCGTAGGTGTGCAGCCGGTCGGTGGCGCCCAGCCCGACGTAGTCGGTGAGGACGACCGCCGCGCCGGTGGCGAGGATGCGGTAGACGGCGAGCGCCTCGTAGCCCACGGAGACCGTGTCGCCGGTCAGGGTGAGGGGGTGTTCCAGGGCGAGGGACGGCGCGCACTGGTCGCCCTGCCCCATGGTGCCCGACGCGACGGCGACCAGCGGACGCGGCCCGCTCTTCGTCCAGGCGGCCGAGGGCTCGATGTACGTCCCGGTGACGGCGACGGGCTGTCCCGCCGAGTCCGTGGACCGGTACATGAGCCGGGTCGCGGTGCCCGGCATGGGGCGGCCGTCGAGCCCGGGAATGGCCAGCCCCAGGGACATCGGCTCGGTGCGGACCAACGCGCCGTTGGCGGCGGGGAGTTCGGCGGGCGGGGTGTAGAAGGCCGGGATCGTCACCCCGCGCGAGACCACGGGCGGGACGTCGGCGGCGGAGGCGGGGACCGTGGCCAGGCACAGGCAGACGCCGCTCGTGACGACGCCGGCCAGCACGCGCCGACCGGTCCGCGTGGCGCGGGGGGTCGAAGGCTCCACCGAGGCGGAGGCGGGGGAGGTGACGCGGGAAGGGGACAGCTTGCGGCTCAAGGTGTGCTCCTCGTTCGCGGTGGATGGGTGTGCGGGCCGGTCAGAAGACCGTGTCGATGTCCTGGGAGGTGATGGCGTCCATCGCCCGCTCGGCCACGGCGGCGATGGTCATCGAGGGGTTGCAGGCCCCGGTGGTGCCGGGGATCAGCGCGCCGTCCAGGACGTACAGGCCGCGCTGTTCCCTCACCCGGCCGTCGAGGTCGCAGACGGTGCCCATCGGGGCGCCGCCGAGCGGGTGCCAGGTGCTGTTGACCAGGGAGTTGGTGTCGGTGAGGGTGCCGAGACCCTGCGAGATCGCCGTGACGCGGCGGTGGATGGCGCGATGGCTGGAGGCGTCGCCGTCCCGCGGCCAGTGCAGGGACACGGAGTCCGTGGCGGAGTCGTAGCGCAGGCTGCCCCGGTCGCGGCTCACCCCGAAGCCGACGAGCATCGTCGTCCTGGTGTCGATGCCCACCGGTGGCAGGGACGCCTGGATGACGGTGTGGGCGGTCGCGGGGTCGTCCCAGTCCTTGCTGCCGTAGACGACGGGGCCGCCCTGCTCGCCGCCGAAGTCCTCCCAGAGGTTCGTCCAGGCGTAGATGCGGTCGCCGTTGGTGCCCCAGCCCTGGCCCAGACCGTCCGGGAGGTCGGGGACGGCACCGGTGGCACCGGCGCGCACCAGGAGCCTGCTGGTGTTGACGCTCCCGGCGGCCATGACCAGCGCGCGGGCGGTGAGGATCTTCTGTTCCTGGACGGTTCCCTCGTCGTCGGTGCGGTCGACGTGGACCTCCCACCGGCCGTCGGCGGCGCGGGCCACGGAGGTGACGTGGTGGTGGGTGGCGACGGTGACCCGGCCGGTCTCCTCGGCCTGCTTGAGGTAGGTGACGTCGACGGAGTTCTTGCCGCCGTTGTTCACGCCGAGCGCGCAGTCGCCGTTGGTGTAGGACGGCTTCATCTCGCCGCGCAGTTCGGCCAGCGCGTAGTCCCAGTCGATCGGCATCGGGATCTTCTCCAGGCCGTATCCGGCCTTGCGGACCCGGTCGGCGAAGACGCGTGCGGCGTAGTAGGTGGGGGAGTCGACCAGCGCGTCCGGTGCGGTCGCGACCCGCAGCATGCGGGCGACGCGCGGGTAGTGGATCTCGTTCATCCGCCGCCAGTCGAGCCCTTCGGGAAGCCAGGTGTTGAAGACCGCCTCCGACGGCTGGAGGGTCATGCCCTGGTAGACGAGCGAGCCGCCGCCGACTCCGGCCGCGCACACGCTCAGGATGTTCTCGCCGAGCACCGGTTCGAGGAGGCCCACGTAGGGCGTGAAGCCGAGCGGGGTGCCGATCAGCCCGGCGAGCGGCCGTACGGCCTCGGGGAGCGTGCCGTACCAGAGCATCCGTCTGTCGAGGCCGGAGACATGGGGGAAGGTCTCCGCGTTCGGGCCGGTCGGCCAGCGTCGGCCGCGTTCCAGCACGGTGACGGGGACACCGGCCTGGGCCAGCCGCAGTGCCGCCACACCGCCGCCGAACCCCGATCCGATGACGACGACCCGGTGTTCCTCCCGGGTCAGGGTGATGCGGGCGGGCGCGGCGGAGGCGGCGCGAGCCGGCAGGGCACCGGCTGCCGCCAGGGCCGCGGCGCCGGTGAGCAGGGCGCGCCTGCTGGGTGAGGGCATGAACAACTCCTTGATGAGGGTGTTCGGGGGCTGCCGAGCAAGGCGAAATATTGGCGTGGGCATGCCAAGCGGACGGGAGGAAGGAGCGGTTACTCGCCAGTCAGCTACTGCAGAGTAGGGTTGGCTGTCACTCACTGACAAGATGTCTGCAAGCGTCATGAGGGCGGGAATTCAGGCACCCGCTCGATATGCTGCGCCGACCGCAGGCGGAGGGTGGGGACCAGGGTGCGCGAGACGCTGTCGACGGCACGGGGACGGACGGCGCGAGAGGGGGAGCGGCCGTCGTTCGCCGAACGCCGCCGGGAAGCGCTCCGGCTGGAGATCGCGTTCGAGGCGCTGCGCCGGTTCACCGCCCAGGGCGTCACCGCCACCACCGGCGAGGAGATCGCCCGGTCCGTCGGGATCTCCGCCCGCACCCTGTGGCGCCACTTCCCCACCAAGGAGAGCTGTGTCTTGCCGCTCCTCGCGGCGGGCCTCGACTTCCTCGTGGAGCGAATGCACCACTGGCCCACCGACATGAGCCTGCTCGACTTCTTCACCGAGACCTGCCGCATCGGCGAACTCCCGCCCGCCACACCCGAGATCCTCGCGCTGATCCGCATGACCTCCACCGATCCGTCCCTGCGCTCCCTGTGGCTCCAGGCCCACGACGAGGCGCTCCCCGTCCTCGGCCGGCTGCTGGCCGAGCGCTCCGGGGCCGACCCGGGCGATCTGCGGGTCGCGGTGCACGCCGCGACGCTCAACGGGGCGCTGCGCGCGGCCGTCGAGGAGTTCGCGCGTCGGCACGCCGACGACCCGGGGGCCTCGGGTGCCGAGATCGCCCCGTGCATCGAGACGGCACTGCGGGCGGCGGCGGAAGGGCTGCCCTACTGACCCGTGCCCTACTGGCCCGTTCCGTACTGGGCGGCCGTCAGGGAGGGGGCGGAGCGTGGTGCACCCCGCGGCCGTCGCGTTGTCAGTTGCCTCTGGCAGCATCACGGTCATGATCGATGCCGATGCCCTGGTCCGGCGCGTGGCCCTGCGGGCCGCGTCCGAGAACGACGAACTCCCCGCGCCCGCCGACGACGCCCGGATCGCCGAGGCCGAGAGACAACTGGGCACGGCGCTGCACCCGTTGCTCGCCCGCCTGTACCGCGAGGTCGCCGACGGCGGCTACGGCCCCGACTACCGGTTGCTGCCACTGCTCGGCCCGGGTGCGAGCGTCGTCGGCGAGTACCTGGCGCGACGTGCGGCATCCGTCGGCGCGGAGCACCCGGAGTGGCCCGAGAGGGTCGTACCGATCCTCACCTGGGGCTGCGGCATGTACGCGGGCGTCGACTGCCGCGCCGAGGACGGCCAGGTCCTGCTCTTCGAACCGAACCCGTACGGCGGCGGATCGTGGGCGCCGTGCTGGTTCCTGGACTCCACCGGCCTGGCGGCATGGCTGGAGACCTGGCTCGCGGGCACCGGCTGGTTCGAGGAGGACGCCTGCGACAGGGACGACGTGGCCGAACCGCAGCCGTGGGAGGAGGCCGAGGGGCGGCTTTCGTCCGGGGTGTAGGGAGGCGCGGTGCGCCAGGGGCTCAGGGGGTGTGCGGGGGATCGGGGAAGACGGGCTCGGGGAGGTCCTCGCCGGTGAGGGCGGCGTCGACCCGGGCGCGGATGTAGGCGCCGGTGACGGGACAGTCGAGCGGATGGTCGGCCGGGCAGCGCAGCAGGTGGCGCAGGACGGCGGCGGCCCGGTCCAGCTTCTCGATCCGCTGCCGCATGGCGTCGTGCTGCGCCGCGATGAGGGCGTGCCGTTCGGGCGCGTGGGCCGTCGTCAGCACGGCGGCGGTGTCGGCGAGGGGCATCAGACCGTCGTGGTGCCAGAGCTGGGCGTAGGCGAGGCGCTCCAGGGCCGCGCGGTCGTACTGGCGGACCCGGCCGCGTCGCGCGACGGGCCGGAGCAGGCCGCACTCCTCGTAGTAGCGCAGCGTCGGCACCGACAGGCCGAAGGCGCGCGCCACCTCGCTGATCGAGTGCAGTCGCTCTTCCATGGAGTCCTCGGGCTCGGGAACTTGCGCTCAAGTGGACTTGAGCGCGCAGGGTTGAGGCCAGCCTAACCGCCGAGTTCCCTGGAGGGCCTTCCATGCCCGTCTCCCCGGTCCCGACAGCGGCGACCGCCCCCGATGCAGTCGCCGGCCCCGTGTCCGTCGCCGGTCGCGGCGCCCCGCCCGCCGCCGGAGCGGGTGCGCTGCTGGTCGTCGGATTCGTGCTGCTGAGCCTGAACACGAGGGTCGCGTTCGGGCAGATCGGGCCGCTGGCCCCGCTCGCGGGCTTCTCCTCCGCAACCGTCTCCCTGCTCGGGCTGCTGCCGCCGCTGTGCATGGGCGCCTTCGCCCCGCTCGCGGCCGTGGTGCGGCGCCGCTTCGGCGAGGAACGCGGGCTGTGGTGGGCGGGCCTGATCCTGGTGGCCGGAGCGGTGCTGCGCGTGCTGGGCGCGGCCGGGCTGATCGCGGGCACGGTGGTGGTCGGCGCGGCCACCGCCGTGGTCAACGTGATCGTCCCGGTCCTGGTGCGCAAGCGGTTCCCGCCGGAGCGCGGCGGAGCGATGATGGGCCTCTACGCGCTGTCGATGGGTGCCGGATCGGCGCTCGTCGCGGCCCTGGTCGTCCCGGTCGCCCGGGCCACGGGGTCCTGGCAGGCGGCCGTCGGCCTGGCCGTCGTGCCCGCCGTTCTCGCCGCCGCCGGGATGGCCCCGCAGCTACGGCACCGGCTTCCGGAGGTTTCCGCCGGGGCGGTCGCGGGCGCCGGGAGCGCGGGACGCCGGCCCGTGGCCCGTACCGGCCTCGCCTGGAGCCTGACCGCCTTCTTCGGCGTCCAGACCCTCGCCTTCTACACCCTGCTCGCCTGGCTGCCCTCTATCCTCGTCCGGGCGGGCCTGGACAGCGGTGCCGCCGGGGCCGGTCAGGCCGTGCTCATCTGCGGGGTGGCCGCCGGTGGCTTCACGGCCCCGGTCCTCGCCGCCCGGCGAGCCGATCAGCGCCCGCACGTCCTGGCGACCCTGCTGGTGTGCGCTGCCGGGCTCACCGGGCTCGTGCTCGCCCCGGCCGGCGGCGCGATGCTCTGGGTCGTCGTCCTCGGGGTCGGGCTCGGTGCCGGACAGGCCCTGCCCGGGGTGCTCTACGCCCGCCGGGGGCGCGACCACGACCATGTGACGGCCCTGTCCACCATGGCCCAGACCGGTGGCTTCCTCCTCGCCGCGACCGGTCCGGTCCTCGCCTCCGTGCTGCACGGCGCGACCGGAACCTGGACGGTTCCCCTGGCCGCGCTGACCGTGACCCTGCTCCTCTGCGTGCCGGTCGCCCTGCGCGCGGGGCACGACCCGAGCCCGGAACCTGAGTGACGACTCTCATCGTGAGGGCGGTTTGTGATCGGTTTGTGTGTAAAGAGTGCGGAACGTGATCGAGATGATTCTCATCAAACTTTGATTCGGTCACAAGAAGATCACTAAGGTGAGGTCTCGAACCTTCGCACGGACGATCGCCCGCCAGGGGTGGATGACGGTGAAGGTGCCACCGCGCGCGGGCAGTTGCGTGGGCGGTGGAGGAAGAAGGAGCTTGTCCTCGTGGCGCTTCACCGCCGACCCAAGTCACCCAGCCGCGCTCGCGTGACGGTGTTGACCGCGACCGCCGCCGCTGCCGTGGCGCTCACCTCGCAGGCCGCCAACGCGGCCCCCAAGCCCACGAAGAGCGAGGTGAAGTCCGAGGTCGACAAGCTCTACAAGGAGGCGGAGCGCGCCACCAACCAGTACGACGGCGCCAAGGAGAAGCAGGAGAAGCTCCAGAAGGAGATCGGCCGGCTCCAGGACAAGGTCGCCCGCGAGCAGGACGAACTCAACGAACTGCGCGAAGGCATCGGCACGATGGCCAGCGCCCAGTACCGCACCGGTGGCATCGACCCCTCCGTCCAGCTGCTGCTCTCCGCTGACCCGGACGACTACCTCGACAAGGCGTCCACGCTGGAGTCGCTCTCCGAGCAGCAGCTGGAGGCGCTGAAGAAGGTCCAGGCGAAACAGCGTGAGCTGGCCCAGCAGCGCGCCGAGGCCACGCGGAAGCTCAAGGACCTCGCGGAGACCCGCACCGAGCTCGGTGAGAAGAAGAAGGAGATCCAGGGCAAGCTCAGCAAGGCGCAGAAGCTGCTGAACACGCTGACCGCCGCCGAGCGCCAGGAGATCGCCGACTCCGAGCGGCAGGCCAGCCAGACCGCCGCGCAGCAGGTCGACCTCGGCAACGAGGTGGCCGCCTCCCCGTTCGGCGCCGCCGCGCTGAACGCCGCCGCCACCCAGATCGGCAAGCCGTACGCCCGCGGCGGCACGGGCCCCGGCTCCTACGACTGCTCGGGTCTCACGCAGTGGGCGTACGGGCAGGCCGGTGTCGGGATATCCCGGGTCACCTACACCCAGGTCAACGACGGAACCCAGATCGGGATGAGCGCTCTCAAGCCCGGTGACCTGGTCTTCTTCAACAACACCGAGCACGTGGGCCTCTACGCGGGCAACAACCAGGTGCTGCACGCCCCCTACCCGGGCGCCTACGTGCGCTACGAGTCGATGAGCACGATCGGATCGTTCCAGTTCGGCGTGCGGATCGCGGGCTGAGCGGGCGGGCCGCGTCTCGCGGGCCGGTCTCGCGGGCCGCATCCGATCGGGAGGCCGCGGCGGAACATCAGGAAGGAGCTGTGCGAGGAGCACGACTTCCCGTGCTCCTGCTCCTGTGAGGAGGCCGGACCATGCCTGAACCTCTCGTCCCGCCGAACGAGACGCCCGCCATGGAAGGATCGACCGCCGAGGCCCACCAGGAACGGCCCGACGGGGGCGTCTGGGAGCATCCCCGGATCTGGCTCGGGCTGATCGTGCTCGGATGCCTGCTCGTCGCCGGGTTCTTCGTGGCCCGTATCGCCGGTCTCTGAACCATCCGTTTCCCTCAGGGCTAAGATTTCAACACCTACAGATATGCCGTGAGGGGAACACATGGCTCAGCGCAGGGCGGCGCGACGGCCGGACGCCGTCGCGGGGATCGTCGACGACTGGGCGCGGGAGCGGCCCGAGCTGGACACCTCGCCGCTGGAGGTGCTCGCCCGGCTGCACCGCTCCTACCTCCAGTACCAGTCCCGGATGACGTCCCAGCTCGACGCCCATGGACTGTCGGTCGCCGGTTTCGACGTCCTCACGGCGCTGCGCCGGTCCGGCGCCCCCTACCGGCTGACCGCCGGGCAGCTGGCCGCGTCCGGACTGATCTCGTCGGCGGGGGTGACCCTGCGCCTGGACCGGCTGGAGAAGGACGGCCTGTTGGTACGGGAACGGGACGCCGAGGACCGCCGCGTCGTCTACTCACGGCTGACGGACGCCGGGCTGGCGAAGGTGGACGAGCTGTTCGCCGCCCACCTGGAGAACGAACGCCGCATGCTCAGCGGTCTCTCGCCCGCCGAACGCCGTCAACTGGGCGGTCTGCTCTCCAAATTGGAGCGGTCCATCGTGGAGTCCGACGAGCTGGAGCCGACGGGCCCGGCCACCGGCTGACCCGGCTGCCGGCCGGCCCGACGGCCTGCCCCGCCCGCCTCGCCGCCCCCCCCGGCCGTCCCGCATGGGTCAGCGCTCGGCTCCGGCCGGCTGCCCGGCTGTCGACTGCCGCTTCGCCTGGGCCTGGTACATGCGCCGCAGCCGGACGATGCCGAGATCGTGCTGGTAGAGGTTCTCGTGCTGGTCGGCGTCCTGGGGCAGTCCCTCCAGCATGACGCGGTCCTGCTCCAGGACGTCCCAGTGCCGGGCCTCGATGAGCGTGCGGTACAGGAACCGCCAGGTGTCCCGCTGCCAGTCCCGCACCTTGCGGTAGCGCCAGAAGAAGACGCCCGTGCGCCCGGCGTCGACCGGACAGGCCATGCCGACGATGCCGAAGGCGCCGCCGGGTCCCGCGGAGGGCGGGTAGGGGATGGACAGGTCGACCCAGTCGACGCCCGTGTGACACAGCTCGACCCAGTCGAAGTTGACGCCGCGCTGGTCGGTCTTCTCGAAGAAGTAGCCGCGGTCGGTCTCCCGGATGCGGAACTTCGCCCGGGTGTCGCCGCCGAACATGGTGTGGGACTCGCTGTGCAGGAACGCGCCGTGCATCGGGTCGAGGAGGTTCTCCATGGCGTACCGCCACGGCACGTCCCACTCGGCGTAGCAGAGGAACGCGGAGATCTCGTCGTCGGCCAGCGGGTCCGGCACGGTGAGTTCGCCCGGCTCCGGGTGCTCCTCGTCGCCGAACCAGGCCAGGACCGCCCCGCCGGCCTCGCGCACCGGCAGCGAGGTGACGAGGGTCTTGCCCTCCAGATTGCAGCCCGGCAGACCGGGGACGGCGGCGACCTTGCCGGTGCCGTCGACCTCGACCCCGTGGTACCAGCAGGCGACGCGGTCGCCCAGGTGCCTGCCCAGCGACAGCGGTGCGCCGCGGTGCGGGCAGCGGTCGGCGAGCATGGACAGGGTGCCCGCGGCGGTGCGGAACAGCAGCCAGTTCTCGCCCAGGGCGGTCACCCGGCGCATGGCGCCCGGTTTCACGAAGTCGGACGGCACGACCGGGTGCCACTGGTTGCGCAGGCCGTGGGCGTAGATGTGCTCGGCGGTGGCACGGGTGGACAGCGTCATCTCAGGCTCCCAGGCGGTGCATCTCGGCGCGGAAGGACTCCTCGGTCCAGGGCGCGCCCGTGGGTGTGTGCAGCTGACGGGAGTTGAGGCCGTCGATCACGTCGGCCAGCTCGTGGCCGTCGTGCGTGAAGATGTCCTCCAGCGTCCGCGCGAGCTTGATCTCGTACGGGGTGGGCGCGTGGTCGCGGCTCTGGTGCGGGTCCAGGTAGGGCCAGGTCTCGGGCATCGGGTTCTCCGGGCGGGTCTTGGTGGTCGGGGGGTGCGGGTTTGGCGGGCTGAGGCGCACCGGTCTTGGTGGTCGGGGGGTGCGGGCTCGGCGGGTTGAGGCGCACCGGTCTTGGTGGTTGGGGGGTGCGGATTTGGCGGGCTGAGGCCCACCGGCCTCGGTGGTTGGGGAGGCGCGGGCTCGGCGGGCTGAGGCGTGCAGGTCTCAGAGGTCGGGGAGGCGCGGGTCTCGGGCGGCGAGGACGTGCGGGGCTCAAGGGTCGAGGAGGTGCGGGGGCTCAGAGGTCGAGGACGAGCCGGTCCGAGGCGCAGCGCGAGACGCAGATCATCATCGTCTCGCCGGCCGCGTGCTCGGCCTCGCTGAGCAGGAAGTCGCGGTGGTCGGGGGTGCCGGCCAGGACACGGGTCTCGCAGGAGCCGCAGATCCCGTCCCGGCAGGAGGAGTTGACGTCCAGTCCGGCGTTCTCGGCCGCTTCGAGGATGGAGGTGCCGGGGCCGACGGTGAGGGTCACGCCCGAGGTGCGGCACTCGATCTCGAAGCCGCTGTCGTCGCCGTCGCGTTCGACCACCGGCGCGGCGAACCGCTCGACGCGCAACTGCTCCTGGGGCACGACCTCTTCGACGGCCTTCAGCAGCGGCTCGGGGCCGCAGCAGTACACCAGCGCGTCGGCGGGCAGCCCACCGACGACGTCCGCCAGGTCGATGTGGCCCTGCTCGTCCTGCGGGACGAGCGTCACCGATCCGCCGTCGAGCAGGCCCAGTTCGCCGCCGAAGGCCATCGACGCCCGGGTGCGGCCACCGTGGACGAGGCGGTAGGGGACACCGTCGCGTTCGGCCTGTCCCGCCATGGCCAGGACGGGGGTGATCCCGATGCCGCCCGCGATGAACACGTAGGAGGCGGCGGGTTCCAGCGCGAAGTGGTTGCGCGGCCCGGCCACCCGCACAGTGTGGCCGGGCCGCAGCTTGGTGTGCACGTGGCGTGAACCGCCGCGCGAGGAGGGCTCGTGGAGGATGCCGAGCCGGTAGACCCCGGTGTCCTCCGGGGTGCCGCACAGGCTGTACTGCCGTACGTGGCCGTCGACATGGAGATCCACGTGCGCTCCCGGAGTCCAGGCCGGCAGCGGTTTGCCGTCGGGGTGGGCGAGTTCGACGGACAGCACGCCTTCCGCCTCCCAGGTCATCCGGCGGACCAGCAGGTCGAGCCGCTGCTCTTCGGTGGTGCTCATGGGGGTGAACCTCCTTACGCGGTGGGGATCTTCACGGGCGGGGTGAAGGGGCTCTTCATCGGGCCGAGCGCGTTCAGGTCGACCTCGACGAGGGTGGGCCCCTCCGCGGCGACGGCGGCCGTGATCACGGGCAGCGCGTCGCTCTCCTCGGCGATCCGCGCGTAGGCGAGCCCGCAGGCGGCGGCGAGCCGGTCGAAGTCGGGGGTGAACAGGTCGACGCCGGAGCGGCGTTCGCTGTACCGGTCCTGCATGTTGCGCAGCACCCCGTAGCCGCCGTCGTTGAACACGATCAGGGTCAGCCGGGGCCGTTCCTGCGCCAGGGTGAGCAACTCGCCCAGGTGGACGGCGAGTCCGCCGTCCCCGGCGATGACGACGGTGGGCCGGCCGGGGCGGGCGAGGGCCGCGCCGATGCCCATGCCGAGACCCTGCCCGATGCCGCCGCCGCGGGGGAACACGTTGGCGCGCGGATCGTGGATCGGGAGCAGCCGGTTGCCCCAGGAGGACGACGGGATGGTGACGTCCCGGGCGACGACCGTGCCCGGCGGCAGCACCGCGGCGAGGGCGTCGCAGATCGCGGCCTGCGGGCCGATGGCCTCGTGCAGGGCGGCGCGGACCTCGTCGCGGACCCGGCGGACGCGGGCCGTCCAGGCGGGGTCGGCGGGCCCTGCGGCGGCGGTCAGTTCGGGCAGGACGGTGTGGGCCGGGGCGTGGAGGGCGTGCCGTGCCGGGTGGACGCGGCCGAGGGCGGCGGCGTCGACGTCGATCTGGATGTGTGCGGCGGGCAGGTCGAGCGCGTAGTCGGCGGTCTCGTTGGAGCGGAAGTGGGTGCCGATGGTGAGCAGGACGTCGGCGTCCTTGAGCAGCGCGCGTCCGGCGGGGGTGGTGGCGAAGTTCCCGACGACCTGGTCATGGTCCTCGCGCACGCAGCCGCGCCCGGAGTTGGAGGTGAGCAGACCCGCGCCGGTGGCCTCCAGGAGGGCCAGTACCTCGGCGCGCGCGGTGGTCGCGCCACCGCCGGCCCAGATCAGCGGCCGTCGGGCGCCCGCCAACAAGGCGCGGGCGGCGTCCAGTTCGGCCTGCTCGGGCCGCGGAGCCTCGGGGGCGGCGACCGTGCTGCCCGAGTCCTGCTGGGCCGCGTACTGGAGGTCGATCGGCCATTCGACGCTGGCCGGGCCGCCGGGTGCGGTGAGCGCGGCGAGGGACGCCTCGCGCAGCAGCCGGCCCGCGTCCTCGGTGGAGGTGACGGTCGCGGCGTACTTGGAGACCGCGCGGAGCATGCCGAGCTGGTCCTTGGTCTCGTGGATGAAGCCCCGCCCGCTGCCGAGGTGGGCGGACTCGACCTGTCCGGTGACGTGCAGGACGGAGGTTCCCGAGGCCAGGGCCTCGACGAGGGAGCCGGCGGCGTTGCCCGCGCCCGTCCCGGTCGAGGTGAGGGCGCAGCCGATGCTGCCGCGGGCCCGGCCGTAGGCGTCGGCGGCGTTGACGGCGGTGGCCTCGTGGCGCACCGGGACGAAGCGTAGCGCGGGGTCGGCGTCGATGGCCTCGACGAGCGGGAGGTTGTGCACGGAGACGATGCCGAAGACGGTGTCGACGCCGAGCGAGGTGAGGTGGGCGGCGAGGAGCTCGCCTCCGTCGCGGTAGGTCACAGGGGACATGCAGGCTCCTCAGAGGATGCCGCGGCCGACTCCGCCGCAGACGTCGATGCTGGTTCCGGTGATGTAGGAGGCGCGCGGCGACAGCAGCGAGACGATCGCGTAGGCGACCTCCTCGGCGCGGCCGAGCCGGCCGAGCGCGATGCCGCGATCGGCGGCGAGTCCGGCTTGCCACTCCTCGTAGGTGAGGCCGCTGTCGGCGGCGCGGTGGCGGCGCGTCCACTGGCCGGTGTCGACGAGGCCGAGGCAGACGGAGTTGACACGGACGCCGTCGGCGGCGAGTTCGGTGGCCAGGGACTTGGAGAGGTTCAGGATGCCCGCGCGGGCCGCGCTGGTGGTGATCAGCCGGGTCTCGGGCTGCTTGGCGAGGACGGCGTTGACGTTGACGATCGCGGCGGCGTCCGAGGCACGCAGGTAAGGGCGGGCGGCGGTGAGGGGGTTGAGCACCCCGGCGAACTTCAGCTCCAGTTCGTCGCGCCAGTCCTCGGCGGTGGTCTCGTCGAGCGGCTTCATACGGGACTGTCCGGCGTTGTTGACGAGGGCGTCGAGGCGTCCGCCGAAGTGGTCGGCGGCCCGGGTGACGAAGCCGGTCACGGCGTCGCTGTCCCGGACGTCGCACACCCCGCGGAACAACCGGTCGCTCCCGGCGCCCAGTCGGTCGGCGGCCTTGGCGAGCCGGTCGGCGTTCCGCCCGCAGGTGGCGACGTTGGCGCCCTCGTCGAGCAGGGCCCGGACCGTGGCCAGGCCGACACCCGAACTGCCGCCGGTGACCAGTACGGTGCGGTCGGCGAGGCCGAGGTCCATGAGAACTCCTTGCAGAAGGGGGTCAGTGCATCGTGAAGCCGCCGTTGACGGCGATCACCTGGCCGGTCAGGTACCGGGACTCCTCGCCGAGGAGGAACGCCACCGTGCCGACCAGGTCGTCCGCCTGCTGGGGCCGGGGGACGGCCCGGTTCTGGGCGTACAGGGCGTGCCGTTCGGCGGGGACGGTCCGCGTCGCCTCGACCTCGGTCAGTCCAGGCGCCACCGCGTTGACGGTGATGCCCTCGGGTCCCACCTCCCGGGCCATGGCGCGGGTCAGGGCGATGACGGCGCCCTTGGAGGCGACGTAGTGCGCGAGCCGGGGGGAGCCGTACAGGGCGGCGTCCGAGGCGATGTTGACGATGCGGCCCGGGCGGGACATCAGCGGCAGCAGGTGCTTGGCGACGAGCCAGGGGCCGCGTGCGTTGACGGCCATCAGCCGGTCCCAGACCTCGACGTCGAGGTCGTGGAAGTACTTGCCGCCGACGCCGTTGGCGAGCGCCGCGTTGTTGATCAGCGCGTACACGGGTCCGTCGGGCGCGAGACGGGCGGCCAGCGCCTCGACCGAGGCCGGGTCGGCGACGTCGAGGGGCAGGAACACGGCGGTGCCGCCCGCCTCTTCGACGGCGGCGGCCGTGCGCCGGCCCGACTCCGCGTCGAGCTCGGCGACGACCACCCGGTACCCGTCGGCGCCGGCCCGGCGGGCCATGGCCTCCCCCAGGCCACGGCCCGCGCCGGTGACGACGACGGTGCGCGGCGTCTCAGTCACGGGTGACGCCGTACAGCGGCGAGTACTCGGGGTAGGTCGGCACCTGCGGCTTCCGCGTGCCGATGATCACGCAGAACAGGGCGTCGGTGTCGCCCTCGTTCTTGAGGGAGCGGGTCACCCCGGCCGGGACGACGATCATGTCGCGGTAGCCGAGGGTGCGGTACTCGACCTCGTCGGGGCCGCGGTGGATGCCGACGCTGACCTGGCCCTCCAGGACGAAGAAGGCCTCCTCGACGTCGTGGTGGGTGTGGGCGGGGCCCTCGGCGCCGGGCGGCAGCAGCATGTTGGAGAAGGTGAACCCGCCGGAGGGCAGGATGCGGTTGTCGCTCTCGTGGTCGCCGGTGGCGCCGGAGCCGACGTAGCGGATCTGCGCGCGCTTGAACTGCGGTCCGGCCTTCTCCTGGAAGGACAGGGTGCCCCAGTCGGGCTCGCGGGAGTCCTTGGTGGCGATGAGGGCGTCGGTGTACTTCGCGAGGTCCGCGCCGTTGTCGTAGTCGGTGGTGGTGAGCGGCATGGTGGTCATCCCTTGCTGGTCTTGGCGTCGGTGACGATGTGCAGATGGGCGAGCAGCCAGGCGTTGAAGTGCTCGGGCTGTTCCTGGTTGGCCAGGTGACCGGCGTCCTTGACGATCACGTACGCGGTCTTGTGCAGACCGCCGGCCAGGACCTGGGAGGCGTCGGGACCGGTGATCCGGTCCTGCGCGCCGCACAGGACGAGGGTGGGGGCGTCGACCTTCGCGAGTTCGTCGCGCAGGTCGGTGGTGGCCATGGACTCGGCCGCGTAGGAGTAGCCGGGGAGGCGGACCGCGGCGGCCATGGTGTCGACGGCGCGTCGGACGAGTGCGTCGGGCGCCTGCGGTGAGACCAGGCGCGGGGCGCGCCGCTCGGCGAAGGCGCGGGGGCCGAGCTCGGCGAGTTCGGGGACCCGGGCGCGCATGGCGGCGGCCTTGTCGGGGCTGGTGCCGGAGCCGGGTGTGGAGTCGGCCACGGTGAGCGACTCGACGAGGCCGGGATGGCGGACGGCGAGCCGCAGCGCGATCACGCCGCCCCAGGAGACGCCGACGACGTGGGCCCGGCCGCCGTGGGCGCGGATCACGGCTGCGGCGGTGTCGGCGAAGTCGTCGAGGGTGAGGGGGTGTTCGGGGTCGGCCGAGCGGCCGTAGCCGGGCGCGTCCCAGGCCAGGACCCGGAAGTCCGGCGCGAGTGCACGGAGTTGGGGGGTGAAGGCGGCGGAGGAGGAACCGATGCCGTGCAGGCACAGCACGAGCGGTCCGTCGGCGCCCGCCCGTTCCAGGTGCAGCCCGGCGAGATCGTGGGCGGTCACAGGATCTGGCCCGAGCGTCCGCAGAGGGCGGCCAGGGAGCGCAGCACCGCATAGGGGACGACCTGGCTGGTCGCCGGGTTGGCCGCGTCCGGCTGGTGGCGCACCTCGAACCGGTAGGAGCCCTGCGGGCCGTTGGCCTCGATGACATGGGAGGTGTGCACGGCCGCCGGGTCGGCCACGACACTGACCCGCACCGCGTCGAGGTCGCCGACGGCGAGCGCGACGGAGGCGGCCACGTTGGTCGACTTCGGGAACTTCACGGGCACTTCGCGGGCGGTGCCGCGCATGACCTCGACGGGGCCGGTCGCCGCGCGCAGTTCGCCCAGCAGGTCCTCGTCCATCCAGGGCTGTTCGAGCGTCGAGGGCAGCTTGGTGGTGGTGAGGGTGATCTCGCCGAGCGGGCCCATGGCGCGGACCGCCTGGAGCAGGTCGAGTCCGCCGACGGCGCCGCCGGTGAAGTAGACCCGGCCGGGCCCGGTGGTCAGGAGCCGCTTCGCGAGGTCCTCGTCGGTGAGGGCGCCGGTGGAGGCCACGAGGAGGTCGGTGCCGGAGGCGAGGATCGTCTCGCCCCAGCCGCGCACGACACCCTGTCCCGCCGCCTCGACGATCAGGTCGCAGGCGTCGATGGCCTGGTCCATGGTCAGCTGCGGTGCTGGCGCGGCGTCGCCCAGGGGCCGGTTGTCGACGACGGCGGCCAGTTCGGCGCCGGGCACCTCACCGGCGGCCAGCGCGGTGCCGACGACGCGGCCGATGGCGCCCCAGCCGACGAGTGCGACGGTACGGGTCCGGTTCACGCGGCGGCTCCCTCGGCGTCGACGGGCGCCAGGACGGGGCTGCCGTCCGGGGTCCCGGCCATGTGGGCGCGGATGTGCCGCGACGGCGGGCCCGCGGTGCCCCAGGTGTCGGAGAGTTCGGGGGTGCGCCGCCAGGTCCGGCAGATCCACCGGTCCTCGACGACCTGCGCGACCTCGGAGGTGTACTCGCACACCAGGCCCGTGGGGTCGGTGAAGTAGGAGAAGGTGTTGTCGCCGGGGCCGTGCCGCCCGGGACCCCACTCGGGGGTGATGCCGTGGTGCTTGAGCCGGCCGAGGCCGCGCATGAAGTGGTCGAGCGAACTCATCTCGTAGGCCACGTGGTTGAGGGACACCCACGGTGCCTGGTTGAAGGCGACGCAGTGGTGGTCGGCGTTGCAGCGCAGGAAGGCCATCTGGTGCTCGGACCAGTCGGAGACCCGCATGCCGAGCACGTCCTGGTAGAAGGCGACGGCGGCGTCGATGTCGGTGGTGTTGAGGACCGCGTGGGTGACGCCGACGGGCAGCGCCTCGTCCCGGCCGCGCGCCGGGACGGCCCAGGTGTCGGCGGACAGTTCGATCAGGCGTCCGTCGAGGTCGTGGAAGCGCAGCCCGTATCCGCCGCCGACCTGGTCCAGCGGACCGGGCGCGGTGACGAGGGGGATCGCGCGGGCCTCCAGACGGCGGGCGGCCTCGTCGATCTCGGCGGGCGAGCCGACGGCGAAGGCGAGCCGGCCCAGGCCGATCCGCTCGGAGCGGGTCAGACGCAGGGCGTGGTGCTCCTCGCCGGTGCCGCGCAGCCAGCTGGCGCTGTGTCCGGCCTCGACGACCTCCAGGCCCCACACCTCCTCGTAGAAGCTCGCGGCCTCCGCGAAGTCGGGGGTGAGCAGCTCGACCGAGCGCAGTGCGCGCAGCCGGGCGATCGGGGGGTGGTTCATGTGATGTCTCCCAGACAGGTGCGTCAGTTGGCCCAGGGCAGCGGCGCGGTGTCGGTGCCCCAGTAGAGGGACTTCTGCCGCTGGTAGGCGCGGATCAGGTCGCGGCCCTTCTCGGTGCCGAGGCCGGAGTCCTTCATGCCGCCGAAGGGGGTGGAGATGGAGAACTGCTTGTAGGTGTTGATCCAGACGGTCCCGGCGTCGATACGGCGGGCCAGGCGCCAGGCGGCGCGTGCGTCCCGGGTCCAGATCCCGCAGGCCAGGCCGTAGTCGGTGGCGTTGGCCCGGGCGACCAGCTCGTCCTCGTCGTCGTAGGGGAGGGCGACGAGGACGGGGCCGAAGATCTCCTCCTGGCAGGTGCGGGCGGAGTTCGGCAGGCCGTCGATCACGGTCGGCAGGTAGTAGGCGCCCTCGGCGTACTCCTCGCCCTCGGGCACCGCGCCCCCGCAGAGCACCCGGCCGCCCTCCTCGCGCGCCAGGTCGACGTAGGCGGCGACCGCGTCGCGGTGGCGGTGGTGCACGAGCGGTCCGACCTGGGTGCCGGGGGAGGTGCCGGGGCCCACCCGCAACCTCCGCACGCGCTCGACGAGTTCGCCGACGAAGGAGTCGTAGAGGGAGGAGTGGACGAACAGCCGCGAACCGGCGATGCAGGACTGGCCGCTGGACGAGAAGATCCCGAACAGCACTCCGGCGAGGGCCTGTTCGACGTCCGCGTCGGGGCGGACGATCGTGGGCGACTTGCCGCCGAGTTCGAGCGAGGCGGGGACGAGCTTGTCGGCGGCCGTGCGGGCGATGGCGCGCCCGGTGCCGGTGCCGCCGGTGAAGCCGATCCGGGCGACGAGCGGGTGCCGGACGATCGCGTCGCCCACGACGCTGCCCTTGCCCGGCAGGACGGAGAGCAGCGCGGCCGGCAGTCCCGCCTCGGTGAGCGCCCGGTGGACGAGGCGGCCGAAGGCGAGGGAGACCAGCGGGGTCCACTCCGCGGGCTTGAGCAGCACGGCGTTGCCGGCGGCCAGGGCGGGGGCAACCTTCTGCGCGTCGGAGGCGATCGGCGAGTTCCAGGGGTTGATGGCGCCGACGACACCGATGGGCTCGTGGACGCTCATGGTCACGTAGCCGCCCCGGGAGGGGGTGAGGGCGTCCTCGGCGGTCTCCAGCGCGGCGGCCGTGTAGCGGAAGGTGGCGGCGGCGCTGAGCGCGAGGGCGCGGGTCTCGGCGAGGGTCTTGCCGGTGTCGGCGGTCTGGAGCGCGGACAGGTCGTCGGCGTGCTCCTCGATCAGGTCGCCGATCCGGTGCAGGAGACGGGCCCGCTCGTGCGGCAGGAGGTCGCGCCAGGCGGGTGCGGCGGCGGCCTCCGCGGCGGCCCGGGCGGCTTCCTCGACGTCGTCCACCGAGGCGGCGTGGAGGGTGGCGAGAAGGGTGCCGTCGGCCGGGTCCACCGTCCGGACGGGGGCGCCCCGGCCGCGTGGCCAGTGGCCCGCGATGAGGATCTCGTCGGCTGGGATGCGCGGCATGGGGACCTCCGGATGAGGGCGGTACGGGGACCTCCGACAGTGCGGGCGCTGGGCCTCAGCGGGTTTGTCGAAGCACTTGAAATCTAAGGGCTTAACTATTTTGGCCGCAAGGGGGCGGCGTCGAAGAATTTTTCCCCACGTCAGAGATAAGGCTTGCCTAACCACGGAGGGCGGCCGGTAGAACATTAAGCGCTGAGATGTTCAGCACCTACAGAACGCCGACAGAACACCTACGGAGAAGGGGTGGGCGCGCAGCATGCGCCGCCCCGCTTCAGGCCCGCCGTCCCGTCCCCACCTCTTCAGCCGCCCGGTACACGGTTATCGTCGTACCCTCGCGGCCCGAACCCTCCCGTGCGGTCCCGTCCTCTCACCGCCGTACGGACCCGGAGGCCAGCCATGACGATCGACGCACACCGCGCCGCCACGGACCGACCAGGTGACGCATCCTCCCTCGCGGCCGACATCGGCGCCCGCTTCGAGCGGCTGCCGCTGAGCCGCTGGCAGGTGACGGTCCGGCTCATCATCGGCACCGCCACCTTCTTCGAGGCCTTCGACCAGCTGCTGATCGCCTACGCGCTGCCCCAGCTGCGCGGCGAGTGGAACCTGGACACCGGCCACACCACCGCCCTGATGACCGTCGGATCGGTCGGCATGCTCATCGGCGCACTCGTCTCGGGCCGGCTCGCCGACCGCGTCGGACGCGTCAAGGTCATCGCCACCTGTATCGCGGTGGCCAGCCTGTGCAATCTCGCCCTCACGCTGTGCCACTCGCCCGAACCGTTCATGGCGATCCGCTTCCTCCAGGGCATGGCCATCGGCGGCGAGGTGCCCATCGCGGCCACCTTCATCGCGGAGATCACCCGCGCCCATCGGCGCGGCCGGTTCGTCCTCCTCTTCGAGCTGGTCTTCCCCGCCGGACTCACCGCCGGGGCGCTCGTCGCCTACTGGCTGATCCCGCTGCTGGGCTGGCGCTGGATGTTCGCCCTCGCGGCGCTCCCCGCGGTCCTGTGCCCGGTCATCCTGCGCCGCGTCCCCGAATCGCCCCGCTGGCTCGCCGACCACGGTCACCACGAGAAGGCGCTCGCCACGATGGCCGCCATCGAGGCGAAGGTCGAGAAGAGCACCGGCGCCCCGCTGCCCGACCCCGAGCCCGCGCACCCTGCCGCGCCCTCCCAGGGCAGGGGCGGACTGGGCGAGCTCCTCGGCCGCCGCTACCGCAAACGCATGATCGTCATCGGTGTCCTCTGGTTCACCGGCTACTTCGTGAACTACGGCATCACCTCCTGGCTGCCCACCATCTACGGCACCCGCTTCGGCCTCGACCTGTCCACGGCCCTTCTCTACTCCACTGTGACGAGCTGCGCCGGTCTCCTCGGCTGCCTCGTCGTCGCCCTCACCGTCGACCGGGTGGGCCGCCGCAACACGGTCGTGCGGTGCCTGGGCGCCGCGGCTCTGTGTCTGCTCGTCCTCGGCCTCGCGGCCACCGGCACCGCCGTCGGGGTCCTCGCTTGGACGTCCCTGGCCGCCGTCTTCCTCTTCGGCTGCAACATCTGCCTCTACGTCTACACACCCGAACTGTTCCCGACCCGGATCAGGGCGCTCGGGGTCAGCCTCGGCAGTGCCATGAACCGGCTCGGCATCATCCTCGGCCCCATCGTCGTGGGCGCGGTCTACGCGGGCGGCGCGATCGGCACCGTCTTCGTCACGCTGGCCGCCGTCGCCCTCGTGGGCTCGGTGACGGCGGCGACCGGGGCCGAGGAGACCAGCGGGCGCCGACTGGAGGACGTCGCTCCCTGAACCGCTGCGCCGCTGACCCGGGCGCGTGACGGAGGTGCGCCCCCGAAGGCGCCGGTCGCCCGGGTCAGCGGCGCAGCCGTGCGCGGTAGGAGAGGACCGCCGTCAGGAGGAAGACGAGCGGCAGTCCCAGGCCCATCACCGTGAGCGGGCTCAGCGTCGACTCCAGCCAGCCGGGCATGTCCACGAAGAGGGGCAGGAGCATGAGCACCGTGAGCGGCAGGGTCGCCATCATCGTGACCCCGAACCCGAGCATCAGCGCCGCCTGCCGGGCATCACGCCGCTCGATCGTGACGGCCGCCTGCGGATCGGGCGCCCAGTCCTCGCCGCGCAGCTCCGTCCAGGTCGTGCGGAGCAGCCCTAGTTCACGTTCCACGTTCACGTGCAGGTCGTCGACGAAGGGCAGCAGTACCTTGCTGCCGTCCCGGCCGTAGGCGTGCACCAGCACCTCCGCCGCGCCCCGCTGCATCGCCGCCGCCGGGTTCGGCTCCGCCCTGATGTCCTGGATGTCCTCCCAGGCCAGCCTCCGCCCGCGCACCATGCCGCGCGCATACAGCGCCTTGATGTCGAAGGACGTGGAACAGCGGAGTGTGGCGTAGAACAGCCAGCCCATCAGCGCCGCCCACACGAACAGGAACCCGAACCGCCACGTGCCGGGCAGATCGTCCGCCGGCAGCACCACCCCCAGCATGGCGAGGGTGCCCACGCCGATCACCACCAGGAACGCGCGCTTGCGGTTCGGTGCCATCCGGTAGACCCGCGGTCTCACGTCGTCCCTCATCGAACGCCCCCTCCACCCGTCCTGCCCCACCCTCAGGAACACCATGGTGTTCCTTCAACTCCCGTCTGTCGAGCACCTGTTGACCGATCAGGGCCGTTCGCGACGGCGGTCCCGTCCTGTGCCGTTCCGTCGTCGTCCGGGGCCGTGCGGTGGGACGGTGGGGGCGTACCTCCGCCGATGCCGCGGCCCGGGTCGAACGCGCCGCGACGAGCTGAACCGGGACCGCGATGGAAACGATCATGGGTGTCGTGGCAAGTCTCGCCGGTGTCTTCGTCGGGGCGTCCCTGACGCAGCGGTCGGCCAACCGGCAGCGCCGGTTGAGCATCACCTTCGACCTGCACCAGGAGCTGCACGGGGCGGACATGATGCGCGCACGGCATGCCGCCGCGCAGCTCGTCGCGCAGCACCCGGAGAGGGACTACCAGGAGTTGCGCGACCTGTTCGGTTTCTCCGGCATCTCCGACCTGCAGCAGGTCGTCTACTTCTTCCAGCGCCTCTGGATCGCCATCGAACTCGGCGCCGTCCAAGACGTCTACGTGGTCCGCCTCTTCGGTGACACGTTCTCCTGGTGGTACGACACGACGTTCCGCGTCATGCTCGTCCCGACGCGCACCGAGATGGCTCACGACATCGAAGCCCTGCACGCCTGGATGCTCACTCACGCGAGCGCGGCGGAACGGGAACTCTGGCGGGGGGACAAGCCGGACGCGTGGCAGAGGAGGGACCTGTAGCGCCCCGAGGATCACGGCACCGCCTGACCGGACCCGCGTCCGGCGCCGTCCGCGTGGGGCGTGGTCATGTGCCCGGCGGGTATGCCCCAAGAGCGTGCCCTGAACGGCGTAGCGCACTCCCGTCCGCCCCGTGAGTACTCCCGCGCGCTCCCTCACACGTGTTTCGAACAGGCGAATCGCCGCCGGTCCCGTCCGCTACAACAGGGAACTTCGACACAGCGGCAGGGCGCCGGAGCCCGTCCGCGGAGGACGGGGACATATGCACGAGGGATGGCGCAGCGCCCGACTGCGGCGGCGGCTGGGTTTTGCCGTCTGCGGGGCCTCTCTCGCGGGCCTGGCGGGCTCGTTGCGGTTCTGGTGGGACGACACGGCGACCGCCGGCGTCCTGGTCTCCGCGATCGGCGCCTTCGTGTCGGTCGCCGCGCTCGTGACCGACCTCGTACGGAACGACGGAGGGGCGTCGGGCCTGTCCGACACCGAGACCCGGCGGCGCGCGGCCGACTCCCTCGCCGACGCCGTACGGGACCAGTGGGGTGCCGAGGCCCGGCTGCGCAGGCTCCAGGACCCGGCTCCGCTCGACGTGGAGTGGACACCGGCGCCCCGGCACCTGGCCGACCACGCGCAGAACATCCGGCGCCGACCGCCCCTGCCCGCGCCCCGCGACAGCGACGACCAGGACATCGTGGGGGCGCTGCCCGCCCTGCCCGGCCGGCGGCTCGTGGTGCTCGGCGGGCCCGGCACCGGCAAGAGCGTGCTGGCCATCCGGTACGTCCTCGACCGGCTGGCCGCCCGGCAGCCCGGCGATCCGGTGCCGGTGATCTTCCCCCTGTCGAGCTGGGACCCCCGCCGCACCGGCCTGCGGGAATGGCTGACCACCCGGCTCGCCGCCGACTACCGGCCGCTGGCCGCACCGGTCGACGACCGGCGCTCCCTCGCCCGCGCCCTCCTCGACACCGGACTCGTCCTGCCCGTCCTCGACGGCTTCGACGAACTCGCCCAGGCCGCGCAGGGGCAGGCCGTACGCCGTGTCAACGCCGAACTCGACACCGACCTGCCGCTGCTGCTGACCAGCCGCCGGGAGGCGTGGGAGCGGGCGGTCACCGAAGGGGATGTGCTCACCGCCGCCGAGGTGGTCGAGCTGCTGCCGCTGCGCCTCGACGGGGCCGCCGCCCATCTGGAGCGGACGGCACGGCTGCTGCGCCGCGACACCGAGGAACCCCGCACCGTGTGGACACCGGTGCTGCACCGGCTCACCCGGTCCCCGTCCGCACCCGCCGCGCGCGCCCTCACCACCCCCCTCATGGTGGCCCTCGCCCGCGCCGTCTACAGCGACACCTCCCGTGACCCGTCCGAACTCCTCGACCAGGAGCGCTTCACCAGCGTGGCGAGCGTCGAGGAGCATCTGCTGAAGGCGTTCGTGCCCGCCGCGTTCGCGGACGCGGGTCCGCGGGCCGCCGAGACCGCCGTACGGCGGCTGACGCTGCTGGCCAGGGCCGCGCGGCTGCGGGCCGGAGGACGCCTGGCCTGGTGGGAGCTGGAGTCGATGCTGCCCAGGGGCCTGGCGCTGTACGCGCCCGGACTGCTGGCGATCGCGGCGTTGTCCGTCCTGGTGCTCCCCGTCGCCGTGGCCCGCACGGAGAGCGACCTGGCGGGCGCGGAGGATCTCGTCTCCGTCATCGCCGCGCTGGTCGGACAGACCATCGGGTTCGCCATCGGCGCGCACTGCCTGCTGCCGGCGGCCCCCGGTCGACGGGGTGGACGCTTCCTCTTACGACAGGGTCTCGTCACCGTCGGCGTGAGCGTGCTGCTGTGGGCCTGCTTCGCCTGGGCCGACGACCTGCGGCTCGGCTTCCGCTTCGGCGGGGTCAGCGACGGATGGCTACCCGACCTGTTCGGCGGCTGCCTGTTCTCCATGCTGTTCACCCTGTTCTTCGGCATCGCCGGGCTGCCCCAGCATCCGGTGCCCCTCAGCCTGCCCTGGAGCGGCTCCGCGGGCCGGGCGTCGGCCCGGGTCTGCGGATCGGTGCTGCTGGTGGGCGGCGCGTACGCGACGGGCCTGGTGCTGGCCGGACGGTCCGGAAGCCTGTGGACCGCGCTGATCGGCACCACCTGCGCGGTGGCCGGGGTGGTCCTGCTGGCGGGCGCCACCCGCCGGGCCGGGCGGGACAGCCCGCACTCGGTGCAGGCCGGGCGGGTGGCCCGGCGTTTCCTGGTCGGTGCCACGCGCGGGACCGCCGCCGCCCTGGTGATCGGGGTGGGGGCCTGCGGGGCGGCGGGGCTGACCGCGGTCGCGGTGACCGCGGTGAAGCTGAAGGCGGCCTCCACCACCGATCTCGGCGGACGGCACTTCGGCGGCTGGCGGTTCGCGGAGCACCACGGGGTCAGAACGGCGGTCACCCTGCGCCCTCTGCGCGGCACGCTGCTCATCCCCGGCGGCGGCGCCCGGCCGGTGGCCTACCCCGAGGGGTCCAGGCCCTCGGACTGCACGCTGCCGCTGCTCCGCACGCGTACGTGCGTTCCTTTCACCTCGCTGCGCACGGTGTTCGAGTCACGGGACGGCGCGGTGGCGGTCCGGCTCACCCTGGCGGGCGGCGGCAGGGTCACCGGTCTGACGCCCTGGAAGCCGGTCCCGACAGGCAGGCGGGCCGCGCCGGGATCGGGGGCGGGGACGACCGTGGCCTATGCCGCCAACCTGCGCTGGACCCTCCCGCAGGAGGCCCGCGGCTGGCTGGGCCAGGGCCCGGTGAGCGGCCTGCTGCGGCGGACGCTGCCGCCCCTGCTCGGCGCGGGTGTGCTCATCGGCGTGGTCGGAGGGTGCGTGTGCGGGGTGTACCGCGCGCTGAGCGTGCCCTCGGACGTGATGCGCGCGGCGGGCCCCGCGTCCTCGCTGCGTACGGACCGGACGGCGTCGGTGACCCGCGGCGGTGCCGTCGCGCTGCTCGTGGCGCTGGTGTGCGTCCCGGTGGCGGCGCTGCCCGGTGACCGGGGCGGACTGGTGCACGTGGCCACCCAGTTGTGGCTGCCGCTGGGCACCGCGGCGCTGTCGCTGAGCGCGTGGGGCCGGTTCACGGTGACGCGCGTCTGGCTCGCGACGACGGGCCGGTTGCCGTGGCGGCTGATGACCTTCCTCGAAGACGCCCACCGGCGCGGGGTGTTGCGGCAGAACGGTGCGAGCTTCGAGTTCCGCCATGTGCGGCTCCACGCCCATCTGGCAGGCGACCGCCCGAGCGCGGACATGGCCCTCCCCGCCCAGGCGGATGCCCTGCGGCCCCGCCGTCCGTTCGACGGCGGGGCCGCGGGCGACGGCGAGAACACGGGGATCGGCGGCGGCGGGGCGGACCGGGGTTAGACGTGGCGCCGTGCCTTCCTCGGTATCGGGGCGTCACGTCATGTCACCGGCGTCCTGTCGCCGCGGTCAGGTCACGGGCGTCGGGTCGGTCGCCGGTTCCCGGGGGCCGGAGCCCTGTGGGTCGGTGTTCTGCGTGCCGGAGTCCCGGGGGCTGGTGTTGTGCGTGCCGGATTCCTGCGGACCGGAGTCCCGTCGGGTGTTGTCGCCGAGGAAGCCGCCCGACTGGTGCCGCCACAGCCGGGCGTACGTCCCGCGTCCCGCGAGCAACTCCTCGTGGGTGCCCTGTTCGACGACGTTCCCGCGGTCCAGGACGACGAGCCGGTCCATGCCCGCGACGGTGCTCAGCCGGTGGGCGACCACGAGCGCCGTCCGGCCCTTCATGAGACGCCACAACGCGTCCTGGATGAGGATCTCGCTCTCCGAGTCCAGCGCGCTGGTCGCCTCGTCGAGGAGCAGGACCGGCGCGTCGCGCAGGATGGCGCGGGCCAGGGCGACGCGCTGACGCTGACCGCCCGAGAGCTTCACCCCTCGCTCGCCCACCAGCGTCCCGAAGCCGTCCGGGAGTTGCTCGGCGAACTCCGTCACGTGCGCCGCCTGGGCCGCCGCGAGGATCTCGGCCTCCGTCGCGCCCGGCCGGGCGAACGCGATGTTGTCCCGCAACGGGCGGTGGAACATGGCGGGTTCCTGCGGCACGTAGGCGATCAGCGACCGCAGGTCGCTCTGGCGCAGCCGGCTGATGTCCTGGCCGCCGATCATGATGCGTCCGCCGTCGACGTCCGACATGCGCAGCAACAGGCGGGTGAGCGTGGTCTTCCCGCCGCCGGACCGGCCGACCAGCCCGATCCGCGCACCCGCGGGCACGTCCAGGTCCAGCTCTTCGAAGATCGGCTCCGAACCCGCGTGGGCGAACGTGACCTTGTCGAAGCGCACGGCCGAGTCGCGCGGGGCGAGCGGCTCCGGCTTCGGCGGGTCGACGACGGTGGGCGGGTCCAGCAGCAGCTCCGTGAACTGCGCCGCCTCCGTCATCGAGCTTTCGAGCCGCCGGTAGATCTGGTTGAACTCGAACATGATCTCGGTGGCCTGGGAGTAGTAGGTGAAGGCGACGACGACGCCCTCGACCCCGAGTCCCGGACCGCCGAAGGCGATCGCCACCACCAGTCCCAGCACGTTGGTGGCCACGGACAGCGGCGCGATCACGGTGTCGACGCGCAGGTTGCCGTAGTCCCACGACCGGAGCGTCAGCCGCCGGGACTCCGCGACGCGGCTGCGGTGCTCGGCGCCCTCCCGGCGTTCGGCCGCGAACGCCCGGATGGTCTCCATGTTCATCAGGCTGTCGGCGACATGGCCGGAGACACGGGCGATGGCCGCCTCGCGTGCGTTGACGAGCCGTTGACGGCGCCGGATCAGCGGGGTCGCCGCCACCAGGGTCAGCGCCATCATCACGAGCAGGCCCGCGACCAGCATCGGCGAGTACGTCCACAGCACCGCGGCACCGAAGACCAGCGGTACGAGACTGCCCACGATCCGGTACGTCATCGTGTCGATGAAGTCCTCGAACCGCTTGCCGTAGCTCAGCACCCGCTTGGTGAGGGAGCCAGCGAAGTTGTCGTGGAAGAACGCCGCGTCCTTGGACAGGAGTTCGTCCATGCCGTCGACGTAGAGGTGTTCCATGCCGAGCGCGCCCACGCGGTTCAGGCAGTGCTGCCCGACCCGCCAGACCGCTTCGGAGAGCAGCAGGGTCACGCCGAAGGCGAGGATGTACGGCGCCGCGGTGGCGAGGGTGAGACCGCCGTCGGCGGCGGCGCGCCCGGCGAGCTTGGCGATCAGCAGGGGAGAGACGTAGCGGATGCCGATGTTGCCCAGGGCCGGCAGCAGCAGCGCGGGCAGCGCCAGCCAACGAAGGCGGAGAAGTTCGAGGTTGTAGTGGCGCAGCGCCAGCAGGACCGCACTCCTGCCCGGCGCGGAACCATAGGTTTCAGAGGTGCCCATCACACTCCCGGGGGTGGGGAAGCGCAGTGTCCCGTTGAACAAGCCTCTCAGTCCAAGCATTTACGGCGGAGCGGTGATAATCGGACACTCCGGTGCGGTGCTCGTGCCGTCGGCCGTGCTCGTCCAGGTGGTGGGCCGGGGCGTGTCTCAGGGTGCCTTCGAGGGGAACGTGCCGGTGTGCTGGACGGTGCCGAGGGCCAGGAGGACGTACCGTCGTGCGATCTCCTCCGCCGCGAGCGGGCCGTCGGCCCGGTACCAGTTGGCCACGCCCTGGCACATGGTCAGTACGGCGCGGACGGCCTCGGCGGGGATCGGCGTCGTGAACACCCCTTGCGCGACACCGGACTTCACGGTGTCCAGGAGCATGTGCTCCAGATAGTCGCGCAGCGCCACGTAGCGGGCGCGGTTGCCGGCGTCCAGGCTGCGTATCTCCGTGTCCAGGAACGCCAGGCCCTTGCGGTGGGCCATGTAGAGGGTGATCGACTCGACCATGACGCAGAAACGGGGCAGCGGGTCCTCGCCCGCCTCGGCGGCGGCGGCCCGGCACCGGTCGAGGACGTCCGTCATGGACATCTGGAGCAGGGTGGCCAGGAGCGCCTGCTTGTTCTCGTAGTGGTAGTAGAGCGCGGGGACCGTCACGCCCACCCGGCCGGCGATGTCACGGACCGAAGTGCCGTGGTACCCGTGCTCGTTGAACGCCTCCATCGTGTGCATCAGGATCGGATGCAGGTCGAGCGGCTCGTACGCGCGCCAGTGCTGTACGGCGTCGGTGCCCTGCTTCGCCTGTGTGCTCAACGGCGCTCCTTCGATGTGTCTCCGGGAAGTGCCCCGGCGAGGTGAAGTGTACGGCCGCCGCCCTCCGCCGGGCCTGGAAGCCAGCTTATCGATCGATCAGCAGTTGATGACCTTCCCGCCGAAGGGTCGTTGAAATCCCCGATGTTTCACGACTGTTGACCGCTCATTGCCTCACCCCTACTGTCTTAGCGAGCGCTAAGTAATCCTGTTCCGGGGGTCCGTGCGGCCCTCGTCGAGAGAGGGGTCTCATGAGCTCAGCCAGTGGCGACAGCGATCCGCGGTCCGGGCGAGGGCCCGGCCCGCTCGCCGGGGTGCGGGTGGTGGAGCTGGCGGGCATCGGTCCCGCGCCGTTCGCCGCGATGCTCCTCGGGGACCTGGGCGCCGACATCGTGCGCGTGGACCGCCCCGCCGCCTCGCCCGTGGGCATCGACCCCGCCCACGACCTGACCAACCGCAACAAGCGCTCGGTCGTCGTCGACCTCAAGAGCCCGGACGGCCCGGCCGTCGTGCTCGCCCTCGCCGAACGCGCCGACATCCTCGTCGAGGGTTACCGCCCCGGAGTCGCCGAACGCCTCGGCGTCGGTCCCGAGGCGTGCGCGGCCGTCAATCCGGCCCTGGTGTACGGCCGGATGACCGGCTGGGGCCAGGACGGCCCCCTCGCGCCCCGCGCCGGGCACGACATCGGCTACATCGCCCTCACCGGCGCCCTCGGCATGATCGGCGCCCCCGACGGCCCGCCGGCCGTCCCCGCCAACCTCCTCGGCGACTACGCCGGCGGTTCCCTCTACCTCGCGGTCGGTCTGCTCGCCGCGCTGCTCGACGCCCGTCTGACGGGACGAGGCCAGGTGGTGGACGCGGCGATCGTCGACGGCACGACCCATCTCACCGCCGCCCTCAGGGGGATGCTCGCCGCCGGTGCCTGGCACGACCGGCGCGGGAGCAACCTCCTTGACGGGGGCTGCCCTTACTACTCCGTCTATGAGACGGGCGACGGCGGACACATGGCGGTCGGCGCGCTGGAGGGCCGGTTCTACGCCGAGTTCGTCCGCCTTCTCGGCCTGCGCGAGGAGGACCTGCCGGACCGTCACGACCCGCGCGAGTGGCCGCGGTTGCGCGCCCGCTTCGCCGAGCGGTTCAAGAGCGCCGGCCGGGCCGAGTGGACCGCCGTCTTCGAGGGCACGGACGCCTGCGCCGCGCCCGTGCTGTCCCTGGAGGAGGCAGCCCGGCACCCCCACCTCGCGGCGCGGGGCACGCTCACCGAGGCGCACGGCGTGACCCAGCCCGGCGTGGCTCCCCGCTTCTCCGCCACACCGGGCGCCCTGCGGCTGCCGCCCGCCCAGCCCGGGGCCCACGGCGGCGAGGTCGCCCGGGACTGGAAGGTGCCCGCACTCGCCGCACCGGAGGCGCCGGGCGCGGTCGCGGGGCTCGCCGTATCGGACGTACCCGGCCCGGTCGCCGGAGGAGGACACTGATGGAACTCTCGATGCCCCTGAACTACGCGGGCGACCCGCGCACCGCGGCCGACGACGCCGCCGCCCTCGAACGCGCCGGACTCGACGCGGTCTGGGTCGCCGAGGCGTACGGCTTCGACTCGCCCACGATCATGGGCTACTTGGCCGCCCGCACCGAGCACCTGCGCATCGGCTCGGCCATCCTCAACGTCTACTCCCGCACCCCCGCGCTCATCGCGCAGACCGCGGCCGGACTCGACGCGCTCACCGGCGGCCGGGCCATCCTCGGTATCGGCGCCTCCGGCCCGCAGGTCGTCGAGGGCTGGCACGGCCGCCGCTACGACAAGCCGCTCGGCCGCACCCGGGAGACCATCCAGCTGGCGCGGCGCATCTGGCGGCGCGAGGTGATCGAGCACCACGGCATCGTCGACATGCCGCTGCCCGCCGAGAAGGGCGGCACCCTCGGCAAGCCCCTCAAGCTCCTCACCCACCCCGTCCGCGCCGGCATCCCGATCCATGTCGCCGCCCTCGGCCCGGCCAACGTCCGCATGACCGCCGAACTCGCCGACGGCTGGCTGCCGTTCCTCTACGTCCCCGAACGCGCGGCGGAGGTCTGGGGCAAGCCCCTCGCCGAGGGCGCGGCCCGCCGCGACGCCGCCCTGGGCCCCCTGTCCGTCGTCGCGGGCGGCCTGCTGGCGATCGGCGACGGCGCCGAGGCGGTACGCGACCTCATGCGGCCCGTCATCGCCCTGTACGTCGGCGGCATGGGGGCACCGGGCCGCAACTTCTACTACGACCTGGCCTGTTCGTACGGCTACGAGGCCGAGGCCGCCGCCGTGCAGGAGCACTACCTCGCGGGCCGCAAGAAGGACGCCGAGGCCGCCGTACCCGCCGAACTGTGCGAACGGGTCTGCCTCGCGGGCCCCGAGGGCTATGTCCGCGACCGCGTCGAGGTGTTCCGGGAGGCGGGCGTCACCATGCTCAACGTCACCCCCGTCGGCCCCGAACCGGCCCGCCTCGTCGAGCAGGTCAAGACCTGGCTGTGAAGCGCGACGGCACCGCGCCCGGCCCACGCCCACCGACCGGAGACGACATGCGACGAGACCTCTACACCGCCGACCACGAGGCGTTCCGCGACACCGTGCGCATCTTCCTCGCCAAAGAGGTGACCCCGCACCACGAACAGTGGGAGAAGGACGGCGTCGTCAGCCGCGCGGCGTGGCGCGCGGCCGGCCGCCAGGGCCTGCTGGGCCTCGCCGTCCCGACCGAGTACGGCGGCGGAGGCGTCGACGACTTCCGCTACAGCGCCCTGCTCATCGAGGAGTTCGCCCGGGCAGGAGCCTCCGGGATGGCACTGAGCCTGCACAACGACATCGTCGGCCCGTACCTCACCCGCCTCGCCACCGACGAACAGAAACGGCGCTGGCTGCCCGGCTACACCTCCGGCGACCTCATCACCGCCATCGCCATGACCGAACCCGGCGCGGGCTCCGACCTCCAGGGCATCCGCACCACCGCCGCCGACCGGGGCGACCACTACCTCCTGAACGGCACCAAGACCTTCATCTCCAACGGCATCCTCGCCGACCTCGTCGTGGTCGTCGCCCGCACCACCCCCGACGGCGGCAGCTCGGGCCAGAGCCTCCTCGTCGTCGAACGCGGCATGGAGGGCTTCGAGCGCGGCCGGAACCTCGACAAGATCGGCCAGAAGGCCCAGGACACCGCCGAGTTGTTCTTCGAGGACGTCAAGGTGCCCAAGGAGAACCTGCTGGGGGAGGAGAACAAGGCGTTCACCGCCCTCATGGGGCACCTCGCACAGGAGCGCCTGGCCATCGCCGTGGGCGCCGCCGCGGCGGCCGAGCACATCCTGGAGGTGACGACGACGTACGTGAAGGAACGCGAGGCGTTCGGGCGGCCCCTGTCCCGCCTCCAGCACATCCGCTTCGAGATCGCCGAGATGGCCACCGAATGCGCCGTCACCCGCAGCTTCGTCGACCGCTGCATCATCGAGCACACCCACGGCCGCCTGCACGCCACGCACGCCTCGATGGCCAAGTGGTGGGCGACCGAACTCCAGAAGCGCGTCGTCGACCGCTGTCTCCAACTCCACGGCGGATACGGCTACATGACCGAGTACCCGGTCGCCCGCGCCTTCCTCGACGGGCGCATCCAGACCATCTACGGCGGCACCACGGAGATCATGAAGGAGATCATCGGCCGCTCCCTGCTGGCGTGACCGCCGACGGCCCGATGGCCGAGGGTTCCCCGGTCTTCCCCGTCCGGCCGTCCCGTTCGCGGTCCCCGCTCCCTTCGTGTCCCCCTCCTGAATCGACCGGAAGGTTCCCGTTGAGCACCGAAGCGTTTGTGTACGAGGCGATCCGCACCCCGCGCGGCCGTGGCAAGGCCGACGGAGCGCTGCACTCCGTCAAGGCCGTCGACCTGGTCGTCGGACTGATCGACGAGGTGCGCCGCAGGTTCCCCGGCCTCGACCCGGCCGGTGTCGACGACATCGTCCTCGGGGTCGTGAGCCCCGTCGGCGAGCAGGGCGCGGACATCGCGCGGACCGCCGCGATGGCGGCCGGGCTCCCGGACACCGTCGCCGGGGTCCAGGAGAACCGCTTCTGTGCCTCCGGCCTGGAAGCGGTCAACCTGGCCGCCGCGAAGGTCCGTTCGGGCTGGGAGGATCTCGTCCTCGCGGGCGGCGTGGAGGCCATGTCCCGGACCCCGATGGGCAGCGACGGGGGAGCCTGGGCGACGGACCCGCTGACCAACCACACCACCGGATTCGTCCCCCAGGGCATCGGCGCCGACCTCATCGCCACCCTGGAGGGCTTCACCCGGCACGACGTCGACACCTACGCGGCCGAGTCCCAGGCCCGGGCCGCCGAGGCGTGGAAGGAGGGACGGTTCGCGCGGTCCGTCGTCCCGGTCCTCGACCGCAACGGGCTGCTCGTCCTGGACCACGACGAACACCTCAGGCCCGGCACGACCGCCGACTCGCTCGCCCGGCTCAAGCCGTCCTTCGCCGACCTCGGCGAACAGGCCGGCTTCGACGCGGTGGCGCTCCAGCGCTACCACTGGGTCGAGCGGATCGACCACGTCCATCACGCGGGCAACTCCTCCGGCATCGTGGACGGCGCGGCGCTGACCGTCATCGGGAACGCGGCGGCGGGGGAGCGGCACGGGCTGACGCCCCGGGCGCGCGTCGTCTCGGCCGCGGTCTCCGGCGCCGACCCCACGATCATGCTCACCGGGCCCGCCCCCGCCTCCCGCAAGGCCCTCGCCAAGGCGGGACTGACCGTCGGCGACCTCGACCTGGTCGAGATCAACGAGGCGTTCGCGGCGGTGGTGCTCCGCTTCGTCAAGGACCTCGGCCTGGACCCGGACAAGGTCAACGTCAACGGCGGCGCCATCGCGATGGGACATCCGCTGGGGGCGACCGGCGCGATGATCCTCGGCACCCTCGTGGACGAACTGGAGCGCAGGGGTGGCCGCTACGGACTCGCCACCCTGTGCGTCGGCGGCGGGATGGGCATCGCCACCGTCGTCGAACGCCTGTGAACCGCCCGATGCCCGACTCCCGCCCCCTTCCGTCCCGTTCACCCCTGGAGAGCGCATCCATGGCCCCCGACGCCGAACGCCGCACCATCCGCTGGGAGGAGGACGCCGACCACGTCGTCACCCTCGTCCTCGACGACCCAGGCCAGTCCGCCAACACCATGAACCAGGCCTTCATCGACTCCCTGGACGCGACGGCCGACCGTCTGGAAGCCCACCGGGACACCCTCAGGGGCGTGATCGTCGCCTCCGCCAAGAAGACCTTCTTCGCGGGCGGCGACCTGCGCGACCTCGGCTCGGTCACCCCCGAGACCGCACAGCTCTCCTTCGACGCCGGAATGCGGGTCAAGCGCGCCCTGCGCCGGATCGAGACGCTCGGGCTTCCCGTGGTCGCCGCGATCAACGGGGCGGCACTGGGCGGCGGTTACGAGATCGCGCTCGCCTGCCACCACCGGATCGTCCTCGACCGGCCCTCGGCCCGCGTCGGACTGCCCGAGGTCACCTTCGGGCTGCTCCCGGGCGGCGGCGGAGTGACGCGCACGGTACGGATGTTCGGCGTCGCCGAGGCCCTCCAGAAGGTCCTCCTCGAAGGCCGCCAGTACGCCCCCGCCGACGCCCTCGCCGCCGGACTGGTCGACGAGATCGCCACCGACGACGACGATTTGCACGCCCGCGCAAGGGCGTTCATCGACGCGCACCCGCGGTCCGGCCAGCCGTGGGACACCCCGGGCCACCGGATACCCGGGGGCACCCCCAGCCATCCCGCGCTCGCCGCGCAACTCCCCGCGTTTCCCGCCCTCCTGCGCAAGAAGCTGGGCGGCGCCCCTTACCCCGCACCGCGCAACATCCTGGCGGCGGCCGTCGAGGGCGCCCAGGTCGACATCGACACCGCGTTCGTCGTCGAGGCCCGCTACCTCACCGAACTCGTCGCCGGACAGACCGCCAAGAACATGATCCAGGGCTTCTTCCACGACCTGCGGGCCGTCGACTCCGGCGCCAACCGGCCGCAGGACATACGCGCCCGCACGGTCCACAAGGTCGCCGTCCTCGGCGGCGGCATGATGGGCGCGGGCATCGCCTACGCGTGCGCCGTGGCGGGCATCGACGTGGTCCTGAAGGACGTCGGCCAGGAAGCGGCCGAGCGCGGGAAGGCGTATTCGGCACGGCTGCTCGACCGGGCCGTGGCCAAGGGCCGTTCGACCGAGGAGGAACGGGACCGGGTGCTCGCCCGGATCACGCCCACCTCCCGCGCGGAGGACCTCGCGGGCTGTGACGCGGTCGTCGAGGCGGTCTTCGAGGACCCCGCGGTCAAGAGCGAGGTCTTCCACGAGGCCGAGGCGCGGGTCGCCCCGGACGCGCTGCTCTGCTCCAACACGTCCACCCTGCCCATCTCCCTGCTCGCCGGCGCCGTCGAGCGGCCCAAGGACTTCATCGGGCTGCACTTCTTCTCACCCGTGGACAAGATGCGCCTGGTCGAGATCGTCAAGGGAAAGCAGACCGGCGACGAGGCGCTGGCCCGCGCCTTCGACCTCGTGCGGCAGATCAGGAAGACGCCGATCGTCGTCAACGACAGCCGGGGCTTCTTCACCTCCCGCGTGATCGGCCGCTTCATCGATGAGGGCGTCGCGATGGTCGGCGAGGGCTACGATCCCGCGACCGTCGAACAGGCCGCGGCGCAGGCCGGTTACCCGGCGAAGGTGCTCGCCCTGATGGACGAACTCACCCTCACCCTGCCGCGCCGCATCCGCGAGGAGACCCGGCGGGCCACCGAGGAGGCCGGCCGGACCTGGCAGCCGCACCCCGCCGACGCCGTCGTCGACCGGATGATCGACGAGTTCGGGCGTCCCGGCCGCAGCGGCGGCGCCGGTTTCTACGAGTACACCGACGGGCGGCGCACCGGACTGTGGCCGGGTCTGCGCACCCACTTCACCGACCCGGCGCTGCGCGACGCGGATCTGACGGAGCTCGGTGAACGCATGCTGTTCGTCGAGGCCCTCGACTCCGTGCGCTGCCTGGAGGAGGGTGTCCTCGGCTCCGTCGCCGACGCCAACGTCGGGTCGCTGCTGGGCATCGGGTTCCCGCCCTGGACGGGCGGCGTCCTCCAGTACGCCAACGGCTACCCGGGCGGTCTGCCGGGGTTCCTGACCCGCGCCCGGGAGCTGCGCGACCTGCACGGCGAGCGCTTCGAACCGCCCGCCCTGCTGATCCGCAAGGCCGAGCGCGAAGAGACGTTCCGCGACGCCTGACGCACGTACCAGGTCCGCCCGGCACCGGCTGGGCACGTACCAGGTCCGCCCGGCACCGGCTGGGCACGTACCAGGTCCGCCCGGCACCGGCTGGGCACGCACCAGGTCCGCCCCGCACCGGCCGGGGCGGACCGCGCCCCTCTCGCACCCGCACCCGCACCCCGGTCCGTCCGTTCCAGCCCGCCAGGAGGCCGTCATGACACCAGCCCCGCGCACCGAAGGCGAACCACCCCCGGCGCCGCCCTCCGCGCCACGCACCCTGCCGCAGCTCCTGGAGCGCAACGCGCGCCTCCACCCGGACCTGCCCGCCCTGTCCTGGAAGGAACCGGGCGGCACCACCGGTTCCACCCTGACCTGGGCCGAGGTCCACGACCGCACCAGGCGGCTGGCCGCCGGATTCGCCGCACTCGGCGTCGGGCGCGGCGACCACGTGCTGCTGATGATCGGCAACCGGCCCGAGCACTGGCTGTCCGACCTCGCGCTGGTCCGCCTCGGTGCCGTACCGGTGAGTGTGTACGGCACCGCCGCGCCGGGGCAGATCACCCACATCGCGCGCAACTGCCGTGCCGCGGTGGCCGTGGTGGAGGGCGCCGCCCAAGTCGCCGTGTGGGAAGCCCTGTTGGATGACGACGACACTCCCTTGTCCCGGCTCGTCGTGGTCAACGCGGGCGAGGAGGGCCGCCATCTGCCCTGCGCGGCCCTGGCCGCCGAACCCGTCCCGGACGAGCTGGACAAGGAACTGGACGGGGCGCTTCCCGACGATCCGCTGACCGTCGTCTACACCTCCGGCACCACCGGTGAGCCCAAGGGCGTCGTGCTGACCCACGCCCAGGTGCTGGCCAACGCCCGTGCCCTGGACGCGGTCGTGGAGCTGCCGGCGCACGTCGAGCACATCTGCTACCTGCCGTTCGCCCACATCGCGGAGCGGATGCTCGGCATCTACCTGCCCTGCCACCGGGCCTCGCACGTCCATCTGTGCGCCGACCCGACCGCCGTGGCGGGCGTGGTGCGCGAGGTGCGGCCCCGCCAGTTCTTCGGGGTGCCCCGCATCTGGGAGAAGCTGGCCGCCGCGGTGCGCGCCGGCCTCGCCGCCCTGCCGGCCGAACAGCGCGAGGCCGTCGAGAGCGCGGCGGAGATCGCCCGCGAGCACGTCGCCTTCCGTGAGCGCGGGGAGCAGCCGCCCGCCGACCTGGAGGCGGCCTACGACCGCTGCCGCCGGGAAGTGCTCCTGCCGCTGCTGGCCATGGGCGGCCTCGACCGGGTGACCTGGGCGGCCAGCGCGTCCGCGCCCATGGCCCTGGACGTCGTGCGGTTCTGGGCGGGGCTCGGCGTCGTCATCATGGACGCCTGGGGCCTGACCGAGACCACCGGTGTCGCCACCGCCAACAGCCCCAAGACCGGGTTCCGGCTCGGCTCGGTGGGGCGTGCCGTCTCCAGCGTCCGGGTGCGCGTGGCCGAGGACGGGGAGCTGGAGGTGCGCGGGGAATCCGTCTTCGCGGGCTACCTCCAGGAGGACGGCTCGGTCCGCTCGGCCCTGGACGGGGAGGGCTGGCTGAGCACCGGAGACATCGGCCGGATCGACGAGGACGGCTATGTCTGGGTCACGGACCGCAAGAAGGAGATGATCATCACCTCGACGGGGAAGAACGTCTCCCCGGCGCTGGTGGAGAACACGCTGAAGGAACACCCCCTGATCGGGCAGGCGCTGGTGCACGGCGACCGTCGCTCGTACCTCGTCGCGCTGCTCGTCCTGGACGCCGAGGCGGCTCCGGCCTGGGCCACCGCGCACGGCATCGAGGACACCGGCCCGGCCGCGCTGGTGACGCACCCGGTGATCCGCGAGGAGGTGGAGCGTGCCGTCGCCGCCGCCAACGCACGGCTCAACCGGACCGAACAGGTCAAGCGGTTCCGTCTGCTCGACCAGGAATGGGGCCCGGAGACCGGGGAGTTGACCCCGTCCCTGAAGCTGCGCCGGAGGATCATCGGCGACAAGTACGCCGACGCGCTCACGCAGTTGTACGACGACTGATCACCGCCTCAACGACGAGGGCCTCCGGTCACCCGCAGCTCGCGCGGGTGACCGGAGGCCCTCGGTCATGAGGTCATCAGGTCATCAGGTGATGCGTCACAGCCCGTAGCTCTTGCCGATGATGTCGCGCTGGATCTCGCTGGTTCCGCCGTAGACGGTGGAGACGACGGCGGCCCGCAGATGGCGTTCCATGCCGTACTCGGTGGCGTAGCCGTAGCCGCCCATCATCTGCATGCACTCCAGGGTGACCCGCTTCGCGGTCTCGGTCGCCTTGAGCTTGGCCATCGACGCCTCGCGCGGGAACAGCCGGTCGGGTTCGGCGTCGCAGTCCAGGGCCACCTCGCGCACCAGCAGGCGTGCGCACTCCAGCTCGGTGGCGAGGTCGGCGACCCGGTGCCGCAGTGCCTGGAAGGACCCGATGGGTCGGCCGAACTGCTCGCGCTCGCCGAGATAGGCGACGGCGTCGTCGAAGGCCCGGCGGGCCAGCCCCAGCATGTTGGCGGCCAGGAACAGCCGTTCGTAGTTCAGCCCGGCCATCAGCTGGCGCCACCCCTGGCCGACCTCGCCGACGACGGCCCCGGCGGGCAGCCGTACGTCCGTGAGGAACACGTCGTTGACCTCGCGGCCCCCCATGGTCTCGATGCCGCGCGTCTCCACACCGGGGGTGTCCATGGGGACGTGGAACATGGTCAGACCGCCGTGCTTGTCGTCGCTCGTGCGGGCCACGAGGAGCATGCTGCGGGCGATGTGGGCGTTGGAGATCCACGTCTTCTGCCCGTTGACCAGCCAACCCCCGTCGGGCAGGCGCTCCGCCCGGGCGCGCAGGGCGCCGACGTCCGATCCCGCCGACGGCTCCGACATGGCGATGGAGAGCACCGTGCCGCGCGCGGCGGCGCCGAGGACCTCGCGGCGCTGCTCCTCGGTGCCGAACCGTTCGTAGGCCTTGGCGGTGATGACGGTGGTGACGAAGCCGCCCGCCGGTATCAGACCGTAGGCGCACTCCTCCAGGAACACGCAGGCGTCGGCCAGGCCGCCGCCCGCGCCGCCGTACTCCTCGGGCAGGCAGACGCCGAGCCAGCCGAGGTCGGCGAGCATGCCGTAGATCTTCGCGTTGTGGGGCTCCCGTCCGCCCTCGGTGAGCGCCTCACGCTGTTCGCGGGTGCCGCACTCGCGCTTGGCGAAGTCGCGTACGGCGGCGGCGAAGTCGGACTGCTCGGGGGTGAGACGGCTTCCCATGGGGGCCTCCAGGACCGGTCAGGTACAGTCGGATACAGCGAGGTACAGAGATATGAATTATGTATCAATGTTGCGTTCGGTGGCTGTGCCGGTACCGTGAAAGGCACCATGAAGACTTCTGCTAACGACTCCCTGCTGGCCCGCGCCATCGCGCGGCCCGAGACAGAGGAAAAGCTGGCGCGGCAGATCCTCGACGCCGCTGTGGAGCAGTTCACGACGTTCGGCCTGCGCCGCTCCTCGGTGGACGACGTCGCGAAACGGGCCGGAGTGTCGCGGGTGACCGTGTACCGGCGGTTCCAGAGCAAGGACGGCCTGGTGGAGGCCTGTCTGCTGCGCGAGGGGAGCCGCTTCTTCCAGAAGCTGGACGCCGCGGTCGCCGCGCTGCCGACCATGGAGGACCGCATCGTCGAGGGCTTCGTGGTCGCCCTGCGGTACACCAAGGCCCACCCGCTCTTCGGGGGGCTGCTGCGGCTCGAACCCGAGGTCGTCCTGCCGTACATGACCGTGCAGGGCGGGCCCTCGCTCACCGCCACCACCGACTATCTGACCGCTCATCTGCGCCGAGCCCAGCAGACCGAGGGCCGTCCCGAGTCCGACCCCCGGCCGGCGGCCGAGCTGATGGTGCGCGTGGCGGTGTCCTTCCTCCTCAACCCGGCCAGCTGCATCGAGCTGGACGACGAGGAGCAGGCGCGCGCCTTCGCCCGCCGCTACCTCGCCCCCCTGCTCCACGCCTGAGGGCCCGTCGGCCCGCTCAGCGCCTCCGGTGCAGCGCGCGGGCCAGGGCGATGGCACGGGCCTTCGCGGCGGCGGGGGTCCGGAAGGACGTCAGGTCGACCGGGGCGGCGAACCGGCGCACGGTGACGGACTGCGGCGCGGTGAACGCCCGCAGCCCGTCCGCCCCGTGGATCCGGCCGAACCCCGAGTCGCCCGACCCGCCGAAGGGCAGCGCGGGCACCGCGGCGAAACCGAGGACCGAGTTGACGGACACGGCCCCCGCCCGCAGCCGCGCCGCGATCGCCGCGCCCGCGCGCCCGCTGCCGCAGAACACGGCGGCTCCCAGCGCGTAACGGGAGGCGTTGGCCCGCGCCACCGCCTCCTCGACGTCCGCCACCGCGTTGATCACCACGGTCGGACCGAACGTCTCCTCGGTCACCGCGGGCGAGTCCTCCGGCACGTCCGCCAGCACGACCGGCCCCACGAACGGACCCGCCACCGACTCCACCCCGCCGAACGCGGCGTGCCCGCCGTCCTTCAGAGCGGCGTCGACGTGCCGCCGTATCACCTCGGTCTGGGACGGCATGGTCATCGGCCCGTACACCGCCCCGGCCTCCGCGCCCGTCCGCAGCGCGCGGGTCCGCTCGACCACCTTCGCGCAGAGCGCCTCATGGACCTCGCGCACGGCGTAGACCCGTTCCACGCCCGCGCAGGTCTGTCCGGCGTTGCCCAGCGCGCCCCAGACGACGGCGTCCGCGGCGGCGTCCAGATCGGCGTCGGCGGTGACGACGACGGCGTCCTTGCCGCCGCACTCCGCCAGGAACGGCGTCAGCGACTCGGCGCACACCGCCATGACCTTGCGCGCGGTCCCCGGCGACCCGGTGAACGCGACCTTGTCGACCCCGGAGCGCGCCAGCGCCTCACCCGTCGACCCCGGTCCCGTGACGACCGTCAGCAGATCGGCGTGCTCGGGCACGGCCGCCGCGAACAGCTCGGCCAGCAGCACGCCGGTGCCCGGGGTGTACTCGGAGGGTTTGAAGACGACGGCGTTCCCGGCCGCCAACGCGTAGCCGACGGACCCCATGGGCGTGTACACGGGGTAGTTCCAGGGCCCTATGACGCCGACGACCCCCAGAGGCCGGTGCACGACCGTCGCCGCCTGGTTGGCCGCCACCAGCCCGGCCCGCACGCGGCGCCGGCGCAGGACCTTGTGCGCGTTGCGGGCGGCCCAGCCGAGTTGTTCGAGGGTGAGCAGCACTTCGAGCTGCGCGTCCTGCCGCGGCTTGCCGGTCTCCGCCGCGACGACGTCCGCCAGGCTGTCCAGGGAGGTCGCCAACTCGCGCTTCCAGGCGAGCAGATGGGCCCGGCGCCGGGCTGCCGGGAGCTCCGCCCAGCGCGTGGCCGCCCGCCGCGCCCGCTCCACCGCGTCGGCGAGGTGCCGGGGCCCGTGGACGGGATGGCGGGCGAGCACCTCACCGGTGGCCGGGTCGCACGAGGCGAAGGTGCCGTCCGGGGCGGTGTCGGCGGTGGTGTCCGGGGTGGTGTGGGTCATCCGTGCTCCTGAGGTGAGGTCTCCTCGGCCAGTGGTGTCCGCGGCCTGGTCTGCGCCCAGTGCGGGCCGAGGTCGTCGAGCGTCCAGCCGAAGGGGTAACTACGGGGCTTGGGTCGGTGCGGCCACCACTCCGGGCGGGCCGGCAGCAGCCGCACCACCGCCGCGCGCAGCCGCAGTGCGCGATGGGCCGCGACACGCAGCCGGCGCGACGGGCGGGGCAGTCCGAGCGCGGTCAGCAGCGGGTCGTCCAGCAGGGCGAGGGAGAAGCGGGCGACCAACGGGCGCAGCAGCCGCGGGTACATGCCGGTCACGACCCGCAAAGTGGCAGCGGCGACGCGCCGGTTGGCCGGGTCGTAGGCGAACATCTTCCGCTCGTAGGCGTCATGGAAGTGCTCGAACCCGGCGTAGTCGTCGGGCAGGTCCGCGATGCCCATCATCACGCCCATGCGCCGTCCCACCAGAGCCAGGCTCTCGGTCTCCTCGGGGGACAGGGCCCGCCAGCCGTAGAGGTCGATCCACCGCTTCGGGCCGACGACCGTGGTGGCCAGGACGTACAGATAGTCCTCGTTGGGGATGCGGTAGCGGCCGTGGATGCGGTTGAGATGGCGGGCGGTGGCCCTGCCGTGGTCGGAGTGCATGCCCTCGCGGACCAGCTCGTAGGCGATCAGCACCGTGTCGTCGTACCGCTTCTGCCCCGCGCGTTCGAACTCCTGCGTCCGGTCCAGGAGTTGTGAGATGCGGGGGACGCCGTAGTCGCGCAGGAACGCGACGGACACCCCTTGGAGGTAGTCCCAGGGGAACTCGTACTGGGTGAGCCACCAGAAGATCTGCTCGTAGTCCTTGTGCGGGTCGAGTCGCTTGATGCGGCGGAGCCGGCTGTAACGGCCCATGGCGGTTCCTCCTATCGGGGCCGGCTGTGTGCGCTGAGGTCGGTGAAGCCGACCGTCTCGGCGTCGACCAGGACCTGCCCGGCCTCGACGGCGGTGACCGACAGCTCGGGCAGCTGCACGGCGATCGGCAGATTGGCCGGGACGACGTCGGCGCCGACGCAGATGCGCGGGGTGCCGACGCCGAGCACGGGGATGGTGATCGAGCCGGTCAACTCGGTGACGTAGACGTCGACCTGGGGGATGTCGAGGTCGACGTCGATGGTCTGGGTCTGGCCGGGTGTGTCGAGGCGGAAGGTGTAGTCGTCCGCGACGAGCCGGTCGGCGTGCACCCACAGCACCTTCAGCCGTCCGCCGTCGGAGGTCGTCAGATAGGTCGCCCCGTGGATGATCGCGCCGTACGCGGTCAGGCGGTCGGCGCCGACGGCGGGGTAGAGCCGGTTGACCGGGTAGGTCGCGCGCGGGCGGCCGGGCTGGGGGCCGACGACCACGGGGGGCCGCAGGGCGGTGAGGTCGTCGGGGTCCTCCGGCGTCTCGCCGGGGACGGCCTCGTCGGGGTTCGGCAGTCCGCCGGTGTCGACGCCGGTCAGGCAGGGGAGGGTGACCTGGGCGGCTCCGGACGCGCCTTCTCGCGGCTCGGTTCCGGGGGTCGGGGTCGGGCTCGGGGTCGGGTCCGGCGCGGCCGGAGCGGAGGGGGACGGTGACGGGGCGGACGTGCCGGGGGACGGCGAGGGCACGTCCCAGGGCCAGGTGAGCGTAGGCCAGGGCAGGGGGAAGAGGTCGGCGCGCGGCGCGGCGTACGCGGGCCGGGCCGAGGGGAGCGCCGCTGCCGCCAGCAGGGCGCTGACGGCCATCAGGGCGGCACCCCGGGCACGGCGACGGCGCCGCCCCGCACGGTCCGCCTCGGCTTCCGGGACCGGCGACCGCTCCTTCGCGGCGTCGGCGTGGTCCGCGTCGGCTCCAGGTACCGGCGCCCGCTCCTCCGCCGGGTCGGCCGGATCCCCCGCCGGGACGGGGTCGGGCATCCAGCCGAACGCCAGGGAGGACCCGATCAGGCCCGCCGCCATCCCGACGCCGAAGCCGCCCAGGTTCGTCGTCGCCATCGACGTCAGGGAGGCGACCGCCGTGACGATCGACACGAACATCCGCTGCTCCGGCTTGAACAGGAAGAACAAGCCGCCCGTCACCAGGACGACCCCGATGCCGACCGCCGACATCGCGCCGACGCCGATCCGGATCATCAGGGGCAGCGGGGCGAGCGGGATGGCGACCATCTCGACACCGCCCGCGACGACCCACACCGCGGCCCAGAACGGCCGCCGCCTGCGCCAGCCGCGCACCGCGCGCCGCACCCGGGGCGCGGGCAGGGCGCGGTCGAGCCAGTCGCCGGTCTCCCTGGCCAGCTCCGCGAGGAAGCCGAGGACGAAGGTGAACATGAGCCGGGTCCGCCCCTCGGCCGTCAGAAGCACTGCTCGCCGGTGCGGCTGAACTCGATCTCCAGCTTCTCCAGCGTCAGGGTGCCGCCGTTGGCGGAGTACGCGGTGCTCCGGACGTCACGGGCGACCGCGGTGGCCGCCTGGACGCCGAACACGCCCGCCGGACCCCGCACCCCGGGTGCGCCGGTGAGCGTGGAGGCGTCCCGGCCGGCCTCGACGCCGGTGACCTTTCCGCCGGCGCCGGTCAGGGCGTCCGCGTTGACCACGAGGTCGGTCCCGGCGAGCGGCTTGTCCGCGCCCGAGCGGACCAGCATGGCGATCTCCCCGAGCAGGGGCACCTTCTGCTTCAGCGACACGCACACGTCCGAGACGGTGCCGCTCTTCACCGCGGCGAGCAGCACCGGCTCGGCGTCGTCGGCCGAACCGCCCACGGAGGACGGGAAGGAGGACACGCCCTGAGCCGTGACCTCGGACGCGGACACCTTGAACGCCGTGCCGGAGACGGCGAACGACGCGGCCAGCGCGCCCTCGGCCAGGGCGACGCCCAGAGCGCCCACGGCCAGGGTGCACGGCACGAACATCAGCGCGCTGCGCCTCCAGCGGGTGCGTCCCTCACCGAGTCTTTCCTGCCCTGTCGCTGGCTGACTGCCGCTCATGCCGGGTCCTTCCGGGGGGAACATCGAGAGTCGAAGATACAAAAACTATTGACTTGTTTCTCGGGGCGCGTCAATACTCCGGACACGACGGAGCAACGGAGGTGCCATGACCGGTCTGCCGCACACGTCCGCCGCACCAACTGCCGACAACGGAAAGCCACTTGAGGAGCCGTCGCGGATTCGCGCACCACGCCGGGGCGACCCCGTGTGGCGCGTCTTCGGCGACGCCCGGGCCACCCTCATGGCACCGCAACTGCTCCTGCTCCAGGTCTCCCACCCGGTCGTCGGCGCGGGCGTCGCCGACCACAGCGCCTTCCGCGCCGAACCCTGGCCGCGCCTGATCAGGACGCTGCTCTCCCTCACCACCGTCGTCTACGGCGGCCAGGCCGCGGCGACCGCCGAGGCGCGCAGACTGATCCGCGTGCACGCGCCCATGAAGGGCACCGACTCCGAGGGCCGCCGCTACCACGCCCTCAACCCCGAGGCCTACCACTGGGTCCACGCCACCCTCGTCAAAGGACCGGTCGACGCCCAGAGGCTGTTCGGCAGGGCGATGACCGACGGCGAACTCGCCGAGTACTACCGCGGCATGCGGGACGTGGGCCGGGTGTGGGGGCTGCGGGACCACCATCTGCCGCCCGACTGGCCCTCGTTCGTCGAGTACTACGACGAGATGGTCGCCCACCGCCTGGAACGCAACCGGTCGGTCCAGGACGTCCTCGACGAACTCGCCCGCCCCGCGAAGCCGTTCCGGTGGATTCCCGGACCGCTGTGGCGACCGGTCGCCCGACTCGCCGCCCACTACGCGCTGCTGGTCACCGTCGGCACCCTGCCACCCGTCCTGCGCACCCGGCTGCGCCTGCCCTGGAGCGCCCGCCAGGAGCGCTCCCTGCGACGCTTCGCCCGCCTGGTCCGCCTCCTCGCGACGCTCACACCGCCCCCGTTGCGCATCGCCGGCTCCCTGGCCATCGCCTACTGGGCCACGCACCGGCCCGGAACCGACGCCGCCGCCCGGCAGCCGCTCGGGGCGTGGTGACGATGACGGACCGCCCCGGACCCGAGCCCTTCGCCCCGGGATCCATCCTCTGGGACATCGCGGGCGACGTACGCCTGCTGCTGTCGCTGCCCGCCGCACTCGTGCTCCAGGTCGCCCACCCCGCCGTCGGCGCCGGCGTCGACGACCACTCCGTCTTCCGCACCGACCCCTGGGGCCGCGCCCAGCGCTCGCTCGGCTCCCTGCAACTGTGGGTCTACGGCGGCGAACAGGCCCGCGAGGAGGGGCTCAGGCTCCGGCAGCTGCACAAGGGCATCTCCGGCATCGACACCCGGGGCCGCTCCTACCACGCCCTGGCACCCGCCTACTACGCCTGGGTGCACGCCACGGCGTACCCCGGCTTCCTGCGGGCCGCGCGCTACCTCTCCGACCCGCTCGACGACGCCGAGGAGCGCCGCCTCTACGACGAACTGCTGCGCCTCGGCGACATCCTCGGCATCAACCGCCGGGACATGCCCCGCACCCCGGAGGAGTTCTGGCCGTACTTCGACACCATGGTCAGCGAGGAGCTGGAGCCCACGGTGGTGGTGAGGGAACTCCTCGACCCCAGGCGCCGCATCGCCCTCCCGCCCGGCGCGCCCGCCCTCCTGCGCCTCCTGTGGCCCGTGCTGCGGCCACCGCTGGGCCGCCTGCACGTGTTCGTCACCATCGGCCTGCTCCCGCCCGTCGCCCGGGCGTGGCTCGGCCTGCCCTGGACGCGCCGGGACGAACGCCGGCTGCGCCGCTTCGGTGCCGTCGTCCGCACCCTCGTCCCGCTCCTGCCGGAGCGGCTGCGCTATCTGCCCCTGGCGTACCGGGCCCGACGCGCGGCGGGCCATCGGGCGCCCTGAGACGCGCCGGAGCCTGGCCGCTCCGGAAGGCTCAGAACGAGGTGACGACCACCCGGGCCACGTCGGGGTCGGCGAGGGCGGCGTAACCGGCGTCCAGGTCGGCCAGCGCGATGCGCCGGGACACCAGCTCGTCCAGGGGCAGTTCACCTCGCAGATACAGGTCGGCGCAGCGGGTGATCCCGCGGCGCGGGTCACCGGCGCCCATGATCAGCCCCTGGACGCGCTTCTGCTCCAGCAGCAGTCGCGGCAGCGAGAGCCGCAGCTCCGCGCCGCCCGGCGCCAGCCCCACCAGGTGGATCCCGCCTCCCAGTCCCGTCATCCGCAGCGCCTGGTCCGCGGTCGCCGCCGTGCCCACGAGGTCGAAGGCGTGCCGCACCCCGCCCCCGGACAGCTCGCGCACGGCGCTCACGGCGTCCGTGCGCGCGGAGTTGACGACATGGGTGGCACCGAAGGCGCGGGCGCGCTCCAGCTTGCCGTCCTGGACATCGATCGCGACGATCGGCGAGGCCCCGGCGAGCCGCGCCGCGCTCACCGCGCTCAGCCCGACGCCCCCGGCCCCGATCACGGCGACGCTCTCACCCGGCGCGACCCGCGCGCCGTTGAACACCGAGCCCACCCCCGTCAGCACCCCGCATCCCAGCAGGGCGGCGGGGGCGAAGGGCATCTCCCGTGGCACGGACGTCAGTTGGTTCTCATGGACGAGCGCGTGCCGGGCGAAGCCGCCGAGGCCCATGCCCTGCGTGACGGGTTCTCCGTCCCGGCTGAGTCGCGGGCGGTCCCGGGCGGGATCGCGCAGGGTGGCCTCGGGGTGAGCGCACTGATATGTCCGGCCGTCGTGGCAGGCCGCGCAGGCGCCGCACCACTGCACCAGGCACCCCACCACATGGTCGCCGACCCCGAAGGCGGCGGCCCGCGGGCCGAGCGCCACGACCACGCCCGCGAGCTCGTGCCCCAGCACCAGGGGCAGGGGCAGACGGCCGGGATTGTGGGTCGCGAGGGTGAGATCGGTATGGCACAGACCGGCGGCCCGCACCTCCACGAGCACCTCGCGGTCGGCGGGTTCGGCGATGTCGATGTCCTGGAGGACGAAGCCCTCACCGGCCTTCTCCACCACTGCGGCTTTCACGGACGGACTCCCTCTCCGGCACCCGCCGTCTCGGCGGTGCCGGGGTCAGACGCGGTCGAGGACGAAGTAGAAGAAGGGGCCGTCGCCGAAGCCCTTGCCGTTCATGATGCCCATGAGCGTGTCGTCGTCGACCCGCTTGAAGTGGTCGAAGACGGCCTGGCCGTCGTAGACCATCGTGGCCGTCGACTCGCCGCGGAACTCGACCATCCACAAACTGGCCTCGCCCTTGCCGAGTTCGGTGTCGGAGTACAGCTCGCCGTCCTCGCCCCGCAGGATCAGCGGCTTGGCGTCGTGGACGGCCACGAAGGTCTTGCCGTACCAACCCGAGCGCGCCAGCTTCTTGTTGAGGGGATGCCCGGTGTCGAAGCCGGTGCCCCGCCAGCGGCCGAGGATCGCCTCGACGCGCACGGTCGGCAACGCGGCCCAGACGGAGTCGAGTTCCTCGTCCGAGACCGCGGAGTCCTTCTCGCGCAGCACGGCGAACCGGGAGCGCGCCTCGTCGATGTCCATAGCTCTCCTCGTCTCTGAGAAACAAACAGTCGTATTGTGTCTCACTGTTTCCCGTGAGGGTAGAGGTCTCACATGTTCTCGGCGCCCGCCCTGATCGCCGCCCGGATGCGGAAGTACGTCCCGCAGCGGCAGATGTTGCGCAGGCCGTCGAGGTCGGCGTCGGTGAGGTCGCGGCCCTCCTCCCGCACCCGCCGGACCAGCGCGACGGCGGCCATGATCTGGCCCGGCTGGCAGTAGCCGCACTGGGCCACGTCCTGGTCCAGCCAAGCCCTCTGCATCGGGTGCAGTTCCTCTCCCGCCGTGGCGGCGAGCCCTTCGATCGTGGTGATCTCGTCCGTCGGGGCGAGCGCGCCCACGGGCACCGCGCAGGGGTTCACGGCCCGGCCGTTGAGATGGCTGGTGCACGCCTTGCAGACGTTGATGCCGCAGCCGTACTTGGGGCCGGTGACGCCGAGGACGTCTCGCAGCACCCACAGCAGGCGTACGTCGTCGGCGACATCGACGGTCACCTGTTCGCCGTTGAGGCGGAAGGTGTGGGTGGGCACAGGACCTCCAGAGGGTCAACGCACGTGGTCCAGACCGTCGGTGGGCGACGGCGGGACGGGCGGGACGGTGGGCTTGGGCTCGAACGAGAGGGTGCCGTGGTTGATCGGGAACGAGGTCGGCATGGTTCCCGTGGCACGGCCGTAGGCGCAGGCGACGGCTGCCGTCGAGGCGGCGACCCCCAGCTCCCCGGCGCCGCCCGGTTCACCCGTCGTGGTTGGCATGACGACGACGTCCAGCTCGGCCGGGGTGTTCCACTGGCGTGTGTAGAAGTAGTTGTCCCAACTGGCTTCCAGGAAGGCGCCGTCGCGCAGGTGCAGGCTGGAGGTGAGGGCCAGCGCGATGCCGTCCATGACGCAGCCGGCCATCTGCGCCTCCAGGCCGCGCGGGTTGACGGTCAGCCCGACGTCCACGACGCACACGGCCTTGGTGACGCGAGGTCCGCCGACGCCGTCTCGGACGGGCCGGTGGACGGTCTCGGGACGGCAGTCGATCTCGACCAGCACCGCGTTGGCCGAGTGGTACTCGGTGTGCAGAGCGATCCCCTGCGCCATTCCGTCCGGCAGGGACCGCCCCCAGTCGCCGGACTCCGCGGCCTTCTCCAGGACGGCCCGGGCCCGGTCGTCCCGGAGCAGGCCGAGCCGGAACCGGTAGGGGTCCTTGCCCAGTTCGCGGGCGAGCCGGTCGATCATGAGCTCACGGGCGCAGGTCACGTCGGGGGAGTAGACGTTGCGCATGCTGCCGGTGTTGAAGCCCTTGTCCGTCTCGCTCAGCAGCCGGCTGGTGACGCCGATGTCGTACGGCATGGACTGGGAGAGCTGGAAGAAGGTCTCCGCGAAGCCGATGTCACCGACCGGGAGTTGCGCGGCGAAGGCGGTGAGGATCTCGCCGAGGCCGTGACCGAGGTCGGTGGCCACGCTGGTGTGCCGTTGCCGGTAACCGAGCACCGTGTCGCCGAGGTGGGCGATGTGGACGCGGGAGGTGGCCATGGGGTGGGCGCGGCCCTGCCGGACGTCGTCGGCGCGATGCCACATCAGCTTCACCGCCTTGCCCAGCTTCCGCGAGATCTCGACGGCTTCGAGCGCGGCGTCGAAGAACAGCTTCCGGCCGAAGGAACCGCCGCCCTCGGTGACATGGACCGTGACCGCGCCGACCGGCAGCCCCAGCCGGGCCGCGATCGACTCCTGGGCGACGATCGGCGCCTTCAGGCTCGACCAGACCTCGGCGCGGTCGGGGCGGACGTCGGCTATGGCGCAGTTGGGCTCCAGCGCGCTGTTGCCGCGGAAGGCGAAGGTGAACCTGCCCTCCACGCTCGGGGCGAGCGGCGGCACTCCCAACGGCAGCTCGGCGGAACGGAGTTCGGCGAGCACCGACGTGTCGGACTTTCCCGCCGCCGTGCCCGCCTTCCATGTCACCCGCAGGGCGCGCACCGCGTCGATGCACTGCCCGAAGGTCAGGGCGCGCACCGCCACGCCGGTGGAGATGACGACGAGGTCGGTGACGCCCGGCAACGCGCGTACCTCGGCCGCGTTCGCCACCGAGACGACCGTTCCGTTGATCGTCGGCGGACGGCACACCATGGTCGGCAGGGCGCCCGGGACGTCGAGGTCCATGGTGAAGGTCTTGCGTCCGGTGACGGCGGCGAGGGCGTCGATACGTCCGTGGGGCCGGCCGATGACGGTGAACTCGGAACGGGGTTTGAGGTCGACGGCCATGCGGAGGGTGTCCTGGCTCGCCGCCCGCCCGGCCAGTTCCCCGATGCCGGCGCTGCGGCCACCGGGGCCGGTGACCATGCCGCCCTCGAGCGTGAGGTCCGCGACGTCGGTCCCCCAGTCCTGCGCCGCGGCCCGCAGCAGCCGGCCACGGGCGACGGCCGCGGCCACCCGGACCGGGGTGAACGTCGAGACGGTCGTGTTCGACGCCCCCGTGAGCTGGTTGAAGACCAGCTCGGGCCGGGCGTCGGCCAGGGTGATCCGCACCCGCTCGACGGGCACGTCCAGTTCCTCGGCGATGAGCATCGCCGTCGAGGTCGTGATGCCCTGCCCCACCTCGGTCCTGGGCAGGGCGAAGGACACGGTGCCGTCCGGGGCGACCTCGACCGTGATCAGCGCGGAGGTGGGCGCGGCGGCCACCGTCATCACGTCGTTGAGGTCGAGCAGTCGGGTGAGGTCGGGTGAGGGGACGCCCGCGTGGGCCGGTGGCGCGGGCAGGAGTTCGGCGGCGGTCGTCAAGGTGGTGGCGGCCAGGACGTAGCCCAGGAACCGGCGCCTGCCCGGACCGTGCGGGCCGGGCTCCGGCTCCGGCGCGTGAGCCTTGCCTGTCATCTCTGCGTCCTTCCGGGCGCCGGGGTGCCCGGCTCGGGTGCGGGGCACGGGACTTGGGGTACGCGGCGCGGGGCCACCGGAGAAGGGGCGGCCCCGCGCCGCCGTGTGACGGGTGCGGTTCAGGCGGGGCGGTTGGTGTCGGGGATCTCCAGATGGATGCCGCGGCCCTCGGCCAGGAACAGCAGGACGAACCTCCGGATGGCCTCCTCCACCGTCCAGGCCGCCGCGGGGACGAGCGGCAGCGGGATCAGGCCCTCGCGGAAGGCGACCAGCAGGGGCCAGGCGGCACTGATCAGGGGCTGCCAGAAGGGCTCCTTGTCCAGCCCGATGAGATCGCCGGCGCGGTCGCCGACCGTGTAGCGGGAGAAGGCGTTGATCAGCGGCCGGGTCAGCCCCGCGTCCAGCTCGGCGACGATGTCCAGGAGCACGTCGGTGAGTTCGACGCCCTCGGGGGTGGCGGCCAGGATCGGGTCGAGCACCTGCCGCGACTGGGCCTCGGCCTGTTCCCAGGAGGCGGGGATGTACTCGTCGCGGATGCCCATCAAGTGCGCGGTCACCTGCCACACGTGCAGGAAGCCGTCGGACTCCGCGGCCGAGATGGGCACCCTCCAGTCCTTTAGCTTGCGCATGACAAAAGTGGGCAGGCTGTGCCAGGTCACCATCAGATCGGCCTGGCTGATGGGGATGGTCTGGCCGTCGCCGGTACGGGACCAGCCGGGCGACTGCGGCAGCAGATGCCGTACGGCCGCGTGCACCAGCCGGGTCTTCACGGCGGTGACGACCATGGCGCCCTGGGGCTGATAGGCGTTCAGGTCGCCCACGTCGTAGCCGAGTTGGGCGGTCTTGGCGATGCGGTCCTTCATGTCCGCGCCGCCCTTGGAGTAGTAGACGGCGCGCGCCTCCCGGGGGATGGCCGTGCTCATCAGACCGCTGCCCAGCCCGTACAGGGCGCCCGTGTAGATGCCCTTCTTCGTCGTGAAGCGGGCCGCCGCCCGGAGTTTGTCCTGGTCGGCCCAGGAGGGCATCCGGCGTGCCTCCTCCATGAACTCCCGCAGATCCGCGGGGAGTCCGGCGGGCAGCGCCTGGTCGTTGCGGGTCCACTGCCGCAGCGCCTCGTTGACCTTGGATGTGTCGCCCCGGTCGATCACGGCGGCGAGGACCGGGTCGGCCTCGTCGTCCCACACCCATTCGGGGTCGAGGCCCGCCCCCTGTCCGGCGACCGATCCGGAGGCCGCCCAGGTCCACGGCGGACGGGCCTGGGCGGGGGTGGCGGCGCTCAGCGCGCCCAGTGCTCCGAGCGCCCCGCCCGCGAGCAGCATTCTGCGCCTGCTGAGTTCTTCCATGGATGAGCTCCTTGTCCTGGTTCTTTGTCGGCTCTGTGCGAGCGGCAGTGCGTGGGCGGCTCCGTGCGAACGGCAGTGCGTGAGCGGCACTGAGCGACCGGCTTTGTGTGAGCGGCACTGTGCGCGCGGCTTTGCGCGAGCGGCACTGTGCGCGCGGCTCTGCGGTATCGGCCCGGCGGGGCTCAGCCGGGCCGATTGGTCTCCGGGATGACGATGCTGGTGCCCTGGCCCTTGGTGAGGAAGAACATGATGTATTTGCGCGCGGCCTCGTCGATCGTCCAGGCGAGCGGCGGGACCAGGGGGAGCGGGATGAGCTTCTCGCGGAAGGCCACCAGCTTCGGCCAGGCGGTGGCGATGGCCTGCTCCCAGAAGGGTTCGCGGGGGATGCCGTCCCAGTCCGCCACGTCGTCGCCGACCAGGTAGCGCGCGAGGGCGTTGACGAGGGGGCGGTCGAGCCCGCCGGGACTCGTCTGCTCGGCGAGCTGGCCGAGCAGGATGTCCGTCAGCTCGACGCCCTCGGGGGTGGCGGCCAGGACGGGGTCCAGGATCTGCCGCGACTGGGCGTCGGCCGCGGCCCAGGTGGCCGGGATGTACTCGTCGCGGATGCCGAGCATGTGGGCGGTCACCTGCCACACATGGAGGTAGGCCTCGGAGTCGGCGGCGGTCAGCGGCACCTTCCAGTCGAGCAGCTTCCGCATGGCGTACGTGGGCAGGCTGTGCCAGGTGACGAGCATGTCGGCCTGGCTGATGGGAACGGCCTGGCCGCCGCTGGTGCGGGTCCAGTGGGGCGACTGGGGCAGCAGATGGCGTACGGCGGCGTGCACCAGCCGGGTCTTGACCGCCTCGACCATGATCCTGCCGTCGGGCCGGTAGGCGTTGAGGTCGCCCACGGCGAACCCCAGCAGGCTCGTCTTGGCGACACGGTCCTCCATGTCGGCGCCGCCCTTGGAGTGGTAGACGGCGCGTGCCTCGCGGGGGATGGCGGTGCTGAGCATGCCGCCGCCCACCCCGTTGAGCAGGTTGAGGTAGATGCCCCGGGACTCGTTGAACCTGGCCGCGGTCTCCAGCTTTGCCCGGTCGGCCCAGGCGGGGAGCTGTCGCGTCTCCTCCATGAACTGACGCAGGTCCGAGGGCAGTTGTGCCGGCACCGGCTGGTCGTTGCGGGTCCAGGTCCGCAGCAGCTCGTTGACCCGGGGCACGTCACCGCGGTCGATCACGGAGGCGACCAGCGGGTCGGCCTCGTCGTCCCACACCCACTCGGGGTCCAGGCCCGCGCCCGTGCCGGCGACCGAGGCGCTCGGTGCCCAGGTCCACAGGGTCCGCGCCCGGGCGGGTGAGGCGAGCCCAAGTGCCCCCAGTGTGCCCAGCGTTCCGCCCGTGAGCAGCATCTTGCGCCTACTGAGTCCGTCCATGGGTGCGAACTCCTCCTTGAGTTGCGGGTGTGGTGCGGACCTATGACTCGTCGGTCCGGTGGTCCGTCGGTCCTGTGGCGCGCCGCGGGACCGGGGAGCGGCAGGGCCGGGGGTCGGCTGGACCGACGGGTGGTGCGCGGGTCCTGTGACTCAACCGTCCCGTTTGATACGGTGAAACAGATTGAGCATCTCTGTATCTCCAGGGGAGCACAACCGAGGCATGAACGCCAGGGGCCGCACAGAATCAGGGAGACGCTCGTGACACTCGCCGCACCCTCCGGAACCCCGCCGGACCCTCCGTCCCTGCTCGACATCGCGTTCGCCGACGCCGTGGGAGGCGCCGACCGCGACGACGAGATGACCGCGCGTCTGCTCGACGCCGCCTTCGAGCAGTTCTGCCGCATGGGGATCACGCGGTGCAGCGTGGGTGACGTGGCACACCGGGCCGGCGTCTCGCGGATCACGGTGTACCGCCGCTTCGCCACCAAGGGCGAGCTGGTCCAGCAGGTGGTGCGGCGTGAGTTCCGGCGCTACTTCGACCAGTTCATCGCCGACATCCGCGACGCCCCGACGCTCACGGACCGGGTCGCCCTCGGCTTCGTCAGCTCCATGCGCGCCATTCGCGGCAACCGTCTCATCGGCGCGCTCATGGCCGCCGAGCCGGAGTCCGTCGTGCTGTCCATGACCGGCGACGGCGGGCGCACGCTCAGCATGGTGCGGCAGTTCCTCGCCGGACGGCTGCGCCAGGAACAGCGTGCCGGGCACGTCGCCGACAGCGTGGACGTCGCCGTCGTCGCCGAGATGATGGTCCGCGTCTCGGCGTCCCTGCTCGTCATCCCGAGCCATGTCATCGACCTGTCCGACGAGACCCAACTGGCCGCGCTCGCCCGCACCCATCTGGCGCCGATGCTGAATCCGCCGCCCCAGCACCACCCGTCGGACCGGACCAGCCTCAACGAGGCGCCCCCGCAGCCGCGTTGAGACACCTCACCCGGGCGAGCACCCCGCACGGCCCACCACCCCCGCAGTGAAGGAGCCGCACATGCCCACGAAGGAGCAGCCACCCCGGCTCGCACCCGAGCCGCTCACCCCCGCGTCGACCATCCCCGGCCTGCTGCGCCGCAACGCCCGCCACCACGCCGACCGCCCCGCCCTCACCCTCGGCCACGGAGCCGACGCGGTCACCCTCTCCTGGGCCCAGCTCCGCGCCGAGACCGCCGCCCTCACCCGCGGCCTCGGCGCACTCGGCCTGAAGCGGGGCGACCGCATGCTCGTCGGGATGTCCCGGCGCCCCGAGCACTGGGTCACCGACCTGGCCGCCGTCCACCTCGGTGTCCTGTCGTCGAGCACCTGCGACACCTGGACCCCCGGCGAACTGGAGGCCGTGGCCCGGCACAGCGCGGCGCCGGTTCTGGTCCTGGAGGACGAACGGGAGGTGCGGCGCTGGCTGCCGTTCCTGGACGGCCTGCCCGCCCTGCGCGCGGTGATCGTCCTCGACCCGGCCGCCGCCCTCGCGGACGATCCGCGCTTCGTCGGCTACGCGGCCGTACGCGACGCCGTACGGCCCGACGACACCGCGTTCGAGGCGCTCGCCGGGTCGGCCGCACCGGACGACCCCCTGGCCCTGCTGTACACGCCCCGCTCCACCGGTGCGCCCGGCGCCGTCGTGCTCACCCATCGCAACGTCGTCCACCAGGCCCTCGCGCACACCGAGCCCCTGACGGACCCGGACCACCGCAGGTCGGTGGCCCACCTGTCCCCGGCCCGGGCCGCCGGACGGGTCCTCGGCCTCTACGAGCCGGTCTGCGCCGCCGGCCACGTCACGCTCTGCCCCGACCCCGACCGGCTCCTCCCCTCTCTGCTCGCCGCGCGACCGCACACCTTCTTCGCGCCGCCTCCCGTCTGGGACCGACTCGCCGTCGCTCTGGAGACCCACCTGGAGTCGCTGCCGCGGGAGCACTCGGCGGCCGTCGCCCAGGCGGGGCGGACCATCCTGGAGGTCTTCCGGCTGCGCGCCGCCGGCAAGGAACTGCCCCCGGACGTCGCCGTCCCGCTCGCCCAGCTCGACGCGACGCTGCTGCGACCGGTGCGGGCGGCCGTCGGCGCCGACGACCTCCACCTGGCCCTCAACGCGGGCCCGCCCCTGTCGACCGCCACGAGGGAACGGCTGGCCGGCTTCGGGCTGCCCGTGCGCGAGGTGTGGCACCTGCCCGAGACCGCCGGTCCCGTCGTGGTGAGCGGGCCGGAGGGGTTCGGGGCGGGCACGGCCGGGACACCGCTGCCCGGGGTCGAGGTCGAGGAGTCGGCCGAGGGTGAACTCCTGGTCCGCGGGCCCGTGGTCTGCGCGGGACACCTGCGTCCCGACGGCGCCGTCGAACCCGCCGTCGACCCGCAGGGCCGACTGGCCTCCGGCTGGACCGGCACCGTCGACACCCGGGGAACGGTCACGGTCACCGGCCGCGCGCGGGACCTCCTCGTCGTCGACGGCACGAGGACCGTCGCACCCGCCCCGATCGAGGCGCTCCTGCGCGCCCATCCGCTCGTCGGACACGCCCTCGCGATCGGCGACCGGCGCGCGTACGTCACCGCCCTGCTCGTCCTCGACCCGGACACGGCCCCGCGCTGGGCGCGGGAGAACGGCCTCGACGCGGACGACCCCGCCGTCCTCGCCGGCCACCCGCGCGTCCTCGCCGCCCTGGACGAGGCGGTCGCGCGGGCCAACGCGGGCCTGCCCGAGTGGGGTCGGGTGCGCCGGTACCACGCCCTGCCCGGTCCCTGGACGGTGGAGACGGGCGAGCTGAAGGCCGGCGCGACCCCGGACCGGCGGGCCCTCGCGGAGCGGTACGCCGCTGTCGTCGACTCCCTGTACGCGTGAACGACTTGCTGTACGCGTGAACGACTTGCTGTACGCGTGAACGCCGACCCACCGGGACCCACGTCGAGGAGATGACCACATGGGCGTTCAGCGTGCGGCCCGGCGCCGCCGACTCGCGCCGGACGCCCGGCGTGCCGAGATCCTCGCCGCCGCACGACGGCTGTTCGGGGCCCGCAGCTACGGCGCGGTGTCGCTCGCCGACATCGCCGCCGAGGCCGGGGCGGCACGCGCGCTGATCAACCACTACTTCGGCAGCAAGCGGCAGCTCTACCTGACCGTGGTGCGCCAGGTGATGGTCGTCCCCGACTCCGTCTCCCAGCGCCTGCCCGCGACGGGTGCCCGGGAGCGCCTGTCGATCTGCGTGGACCGCTGGCTCGACGTGGTCGGGAACAACCGCGAGATGTGGCTGTCCGCGATCGACCTCCAAGCGGTCAGCCGTGACCCCGACATCGACCAGATCATGTTCGAGGCCGACGAGGCGGCCATCGACTGCGTCCTGGAGGCCGCGATGATGGGCGATGTCACCGAGGGCCGGACCCAACTGCGCGCGCTGGTACGGGCGCACAGCGGCATGCTCAAGGCCGCGTCCCGTGAGTGGCTGGTGCGCGGCACGCTGGAACGCGGCGATCTGCACGTGATGCTGACCAGTACGGCCCTGCATCTGGTCGAGGCGGTCTTCCCCGCACTCCACCCGGCCCACCGGACGAACGGGCCGGAGGAGCCCTGAACCCGGAGTCTCGACGCCACTTATCGATCGCTCAGTGAACTGCTCGGGTGATGAGGCCTTTTGGGGCCGCGTGTTGAACCTGATCAGGTCAAAAGCCAATAGAGCAGGCCCTGTTCAGAGTGTTGACGCCCTCAGCGCACCGCCCTACCTTCTTAGCGCTCGCTAAGTTCCTCTCCGTCTGTGACAGCTCCTTTGAGGAGAAGCCATGCGCAGGACCAGTTGGGTACTGACCGGATCGGCCGTGCTTCTGGTGGCGGCGTCCGCCGTCACGCGGTTCACCGTCTACCCCGCGCTGCACCAGGTGCCGGCCGACGCCGAGAGCACCTTCCGCTACGAAGGCACCGCCACCCTTCTCAACGCACAGGCGCTCCAGGCCGGTGACATGAGCAAGGCCTTCCTGACGGGTGTGCCCGTCACCCTCGACCGCCGGATCGAGGTGAAGGAGACGCACGGCCGGACCGCCCTTGTCTCCGACGACGCCGTGCTGCGCGGCCCGGGCGGTGCGAAGCTGAGCGCCTCCACGTATGTGTGGGCGCTGGACCGGCGCGACCTCACCGAGCGGCCCGCCCCCGCCGGCTCCGGGGCCGAGGCGCACGAGGGCCTCGTCATCTCCTGGCCTCTCGAACCCGAGAAGCGGGACTACCGGTTCTGGGACACCGGAACGAAGAAGACGTTCCCGGCCGAGTACGAGGGCACGCAGACCGTCGACGGGCGCGAGGCCTACGTGTACGGCATCTCCTCCGACGGAGCCCTCGCCGACACCGCCACCCTCAAGGCGCTGCCGCCCGTCCTGCCGCGCGCGGCGGTGCTCGGCCTCGTCGCCGCGCTCCCCGAGCAACAGCGCCCGGAACAGGGGGCGTTGGACGCTCTGCCGGAGTCGGTGCCGCTGACGTACACCACCGCCACCGAACGGCGGGGCTGGGTCGACGCGGAGACCGGGCTGTCCCTGAACGGCTCCCTGCACCAGAAGGTCGTCGCGCGGACGCAGGGCGCCGAGGGGGCCGTGCCGCTCTTCCCGGTGAGCGACGTCGACGTCCAGGGGGCCCAGGCCTCGGTCCACCGGCAGGCCGACGACGCCGAGACGACCGCGCGGCTGCTGTGGCTGCTCGGCACGGCGACCCCGATCGGCCTGCTGGTGCTCGCCCTGCTGCTCCTGGCCCTCGCCCTCTGGCTGGACCGCCGCAAGGCCCGCGCCGCCGCCACCGCCGAGCCGAGCGAGGAGGAAGTCGCCTCCGCGGCGCGGTGAGACCCGGCCCGCGCCGCCACCTGCGACGGATGCCCCGGGGGCCGTCGGCAAGTGTGATTGACTGCTCGACATGGCCCCGTTCCCGCTCCCGCCCGTTCGGTTGTGACCACCGAGCCGACCGCGGCCGTTCGGCCCCGCAACCGCAGGCAGCTCATCGTCGAGGCCGCGGGCCGGGTCTTCAGTGAACGCGGCTACCACTGGACCTCCATGGAGGAGATCGCCGCCCGCGTGGGCATCACCGCCGCGGCGCTGTACCGCCACTTCCCCAACAAGTACGCCCTGTTCGCCGAGTGCACCGAGATCATGGCCGACCGACTGGTCGCGGCCGTCGACGAGGTGCCGCCCGCGGCGCCCCTCGCGGACCTCCTGGCCGCCCTCGGCCGGGTCACCGTCGCCTACCGGGCGTCCGGCGGGGTGTACCGGTGGGAGGCCCGCTACCTCCACCGTGAGGACCGGCGCCATCTGCGGGCGAAGTTCGCGCACGTCGTCGGGCGGGTGGAGGAGGCGGTAGGGCGCGAGCACCCGCTGCCCCCGACGGGTCCGCCGGCCACGGGGCAGCCGCCCGCCGCGTCCCGACCGCTCTCCCTGGCGCACCTGCGGGCCGTGGCCGCTCTCGGGGCCATCGGGTCCATCACGATGCACCACACCTCGATCGCCGCGCGCCGGGCCGAGGAGCTGCTGTCGGCGTCCGCGGCGCGGGTGGCCGCGACCGACCCGGCCGCGGCTCCGCGGGGCGCCGCCCGCCCCGTGGAACCGCCCGCCCAGCCGGTGCCGCGCACCCGGCGTGCGCAGATCCTGGCCGCCGCCATCCCGCTGTTCGCCCGGGACGGCTTCGCGAGCGTCACCAACGGCCAGATCGCGGAGGCGGTCGGTCTCGCGCCCTCCGCGCTGTACCGGCACTACCCCGGCAAGGTCGACATCCTCGCCGCGGCCTGCCTCCAGGCGGCGGGAGTGGTCACGCAGGGCGTCGACCGCGGCCTGCGGGACATCGCCGACCCCTACGACGCCGTCGTCGCGCTGGCGGCGACGCACGTGGCGTACTGCTTCGAGCACACCGCGCTGAACAGCGTCGCCGAGGCCGAGGTGGCCGGCCTGCCGGACGACCTGAGACGGCCCGTCGTCCTCGCGCAGCGCGAGTACATCGCCGTATGGGAACAGCAACTCCGGCTGGTGCGGGCGGAGTTGGATCCACGGCAGGCCCGTGTGCTGGTGCACGCGGGGTTCGGGGTGGCCGTCGAGGCGGGGCGTGGACTGCGGTGGCGGGACACACAGGAGCACCGTGACGTCGTCACGGCGCTGGTCGTGGGCGCGCTGGGGCTGTGACACCGGCCTGACTGCCCGCCCCGCCCGACCGTGACCGGTGCGGGGCGGACAACCGGGGCCGGGGCCCGGGCTTCAGGCGGCGGGGCGGTTCCCGGTGGGGATCGTGATGAGGGTGGCGGTGGGCGAGGTGCCCTTGTTGAGGAACAGCATGGCCAGCGCGCGCACGAACTGGTCCACCACGTAGAACGATCCGGGCATCACCGGCGACAGCCCCTCGCGGAACAGGATGTAGGCGGGCCAGACGGTCCGCACGAGTGCCGCGGCGGCGTAGTCGCGCTTCAGCCCGAGCCAGTCGCCGACCTCGTTGCTGAGGACGTAGCGCACGAACTCGTTGAGGAACCCGCGCGTGACGCCGAGGTCGATCTGGGCGGTGAGACCCAGCAGGTCCTCGGCCAGTTCCAGGCCCTCGCTGGTGGACGCGAGGATCGGTGTGAGCACCTGTGCCGACTGGGCGTCCGCGGCGGCCCAGGTCTGCGGGATGTACTCGTCCGGGACACCCAGCAGATGCAGGGCGACCTGCCAGGAGTGCAGGAAGGCCTCCTGGTCCGCCGCCGGGAAGGGGACGTTCCAGTCGAGCAGCCGCCTGCGGACGAAGGTTCCGAGGCTGTGGAAGGTGACGAGGATGTCGGCGGCGCTGATCGGGATGGACTGGGTGCTGTTCGCCGTCCAGTGCGGCGACTGCGGCAGCAGATGGCGCACCGCGGCGTGCACCAGCCGCGTCTTGTTGGCGGTGACCACGAACTGGCCCGTGGGCTCGAAGGCCTTGAGCTGGGACAGGTCGTAGCCGAAGGTGAACGTCTTCGCCGCGCGGTCCTGCATGTTCGCGCCGCCCGCGGACCAGTAGACGCTGCGGGCCTCGCGCGGGATCACCGTGCTCATGATCCCGCTGCCGAGGCCGTAGAGCATGAACAGGTAGGTGTCCCGGCGCCGGTTGAAGTCCGCGGCGCGGGTCAGCTTGGCGGTGTCGGCCCAGGAGGGCAGCGCGTTGGCCTGCCGCAGATGGGCGGCGAGGTCGGTGGGCAGGCCGGTGGGGAGCGCGTCGCCGTTGTTCACCCAGTCCTTGATGGCGGTGTTCACCGCCGGGACCTGGCCGTTCTCGATCACCGCCGCCATCACGGGGTCCACGGCGCTGTCCCAGACGTACTCCGGATCGGTGCCCGCGCCCGCTCCCGCGACCGACGCCGACGCCGGCCAGGCCCAGGCCTTGGTTCCGCCCGCCACTCCCACGAGGCCGAGCGCCGCACCGAGCGTCAGAGCTCTGCGCCTGCTGAGATTCTCCATTGACTTACCTGCTTCCCTGAGGGGTGGATCGTCAAAGTGATGCGTTTTTACTGGTCAGTTGGGTGACGTTCGTGTTTCGCGCTCAGGTGAGAGATGTGATTCTGCGTTAACATAGCGGTGCGGCGCGGTGTCGGCAATGGTGGTCACGGGGCGAGCGGCGGGGATGTGCCGACAGGGGCGGCGCAGAGGTGGCGGCGGCTGTCCTGCATCCGGCGCGGCGGTCCGGGCCGAAGGATGTCGTATCCGTCCGTACTCGCATCTGAATCCGCGTCCGTGTCCGTTTTCGTATCGAGGAGGCCCAGGAATGGAGACTGTCGCCGCCCGGCTCATGGGGGAGACGGCTCGGGAAAGGGCCGACGGGACGCCGACCTGGCGCTCGCTGGGGCTGGAGACGATGGCGTCCCTGCTCGTCGTGTCCCTGAGCCGGGTCGGGGACCGCTTCTTCGAGAGCCAGTGCCAGTGGCCGCGTACGCACCCCTTGAACGAACGCGACACCACCGTGGCGCACCACCCGCTGATCGCCGTCGAGACCACACGGCAGATCGCCGCGGCCGTCGAGCGGTGGCATCTCCCCTCCGCCGGACGGCCGGCCTGCGAGGTGAGGTCGGTGAGTCTCGGGCTGCGCCCGAGCGCGACGCCGACCGAGAGCGGCAGCGCGACGGATCTGTCCGTCCGGGTGATCCTCGGCGACGTGGTCGTCCGGGACGGCGGTCCGGCCTCCTTCCGCGTCACGGCCGAGTACCTGCACGCCGGGCAGCCCTTCGCCACCTGCGCCATGCGGCTCGCGGAACCGCAGCCGCGGGAGAGCTCACCGACTGCGCCGCCGTCCCTGCCCGGACTCCTCCATCCGGCCGCGGCGGCCGTGGGTGCGGCCTGTGACGCGGACGTGCTGCTCGCCCGCGGGCCCCAGGGCCGTCTGGTGATCGCCCCGCGCGATCCCGCCCACCCCGTGCTCCTGCCCGGGGCGCCGGGCCACCTGACCACGTCGGCCGTCCTGGAGGCCGGACGGCAGGCCGTACTGCTGTCCTCCGGCATGGCGGCCCGCGCCGTGGTGGGACTTCACGCCGATGTCGCGTCGCCGGTCCCGGCCAGGGGCGCAGCCGTCGAGGTGGCCGGGGAACGGGGCAGGGCCCGCTTCGCCGTGACCGTCGCCGGCCGGGTGCTGGCCACGGGTGCCGTGAGCCTGCTGCGGCCCTGATCCCGCCGCGGACACGAGGGGTGAAATGTCCGAATCGGTGCAACCGTCCGAAGGTCTTCCGCCGAATGCAGTGCAGAGCGGCCGATGTGCGAGGCCGCCGTGTCGAACCTCGTGACGCGTTCGCGCATCGGGAAAGGAATCGCCATGAAACTGAGCGACGAGCTCCCCGTGGACCACAGACTCGCCGCGGTCTACCGGTACGGCGCCGCCTTCTGCGGGCTGACCCTCCTCGTCTTCGGCGCCCTCGGATTCGCCGACGAACTGAGCCCCTTCAGCACCGACGGGGACAGCATCGCGGGCATGTCGACGAACGGCGTGCTCAGCCTCGTCTCCGTGATCGTGGGAGTGGCCCTCGTCTGCGGAGCCGTCGTCGGCGGGAACTTCGCCTCGACGCTCAACATGGTCGTGGGAACCCTGTTCCTGCTGAGTGGATTCGTTCACGTCTTCATCCTCGACAAGCCGTCGAACGTCCTCGGCTTCGGCATGACCAACGTCGTCTTCAGCTTCGTCATGGGGCTCGTCATCCTCACGTTCGGGATGTACGGACGGGTGTCGAGCAAGCTGCCCCACGACAACCCGTACTGGCGCCGCCGGCACGCCCGTGAGGCGGCCCGGGAGTCCCTCGCGGCACGCCGCCGGGAACGGGGCGACAAGCTGCCCCTGCCGGTCGGCGGCCCGGTGTCCCGACAAGGGCTCGCCGGGACCGACGTACCGCGCACGGGGTGACCCGGGGCGGTGGCCCCGGAAAGGCAGGTGCGGCATGGACATGTGCGGCGCACGCGTGCTGGTCCCCGGTGCCACCGGGGAGATAGGCGCGGCTCTCGTGGCCCGCCTGCACTCCCTCGGGGCGCGCCCGGCCCTCGCCGGCCGCGACCCGGACGCGCTCGCGGCCGTCCAGGCGGCCTGCGCGGACGCTCCCGCCCGGACGTTCGACGCCTGGGACCTGGACGCCTGCGCGCAGACCGTCACCTGGGCGGCCGGTGAACTCGGCGGCCTCGACGGCGTCGTCGTGTGCGTCGGCATCGGCGCGTTCGGCCCGGCCGAGGAGATGACCGACGCCGTCGCCGAGTACCTCGTCGGCGTCAACGCCCTCGCGCCGATGGCGTTCCTGCGGGCCGCCGCGCCCCGGGTCGCGGACGGCGGGGTCCTCGCCGCCGTCACCGGAGTCGTCGCCGAGGCGGCCCCGGCCCGGATGGCGGACTACGCCGCCGCCAAGGCGGCCCTGGCCACCTGGCTCACGGCGGTCCGCCGGGAACAGCGGCGCCGGGGCGTGAGCGTCCTGGAGATCAACCTCCCCCACATGGACACACGCTTCGCCGAGCGCGCCGTCCAGGGCGAGGCGCCACGGCTGCCGCCGGGGCTGCCCGTCGAGCAGGCCGTGGACGCCGTCGTGAGAGCCCTGGCCGAGAACGCCCGCTTCGTCCGTCCCGGCGCGAACGCCCCGCTGGAAGTGGTCCGGTAGGCGACGGGGCCGAGCCTTCGGGCGGACGGCTCAGAGGAACCGGCGCAGCGGCAGGACCAGGGTCTCCTTGACCCGCTGCGGGACCGCCCGGCGCTTCCAGCGCCGTGCGTCGATCTCCGTGCTGCGCTCCAGGTCCGCGTCGTAGTCGCGGTCGAGTTCGGCGGTGAACACCTCGTCGAGGACGGCGAGCATGACCTCTTCGTCGTGGTCCATGGAGCGGCGGTTGAAGTTGGTGGAGCCGATGAGGGAGGCGACCGAGTCCACGGTGATGATCTTGGCGTGCATCATCGTCGGCCGGTACTGCCGGATGCGCACCCCCGCCTCCAGCAACTGGGCGTAGTGGTGCTGGCCCGCGAGCTGGCAGGCGCGCTGGTCCGTGTGCGGGCCGGGCAGCAGGATCTCGACCCGCACCCCGCGCCGGGCGGTCGCGCACAGCAGGTCCACGAAGTACGTGTCGGGCGCGAAGTACGCGGTGGCCAGCCGGAACCGCTCCTCGGCGGAGGCGAGCATCACGCGGATGAGGGTCTGCATGTCCTGCCAGCCGATGCTCGCGGACCCGCGCACGACCTGCACCACGGACGAACCGTTCTGCTCGTGCTCGGTGAACTGGTCGCGGTCGTCGAAGAGCTCGTCATGGCACTCCGCCCAGTTCTGCGCGAACGCCGCCGCGATGCCGTCCACGGCCGGACCCCGGACCCGGACGTGCGTGTCGCGCCACTCGCCGGCGTCGCGGGCGTCACCGCACCACTCCTCCGCGATGCCGACGCCACCGGTGAACGCGGTCCGCTCGTCGACCACGAGGGCCTTGCGGTGGCAGCGGTGGTTCTGCTTGAACGGCGACAGCCACAGGGGCTTGCGGAACCAGGCCACCTGCACACCCGCGGACGTCATGAGCTCCAGCAGCCTCCCCTCGATCTCCTTGGCGCCGAAACCGTCCAGCAGCAGCCGTACCCGCACCCCCGCCCGGGCCCGGTCGGCCAGCGCGGCGGCGAAGTCCTGCGCGATGCGGCCCCGCCAGTACACGAACGTCATCATGTCGACGGTGTGCCGGGCCGAGCGGATCGCCTCCAGCATCGCGGGGAAGATCGCGTCCCCGTTGCGCAGCGGCACCAGCTCGTTGCCCTCGGTCGCGGCCACGCCGATCAGCCGCTCCAGGCGGCGGCGCAGACGCTGCTTGCGCGCCGCCACGTCCGGTACCGCCCCGGACGTCGCGTCCGGCGCGGTGTCGTGAGCGGCGGTCGCGGTCGCGTCGTCGACTGTCACGGTGAATCCCCCCTGGCCCGGAGGACGGGAACGGCACGGGCTGCCGAGCGGGCCAGACTTGCGGATGCCCAGCCGACACGGACTTACGCCGGTCCTTCGTGGGACGACACGCGGCACGCACGCGCGGCACGCTCGGCCAGGCAGGGGCCAGTCAGAGGCCAGTCAGGGGCCAGTCAGGGGCGAGCCAGGGGCGAGTCAGGGGCCCGCCCGGGCCGCGGAACCGGGCGAATAGAATCCGTCGCATGATCCGATCGCCCCGTGACGCCCCCGCGCTCGGGATGTGGCGGCGCGAACCGGACACGGTCGTACGGCGGGCCGTCGAGCTCCCGCGCTCCGACGAGGCCCCCTTCACCGTCATCGCCGGCTACCAGGTGGTGCCGGTGCCGACCGAGTGGACTCCGCACGCCCACTCCCTGCACGAACTCGTCTGGGTGCGCGACGGGACCCTGACCTCCCGGGTGGGCGACCGCGTCTTCACCGTCGTCGAGGGACACGGCCTGTGGATGCCCGCCGGGGTCGAGCACGGCGGCCGGGCGACGGCGGGCGCGGAGTTCCACGGCGCCTTCTTCGCCCCGGAGCGCACCCCCGTGGCGTTCAACGCGCCGCAGGCGATCACCATGACGCCGCTCCTGGAGTCCCTGCTGGGGCATCTGTCGCGCACGGATCTCGGCGAGGCCGCCAGAGCGCGGGCGGAGGCCGTCGTGTTCGACGTGATCGAACCGTCGCAGCGTCAGCTGACCTTGCAGCTGCCCGGCGATCCCCGGATCGACGCCATCGCCGAGGCCCTGCTGGACGATCCCGCCGACGACCGCTCGCTGGAGGAGTGGGCCCGGCACATGGGGACCAGCGACCGCACCATCACACGCGCCTTCCGGCAGGCGACCGGTCTGGCCTTCGCGCAGTGGCGGCAGCTGCTGCGGGTGCACCGGGCGCTGATGCTGCTGTCCGAGGGCTTCGACGTGATGACGGTCTCCGAGGTGCTCGGCTACGCGCAGCCCAGCTCCTTCATCGCCGCGTTCCGGCGGGTCATGGGCACCACGCCCGGCGCGTTCTTCGCGGCCCGGGGGAGCGCGCAGGGTGTCCGGAATCCCGTATCGGGTGACCGGAACTCCTGATTGTCGACAGGGCGACCGGAATATAGCCTTCACGGAGTTAGGTAACCCTTAGTTGGTGCTCGCCGTGAACGGTGCTGTCCGTGCGCGGTACCGCGTGCTGCCCGGCCGGAGAAGTCCGGGCAGAGGGTGCCGTCGTCCTCGACCCCCCGAAGTGTGCGGACCCAACGATGTTCACCCACCCCAGCCCTTCAACGCCCGACGGCGGATCCCCGGCCGGACCGGACGTTCCGGCCGCAGCACAGGCTCCGGTCGGCGCGCTGAACGGGCGTGCGCTGGAGCTCAGTTACGGCGGCAGGCCCGTCGTCCACGGTGTCTCCCTCACCCTTGAGGCCGGACGCGCGACCGCCCTGGTCGGGCCGAACGGCAGCGGCAAGTCCACCCTCCTGCGCGCGCTGTCCCGGCTGCACCGCGCGGACGCCGGCCGGCTGACACTCGGCGGTGACGGATCGGAGGAACGGGACGCGGCCCTGCTCAGCCCGCGCCGGTTCGCCCGCGAGGTCACCCTTTTCTCCCAGTCCAGGCCCGCGCCGCAGGGGCTCACCGTCGCCGAGGTCGTGGCCTTCGGCCGCCACCCCTACCGGCGCGGATTCGCCGGACCCACCGCAGAGGACCGGGCCGCCGTCGAGCACGCCATGACCGCCACCGGGGTGCACGACATGGCCGGCCGGCCCGTCGGGGAACTCTCCGGCGGGGAGATGCAACGCGTCTGGCTCGCGGCCTGCCTGGCCCAGGACACCGGCGTCGTCCTGCTCGACGAACCCACCAACCACCTGGACCTGCGCTACCAGATCGAGACCCTCGACCTCGTGCGCGACCTCGTCCAGGACCACGGCATCGCCGTCGGGATCGTCCTCCACGACCTCGATCACGCGGCCCGTGCGGCGGACACGCTGGTCCTCATGCACGCCGGGCGGGTGCACGCCGTAGGCACCCCCGCCGAGGTCCTCACCGCCGACCACATCAGCGCGGTCTACGACATCCGCGTCGAGGTCCACACCGACCCCCGGACGGGCCGGCTGCGCATCGACCCCCTGGGCCGCCACCCCTCCTGACCCGGCGACCTTCCTGACCGTCGCCCCCTCCTGACCTGCCGGGCCCCGCAGAGGGCCCCGCCGTTCCCACCCCGCACTCCCCCTCCCTCCCTTCTGAGAATCGAGGACCCTCCATGAACCGTGCCCGTCGTCTGGCGGCCGCAGCCTCCACCGGACTCACTCTGCTCGCCGCAACGGCCTGCGGCACGACCGACGTCGACAAGGCGACAGGTGCGAGCAGCGCCAGTGCGTCGCCCGCCTCGAAGAGCTGCGCCGACGACAAGACCACCACCTCCACCGGCCCGGTCTCCCTCACCGACGGCGTCGGCCGCAAGGTGACCCTCGACAAGCCCGCGCAGCGGATCGCCGTCCTGGAGTGGCAGCAGGTCGAGGACGCGCTGACCCTGTGCGTGACCCCGACCGCGGTCTCCGACGCGAAGGGCTACAGCACCTGGGTGAGCGCCGAGAAGCTGCCCGACGGGGTGAAGGACATCGGCACCCGCGAGGAGCCCGACCTCGACACCCTCTACGCGGCGAACCCCGACCTCATCGTGGTGGAGGCGTTCGACGCCGACGACGAGATGATCGCGAAGCTGGAGAAGCGGGGCGTGCCGGTGATGGCCACGCGCGGCGCGGACCCGGCCGACCCCATCGGCAACATGCGCGAGGTCTTCAGCATGATCGGCGAGGCGACGGGCCGCACCGAGCGCGCCGACCAGGTCCTCGAGGAGTTCGACCAGCACCTCGCCGACGCCAAGCAGCAGGTCACCGACGCCGACCTGCCCACCAAGGACTTCGTGTTCTTCGACGGCTGGCTGGACAGCGGCAACCTCACCATCCGCCCGTACAGCGACGGCGCCCTGTTCACCGAGATCGGCAAGGAACTGGGCATGACGCCCGCGTGGACCAAGGACGTCAACAGCAAGCACGGTGACGGCGGCGTCGACCCGTCCTACGGTCTCGCGCAGACCGACGTCGAGGGCCTGACCGCCGTCGGCGAGGCGAACCTCTTCTACGCGAACGACGAAGGCGCCGGCGGCTATGTGGCGGCGCTCCAGAAGAACCCGATCTGGAAGTCCCTCCCGGCGGTCGAGGACGGCCGCGCGCACGCCTTCCCGGCCCGGGTCTGGGGCGCCGGCGGTCCGCGCTCCTGCGAGCAGGCGATCGACGCCTACGTCGACGTCCTCGACAAGAAGTGAGCACGGTACGCCTCGCACCGCCCCGCGAAGGGTCGCCGCCCGCCTCCGAGCGCGGCGGCGGCCCGGCCGGGGCGGCCGTCCTGACGGCGCTCGCCGCCGCGACCGTCCTGGTGGGCCTGTGGCATCTGACGCAGGGCACATCGGGCGTCGGCTTCGCCGACCTGGTGCGCTATGCCGCCGGACACCGTGACAGCACACAAGGGGTCCTGGTCGGGGAGATCTTCACCGGCTCCCGGCTGCCGCGCCTGCTCGCGGGCGTCGCGGTGGGCCTCGCGCTGGGCTGCGCGGGCACTCTGCTCCAGTCCGTCACCCACAACACGCTCGCCTCCCCGGACACGGTCGCCGTCACCGCGGGGGCCTACTTCAGCGTCACCTGCGTCGCCGCCTTCGGTCTCTCCGTGCCGCTGTGGGCGTCGGGCGCCGTCGCGTTCACCGGCGGCCTCCTCGCGGCGGGCGCGGTGCTGGCGCTCGCGGGCCGGGCCGCGGGCACGGCGGGCACCCGCCTGATCCTCGCCGGCTCGGCGGTGGCGATGGCCCTGGACGCCGCGACCGGGATGCTGCTCATCCTGTTCTCCAAGAACACCACGGGCCTGTTCGCCTGGGGGAGCGGCTCCCTCGCGCAGCTGAACATCGACGCGTCGATGCGTGCCCTCCCGCTCGTCGCCGTGGTGCTGTGCGCCGCGCTGGCGCTGTCCAGGCGGCTGGACGTGATGCGTCTCGGCGACGACACCGCCGCCACCCTCGGCGTACCGGTCCGCGGCACCCGCGTGGGCGCGGTGGTCTGCGCGGTGCTCCTGACCGCCACCGCGGTCACGCTCGCGGGCCCCATCGCCTTCGTCGGCCTCGGCGCACCGGTGCTGGCCCGGCTGATCGGGACCAAGGTCAAGGCGCTGCGCGGGCACGCCTTCCTGCTGCCCGCCGCGGGGCTGCTCGGCGCGCTGCTCATCCTGCTCGCCGACGCGGTGCTGCGCGCGATCCAGGGCGCGGACGGCGCCGCCTCCATCCCCACCGGCGTACCGACCGCACTGCTCGGCTCGGTCCTGATCGTCGTGCTCGCGCTGCGCCTGCGCGACACGGGCGGGGTGCGGCAACCGCCCCCGGCCCGGGTCGCCGTACGGTCGCGGCGCGCCTTCCTCGTCGTCGTGTCGGGCGTGGTGGCGCTGCTCGCGGTGGCCGCCGTCGTGTCCGTGCTGGCCGGAAGCCTGTGGCTGAGGACCGGGGACATCGTGCTGTGGCTCCAGGGGAGCGCCCCGAACCTGATCGGCCAGGCGCTCGACGACCGGGTGCCGCGGGTGAGCGCCGCGATCGTCGCCGGGGCCGCGCTCGGACTGGCCGGGTGCGTCGTGCAGGGTTCGGTGCGCAACCCGCTGGCGGAGCCGGGTGTCCTCGGCATCACCGCGGGCGCCGGGCTCGGCGCGGCGGCCGTCGTCACCTCGGGCGTGTCCGGCGGCAGGCCCGTGCTCATCGCGGTGGCCATCGCGGCGGGCCTGCTCACCTTCGCCGTGATCGCCCTGCTGTCGTGGCGCGGCGGCTTCCTGCCCGACCGGTTCGTCCTGATCGGCATCGGCATGGGCTACGGCCTCAGCTCCGTCACCACCTTCCTCCTGCTGCGCGCCGACCCCTACGACACCCCGCGGATCTTCACCTGGCTGTCCGGCACGACCTACGGGCGGACCTTCGCCGACGTCCTGCCGGTCGCCGTCGCACTGGCGATCGCCCTCCCGGTGCTGCTGGGCATGCGCGACCGGCTCGACCTGCTCGCCGTCGACGAGGACACCCCGCGCGTCGTCGGCGTCCGGGTGCAGCGCACCCGGTTCGCCGCACTGACGATCGCCGCGGTGCTCGCCGCGCTCAGCGTGATCGCCGTGGGCGTCGTCGGCTTCGTGGGACTCGTCGCCCCGCACCTCGCCCGCTCGCTGGTGGGCGCCCGGCACAGCCGCGCGATCCCGGTCGCGATGCTGCTGGGCGGACTGCTGGTGTGCGTGGCGGACGCGCTGGGCCGCACGGTCATCGCCCCCTCGCAACTGCCGGCGGGCCTGATGATCGCGCTGGTCGGGGCCCCGTACTTCGTGTGGGTCCTGAGACAGTCCCGCGTATGACGTCTCACTTCGTGTGGCTGTCCAGGCAGTCGCGCGCATGACGCATCGAAGGCATCGAAGGCATCGAAGGCCTCGAAAGCCCCGGCAGCCACCGCCCCCACCCTTCCTTCCCTCTCGTCCCGAACGGAGTGCCGGTATGCCGTCCTCACGTCAAGCGCCCCCCGAGTACGTCGTCGTCCCCTTCGTGCGCGACGCGGTGCCCACGCTGACGCGGCGGTGCGCACCGCACGAGGTGCCGGAACGCTGGCACACCGTGGACCGCTCCGCCCACGGGCCCACCCTCATCGCCGTCCCGGACGAGGACAAGGGCGAGGGCGGGGAGCGGTGGAGTTCCGTCGCGCTGGTGACGGCGCGACCGGGCACCTCGTACCTGAAGATCGTCGACGTCGTGGGCGATGTGCCCGCGGGCGTGGCGGCCGTCCTCGCCCACGCGGGCGAACGGCGACTGGCCCAGGTCAAGTGGGAAGGATGGACGGGCGGCCCCGAGGAGGCCGCCGCCGCGGGGTTCACGGAGCTGAGCCCTCCCCTCGCGCTGTCCGACGGTGCCTCCGGACCCGCCACCGGATACGTGCGCTGGCTGGACGACGCCGGGGTCGCGCCACCACCGCACGAGGAGCCTGCCTACGACGCGCCGCCCTACTACGGGCAGAGCACGCACTTCACCTGCGGTGCCGTCACGGCGCTCGTCGCCCGGGCGCACGCGGGAGTCCTGGCGGGCGACGAGCTGGACCGGCGCGCGGAGTTGACGTTCTGGCGGCAGGCCACGAACTTCCCCGCGTGCGAACCCGTCGGACTGGGCGTGGCCGTGCGCCGGCAGTGGCCGGAGCCGGACGTCACCGTGCACCTGGACACCGACCGGCCCGTCCTGCTCGACCACCTCGACGCGAAGGAACAGGACTGGCGCGCCCTGCTCCAGCACAGTTCCCGCGCGGACGCCGAACGGCTCGGTGTTCCTGTCGACCCCGGCCATCTGTCCCTGGCCGCGGTCCGGGACCTCGTCGGCCGAGGGGCACATGTGCTGCTGCTCCTGTCCCTCGCCGAGATGCAGGGGTTCGACGTGCCGCACTGGGTCCTGTGTCACGGCGCCGTGGCCGGAGCCGTGGTGATCGACGACCCCTGGGCCCAGGCCACCGCGGGGGACACCTGGGTCGACGCCCACCTCCTCCCGGTCCCGGACGCGAGCCTCGACGCGATGTCGACCATGGCGCCGGACGGATTCCGAGGCGCCGTGAGCATCGGTTGAGAAGCGCATGAGCCCGTCGCTCCTCCGCCGCCTTTCGCGGTCGCCCTTCTGACGGTTGCCTCAGGAGGGCGTGCTCACGGACACCGGTAGCGGACGGACGTGACGTCCTGGCCGATCATCTCGTCGGATGTGACCGTGGCCGTGATGGTGCCGGAACCCTTGGTGCGTCACCGCAGGCAGCCGTATTGTCAGCCGCGCGACCCTGCCTGTATAACGTTGTAAAAATTCATGTGCGGGGCCCGGCACGGCCCAAGGTGCGGCCTCCGTACCCTCGCGGGCCGATCCGGCCGGGACGCTGTCGAAGGGAATGCGGTGCGGGTCAGCCTCAAAGACGTTGCCGCGCACGCTGGGGTCTCCATCAAGACCGTCTCCAACGTGGTGAACAACTACCAGCACGTCACACCTGCCATGCGCGAGCGCGTCCAGAGGTCGATCGACGCGCTCGGTTACCGGCCCAATCTCGCCGCCAGGCATCTGCGCAAAGGGCGGACGGGCATCATCGCGCTCGCCCTGCCCGAGCTCGGCAACCCCTACTTCGCCGAGCTCGCCGCGGCCGTCATCGACGCCGCCTCCTCGCACGACTACATCGTCCTCCTCGACCACACCGGCGGCCTGCGCGAGCAGGAGGTGCTGGTCAGTCAGGGCTTCCGGGCGAGAGTGATCGACGGGCTCATCCTCAGCCCCATCGAACTGGAGGCGGAGGACCTGCGCGACCGGGCCGAGAACGTCCCCCTGGTCCTGCTCGGCGAACGGGACTACGACCTGCCGTACGACCACATCGCCATCGACAACGTCGCCGCCGCCCGTGCCGCCGTACGCCATCTCGTGGGCCTGGGGCGGCGCGAGATCGCGTTCATCGGCGCCCGGCGCGGGCACAGCAAACCCGCCCAACTGCGCGTCCTGGGCTGGCGCGAGGAACTGTGCGCCGCGGGTCTTCCGGCCGACGACGGGCTGGTCGCCGCCACCGACGGCTGGGGGCACATGGACGGCGCGGAGGCCATGACCCGCATCCTGGAGTCGGGACGCAGCCCGGACGCCGTCTTCGCCTACAACGACCCGATGGCCATCGGCGCGATGCGCGTCCTGCACGAACGCGGGCTGAGGGTGCCCGAGGACATCGCGGTCGTCGGCTTCGACGACGTCGTCGAGGGACGGTTCGGCGCGGTCACGCTCACCTCCGTCTCGCCGGACAAGCAGGCCATCGGCCGGCTCGCGGTCGAGTCCGTGCTGGCCCGTCTGGGCGGCGACGCGCCCCACGAAGCCCGCCGCGTGTGGGCCGACCACCGACTCGTCGAACGGGAGAGCACGCTGGGCCGCGGCGCACCCGGCGCAGGCGGACTGAGGTGACCCCCGCAGCCGCCTCCGCCGCTCCGGGTGCACCGCTCCGGTGCGCCCGCGCCTGACGCTCCCGGCGCCGGACAAGAACTCCGGCAACCCGCGCCCCTCCCCGCCGTGTTTGCGATCGCGCTCGCGCCGGACGCCTCCGTGCCGACGCCGGACGTGATCCGCCCGTGCCCGATCGGGCCCTGCCGTGGCGCGGCCGACCCCGTTCGGGCGCGGGTCCACCGGCATGCCCAGGTGGCGGTGCCCGTACGGGCGGAGCGGGCGACGGACGGCCTGGCGTACGCAACTCCCGCCCCCGCGCCGGGCGGTGACACGTCCGCCGCCGAGTCGCGCCCTCGGCCTCTCGCCGGCCGATGGGCCGCGACAGCTCTCAACAGGGCCGCCTCGCAACGCGTCTGAGGCTTTCGTTCTGCAACGTCCGCCGCAGGAACAGGTGTTGCGGTCGGCCTCGTCGTCAAGACCTCGGATTCAGGGCGTGCACAGGGGGTTTACAGCATCCTTCCAACGATGTAAAAACCTCTGTGCGGCGGGTCGAACGGCTGTCCCGCCGGGGGAGAAGCGCCATTCCGCTCGACCGTCCTGCTCGGCTTGTGCTCGACCTGTGCTCGGCCTTTGTTCGCCCACCAGCTCCCCAGTTTCCTTTCAGCGTCGCCCGGATCGGGGTCACCATGCAGCGCACCACTCACCGTCGTCGTCTCCTCGCCCGTCCAGTGGTTGTCTCGCTGGCCGTGGCGGTGGCATTGACCGCAACCTCCTGCGCCAAGTCGGAGGACGACGCGTCGAACGACTCCTCCACCTCGGCCGCCGCAGACTCGGAACAGAAGGTCGCCTCGCCCGCGCCGGATGCCAAGACCTGCACCATCGATGCCTACGGCGCCGAGAAGCTCGACCTCAAGAGCGCCACCGTCGGCTTCTCCCAGTCGGAGAAGGAAGCCAACCCGTTCCGCATCGCCGAGACGCAGTCCATCAAGGACGAGGCGAAGAAGCGCGGCGTCAAACTCCTGACGGCCAACGCCCAGTCGCAGTTCTCCAAGCAGATCAGCGACGTCCAGGACCTGCTCGCCAAGGGCGTCGACCTGCTCGTCATCGCGCCCCTGAACTCGGACGGCTGGGACCCGGTCCTCCAGGCCGCGGCGGCCAAGAAGGTGCCGATCGTCACCATCGACCGCAAGATCAACGCCACCGCCTGCAAGGACTACGTCTCCTTCATCGCCTCCGACTTCGTCGAGCAGGGCAAGCGCGCCGCCGACCAGATGATCGAGGCCACCGGAGGCAAGGGCGAGGTCGCGATCCTGCTCGGCGCCGCGGGCAACAACGTCACCACCGAACGCACCAAGGGCTTCAAGGACCAGATCGCCGCGAAGGCACCCGACCTGAAGGTGGTGTTCGAGCAGACCGGTGACTTCGCCCGCGAGAAGGGCCAGCAGGTCACCGAGCAGCTCATCCAGTCCAACCCCGGCATCAAGGGGATCTACGCCGAGAACGACGAGATGGGCCTCGGCGCGGTCGCCGCGCTGAAGGGCGCGGGCAAGAAGGCCGGCGACATCGAGATCGTCACGGTCGACGGCACCCGCAACGCCGTCCAGGGCATCGTGGACGGCTGGATCAGCGGGGTCATCGAGTCCAACCCGCGCTTCGGACCGCTCGCCTTCCAGACCCTGGACACCTTCACCCAGGGCCAGGAGGTCTCCCAGGACATCATCATCGAGGACGGCGCCTACACCGCGGACAACGCCAAGGGCGACCTCGGCAAGGCCTACTGACCCGTCGCGGGGGCCCGGGTCCGCCGGGCCCCCGCGCAGGCCACCGGCCCCGCCCCGACCACCCCCGGCTCTCCCCACCTCGCACTCTGGAGGCACAAGGTGGCACCCCCCGCCGAAGTCCTCGCCGTCCGCGGACTGAGCAAGACCTTCCCCGGCGTCCGGGCCCTGGACGACGTCGACCTCACCCTGCACGCCGGTGAGGTCCACGCCCTGATCGGCGAGAACGGCGCCGGCAAGTCGACCCTCATCAAACTCCTCACCGGCGTCTACCGGCCCGACGCGGGCGAGATCACCTTCCAGGGCCGCGAGGTCTCCTTCGCCACCCCGCTGGAGGCCCAGAAGGCGGGCATCTCCACCATCTACCAAGAGGTCAACCTCATCCCGCTGCTGAGCGTCGCCCGGAACCTGTTCCTGGGCCGCGAACCGCGCAACCGCCTCGGTGTGCTGGACATGGCGCGGATGAACCGGCAGGCCGAGGAGATGCTGCGCACCTACGGCGTGCGGGTGGACGTCCGCCGTCCGCTGCGCACCCTCGGCGTCGGCGCCCAGCAGATGGTCGCCCTCGCCCGCGCCGTCGCCACCGACGCGCGGATCGTCATCATGGACGAGCCGACCTCGTCCCTCGAACCCCGCGAGGTGGAGACCCTCTTCACCGTCATCCGCCGTCTCCGTGACGCGGGCATCGCGGTGGTGTACGTCAGCCACCGCCTCGACGAGCTGTACGCCGTGTGCGACACCGTCACCGTGCTGCGCGACGGCAAGCGCGTCCACCACGGCGAACTGGCCCGACTGGACCGCCTGTCACTCGTGTCGACGATGCTCGGCCGGGACCTGGGGGAGGTCCGCGCGGAGGGCCTGACCAAGTTCACCGGCGACCACGGGGCCACCGACACCGAACCGGTCCTGGAAGCAGGCCGGCTGACGGTCCCTCACAAGCTGCACGACGTGTCGCTGACCATCCGTCCCGGCGAGGTCGTCGGCCTGGGCGGGCTGCTCGGGTCCGGCCGCACCGAGACGGCCAAGGCCATCGCCGGTGCCCTTCCCACCCGTTCGGGCTCCGTCACCGTCGCCGGTGTGCCCCTGCGCGCCGGATCGACACCGGCCGCGCTGCGCGCCGGGATCAGCCTGCTGCCCGAGGACCGCAAGAGCGAGGGCATCGTGCCGGGCCTGTCCGTGCGGGAGAACATCGCCCTCGCCGTCCTGCCCCGACTGTCCCGCTTCGGCCTGGTCTCCGAGGCCCGCGTCGACGCCGTCGTGGACACCTTCATCGAACGCCTGCGCATCAAGGCGTCCTCGCCGCAGCAGAAGGTGGGCGAACTCTCCGGCGGCAACCAGCAGAAGGTGCTCCTGGCCCGCTGGCTCGCCATGCACCCCAAGGTGCTCCTCCTCGACGAACCGACCCGTGGCATCGACGTCGGGGCCAAGGCCGAGGTGCAGAAACTCGTCGACGAACTCGCCGCGGACGGCCTGGGCGTCCTGCTCATCTCCTCCGATCTGGAGGAACTGATCGAAGGGTCCGACCGCGTGGTCGTACTGAAAGACGGCGCCGTCGTCGGCGAGTTGACCGGCGACGACGTCACCGAGGAGAAGCTCATGCGCACCATCGCCGGGGACGCCCTCGCGCGGGGCGCCCAGCAGGAGGCGGCCGTCGATGGCTGAAGCCGCCCTGCGCACCGTCCCGTTCGACAAGAACCGCGTCCTGCAATGGCTCCAGACCTACGGCGTCTACGCCGGCGTCGGAGCGCTGCTCGTCGTCAACATCGTCATCACCCCGCACTTCCTGACCGCGGAGAACTTCCGCACCCAGGCCGTCCAGGTCGCCCCGGTCATCATCGTCGCCCTCGGCATGGCGCTGGTCATCGGCACGGAGGGCGTCGACCTGTCCGTCGGCGCCGTGATGGCGCTGGCCGCCTCCGTCACCGCCCTCTACCTGGGCTACGGACTCCTGCCCGCTCTCCTCGCCGTCGCCCTGTTCGCGGCGGCCGTCGGACTGGCCAACGGCGCGCTGGTCGCGGTCATCGGCGTCCAACCCATCGTCGCCACCCTGGCGTTGATGGTCGGCGGCCGAGGCCTTGCCCTCGTGCTGCTGCCCCAGCTCAAGGACCTGCGCAACCCCTCGCTGGCCTCCCTGGGCTCGGGCGACGTCCTCGGCGTGCCGTATCTGATCCTGATCGCCGCCGGGCTCGCGCTGCTGATCGCGTTCGTCGTCCGCCGCACCACGTTCGGACGGCAGTTGCTGGCCGTCGGCGACAGCCGGCCCGCCGCCCAGCTCGCCGGCCTCCCCGTACGCCGCGTCCTGATCGTGGTGTACGTCGTCAGCGCGCTCCTCGCGGCCGTCGCCGGTGTGCTGGCCACCGCCAGGCTCCAGGCCAGCGACCCGACCTCGCTGGGCAACCTGATGGAACTCTCGGCGATCACCGCCGTGGTGGTCGGCGGCACCCCGCTGACCGGCGGGCGCGTGAACATCGCCGGGACCGTGGCCGGAGCCGTCCTCATCCAGCTCCTCACCGCCACGCTCATCAAGCACGACCTGCCGCCGTCCTGGACGCAGATCGCACAGGCCATGGTGATCGTCGCCGCGGTCTACGCGGCGCGGGGACGGGGAAAGCGATGACCACGACCGAGACGGACGCGCCCGTGACCACCGCGAGCATCGAACCCAAGGACGCCGCCGAACCGGTGGGCTCCGCCCGCGCCGAGCGGCTCAGCGCCCTGATCCAGCAGCACGGCGCGCTCGCCGTGCTCGTCCTGGTGTCCCTGGTGGCGTCGTTCTCCTTCGACTCCTTCGCCACCGGCGACAACCTCGGCAACATGGCGACCAGTTCGGCCTTCCTCGCCGTCGTCGCCCTCGGCATGACCTTCGTCATCATCACCGGCGGCATCGACCTCTCCGTCGGCTCCCTCTTCGCCCTCGGCGGCGTCCTGGCCGCCTGGGGCTCCCGCTACGGCACCCTGGTGGCGCTGCTGCTGCCGCTCGCGGTCTGCGGCCTCATCGGCGTCGTCAACGGCCTGCTCGTGGCCCGGTCCCGGCTGGCGCCGTTCATCGTCACCCTCGCCGCCATGCTGGGCGCGCGCGGGCTGATGCTGGCGCTGACCGACGAGGGCGCCGACACCTACCTCATCGGCAAGGGCTCGGTGCTCGCCGAACTCGGCCAGGGCAAGACCCTCGGCCTCGGCAACCCCGTCTGGATCACCCTGGCGCTGTTCGTCGCCGGCGCGGTCGTCCTGCGCCGCACCCGCTTCGGACAGCACGTGTACGCCGTCGGCGGCAACGAGGACGCCGCGGCCCTCATGGGCGCCCCGGTCGCCCGCACCAAGATCCTCGTCTACACCCTGTCCGGGCTTCTGGCGGGCCTGGCGGGAGCGTTGAACGCCGCCTGGCTGGCCTCCGGGGTGACCATCCTCGGCTCCGGCATGGAGCTGGAGGCCATCTCCGCCGTCGTCATCGGCGGCACCCTCCTCACCGGTGGCCTCGGCTACGTCAGCGGCTCGCTGGTCGGGGTGCTGCTGCTGAAGGTCATCCAGAACGTCATCAACCAGATCGGTTCCCTCGACTCCTCCTACCAACAGGTCGTCAGCGGCGCCTTCCTGGCCGTCGTCGTCATCGCCCAGACCTGGCTGGGCCGCAGACGGCAACTGATGTGACAGACCCCGGACGGCGGCAGGCCCCACAGGCCCGCCGCCGCTTCCGGTTCCAGGCGGTCGGACGCTCACGCCCCGGCCGCCTTTCGCACGCGCACGTCTCCCCGCCCCCACCACACAAGGAGTCACGATGCGTCGAACACCCGCAGGCCGTGGGCCGTTGGCCTGGCTGAGACGCCGCACGCGCGGGGCGACCACCGCGCTCGCCGCCCTCGCGCTCGTCGCCGGCACGGCCCTCACCGTCACCGGGTCCGCGACCGCCGCCGCGCAGGCGTGGACCCCCAAACCGTCCCCGATGACCACCCCGTGGACCGACCAGGTCCCCACCGACAACCCCCTGCCCGAATACCCCCGCCCCCAGCTCACCCGCCCCGACTGGGCCAACCTCAACGGCATCTGGGACTTCGCGGTCACCTCGGCCGACGCCGGCCAGCCTGCCGCGTTCACCGAACAGATCCGGGTCCCGTTCGTCGCCGAGTCCGCGCTCTCCGGCATCCAGCGCAAGATCACCCAGAACGACAAGCTCTGGTACAAGCGCACCTTCACCGTCCCCGCGGGCTGGAACGGGCGCAACGTGCAGCTCAACTTCGGTGCCAGCGACTGGCGAACCACCGTGTGGGTCAACGGAGTCCAGGCGGGCGCGGTGCACAACGGGGGCTACGACGCGTTCTCGTTCGACATCACGAGCCTGCTCAACGGCGGCACCAACACGATCGTCGTCTCGGTCTGGGACCCCACCGAGACCGGCGGCCAGGCCATCGGCAAACAGCGCATACGGGACGTCGCCCCGCACTCCGGCGGGGGCATCTTCTACACCGCCGCCTCCGGCATCTGGCAGACGGTGTGGCTGGAGCCCACGGCCTCCGCGTCCGTCACCCGCCTCGACCTCGTCCCCGACCCGGTGAACAGCAGACTGAAGGTCACCGTCCGCGGCACCGGCATCAACGGCCACCAGGCCCGTGTCACCGTCTCCACCGGCGGCACCGTCATCGGCACGGCCACCGGCGCGGTCGGCACCGAGTTCACCGTCCCTGTCCCGAGCCCTCACCTGTGGACCCCGGACGACCCGTTCCTGTACGACGTCAAGGCCGATCTGCTGTCCGGCTCCGCCGTCGTCGACTCCGTCGGCAGCTACACCGGCATGCGGACCATCGGCCTCGCGAGCGTGGACGGCCGGCTCCGGCCCGTCCTCAACGGCACGTTCGTCTTCCAGACCGGCACCCTGGACCAGGGCTACTGGCCCGACGGCATCTACACCGCCCCCACCGACGCCGCGCTCCGTTACGACCTGCAGAAGCACAAGGACCTGGGCTTCAACATGGTCCGCAAGCACATCAAGGTGGAACCGCAACGCTGGTTCTACTGGGCCGACCGCCTCGGCCTGCTGGTCTGGCAGGACATGCCCGCCATGGACACCCGTACCCCCGACAACGCCGCCCGCACCCAGTGGGAGGCCGAGTACGACCGGATCATCGACCAGCACCGCAGCTCGCCCTCGCTCGTGGTGTGGGTCAATCAGAACGAGGGCTGGGGGCAGTACGACCAGGCGCGCATCGCGGGCGAGGTGAAGGCGTACGACCCTTCACGCCTGGTCGACAACATGAGCGGCGTCAACTGCTGCGGGGCCGTCGACGGCGGCAACGGCGACCTCCTCGACCACCACGTCTACGTCGGGCCCGGCACCACCGTGCCCAGCACCACCCGGGCCGCCGTGCTCGGCGAGTTCGGCGGACTGGGCTACAAGGTCTCCGGCCACGAGTGGTACCCGGGTGGCGGCTTCAGCTACGAGGACCAGTCCAGCACCGCCCATCTGAACAACCGGTTCATCGGCCTGATCGACTCGATCCGCCAGGTACGGATGCCCCGCGGGCTGTCCGCGTCGGTCTACACCGAGATCACCGACGTGGAGAACGAGGCCAACGGCCTGCTCACCTACGACCGTCAGGTCGTCAAGGTCGACGAGGCCCGGGTGCGCGCCGCCAACCGGGCCCTGATCGACGCCTCCCAGGGCACCACCACCCCGTCCACCCTGCCCACCGGCCAGTACAAGTCCCTGCGCGTGACCACCCCCGGCTACACCGACCGCTATCTCCGCCACCAGGACGGCGCCGCCTTCACCGCGGTCGTGGGCAGCGGCAGCGACGCCCTGCTGAAGAACGACGCCACCTGGAAGATCGTCCCCGGCCTGGCGAACAGCACCTGCTACAGCTTCGAGTCCCGCAACTACCCCGGCGAGTACCTGCGCCACCGCGAGTACCGCGTCTACAAGGAGTCCGGCACCACCGACCTGTTCCGCGCCGACGCCACCTTCTGCCCGGTCCCCGGCGCGAACGGCGGCGTCCGCCTCTCCGCCTACAACTTCCCCGAGCAGTATCTGCGCCACTACAACGCCGAGTTGTGGCTCGCCACACCGGGCGGCACCCACACCTATGACAACCCCGCCCTGTTCACCGAGGACACGACCTGGTCCGTCGAGGCGCCCTGGGCGCCGTGACAGCCGCCTGACAGCATGAGACGGCCCCTTCGACGGAAGGTCAACTCCCGTCGAAGGGGCCGGTTTTCCATGAGGGGGAGGATCAGGGCTTCTCGTCGCCGTAGAGGGCGCTCACCTCCTCGGCGCTCAGCGCCTTGTCGACGGCGTGGACCTCGTCGACCGCGCCGTTCCAGAAGTCGACGTTCGAGCCGTCCCAGTGGGCGCGGCCCACGGTCAGCCCACCTGTGCTCGGGTAGGCGGCGCCTCCGGTGGTCGTGGCGGCGAGTTTCCCGTCGACATAGAGGCGGATCTCGTTGGTCGTGGCGTCCCGTACGCCCACCAGGTGGTACCAGCGGCCCGTCTCCACGGCGGTGGCCACCTGGGCGCGCCGCTCACCGGGCGTGCTGAAGGCGAAGTTGCCGTGCCCGTACTGGAGGTAGAAGGAGTTGGCCGTCGCACGGGAGTCCTGGCTGACCGCGGTGGCGTAGTTGCCGGGGATCTGGTCGAGGCGGACCCAGGCGGCCACCGAGTAGCTGCCCGAGGTGTCGAGGACGGGGCCCGCGGTCTCGGCGTACTGCTTCTGGCCGTCGAACTTCAGCGCGCTGCCGCTGACGCCGGGCGTCCAGGAGGCGCCCTCGCGCAGGGTCAGGGGCTGGTTGCCGGGGCTCTGGTCCGCGGCGGTCGTGCCGGTGCTCTCGTCCAGGTTCCACCGGCCGCCGGTCAGCGGCTTCGACCCGGCCGCGGCGCCCGCGGCGATCACCTCGCGGTTCACCGCCCGCACCTGGGCCGCGTCGACCTTGATCTCGCGACGGTCGTACGTGTAGAGGCCGTTGAGTTCGTTCTCCAGGTCGGTGATCTGGGTGTAGACCGACCCGGACAGCTCCGCGCCGGCCTGCGCGAGATAGAACCGCTCGGTGTTCTCCACGTACTTGCGGGTCAGTTCCGCCTTGGAGTTGACGCCGCTGTAGATCACGGTCGGGGCGCCCGGCCACATGTGGCCCGGGGTCCGCAGCACGAACCCGCCGTGCTCACCGTCCATCGCGGCCCGGGTGTCGTCCGGGAAGGCGGGGTCGGTGTTGTTGTAGTCGTGGTGGTCGATGATGTCGCCCTTGCCGGAATCTCCCTTGGAGTTGCAGCAGTTGACACCGCTGTGGGCGTTGACGACACGGGACGGGTCGGCCGCCTTCACGGCCTCCGTGATCCGCCCGGTCTCCTCGCGGCTCCACTCGCCCCAGCCCTCGTTGAAGACGATCCAGCCGATGACCGACGGCGAGTTGTGGTGCTGCCGCATGGTCTCCCGGCCCTGGTCGACGAAGGCCTTCTGGCCGGTCTTGTCGGTGATGTTCCCCGAGACGAAGTCCTGCCAGACCAGCAGCCCGAGCTTGTCCGCGTGGTAGAACCAGCGGGCCGGCTCGACCTTGATGTGCTTGCGGACGGCGTTGAAACCGAGCTGTTTGTGCGCCTTCAGGTCGAAGGCGAGGGCCTCGTCACTGGGCGCGGTGTACAGGCCGTCGGGCCAGAAACCCTGGTCGAGAGTGGCCAGCGAGAAGATCGGCTTGCCGTTCAGGACGAGCTTGTTGAAACCGCCGACCTTCTTGACGCCGATCTCGCGCATACCGAAGTAGCTGCCGACCTTGTCGGTGGCGCGGCCGTCGGTGAGCTTGACGTCGAGGTCGTACAGGTAGGGGTCGTCCGGGCTCCACAGGTGCTGCTTGGCGACGGGGAGCGTCAGTTCCTCGCCTGCCCGGCCGCTGACCTTCCCGACGACCTTGCCCTTCTTGTCCCTGGCCACGGCCTCGACCCGGGCCGAGGGGGACGCGTCGGCGGAGTCGACCGTCACGGCCAGGGTGCCGGTGTCGATGTCGGGCGTGGTGACGATGTCGTCGATGGACGCGGTGGCGACGGGCTCCATCCACACGGTCTGCCAGATGCCCGACGTCTGCGTGTAGAAGATCCCACCGGGGTTGGTGGACTGCTTGCCCATCGGCTGATTGGCGCCGCCGGTGTCGGTGACCGCGACGACGATCTCCTGCCGGCCGCTCCCCTTGAGGGCGTCGGTGATGTCGGCACTGAACGCGTTGTAGCCGCCGGTGTGTTCGGCGACCTTCGTGCCGTTGACGTACACGGTCGCCCGGTAGTCCACCGCGCCGAAGTTGAGCTTCAGCCGGTTCGCCTGCCCGCTCTTGCCGACCTTCCAACCGCTGGGTACGTCGACGAGCTTGCGGTAGAACATGTGGTCCTCGTGCCGCTCCAGCCCCGACAACTGGGACTCGACGGCGAACGGCACGATGATCTTCTCGTCGAGCTTCTTGCCGAAGACCGGGGCCTCGCCCGCCTCGGCGGCACTGAACTCCCACGGCCCGTTGAGGTTCTTCCACGCCGAGCGCACCTGCTGCGGGCGCGGATACTCCGGCAGCGGATGCTTCGTGTCGAGCTTGTCACCCCACTCCGTGGTGAGCCGGTGGGTGGAGGCGTTCTCGGCGTAGCGGATCAGCTTCGGCACACTCTCGCCGCCGACGGTCAGGCCGCCTTGGCCGTCGTAGGAGACCCTGACCGACTGGTTCAGCTGGATCGCCTCGGAGAGCGTGACCAGCAGGGAGTTGCGGTCACCGGGGTAGGCCTTGACGGACTTGACGGGTATCGCGGTGGTGTCGGCCTGGATCTCCAGATGGTCCTTGACCGCCTGGAGGCCGCCCGTCCTGCCGTCGAAGCGCAGCCGTACCCGCTTGCCGTCCGTGGCGACGGTCGGTTCGACCGGGTAGACCTCGAAGTCGTCCGGCGGCGTGAACGCCGACATCGGTACGAGCTGCTTGGCCAGCGTCGGCGTCGACCAGCGCAGGAACATGTTGGCGCCGCCGGTGTCCTGGAACAACTCCAGGCGGAAGTCGTGCTGTTCGCCGGCGGTCAGCCGGACGGCGGCGCTGGTCTGCTCCTTGTCCCAGTCGCCCACCCAGTGGTCGATGACGGGCTGACCGTCGATGTACAGCCGGAAGCCGTTGTCGCCGATGGCGTAGAAGGTGTAGTCGCCGGTGGCGGGTGCCTCTATCCGCCCCGTCCAGCGTGCGGTGGTGTGCTCCGTCTGGCCGGTCAACTCCTGGAAGGTGCTGGTCAGTCCGGAGAAGTTGATCTGGGGATCGAGGAGGGTGCCTCCGAGCTTGGCGAAGTCGCGGGCTCCGGGCGCGGACATGCTGAAGTACTCGCCCTTCAGGCCGTGCGTCTGAACGGCGGCCTGGGCGGCGGCGGATGCCGAGGTACCGCCCGGCAGCTCCGCCGCGGTGGCGACGGGCATCAGTCCGAGCGGCGGAAGGGTCAGGGCGGTCGCGGCGATCAGAGCCCAGAGTCTGGGGCGCGGGCGGGTGCGGTGTCGTGTCATCGAACCTTTTCCTCGTACAAGAGGCCACGCAGGGCGAGGGACCGGCGTGCGCCTTTTCAACGTTGGAAATCCTGTGACAGCGGTATGACAACACGGCCTCCGGAGGCTGTCCAGACCTCGCGCAGCACTCGGGCACCGGCCGTCACCGGACGGTCGCGCCCGGCGCGTCGAGGTCCGGGCGGCGGGTGAGGCGGACACGGAGCCGCCGACAACGCGGCCTTGGCAGGGCCGAGTTCACGTCGAGTGGCCTGTGTGGGCGGAGCGGAACCGGACCCTGGGCGGGAGAGGGCGCCACGGAAAACCGCTTCGGCGCCGGTCGCCATCCCGGCTAGGGTCGGCCCGTGTGTCACTACGCCGGGAAGCACTACAAGATGCACTACGTGTGCGTGGGTTGCCGGGTCGCCTTCAAGCGGCACTTCGGGCCCGACGGACACCGGTGCCCCCTGTGCGCCGCACCCATGGCCTGCGCGGGGCGCGACTTCGCGGCACCGCGACGCCGGGACGTGAAGGCGTGGACGGTCGTGGCGGCGGTGGTGGGAGCGGGCCTCCGGTACGAGGGCCGCGAACCCTGCGGCTGCGGCCGGGACCCGAAGTTCCGCCCGCGCACCCGCGCCCAGGTGCGGGCCCGGCGCGTCGTCGCGACACGGAACGGGACCCCGCTCGCCGAGATGCTCGCCCACCCGGACCCCCACGCCGCGTGATCACCTGAAACGTCCGGACGGCGTCAACAGGCGTACAACGGCAGGTAGTTCGCCCGCTCCTCCGTGATTCGGCGGGCGAGGACCCTGTTGGTCGTACACCTGCGCGAGGTGCGGTAGAGTGGATCACGAGCCGGTCGCCGCAACAACGGTGAACTGGACGCGCGTTGGTGGTCCAAGGAAAGACGCCCCGCTTCCTGCGGGGAAATGCAGGTGCAAGGCCTGCCCGGCGCTCCGATCGGAGCCTGTCCGCAACTGCGGGCAGGCTCCGCTGTGTTCGGTGACCCGCCCGTTGCACGCGTGGGCGGCGCGCACACTGGCCCTCATGCCACTGTCACTGCATCACATCGTGATCGACGCCCACGACCTTCCCGGCCTCGCCCGCTTCTGGGCCGGGGTGCTGCGCTGGCGGATCCTGTCCGAGCGGGAGCGCGAGGTGGTCATCGGCCCGGACGAGAACGCCCCGGTCGGCATCTGCTTCATGCCGGTGAGCGACCGCAAGGCCGTCAAGAACCGGCTGCACCTCGACCTCATGTCCGACGCGCGGGACCGGGAGGCCGAGATCGAGCGCGTCCTCGCCCTCGGCGCCCGTCGGGCGGACGTCGGCCAGAGCGGCGACGAGTCGTGGGTCGTGCTGGCGGACCCTGAGGGCAACGAATTCTGTGTGGTCCGCCCCAAACGGACCCTCATCGCCTGAGGGGTGACCCGTCCGCCCACCAACGCGGCAGGGGGAGACGGCCTCAGCCGCCTCCCCCCGTTCACGCTGTATCAGAAGCAGTCGAGTGACCGCACGTCGCTCAGAAGTCGTCCGCCCCGTTGCGCAGTTCAGGGGTCCAGTAGCCGACGAGCGCCTTGGCCGGGTCGGCCGCGATGCCGCCCTTGCCCGGCGCGGTGACGGCGATGACGGCCGAGTCGCCGTCCAGGACGACGGAGAACGCCGACACGGGTTCGTTGTCCTCGTCGACGCCGCCGTCCGACACCTTCAGCAGGGCGTACGCGGGCTCGCCCGCCGCCAGGACGACCGGTGAGGCGGGCTTGCTCTTCGCGACGGCCGGGACGTCCTGCTTGTGGCTCTCCAGAAGCTGGACGTGCGGATAGCCCGCCAGACGGCACGCGTGCCCGGACGTGTTCTTCGCCGTCAGCACGACGTGGGTGTACGGCGGGCCGTCCTGCGTGGCAGCCGTGACCTTGACGTCCCCGGCGGCGCACACAGGGGTGGAGGCGTTCGCCTGCTCGCCGGTCGAGCCCGTGGAACCGCCGGTGTCGGTCGTGCCGGTCGAACCCGAGGAATCCTCCGCACCGGCCGAGTCCGCCGCACCCGTCGCCGTGGACGTGGCGTCGGCCGCGCCGTCCGCCGCCGCTCCGGTCGCCGAAGCGGTCGCGGCGGGAGCCGAGTTGTCGTCCTCGCCACCCTGGCAGGCGGTGAGGGAGAGGACGAGTGCCGTGCCGGCGACGGCGAGCATCGCCGAGCGGCGCAGGACAGTGTTCATGAAGGATTCCCCGATGAAGTGGTGCCGGGCCCCGACGGTCGCCGACGGCCCTGGTCCTCCGGTCCGGTCCGGTCTGGCCCGGTCCGGTCTGGTCTGATGTGCGGTGCTGAGCCCGAGCCGACCGTGCCCGTTCGGGCAGGGCGCAGCGGCCCGACGCGCAACGTCCCGGTACCGAACGGCACCGGGCCCCGTTCCGCGTCTGTTCTCAGTCGACCACCCCGAACCACCGCCCACCAGGCGGTTCTTCCGGCAGAAGTACCGTCCGTCATACTTCTGCCGGTGGCTCACGCACAGCGAGCCGGACGATCGGGGACATCAACGGTGCGCGGTTCCATGCCCGTGGACGGCGAATTCGGGCAGCGGCTGCGGGATCTGCGGGCCCGCGCCGGGCTCAGTCAGGAAGCCCTCGCCCACGAGGCCGGAGCCAGCGTCAGAGCCCTCGCGGACATGGAACGCGGGCGCACCCGCGGCCCGCAGCGCCGTACCGTCCAGGCCCTGGCCGAAGCGCTGGGACTCGACGACGACGAGACGGCGCGGCTGGAGGAGTCCGCCGCCCTCGGACGGCCGCGTCCGCGCACCGCCGACGGTCCGTCCCGGCCCGCCGCCCTCGCCCTGCCGCGCGACATCCGGGACTTCACCGCCCGCGCCCCCGCCCTCGCCCGGCTGCTGGAACTGGCCCAGGACGCCGCGGCCGGGCGCCCCGAGGTCGGTGTCGTCACCGGGCAACCCGGCCTGGGCAAGACGGCGTTCGCCGTCCACGCGGCCCACCGTCTCGCACCGCACTTCCCCGACGGGCAGTTCGCCCTCGACCTGCGCGGCATGGACCCCGAGCCGACCGCGCCCCGGGAAGCGCTGGCCCGGCTCCTGGGCGCGACAGGCATCGCCGACACCGCGATACCCAACGGCACCGACGAACGCGCCGACCTGTGGCGGTCGTCGCTCGGAGACCGGCGCGTACTGCTGCTCCTCGACAACGCCGCCGACGAGGACCAGATCACCCCCCTGCTGCCCGGCACGGGGCCGTCCCTCACCCTCGTCACCTCCCGCCACTCCCTGGCGGGACTCGCCTCCGTCCACCGCTGCGACCTGGCGCTGCTGCGCCGCGAGGAGGCCGTGGAACTCCTCACCCGCATCCTCGGCCCCGACCGCGTCCAGGCCGAGGCACAGGCCGCGCGCGACCTCGCCGACCTGTGCGGGCATCTGCCCCTGGCCGTCCGGATCGCGGGCCAGCGGCTCCTCGGCCGGCCGCACGAGCGCCTGGGCAAACTCGCCGCCCGCCTCGCCGCCGAGGGGCGCCGCCTCGACGGGCTCCAGGCCGGAAACCTGCGCGTACGAGCCGCGTTCGCCCTCTCCTACCGCCAACTCTCGCCGGAATCATCGACGTTCCTGCGCCGCGCCGCGCTGGCCGCCGGGGCGGACTTCAGCCCGGAGACCGGCGCACTCCTCTCCGGCCTGTCCTACGACGACGCGTGCGCCTGCGCCGAGGAACTCACCGACGCCGGACTCCTCCAGAGCGATCCCGAGGCCGAGCGCTACCGCTACCACGACCTGCTCAGGCTCTACGCGATCGAGCAGACCGACACCGAGGACGGCCCCGGCGTCCGTGAGACCGCCCTCGACCGCACCGCGCGCTGGATGCTGCGCCGGGCCACCGCGGCGGCGCTGCACTTCGAGGTCGACCAGGAGCGGGCCGTACCGGAGCACGGAGACCCCGACCCCGACACCGCGCCCGCCGGCCGGGACGAGGCGCGGGCCTGGCTGGAGGCCGAGCGGCCCCAGTGGCTCGCCGCGCTGCGCCGGGCCCACGCCTCCGGCTGGCACCGGGAGGTCCTGGACACGGCGGAGGCCATGCACTGGTTCTCCGACGTCACCCAGCACTGGGAGCAGTGGGTCGAGGTGTTCACCCGCGCCGTCGAGTCGGCCCGCGCGCTGGGCAGCAGGCAGGAAGAGGCCGTCCAGCTCAACTACCTGGCCTGGGCGCACAACCTCTGCGTCCACGACCCCGAGGCGGCCCTGACGTCGGCCGACGCCGCGCTGGTCGCGGCCCGCGAGTGCGGGGACGGGCTCCAGGAGGGCTGGGCCCTGGGCTACGGCGCGGGCGCACTGCACCGGCTGGGCCGGACCGAGGACGCCCACGTGCGGCTGCGCGCGTCGGCGCGCTGCCTCGCCGCGCAGGACTCGCCACAGGCCCGGCTCGCCGAACTGACCATCCTGAACACCCTGGGCACGCTGCTGCGGCAGACCGGCCGGGCGGCCGAGGCCCTCGACATCCACCGCCGCAGCGAGCAGATCTGCCGGGCGGGCATCCCCGGCCGGACGAAGGAGCTCATCGGCCTGTACCACGCGGTCGCCCGCCAGCAGATCGGCAACGACCTCGCGGCCCTGGAACGCTGGCACGAGGCCGAGCCGCCGCTGCGCCGGGCCCTCGCCGACTTCGAGGCCGCCCAGATGCCGATCTGGGCCGCACAGGCCCGCCTCGACCTCGGACGCGCGCTCGGCGCCACCGGCCACCCCGAGGCCCGCCGGACCCTCCTCGCCGCCCGCGACGCCCTGGCCGCGCTCAAGAGCCCACGCCGGATGGAGGCGGCCACAGCCCTCGCCGAACTCGACCGGGACACCGCCGTCCGGTGAACGGCCCCGCCGGGTCCGCACGGCCGACGCACGGCCTGCGAACCCGGCGGACACCGCTCACGGATACCTCGTCAGTCCACCTGCCCCTGCACGTACGGCACCAGCCGCACCGGCCCCGACAGCCCGTACGCCTGGCGGGACGACGTGCCGAACACGGCGGGCTGGCTGACGCGGAGGCGGTTGATGAGCGGGGTCGCCACCTCCACCTCGATGACGTTGTCGCCACGCCTGAGGTGTCCGCCTAGGTCGACGACCGGGTGGAGCCGGTCCGCGGGGGCCAGCCGGGTGCCGTTGACGGTGACCCGGAACGTGTCGCTGACCGTGCCCAGTTCGAGGTAGGCGCCGTGGGACGAGGTCCATCCGGAGGGCAGGGTCACGGTGGTGCGGTAGCGGCCGACGCCCGCGGAGTCGGCGAGTTCGGGGATCTGCGACCAGGGCAGCAGCGCGTCCAGGGTGAGTGAGCGCCGGACGACCTGGGTGCTTGTGGCGTCGGAGCCGGGCAGCCAGTCCTCCACGTCGAGCCGCCAGCTGGACGGGGTCACCGGGGCGGGCACCGCGGGCAGCTTGGTGGTGACCGTGCGGCCCTGGGAGAGACGGGTGGTGTAGGTGCCCTGGGCGGCGGCCCTGACGGTCAGTCCCCGGTCGGTGAAGAGCACGCGGTCGGCGCTGCTCTCCACGGCGTGCGGACGGTTGCCGTTGCACTCGCCGAAGAGTCCGGGCCTGCCCAGCGCCACGACGATCGCCTGGCCGGGTTCGAGGGTGACGCGCAGCGTGATGCCGTCGGCGCCCTCGGTGTAGCGGCCGACGCGGGTCGCCTCACCCGTCCAGAGGTCGAGCAGGTACGGGACGGTCGTGCCGCGCCGGGTGGGGCGCAGGGTGATGTCGTGGTCGATGGTGGCGACCGCGGGCTTGACCGTCTCGGCGTGCTTGCCGTTGCAGAGGTAGAACAGGTCGGTGTCGCCGGTGACACGGTGGGCGTTCAGGAGGGTGGAGGACGTGGCGTAGCGGACGTCCGGGGTGACTCCGACGGCGGCGAGGGCGTCGCCGACGGCCGTCTTCTCGGTGACCGTGCGCACGTGCGGCAGTGCGAGCAGGGTCGCGAGGACCTCCCGCAGCCGGGCCGTCTCGTCCTGCTCGGGCACGCCGGGCGTCAGGGCCTGGTCGAAGGCGCCGAGCCAGACCATGGGGAGCCCGGCCTTGGCCAGCTTGAGCAGCTTGCGGGCGTCGGCGAGGGCGAGCGTCGGGGTGGAGGAGTAGAAGAAGTCGCCTTCGACGAACAGGGCACGGTAGGCAGGGCCTTCCGGAGCCAGCCGTCCGTTCTCGACGCGGGCGCTGGGCAGGTCGAGCAGCGGGCCGCTGAGGAACTGGTGGGTCCAGCCGAGCGGGATGCCGGTCGAGGTGAACCAGGAGGCGCCGATGCCGGTGGCGGTGTAGCCGGTCTGCCGGAACACGGCGACGTCGGCACGGGTGGTGCCGGTCCGGAGCACCTGGTGGACCCGGCCGAGATACCCGGAGATGTCCTCGGCGTGCTTCCAGGTGGGCTGGCGCGGCCCCCACGACTCGCCGTAGCCGGGGGCGCCGTTGTAGGGGCTGAAGGCGGCGAAGCCGGGCCAGGCCACACCCGGCGCCGTCGCGTACGAGAAGCCGTGCAGGACCGTCTGGTTGACGCCGGCCGCGTACGCGCCGCCCATGGTCCGCAGGAAGCGGTCCCACGTGGTGCTGTACGCCGAGCCGTTGTAGGCGCCCGACTCACAGGACAGCACGGTGTGCCCGGCCATGTCCCGGCCGCCCGCGAGGCAGCGGTAGTCGTCGAGGTTCTTGAAGCCGAGCGACTCGCCCTCGGGGATGTCGAGGATCGCGGCGGAGGCGATGGCGTCGGTCTGGAGTCCGTAGGGCTGCGAGCGCAGTTCCATGCCGAGCGAGTGGGCCCAGTCGCGCAGGGCGGTCATGTGGTGGGCGTTGAACAGCTCGGAGACGGTCTCCCAGAAGTCGTGCCGGATCTGCCGGGTGATCTGCGCCTCGAAGGCGAAGACCTGGTTGCTCTTGTCCAGGACGAGAGCGGGCAGATACGGCAGCAGGGAGGTGCCGGTCTTCTTCTTGAACGCGGCGGGCAGCGCGGACGTCCACACCAGCGCGTCGGTCTCCAGCTCGACGGAGTCCTCGAAGAACGCGCCGCCCGCGGCCTTGAGCAGCCTGCGCACGGTGCCGGTCAGCACGGCGCGCTCCCAGTAGCCGGTGACGGCCGCGGTGCCGGCGGCGCTGAAGTGGTCGACGACGTAGGCGGCCGGGGAGGAGTGCGGTCCCGACTCGGGCTGCTGGGCGCTGCCGCGCTGCCAGTAGGAGACGATCACCCAGTCGCCCTCGGCGGGCGCGGTCCAGGTCAGCGCCCCGTCGGTGACCGTGGCGGTCAGGTCCTGGACGCTGGCCAGGTCGAGACCGGTCTCCTTGCGGGTCGCGTTGGCGGGCTCGACACGAGCCGCCTGGACGGCGAGCAGGCTGCGCCGGGTGACACCGGAGGCCGCCTCGTGCGCGGGCTCGGGCACCGGGCCCTGATAGGTGGTCCCGGCGGCCACGGAGGCGCGCCCGTAGGCCAGTTCCTGCGCGGCGGCCTCGTCGTCCGGGGTGAGACCGGGGACGGCCACGGGCCAGCTGGGGCCGAGGGTGAGGTCGATGGTCAGGCCCCGGCGGGCCGCCTGCCGAAGAGCCGCCTCGACGCCCTCGCGCCAGGACGTGCTGCCCCAGCCGTGGTGGGCGGTGTCGAGGACGGACTTGTCCTTGATGCTGTGGTGGACGGCGGCTATCTCGGCCCCGCCGAAGCCCGCGTCGGCCATCTGGTCGATCTCGCGGGCGATCTCCGCCGGGTCGACCAGACCGTCCGGCCACCACCACCGGAACTTGGGGCGCACGGAGCGCGGGGTCGTGGCGAACCAGTCGCCGGACAGGTTCTGCGCGCCGGTCCGGCCGCCGGTCCCGGCGCTCGCCGTACCCGCCCCGGTCAACGCCACGGCGGCACCGGTGGCCACGGACGCGGCCAGAACGGTACGCCGGGAGATCCCGCCACGCTGCGGAATGGGCTTGTGCATGTTTCGCCCCAGAGTGCTTGAAACGATTCAATATGCTGGAAACGCGGGAACGCTAATCTCGCCGTACCGGTGGCGTCAAGATCTGTGCAGCGGGCGTTTTCCGTGAAAGCCTCTTCGGTGCAACGCGGTTGCCGTCGTCCCGTCCGAGGGGGTGACGAGTCCAGGGCCCGGGGCCAGGCTCCCGCCGTACGGCCGGGCGCGCCATGATCGTGCCGCCCGGCCGGACGGGGAAGTCGGCCCGCCTGTGGTGGACTTCGTCCCCGCCGGTGAGGAGCGCCGGTTCGCGGAAGCGACCGGGAACTGGGTGCCGTTCGTCGTGTTCGGGCCCGCCTTCGGCTCACGCGCGCCCGAGGCCCCGTGGCGGGGCGCCGGGCATTGAATCGCTTCAACTCGCAGTGCGGTCAACGGCTTTCGGCTCGCCGACGCCCACCCGCAACCCCCGGATCGCATAGCCGCCGATCTCGTCCTGGAACGTGACACGGGGCGGGGTGAGCATGCGCAGGTTGTCGAGGGCGAAGAGATGCCCGAGGAAGACGTTGGTCTCCATCAGGGCGATGTCGGCACCCGGGCAGCGGTGCGGCCCGTCGCCGAAGGCCAGGGCTGCCGCGTACCGGCCCGTCGTGGCGGGACGGCCGGGACGGACCGACGTGGGGTCCTTGCCCATGGCTCCGGGGTCGGTGTTGGCCTCGTCGACCAGGATCTCGACGAGCGCGTCGCCGGGCACGGTCACCGGACCGTCCGCGCCCGGTACGTCGACGGCGCCGGTGGTGCGCCGCTTCAGGCGGGCCACGGCCGGTTCCAGGCGCAGGAGTTCGTGGATCACCGCCATACGCGCGCTGTCGCTTCCCGCCGCATAGCGTTCGCGCAACTCCTCGTCGGTGAACAGGTGCCAGGCCGCGACGCTGATGAACTCGCGGGTGGTGACCATGCCCGCGGCGGCGTAGGTGAGGCACTCGCCGAGGATCTCGGCGTCGGAGCAGCCCTCGGTGATCAGATGGGAGATCAGGTTGTCGGCAGGCCGCTCGCGGTGGGCCCGGACGGCCGGGCGGACGTCGGCGAGATAGATGCGCAGCCACTGGCTGTTCTGGCGCAACAGCCAGTACAGCCCGTGCCAGCTGGTCAGCCCGGGTCTGCCGAACTTCTCGGGGAAGAAGCGCTCCAGTCGGCGCTGGATGCCGGGTCTGCTGTGCGTCAGGCCGATCACCTCGCACGCCACGTCGATCGAGACGCCGAACGTGAGGTCCTCCAGCCACGCCTCGCCCGCGCCGCGCAGCGTGTCTAGATGGCGCAGCGCGACGCGCTCGGTGAGTTCCCGGTAGTGCTCGTCCACCCGGCGCGGGGTGAAGTAGCGGGCCGTCTGACGGCGGTGCTCGCGGTGCTCGGGACCGTCCCGGTAGAGCACGGGCCGCCGGATCCGGGAGGGCATCTTCTCCACGGTCTCGATCCCGAGGCCCGCCTGCACGGTGCCGGTGCTGCGCAGAACGGCGCGGGCCGCCTCATAGCCCCGGACCCGCCATGTGCCGTCCTCGCCGTGGGCGATCGGGCAGACGGGTCCGGTGCCGTCCCTGCGGATCTTGCGCGCGTCCTCGGCTCGCTCCATCGACTGCCGCCTCCGTCGTCGGGGGACACCCTGGGCGGGCGGAACCCGCTGTCAGGTGCGTCCGCCCAGGATCCAGGAGCGCCTGCCCTCGCCGCCAGAGGTCAGGGAGCCGTCTGCGGCTCCGTCTCCTGCTCCGGCTTCTGATGCGGTGAGCGGAGCACCAGCAGGGTGATCTCGCTGGGGGCGAGGACGCGGAAGGGCGGGCCCCAGAAGCCGGTGCCGCGGCTGGTGTAGAGGAGGGTGCGGGGGCCGTGGTGGCTGAGCCCGGCGAGGGCGGGCTGGTCGAGACGGACCAGGTGGTGGAAGGGCCAGATCTGACCGCCGTGGGTGTGCCCCGACAGCTGGAGGTCGACCCCCGCCGCGGCGGCCCGGTCGACGAACTTGGGCTGGTGCGCCAGGAGCAGTACGGGCAGATCCGGGTCGGCGCCGTCCAGGGCTCCGTCGAGGTGGGCGCGGTGGCCCGCCAGACCGGAGGACTCGGCGGTGACGTCGTCCACGCCCGCCACCACGAGGGTGTCGCCGTCGCGTTCGAGCAGCAGATGGCGGTTGCGCAGCGGCTGCCAGCCCAGCTCGTCCATCAGGTCGACCCAGCCCTGGGCCTCGCTGTAGTACTCGTGGTTGCCGGTGACGTAGACCCGCGCACGGGTGGCCCGCACGGTGCCGAGCGGGGCGGCCTGGGCACGGCGGCGGTCGGCCGTGCCGTCCGCGATGTCACCGGTGTGGCAGACCACGTCGGCCTCCAGCGTGTTCACCACCTCGCACACCCGCTCCGACCAACGGGCCCGGTCCAGGGGCCCGTAGTGCGTGTCCGTGATGAGGGCGACCCGCAGGCCGTCGAGCCCGGCTCCCAGGCGCGGGAGCGGCACGTCGATCCGGCGGACGCGCGGTACGCGACGGGCCTCGAAGGTCCCCCAGGCGAGCACGACGGCGGTCACACCGAGGACGGCCCAGGCCACGATCCGGGCGCGCTCCTCACCGTCCCCGACACCGGCCAGCACGAGGGCGAGCCGCAGCAGGACGCCCAGCAGGACGGACCAGGTGAACAGGATCCAGCTCCCGCCCAGCAGGGTGTCGCCCACGATCGCCGCCGCGTCCTGCTGGCGCCTGCCGTGGCCGCGCGCCATCGCGAGCGGCATCACGACCAGGCCGAGGACGAACACGACCGTGCCGGTCACGGTGACGGGCAGCGGCCAGTGCTGGCCGGAGTGGAGCAGCACCCAGCAGGGCACCGCCCACAGCAGGACGGGGGCGACCAGGGGGAGGTAGCGCATCAGGCGGTGCAGCGGGCTGGGCCGGGCCGCCCGCGCTGCGCCGTCCGCGGTTCGGGTGTCGCTGGTGTCGGTCACACTGCTCCTTCTGCTGTTCCGTCCCTTCCATGATGGACCCGCGTCACAGCAGGCTCGTCTTCGAGGGCTGGGGCGGGAGGTCCTCCGGGAGCAGCATGCGCAGATCGTCCAGGCCGGGGGCGGGCAGGGCTCCGATGCGTCCCGCCTGGCGGGTCATCATCGCCTCCAGCAGACGGCGGGCCGTGCGCGCGTTGCCGAAGGAGCGGTCGCGGGGCAGGGCGTCGATGTGCGCGCCGAGCGCGTCCAGGGCCTCGGGGGAGCAGTCGTAGCCGTAGCCCGAGGCGGCGCTGGTGAGGATGTCGAGGAGTTCCTGGGTGGTGTAGTCCTCGAACTCCACGGTCCGGGAGAACCGGGAGGCCAGGCCCGGGTTGGAGGCCAGGAAGCGGTCCATCTCCCGGGTGTAGCCGGCCGCGATGACGACGACCTCGTCGCGGTGGTCCTCCATCAGCTTCAGCAGGGTGTCGACGGCCTCGCGGCCGAAGTCGGAGCCGGAGCCCTCGGGGGTGAGCGTGTACGCCTCGTCGACGAACAGCACGCCGCCCAGGGCCCGTTCGAAGGCCTCCTTGGTGAGCTGCGCGGTGTGACCGACGTAGCGGCCGACGAGGTCGGCGCGCGCCACCTCCACCAACTGCCCCTTGGGCAGCACGCCGAGGGAGCGCAGCAGGTCCGCGTAGAGACGGGCGACCGTCGTCTTGCCGGTACCGGGAGGGCCGGAGAAGACCAGATGGTGGCTGATCTTCGGGACCGGCAGTCCGGCGGCCCGTCTCTGCTCGGTGGCGGTCAGGAGGTTGACCAGGGAGGTCACCTCGTTCTTCACGGCCGTCAGACCGGTCATGGCGTGCAGTTCGGCGAGGAGTTCCTCGGAGCCCGGCCCGGTGTCGGTGGCGCCGGCGTCCGCGGCCACGTCCTCGGGCAGCAGCAGACTCAGGTCGCTCTCCGCCGGGTTGGTCATGGCGCCGAGCCGGTGGGCCTGCCGGTCCACCATCTCCTCGAACACCTTGCGGGCCGCACGGCCGTTGCCGAAGGCGGCGTCGCGCGGCATCCGCCCGTAGTGCCCGGCCAGGGCCTCCAGCGTCGCCGGGGTCAGCTCGTAGCGGTGCGCCGCGCACATGTTCTCGGTGATCGTCACCAGCTCGTCCACCGAGTAGTTGTCGAACTCGATGGTCCGCGTGAAGCGGGACGCCAGGCCCGCGTTGGAGGACAGGAAGGCGTCCATGTCCGAGGTGTAGCCGGCCGCGATGACGACCACGTCGTCGCGGTGGTCCTCCATCAGCTTCAGCAGGGTGTCGACGGCCTCGCGGCCGAAGTCGGCGCCGGACCCCTTGCTGTCGGACAGCAGCGTGTACGCCTCGTCGATGAACAGCACGCCGCCGAGCGCGTCGTTGAACGCCTCGGTGGTCTTGATCGCCGTACCGCCGATGACCTGGGCGACGAGGTCGGCGCGCGAGACCTCCACCAGATGCCCGGAGCGCAGCACGCCCAGGTCGGCCAGGATGCCTCCGTAGAGGCGGGCGACGGTGGTCTTGCCGGTGCCGGGCGGCCCGGAGAAGACCAGGTGCCGGCTCATCGACGGGACGGGCATGCCGAGTTGGAGGCGCCGCTGGGCGAGCTGGTTCAGGTTCACCAGGGTGTGCACCTGGTGCTTGACGTCCGCGAGTCCGACGAGCGACTCCAGCTGCTCCAGGGGCCCTTGGGGGCCCTTGGCCTGCTCGCCGCCGCCCGGTCCCGCCGCCGCGACGTCCGCGGGGAGGGTGTCGCCCCAGGCGTCCGGCGCGCCGTTGGCCGCGCTGCTCAGGTTGTGCACCTCGAACCGCTCGTTCACGCGGGTCTGGCGCAGGCCCGCGCCGCGGTTGTCGCGCACGGTGCAGTCGGTCGTGGCGACCGGCTCGGAACTGTCGACGCGGATGCCGTCGCCGACGTTGCCGTTGATCTGGCAGCTGGTCAGGGAGGCGCTGCCGCCGTTGGACACCAGGACGCCGTGCGCGCCGCAGTCGGTGACATGGGTGCGCAGCGCGGAGAGTTCGCCGCCGTTGTCCACGACGAGACCCGAGGCCGTACCGGACTCCACGCGGCAGTCCCGCAGCGCCCCGATGCCGCCCGAGCCGACGGACACCGTGGCGTCGGCCGCCTCGCGCAGCACCGTGTCGCGGACCTCGGGCCGTCCGCCCGAGGCGATCCGCAGTCCCGCGCCGCCCGCCCGGTCGATCTCGCAGTTCTCCAGGCGCCCGCGCCCGTCCTCGACGACCTCCACACCGTGTCCGCCCGGCGAGGTGATCCGGGCGCGCCGCAGCAGCGGGTTGGCGGCGGTGCGGATCCGGATGCCGGCGCCGACCGCGTCGGCTATCAGCAGGGAGTCGAACTCCGCCGCCGACTCGTCCTCCAGCAGCACCGCGCAGTCCTTGTCGGCGCAGCCGCGCACCGTGGTGCCGGTGAGGGACGGCGAGCTGGAGCCGATGACCCTGATGGCCGGCACGGCGGCGTTGTCGAACGAGCAGTCCCTGAAGGTGCCCCGGGAGCGCTCGGACACGGCCAGTCCGCTGCCCTTGGTGCGCGCGGTCCGGCAGCGCAGCAGCTCCGGGTCCGCGGCCGAGGCGAGCAGGAACCCGGGACCGGAGGTGTCCGTGACGCAGACCTCCTCCAGGACCGGGCGGGAGCCGCTGGTGACGTAGACGCCGATCGTCGTGTCGTGGACGTCGCTGTGCGTGACACGGGTGGCGCAGCGGCCCTCCAGGGCGATCGCCGGCTTGTCCGTGCCGGAGATGTCGCAGCGCTCCACCAGCCCCTGCGCCGTGCCGTTGGCCAGGATGCCGTTCGCGCGGGCGTCGCGGATGCGGCAGTCCCGCACCGTCGTGTCCGCCTCCTCGCTGATGACGACGCCGGAGGTGCCGAGGTTCTCGATGAGGGAGTCGGCGACGATGCTGCCGGTCGACGCGGTGTCCACCACGCCGGCGCCGTCCGGGTTGCTGATCCGGCAGCCGCGCAGGGCCAGCGAACCGGACTCCCGGGCCAGGACGGCCGTCCAGCCCGAGCCGATGACCGTGCAGCCGTCCATGGCGACCTGGCCGCGCGGCGCGTCCACCACGGGCAGGTCCTCGCTGCCGCCGCGCAGCGTGAGGTCGGTGAGCAGGACGGCGTCGGCGACCAGGACGATCGCGGTGCCCCGGCGGGGACAGATCTCGGCGCTGCCCGGCTCGCCGTCGGCCACGAGGGTGACGCGCGTCCGGATGGTGAGGTTCTCGTCGTAGCGCCCAGGAGCGATACGGATCACCGCGCCCGTGCGTGCCTTGGCCAGGGCGTCGCCGATGTTCTGGAAACTGTCCGACCGGCCTGGGCAGACCCTGAGCAACTGCCGTGACACGCTGTGATCCTCCTTGATGTGATGCGCCCGCCGACACCGCTCCGCCCGGTCGGGACGCGGTCGTGCGGTGGTGCGCACACGGCGAACGCTACGGGACGCCGACCGCCAACTGCCAGGTCGAGCAGGGCTGATGACGGAGGGCACCGGCGCGGTGCGTCCGCGGTGCCGTGCCTAGGATGTGCGCCATGCGCGCTGTTCGAACCCACCGCCCGCAGGCCGCCACGGCCGCGTCGGCCGCCGTCGCCGTTCTGCTGGTCGCCGCCGGGGCCGTCCCCGCGGCGGCCGAATCCGTGGAACTGCCCGCCGTACGCTCCGCGTTGGGGGCGGACGAGCCCTGTGCGAGCGCCTCCACCCGGCAGGTCGAGACCGAGCCGTGGGCCCTGACCTCGCTCGGCGCGGCCCGGGCACTCACCCTCTCCGAGGGCGCCGGGACGACCGTCGCCGTCGTGGACACCGGCGTGAGCGAGAACGCCCCCGGACTGTCCGGCCGGGTCACGCCCGTCGGCGACGCGGGCAGCGACTGCGTCGGGCACGGCACCTTCGCGGCGGGCCTGATCGCCGCGGCCCCCGCCGCGGGGAACGCGGCGGGCCCCTCCGGACTCGCGCCCCGGGCGGACATCCTGGCCGTACGGGGCACGGACCAGCGCGGCGGCGGCACGGCGCAGCAGCTCGCGGACGCGATCCGCCGGGCCGCCGACGAGGGCGCCTCGGTGATCTACGTCGGCCGGGCGCTGGCCGACGGCAAGGCCGTGCTGACGTCGGCGGTCGCGTACGCGGCCAAGAAGGACGCCCTGGTGGTGGCCCCGCTCGCGCCCGACGCGCTGCCCAAGGACCAGAACGGCGACGTGGTGGAGGCGGAGCCCTGGTACTGGCCCGCCGCCGCGCCCGGCGTCCTCGCGGTGACCGACTTCGGACCCGACGGATCGCGGCCGGCCAACGCCCCGGTCGTCTCCGGCGCGGACCTCGCCGCGCCGGGGGACTCCGTGGTCGGCATCGGCCCGGCGGGCAAGGGGCACTACATCGGCTCCGGCGCGTCCCTCGCCGCCGCGCACGTCGCCGGGGCGGCGGCCCAGGTCCGGGCACGCTACCCGGACCTCACCGCGGCCGAGGTGGCCCGGCGGCTGACGGAGGCCGCCTACCCGGCCAGCCCGCCCCGCCTGGACCCCTACGCCGCGCTCACCGCCGTGCTCCCCGAGACCGCCGGTGGCGCGCCCCGCCCCGAGGCGGCCGTCGTCCCCGCGGACCCCGCGCCCGAACCCCGCGCCCGCGCCCTGGTGGTGGCCGCGGGGAGCGCCGGGCTGGTGGCCCTGGTGGCCGCCGCGGCGGTCGTGGTCCCGCGCGGCCGGGCCAGGAACTGGCGCGCGGCGGGCCGCTGACCCTCCGCGACCCGCCCCGTCCGCGGGCGCCGAGCGCGCCGACGGACGGGCCGGTACGACGGGCCGCGGGGCGCCGGTCGCCGCGCGCCCCTCGCCCCCGCCCGCGGCGGCCCCGGCCGGTTCACGCATCCGCGCCGGCCTCGTCCAGCAGTGCCGTCTGGAGCTGCGTCGACTTGCGCCGGGTGACGCGGGTCGCACGGCCCGGCGGCAGGTTGCGGCCCTTGAGGCTGCCGATGATGAACCCCTCCGACGGCGGGCAGGACAGCAGCAGGGTGGGGGAGTTGACCTCCTGGAGGCGCCGCAGGAGCGCCTCGTTCAGACCTCGGCCCGCGCCCGCCGCCGAGCGGGAGACGATCAGGTGCAGCCCGACCTCCCAGCCGAGGGCGAGGTGGTTGAGCAGCGGGTCGAACGGGGCGTTCATGGGACCGGCGCCCAGCAGATCGTAGTCGTCCACCAGGATGAACAGCCGGGGACCCTTCCACCAGTCGCACTTGCGCATCCGCGACGGTGAGATCTCCGGCCCCGGAAGCCGGGTGGTGACCGCCCGGGCGGCACCCGAGATCATCTCCTTCAGCGCGTCCATCGACACCGCGTGGCCGAGGCGGTACTCGTCCGGGATCGCCTCGACCAGCTCGCGGCGGTAGTCGACGACGAGGATCCGGGCCTCGGCGGGCGTGTACCGGTCCATGACGGCCTTGGCGGCCATCCGCAGCAGGTTCGTCTTGCCGCTCTCGGTGTCCCCGACCACGATCATGTGCGGGCTCTCGGTGAAGTCGTGCCAGACGGCGGAGAGTTCCTCCTCCTCCAGACCGATCGGCATCCGGAAGCCGCCCTCGGGACCCGACGCCTGCGCGAGAGCCGGGAGGTCGGCGTACGGCAGCTTCGTCGGGAGCATCCGCACCGGCGGGGCGGGCGGGCCCGACCAGCTCTCGCCGATCGCCGCGACGAGGTCGGCGACGCCGTCGGTGAGATCGTCGGCGGACTCCGTCCCGTCGATCCGGGGAAGCGCGGTGAGGTAGTGCAGCTTGGCGTCGCGGGTCAGACCCCGGCCCGGCAGACGGGGCACGGTCGCCGCCTTCCGCATGTCGATCTCCGAGTCCATCGGGTCGCCCATCCGCAGCTCCAGATGGGTGGCGGCCTGGTCGCGGATCGAGGAGGTCAGCTCCACCCAGCGTGAGGTGGTGACGATCAGGTGGATGCCGTAGTTGAGCCCGCGCGCGGCGATCGCGCCGAACGTCTGGATGTGCCGGTCGAAGTCCTGGCGGACGGTCGACCAGCCGTCGATGACCAGGAACACGTCGCCGTGCCGCTCCTCGGGGAACTCCCCGGCGTTGCGGCGGCGGCGGAACGTCGCCATGGAGTCGATGCCGTGGTCGAGGAAGAACCGTTCGCGGGCCGCGAGCAGCGAGGTGACCTCGGCGATCGTACGGCTGACGCGCTCGGCCTCCAGCCGTGCCGCGACCCCGCTCATATGGGGCAGCCCGGCCAGCCCCGCCAGGGCGCCGCCGCCGAAGTCCAGGCAGTAGAACTGCACTTCGCGGGGTGTGTGGGTGAGAGCGAGCGCGGTCAGGACGGTCCGCACCATGGTGCTCTTGCCGCTCTGCGGACCGCCGGCGATGGCGATGTGCCCGCCCGCGCCGGAGAGATCGAGGGTCAGCAGATCGCGGAGCTGGTCGAAGGGGCGGTCGACGATCCCGATGGGGATGGTCAGCCGGCCGCGTCCGGGCCAGTCCACCGACGTGAGCCCCAGGTCGGGGTCGGGGGTGAGCGGCGGCAGCACCTGGTCCAGGGTCGTGGGCCGGTCGAGCGGAGGCAGCCACACCTGGTGGGCCGCCGGACCGGCGTCGCGCAGCCGTGCCACGGCGGCGGACAGCAGCGTCTCCTCGCTCTCGTCCGGGGCGGGCTCGGGGTCGGGGTCCGGCGTCACGGGCAGTTGCCGCGGCATGACGTACGTCGTCGTCCACGGGACGGTCTGGCTGGTCACCCGGGCCTGGTGGGCGACGCCCCGCCGCTCCTGGTAGGTGCCGGAGACGTACGCGGCGCGGAAGCGGGTCAGCGCCTCCACACCGGACTTGAGGAAGCCGCTGCCGGGCGCGGGCGGCAACTGGTAGGCGTCCGGGACGCCCAGGACCCCGCGGCTCTCCATGGCGGAGAACGTGCGCAGGCCGATCCGGTAGGACAGGTGGCTCTCCAGCTGGTGCATACGGCCCTCGTCCAGGCGCTGCGAGGCGAGCAGCAGATGCACCCCGAGCGACCGGCCGAGCCGGCCGATCATCACGAACAGCTCCATGAACTCGCGGTGCGCGGCCAGCAGTTCGCTGAACTCGTCGACCACCACGAAGAGGCTGGGCAGCGGTTCCAGCGGGACTCCGGAGGCACGCGCCTTCTCGTAGTCCAGGGCCGAGGTGTAGTTGCCCGCGGCCCGCAACAGCTCCTGGCGGCGCATCAACTCGCCGTGCAGGGCGTCCTGCATACGGGAGACGAGGGCCGCCTCGCCGGCCAGGTTGGTGATGACGGCGGAGGTGTGCGGGAGTTCGTCCAGACCGAGGAAGGTGGCGCCGCCCTTGAAGTCGACGAGGATGAAGTTCAAGGTCTCGGAGGAGTTGGTCAGGGCGAGGGCGAGGACGAGGGTGCGCAGCAGTTCGCTCTTGCCGGAGCCGGTGGCGCCGATGAGCATGCCGTGCGGTCCGGTGCCGCCCTGGGCGGACTCCTTGATGTCGAGTTCGACGGGCTGCCCGTCCGCGCCGACGGCGATGGGCACGCGCAGCCGGGCGGTGCCGGTGTGCTGCTGCCACAGCGCGGCCGGGTCGTGCCGGTGCAGATCGGGGATGCCCAGCAGGGTGGTCAGTTCGACGTTGGTGGACAGCGGTTCGGCCGCGTCGGGGCCGGTGCCCATGCCCATGCGGTACGGCGCCAGGCGCCGGGCCAGGGCGGTGGCGCCCGTCGTCCCGAAGGCGTCGGGGCGGCCGAGCACGGTCGTCTGCTCCTTGCGGTCCCGGTCGGTGCGCACCAGGGCGAAGGAGTCCCCGGACACCTCGAAACGGAGCGTGACGCGTCCGGGCCGCCAGGTGAGGGCACCGGACAGGTCGAGGACGACGGCGTTGCGGAAGCCGGGCCCGTCGATCCGGTGGCCGCTCGGGACGGTGCCGCCGTCGATGACGATGACGGTGAACGGCTCCTCGCGGCCGGGCAGGGCCTCCGGGTCGAAGGCCGGCCGCTCCTGGAACTCGGCGCCGAGCAGGTCCTCCAGCTCGCCCAGGGCGGAGACGGTCATCCGGACGGGACCGGCGCCGTCGGTGTCGTGCGGGTGCAGGGCGTGCGGGAGCCACTTGGTCCACTCCCACTCCGAGCGCCGTTCGTCGGCGACGCAGAACACGATCCACACGTCGTCCGGCGAGTGGAAGGTGGCCAGTTGGGCCAGCAGGGCGCGGGTGACGGCACGGATGCGCTCCTCGTCGCCGCGGAACAGCACCCGGGCCCAGGCGCGCAGATAGATGGCGATCGGCTGGTCCGGCACGGTCGCGTAGGCGCGGATGAAGCTGCGCAGCGCGTGGGCGCTGAGGGGCTCCAGGTCCTCGACGGGACTCGTGGTGACCGGAGTCAGTTTCAGGCCAAGTTTCTGGTCGCCGACCGCGACCCGGAGCTCACCGAAGTCCTCGTCGCGTGGCCTGCGTTCCCACAGCCGGGTGGTCCCCACCATGGACGACAGGGCCACCGGCTCCGGGTGGCGCCAGGACAGCGCGTGCTGCTGGTCGGCGACGGCGCCCCGCACTTTGCGCCGCATCTGGCCGAGATAGCGCAGATAGTCGCGCCGTTCGCCCTTCAGGCGCTGCTTGCGTTCGCTGCTGCGGCGCATCGTCTGGCCGACGATCATCGCCGCGGCGGCCACCACCATCACGCCCAGCGCGAGATAGATGAACCCGCCGCTGCCCCGGGTGGAACCGGGCCGAAGGAACATGAACATCATGGAGACGGACATCAGGGCCATCGGGAGGTAGGTCCAGATGGCGGACGAGTCCGGCACCACTTCGGGCAGGGGCGGCGGTTCCTGCAGGCTGAGCTCCCCGTCGGGCATTTCCGGGCCTCGGCGCCGGGCCGGGCGGCGGAACAGGACCACACTCAAGGGCCGTCTCCTTGTGGGGCAGGGGAGGAGGGAGGGGCGGGGGCGCCACCATGGGTCCGTTGATACTACGATCGTCGGACCGGTGGTGAACTACCGTCCTCGTTGCGCGACTTCGGTACGCCCCGGACGGTGACCCGATGTTCGACGATGTGCATCCGGTGTTCATGTTCCCGTCAGCACCCACTCCGGAGAGGCGTGAGCCAGCCCCATGACTGACACTCAGGTGGCCGAACTGTGCCGTCTGACGGTCCGTGCCCCGGCCAGGACCGTCGACCTCGCGGTGCCCGCCGACGTCCCCGTCGCCGACCTGCTGCCCGCGGTCCTCGGCTACGGCGGCGACGACCTCGAGGAAGCCGGACTCGACCACGGGGGCTGGGTGCTCCAGCGCCTCGGCGGCGAGCCGATGGACGAGGAACGCACCCTGGACTCCTACGGGTTGCGGGACGGAGAGACCCTCTTCCTCAGGCCCCGCACCGACGCGCTGCCCGAGGTGCACCTCGACGACCTGGTGGACGGCATCGCCACCACCATGCGCCGCCACCCCTACGGCTGGACCCCGCAGATCAGCCGCCGACTGCTGCTCGGCATCGCGGTCGCGGTGCTCGGCTGCGGGCTGCTGCTGGTCGCGCTGCCCGGCGGATCGGCCCTGCCCCGGGCCGTGTTCGCCTCCGTGGCCGGGCTCCTGCTGCTCGCCGGAGCGGGCGCGGCGAGCCGTGCGGTCGGCGACGCCGGGGCCGGAGCCGTGCTGGGCTTCATGGTCGCCCCGTACCTGGCCCTCGCCGGCTGGCTGCTGCCGGGCGGCGAGTTGAGCGGCCGGCACGCCTACGAGGCGCTGGGCGCACGCCTGTTGTCGGCCGGCGCGGCGGCGACGGGCGGCGCGGTGCTGGCGCTCGCGGTCGTCGCCGCGTTCGCCGCGCTGTTCCTCGGACTGGCCGTGGTCGCCGTGTTCGGCGTGGTCGCCGCGGCCCTGATGCTGGCCGCCGACCTCCCGCCCGCGCACGTCGCGGGCATCCTCGCCGTCGTGGCGGTGGCCCTCGGCGCCTTCGTGCCCTCGCTGTCGTTCCGTATGTCCGGCATGCGGATGCCGCCGCTGCCCACCAACGCCCAGCAGTTGCAGGAGGGCATCGACCCGCGTCGCTGGTCGCCGACCGTGCCGTCCTCGCCGACGGCTGGATGACCTCGCTGTACGCGGCGGTCGGGGTGGTCGCCGCGGGATGCGTCGCCGTGCTCGCCCGGGAGGGCGGACTCGCCGAGGTGATCACCACGGCGGTGCTGTCCCTGCTGCTCCTGCTGCACGCCCGCGGGCTCGGCAACGTCTGGCAGCGGCTCTCGCTGGTGTTCCCGGGCGTGGCCGGGCTGCTCCTGCTCGTCGTCGCCGACGCCCCGCACCTCGCGCCGGGCTCCCGGCTGGGGGTGGCCACCGGTCTGCTGGCGGTGACCGCGGCCATCGCCATCGCGTCCTGGACCGTCCCCGGCCGCCGTCTCGTGCCCTACTGGGGCCGGCTGGCCGAACTGCTCCACTCCGCCCTGGCCATCAGCCTGCTGCCGCTCGCCCTGTGGGTGCTCGGCGTCTACAGCATGCTGCGGTCCATCAACGGCTGAGCCGACCACCCGAACGAGCTGAATCCGACCTAGCACGAGCTGAACCCGAGCAGGGCCGAGCTGAACCCGAGCTGAACCGAAAGGCACCGAACGCTGCGATGCAGTCCCGACGTGATCAGGTCCAGGCGCACATGTTCGTCATGGGGCGGCTCACCTCCAGCATGTTGCGCGCGGACCCGGACGCCCCCGAGAGCCCGCAGGGCCGGACCAACCGCGGAGTGGTCATCGGCGTGGTGATCGCCGTCCTGATCTCCGCCGGTGCGTTCGTGCTCGGCCTGCTCAAGCCGGGCACCAAGGATTCCTGGCAGGAGGCGGGCACCCTCGTCGTCAGCAAGACGACCGGCTCCCGCTACCTCTACCTGAACGGCCGCCTGCGCCCGGTGCGCAACTACGCCTCCGCACGGCTGCTCGTGGGCGCCGACATGACGGTCTCCTCGGTCGGCGCCGCCTCGCTGAGCGGCACGCCGCACGGGACGCCCATCGGTATCACCGGCGCCCCCGACGCGCTGCCCGCCGGCGGGGACCTGGACGACGGCCCCTGGCAGGTCTGCTCCGGCACCACCACCGGTACCACCGGCACCACCCTCGCCATCGGCGTGGCCGCGGGCACCGCGGGCCTGCCCACCGCACAGGCGCTGCTGGTCACCGGCCCCGACAAGGCCGACTACCTGGTGTGGCGCGGCAGCAAGCTGCGGCTGGACAAGGAGACCAACGCCCGCGAGGCCCTGGGCTACGGCTCCACGCCGCGGGTGGCGGTCTCGGCGGCCTTCCTCAACTCCGTGCCGTCCGGCCCCGACCTGACCCCGGCGGACGTCGCGGACCTGGGCGGGAAGGGCCCCGAACTCGGCGGCCGGAGCACCCGGATCGGTGAGGTGTTCCGGGTGACCGTGCCCGGCTCCGCGGAACGCTACTACCTGCTGCGCCAGGAGGGCCTGGTCCCGCTGACCGCGACCGGCGCGGCCCTGCTGCTCGGCGCCCCCGACATCCGGGAGAAGGTCTACCAGGGGCGCGCGGCACAGGTCGCGACCCTCGGCGCGGACGCGCTGAGCGGCCATCTCGCCCCCGGCGCCGACACCTCGGCCCAGGACACCGACCGGCCCGCCTCGCCCCCGGAGGTGGTCGGCGTCGAGGAGGACACGACCGCCTGCGTGCGCGTCCAGCCGGGTCAGAAGGGTCCGCGCATCAGCGTCGCCCTGGTCCCGTCCGGCACCCTCGGACCGGCGGCCCAGGCCCCGGCGGAGGGACTCACCCCGGCCTGCGTGCCCGTCGGCCGGATCACCGTCCCCGCGGGCGGCGGGGACCTGGTGCGGGCGCTCGGCGCGAGCGGCAGCGAGGTCGGCGGCACCGTCTACCTCGTCACGGACACCGGGATGAAGTACCGCATCGGTTCGGCGGACGCCCTGACGGCGCTCGGCTACACGGAGAGCCAGGCGCGCGGCCTGCCCGCACCCCTGCTCGCGATGCTGCCGACCGGGCCCGATCTCACCCCCGAGGCGGCGGCGCTGGGCACCAGCACCACGACGGCGCCGCGCTGCGGAACCGGTACGGCCGGCACCGCGACGGGCCCGGGAAGCGGCACGGACGGCAGGAAGACCGCCGGCGCACCCCCCGCCGGGACACCCGGCGGCGCCGCCGGCGAGGGGACGGAGAACGCACCGGCCGGGGCCCAAGCGGACCCGGAATGAACTCCGGACGACGTCCCTTCGCTCGGGCTGGTCACACGCGCCCGAGGTGGGGTAGACCAAATCCCAATCAACTCACCATCATCTAAGCTCACTTACTCAACCTGAATCACAGGAGGCGCGGCCCCATGACAACGCCCACCGGCAAGCAGCAGTCAGAGGAACAGGCGACACGGAACGGCGTCACCGCGCTGGAGCAGGCCTTCTCCGGCGTGCAGCGCTGCCGTCAGGACGTCGACAACATGAAGAACAACCTGTCGTCGGGATACGCGGGAAGCGACGGCGGAGCCTTCAACCAGCTGCTGGAGCGCTGGGACCAGCAGGCCGAGGTCATCTCGGTCAACCTGAACAGCATGATCGACACCCTGAACGAGACGCTGCGCGCCAAGGGCCTCCAGCAGGGCTCGGCCACCCAGTCGATCCAGGAGGCGTACGACCGCTCCGAGGCGATCTTCAACGAGCTGGCGGGCTGACGCCCCCGGCCCGCGCGGGCCGACCCCCACACAGCAAGCCCTCCCGCCCGAAACACCTGGCACGAGACGAGGACAGCCATGCCCGACTTCACCGATGGACTCATCTACGTCGACTACTCCCACATGGAGAACGCGGCCGACGACATGGTCCAGCAGACCAAGGCGATCGACAGCATCCTCACCAACCTGGAGGCGGAGCTCCAGGAGCTGCGCAACACCTGGGAAGGTGAGGACCGCAGTGTCTACAGCGAGAAGCAGGCCGCCTGGGACAACGCTGTCGAGACGATGAAGCGCATCCTCGCCGAGAACTCGGCGCTGCTCACCGATGTCTCCGGTGGCTACAAGTACAGCGAGAACTCCCTCACCCAGCTCTGGCAGAGCGTCCGCATCGGCGGCTGACCGGTCCCACCCGCGCGGCCCCATGACCACGGGGCGGTAACCGACAGGCACACTGGCAGAAGGAGTACGGCATGGCGGAGACCGCCCCCACGGTCAATCTCAACAAGGCGTGGCTGCAGAACTTCCTCGACAACGACGTGAAGCCGTTCGCCGAGGCGATCGGCAAGCTCGGCAAGTCGGGCTACGCCCCCGGTGACCTCACCCTGGAGGTCCCGGCGTTCAAGGACATGGAGGAAGGCGGGGGCACCCCGGCCGGCTTCCTGACGGGCCAGAAGTTCCCGATCGCCATCGGGAACATGGGGACCGACACGACCTGGACCAACGGCCAGCACCTCGTCAAGGCGCTGACCACCTTCATCGCCGAGGTGACGGCGATCCTGGACCTCCAGGACGAGTTGTTCGCGGAGATCGAGGACAGCCTGGAGGACACCATCGCCAAGCTGTTCAAGACCCGCGACGACAACCTGGAGAAGATCAAGGGCGAGGACTTCCTCGACTTCTTCGAGGACGTCGACAGCATCTTCTCCGAGGGCCCGGGTTCGGGCGACAACAACGACGACGACTGACCCCGGCGCCGTACGCCCCCCACGCCCCTTCCGGCTCACCTGATGGAAAAGGTCCCTCGGCATGGCTCTCGACCCCACCAAGATCACCGGCGATCTCACCTCCACGAACGACCACTGGCACGCGGCCGTCAAGCTGTTCACCGGGTACGACGCGCCGAAGCGTGAGGAGATCTTCGACACGCTGGTGGGCAACGAGGGCATTCCCCTGATGAAGGTGGAGATATCCGACGTCTCCCAGGTGGACTACGTCGACACCGAGGATCTCAACTGGCTGTACGAGAACGCCGGTTACATGATCCAGAACACCGACTTCGTCATCCCGTTCTACTCCACCAGCGGGTCCGGCGGAGCGGGCTCGACCGTGTCCATGCACAAGGCGCGGATCACCATGCTCGGCAACAAGGGCGGCGGCCACGACGGTTCGCCGTCCGGCGGCTACTACGAGGGCTCCACCTTCAGCAGCCAGTACGACAACCACCTGGGGATGGGCAAGGTCACCTGGGACTCGCGCCCGCTCACGCAGTACAGCTACGGCACCGGACTCGCCCTCCAGGCCCTGCTGGACCAGCCCGAGGGCACCCACGGCTTCAGCTGGAACGAGCGGTCCGTCGACGAGGCGGCGTCCGTCACCCTGAAGAACTTCGACGTGGTGGCCGGGGCGTTCGACCGGGTGGCCAAGTTCTTCATCGACCAGCAGAAGGTCATCGAGGAGTGGCAGACCAGGGTCGGCGTGGAGAAGAACGACGCCTGGCGCGGCACGGCCGCCGGAGTCTTCTGGGACCTCGTCAAGAAGCTCAACAAGCAGTACTCCGACTACGCGGAGGACATGAGCCCCAACGGCAGCTACTTCTCCAAGCAGGGCAACGAGATCCGGGACGCCAAGAAGGCGCTCAGCGGCGCCGCCACGGATCTGCGCAACGCCTGGGCCAACTGGTCGAACCTGCACGGAAACCCGCTGATCGCGTTGCACGGCGTGCTGTCCCGGGTCATGAAGCACGTCTGGGACCACAACATCACGAAGATCACCTACGAGATCGAATCAGCCGGTGAGAGCACCTACGTCAACTACGTAGCGGAAGCCGGCTTCGACAACCAGGCCAAGGACCCCGGGGACGCCAAGCACGCCGCCCACGACTTCGGTGATCTCAAGGACCTCTCCACCTGGGCCCAGATCGGCAACCAGGCGCTCCTCGACTGGCAGAAGACCGTCGTCGACGAACTCGACAAGGCGGCCGTCGAGGCGCTCAAGGACGTCAAGAACGCCTGGAGCAACTCCAGCTTCGACCTCGGTGAACTCAAGTCGCGCGCCGGGAACTCCCTTGAGGAGAACCTCACCAAGGACCAGGCGGAGATCGACAAGGAGAAGGCCGAGAAGGCCGCCGCGGAGGCCGCCGCCCAGCAGGCCGCCTACATGCAGTGGATGAAGGACCAGGCGGCGAAGGCGGAGGCCGAGGCGGCCAAGGCCAAGGCCGAGCAGGAGGCCAAGGAGAAGGCGGCCGAGGAGAAGGCGGCCCAGAAGGAGAAGGAAGCCGAGGAGAAGGCCGCTCAGAAGGAGAAGGAAGCCGAGGAGAAGGCCGCCGCCGCCAAGGCCGAGCAGGAGGCCAAGGAGAAGGCCGCCGAGGAGAAGGCCGCTCAGAAGGAGAAGGAGCAGGAGGCCAAGCAGGCCGAGGCCGAGGCCAAGCAGGAACAGAAGGAGAAGGAAGCCGAGGCCAAGGCGGAGGCCAAGGAGAAGGAAGCCGAGCAGAAGCAGGCCGAGGCCGAGGCCAAGCAGGAGGCCAAGGAGAAGGAGGCCGAGCAGAAGCAGGCCGAGGCCCAGGCGCGCCAGGAACAGCTCCAGATCGCCCAGATGAACCAGGCGAAGGCCGAGCAGGAGCGCCAGCGCAAGGAGCAGGAGCAGAAAGAGGCCGAGGCCGAGGCGAAGGCGGAGGCCAAGGAGAAGGAAGCCGAGCAGAAGCAGGCCGAGGCCGAGGCCAAGCAGGAGGCCAAGGAGAAGGAGGCCGAGGAGAAGGCCGCGCAGAAGGAGAAGGAGCAGGAGGCCAAGCAGGCCGCGGCGGAGGAGAAGGCCGAGAAGGCACAGGCCGAGGCCAAGGCCGAGCAGGAGGCCAAGGAGGCGGAGCAGGAGGCCAAGCAGGAGGCCAAGGAGAAGGAGCAGGAGGCCAAGCAGGCCCAGGCGGAGGCGAAGGCCGAGCAGAAGCAGGCCGAGCAGGAGGCCAAGCAGGAACAGCTCCGGGCCGAGCAGGAGAAGAAGCAGGCCGAGGCCGAGGCCAAGCAGGAGCAGCTCCAGCAGGAGGCGGAGAAGCGCCAGCAGGAGGCCTACTCCCAGTACGGCAACAGCCAGCAGGGCCTCCTCAACAACGGAGACCTGTCACTCCTCGACCCGACCACCATCTCCGGCCCCGTCAACGACGCGACCCTGGACCTTCCCGGCGGCGGCGAGACCCACATCGACGACAGCGGGCGGATCGTCACCGAGTACCCCGACGGCAGCTCCACCACGATCGACCCGCTCACCCACAGCTCCACGATCACCCGCCCCGACGGCACCACCATCTCCGGCCCGCTCAACACCGGTGATCTGCTGACCAATCCGGACGGCAGCGTCACCCACCTCGACCCGAACGGGAACGTGGTCACCGAGTACTCCGACGGCACCGTCCAGACGGTCGACCCGGACACCGGTTCCACCACCATCACCCTCCCGGACGGCTCGACCTCCTCCGGCTACCTCAACGGCGGTGACCTCCCGTCGTACAACACCTCCTCCGGCAACTCGCCGTACAACTACCCTTCCTACGAGGAGGAGTTGTACGACGACACCCCCTACCAGTCCCCGCTGGACTACGGCTCCTCGTCCACTCCCACGACGACGTCGAGCAACCGCCAGCTCCTCAACGCGGGCGCCTTCCCCGGCCTCGCCGCCATGGGACTGGACGGTTCGAGCGCGGCGACCGGTGAGGCCTCCTCGGCGGCCTCCGGGAGCAGCGGCTCTCCGATGGGCGGCATGCCGATGGGTGGCATGGGCGGCATGGGAGGCGCCGGTGCGGGCGCCGGGAACAACGACGGCGAACGCGTCCGCAACGTCATCGACAGCGAGATCGTCAGCAACCGCCGCCCCGGGGCGGGCGTGAACGGCGCCCGCGGCAACGGCGGTTACGCCGACGACGAGGTGCGCGTGGCGGCGAGCGGACCCACCACCGGCGGCACCCCGTTCCTCCCGCCGCAGGGCGGCGGCACCCCCGGCCGGCCGGAGACCGAGAGCGGCAACCGCGCCCGTGACGCGTGGGAGCCCGAGGACGACGACGTCTGGGGAGCCGACGAAGGGGGCGCGCCCGCCGTGATCGGCCGATGAGCGAGTCGATGAAGGAGAAGCTGGCGCAGGCCATGGCCGACCTGGAGGCCGTGCAGAGCGCGGTCGCCCGCGCCGAGAACGAACTCGGCCAGGCCACGGCCACCGCACGGTCCCGCGACCGCATGGTGGAGGCCACCGTCGGACCCCAAGGGGAGCTGACGGGGCTGAAGTTCCTCGACGGCCGGTTCCGCAACCTGCCCGCGCCCCAGGTCGCGGCGTCCGTGGTGGAGGCCGTGCAGGACGCCCGCGCGCAGATGGCGCACCGGGTGATCGAGACGTTCGCCCCGCTCACCCGGCAGGGCGGCGGCCTGGCCGGGACGGGCGGCATCGACGTCGACTGGGAGCGGGTCTTCGGCTCCGCGCTCGACGACGGCAACGGCGGCGGACGAGGCCGCGCGGCCAGGGACCGGCTGCGCGACGAGATCCACGAGGACCCGGACGACAACCAGCACCGAGAGCGGAGAAGGTGACCATGTCTGGAGACCGGTACGAGGCGAACCCCGCCGAACTGCGACAGGGCATCGAACTGATCGAGAGCCTCCCGGCCCTGGCCAAGAAGGGCGGCGACTCCTTCCTGTCCCAGCAGGCGGAGTACCTGGGCGCGTACGGCTACGACGACGACTTCTACCAGCAGAACTATCCGCAGTTCGCGGAGACCAACGACATCCTGCTGTCGGTGTTCCGCGAGTACGGCGCCGCCTTCTCGTACCTGGGATCCGCCACCCTCGGCGCCCTGCACAACATCGAGGGCACCCAGCAGGACGCGCTGGACGGGATCAACCTGCAGAGCAACAAGCTCGACGGGTCCGAGGGCGGATCCGGGAAGCACTGAGCGGCGCGGCGACCACATGGAGGAGATCAACTTCCCGCCGGACGTGCGGAAGATGCTCTTTGGCCTCATCGGCGAGATGCCGTTGCAGGCCAGGGAGAACCTGCTCTGGGCGAGCCAGGACCTGTACACGTTCTACGGCAGGAATCTGGGCAAGCTCAGGGACACCGCGCGGGACACCATCACGAAGGCGCGGGACTCCCTGCCGCCCGCGGTCGCCGAGCAGTACGTCCAGGGTCTCACCATGCTGGTCGGCGACGGCCGCGGCCCCGACCCGGTCCAGCGTGTCCTGGACCAGATCACCGAGTTCGAGAACCGGCAGATCGATCTCTCCCAGAACGTCCAGGCGTCCAAGTGGGAGATCATCGCCGAGATCATCATGCTCATCGCCGAACTGGCGATCCTCACCGCCCTGATGGCCTTCACGGGCGGCGCGTCCCTGTCACAGATCCTGCTGGCCCGGGCCAGGAGCCGGTTCGCGGTCCTCATGATCATCGACCGGCTGCTGACGATGACGCACATCATGCCGACCCTCACCGAGGCGGTCACCGAGGCCCTCCAGACCCTCGCGGTCCGGCTGGCGCAGATCGCCCTCAACAGCGGCCGGCGCAAGCCCGACGGCATCGACTGGGGCGACGTCGGCAAGGCCGCCGCGTTCGGCGCTGTCGTCGGCCTCTTCGGCAGCGTCTTCGAATGGGTCGCCAAGCCCTTCAAGAACATCTTCAAGAACTTCAACGCCGACGTGCTCACGAAGTTCCACTTCAATCCCAACGGCATGCCGTACAAGATCTTCAAGAACGGTCCGCCCGAGATCGTCAGTGCCTTCGTCGTCTACGGCGCGGCCGAAGGGCTCGGAGAGTACGTCGTCAACGGCGCTTTCTCCGGCAACTGGGACTTCAAGTGGGAGACCTTCGTCGGCAGCGGCTCCAGCGCCGTCTTCGAACTGGGCGCGTCCGTGGCGCTCGGCGGCGCCGGGTTCTTCGTCTACAACAAGTACTTCAACAAGAACCTGGACGTCGACTTCAACGACCTCGACCTGGACGGCGGCGGCTCGGGCGGCTCCGGGAACGGCTCCGGATCGGGCGGCAAGTCGGTCACCGGCGGCGGCGACTACGTCAACCCGCCCGTCACGACCCCGCCGACGACGCTGATCCCGTCCCCGGTCCCCACGGCCAAGCCGCTCTCCACGACGACGACGTTCGACGCGAACTCGACGACGTCCACCACCTTTTCGGCGGCCACGTTCACGCCGTCCCCCACGCCGACGTCCTCGATCACCACGAACCCGCAGACCTCGACGACGACCTACGTACCGCCGTCCCCTTCCACCTCCACGACGACCAACTCGCCCGTCTCGCCGCTCTCCTCACCGTCGATCAGGTCGACGTCCACCGGGTCGAACCACTCCGACTACACCGACCTCACCGACTACACGGACATCGACACCGAGACGGTCACGACGCCGAACCCCTCCAGCACGACCACCACCCCCTCCGACATCGAGTCCGTGCTCAACCCCGGGAAGGTGACCGGCACTTCGACGACGCCGGGCACGAACGTCACGAACGGGCTGGACCTCGACACCTCGTTCGCCGACCCGGACACGATCGACACCCCGGCCAACCCGGTGACGACGACGTCGCACACCCCGTCCTCCTCCGTCTCCTCCGGCGCCGACACCGGCCAGGGCCGGCCGCAGAGCACCCCGGGGTCCCAGCAGAACCCGTCGCAGCAGAGCACGACGACACCGGGCCGTGCACCGGTCACCCAGGGAGCGGACCCGGGGGACCGGACGACCGGAGACGACCCGGCCTCGGACACCCGCACCGACACCGGGAAGACGAGCGGCAAGGCGGCCGTCACCGGCGACCAGCGGACCGGCCTCGACGCCGACCTCGACAGCGAGAGCTCCCTCCCCGGCGACTCCGGCCTCGGCAACCCCCCGGCAACGGTCCACCCGGACACCGTCACCGCGGCCCGCGCCGAGCACGCGGACGCGGCGCGGTCGGTCGCCGACGCGACCCGCAGGGCCGAGGCGATCCGGCACCGCATCGACACCGGTGTGGGATCCAGCCGTGACGCGGACGCCCTCACCCAGGCCACGGCCGACGTCGAGCAGGCCCGGGCGCACCTCACGCACACCGAGGACCAGCTCCGTGACCTGGGCGTCGATCCCTACGGACCGGACTCGCCGAGCGACATCGTGCCGGTCGTCCAGCGCGACGACGTCCAACGGCAGTGGATCGCCGACCACATCACCACGGCGGACCTGCCCGAGGATCTGACCGACCTCGGCTTCGACGCGTACACGGACCTCGGTGACCCCGCCGTCGTCGAGCAGGTCAAGGAGCTGATGACCCGGCCCGGCCCGTGGCACGGCTCGCTCGACACCACGGCCGCGCACGCCTCCCGGCGCATCTGGCAGGAGTCCTACGCCGACTTCGCCGCCGCGGCACCCCAGGACTCCCCGCTCACGCCGGACCAGGCGTGGAACACCGCCGCCGCACTGGTCCTGCCGCTCGAACTGCACCCGGTCCTCGCCGACTCCCGCCACGCCGTCGACGCGTACCGGGACGCCGTACGGCAGGTCGCCGTCCACCTCGTGACGACCGGTGACCGGGACTCGGCCACCACCCTCGCCGACCGCCTCCGGGACGGCCTCGGCCTGCCCCAGCGCCTGCGCGGCGGCGCCCCTTCCGCCCCGACCCCGATCCCCACGGCGGGCGACTCCACCTCCCGTCCGGGTCCCGCGGCCCCGGTCCCCGTCACGACGTCCTCGACGCCTTCGCCGGAGTCCGACACCGACTCCGACGCCGACTCCGACATCGACTCCGAGGAGGAGTCGGACGAGGAGTCGGACGACCATGTGGTGCCCGGTCCGGTGGCGCGTCCGGTTCCGGTGCCGGTCCGGCCTGCGGCTGCGGCGCCGGTGGCCGTGCAGGAGTCCGACAGCGAGAGCGACGACGAATCCGACGACGAGTCGGACAGCGAGGACGAGGAACAGCCGGACGCCGAGGACTCCGACGAGGAGGATTCCGACGAGGAGGAGTCGGACGAGGAGGAGTCGGACGAGGAGTCGGACGACGATGTGGTGCCTGCTCCGGTGGCGCGTCCGGTTCCGGTGCCGGTTCGGCCCGCGGCTGCGGCGCCGGTGGCCGTGGAGGAGTCCGACAGCGAGAGCGACGAGGAGTCGGACGCCGAGGAAGAGTCCGACGACTCCGACGACGAGTCGGACGACGACGATCTGTTCGCGCTGCCCTTGGTGCGGCCCGTGCCGGTGGCCGCGACCGCGTCCGGTCCCGCTCGTCCCTCGGCGGCCCCCGGGGGACAGCCCGGCGACGAGTCCAGTGACGAGGACTCCGACGAGGACGACTCGGACGACGAGTCCGACGACGGCCTGTTCGCCCTGCCCGTGCGTGGCGGTCCACGACCCGTGGCGCCCCCGGTGCCCGCCGCCTCGACGTCCCCGGAACCGTCAGGCGACCCCGCCCCGCAGGGTCCGGTCGTGCCGCCCTTCGACCCGACGCGGGACTTCGCGCCGTCCGACGGAACCAGCCGGCGGCTGTCGGACTTCTTCTCCAGGTCCGAGTGGTGGAAGCTCTTCATCGACCCCCGCGACCACGAGCGGGTCGTCAAGTTCCACGCGCACGACCCCGGCGGCGTGTACGACCGGGACAAGTCCCCGGGATTCCGGCAGGGCATGGAGGACGCCTACCGGCTGTACCTGGACAGCCACGACGGTGTCGCCCACCGCATGGACTCCCGGTCCTACCTCGCGCTCCACGATCTCGCCGTCGCCCATCTGAAGGACAAGCCGGGCTGGTCCGGCGGACAGCCGACCAGCTTCCCGCTGCGCAACACCGTCCTCAGCGACGACCTGCTCGCGGAGCGGCTGGACGGCCGGCCGCTCGTCGTGAACCTGAACTCCCACTACTGGTCCCAGCAGGACCCGGAGACGAAGTTCATCACGGCGGTGGAGACCTTCTCCGCCGACGAACCCATGCTCCAGACCAACTACGCGGTCGGCGAGGTCGAGAAGTTCGTCGACCTCACCTTCGACCGGTACTACGACGAGGTCGGACGAGCGGTCACGCCCATGGACCGGCTCGCGGCGATCAGCCGGGCCATCCGCACGCTCCAGGTGATCCACCCGTTCCACGACGCGAACCGCAGGATCAACGTCCACCTCCTGCTGCACAAGTTCCTGCTCGAACAGGGCTTCAGCCCGGTCGTCACCACCCGGCTCGCCTCGCTCTTCCAAGGCGGCTACTCCGTCCCGGAGATGGCCGGGATCCTCGCGGACACCCTCCAAGTCCCGGCCGAGGACCGGGTCCTGACCCTGCCGCCGGACTACGCGCCGATCCGCGGGGACGACCTGGAGCGCCTGCGCTACCAGAGCGAGGCCGAGGACTACGAGGCCCGGCTCGGCGACTACCTCTCCGAGCACCCGGAAGTGGTCGCCGAGGTCAAGCGGTTCGTCACGATGCTGTGGGAGCGGACCCCCGAGCTGCTGCGGCCCATGCTCGGTTCCATCGACAACTCCGTCGCGGGTTCCGTCGGCAGGTCCGTCGACGCGCTCCGGACCGTCGTGGAGAGCGGCAACTTCCGCGAGCAGACGGTCCTGTTGTGGAACGGCCTCCGCTACCACGTCTTCGACCAGCTGCACGGCACGCGCAAGACCTATCCACCCCTGATCGCGGCGGACCGCCTCTGGCGCGGCACCCCCTCGGACGGTCCGCTGAATCTGCCCGACCCGGCGCGGGCGCGCCCGCCGCTCAGCGAGGCCGAGCGGGAGTTCTCCTCCGACGGCGCGGACTGGACGACCGGCGCGGAGCGTTCCGGCATCGCGCACCGGCCGCCCACGCTGCCGGAGACGAGCAGGCTCAGGCTCACGGTCGACGACTCCCCGCACTTCGCCGCCCAGCGGACCGGCGCCCTGCTGGTCACCGGCCTCTCCGGCACCGCCTACTTCTGGCTCAACGCCGTCGAGGCGGCCAACCGGCAGTGGAACGCGGGACTCGACCTCGGGCTGATGCGCCTGGCGCTCGTCGGCACGCTCCTGGCCAACCGCCACCACTCGCTGCACGAGGTCCTCAAGGCCATCGAGGTGTGGGCCACCGAGGAGGCCCACCCGGACCGGCACAGCCTCGACTTCGCGTACCACGACAACTGGCGGCGCTACAACGAACTGGGTCCGCTGACCGAGCAGGAGCTGCGCGACAACGTCGCGATCGGCGGCCGGTTCCCGAACGAGCGGGTCCGCGAGTTCTACCTCGGCGGCACCTCCGGCACGCCGCCCCGGTCCGCGGTGCCGCGGCTGTCGCAGATGCTCCTCCAGGGCTCCTGGTGGCGGCTGTTCATCGACCCGAACGTGCACGACGACGTGCTCCAGTCCGACCCCGACGACATTGGCGGGCATCTGGACCGGACCAAGTACCCCGGCTACCGCAAGGGCATGACCGAGCTGTACGCCGAGGTCCTCGACGGCGGCCGTGACGGAGACGGCGGACGCGACTGGTCGCGCGTCGACGTGGACGCCTACGAGCGGATGCACGACCTCGCGACCGGACATCTGGAGGAGGGCGGCAGGAACAGGACCACCACCTGGTCGGGCTCGGCGCTGACCACCCACCGCGGCACGGGCGTCACCCGTCTCGCGGACGACGTCAAGGACGAAGTGGTCCTCGGGCGGCCCCTGTTGACCGACGGGGTCGGGCAGCGGTCGGACGGGCCGAGGCCGCTGATGGTGTTCTGGAACAAGAAGGTCTCCAGCAACTACACGATCGAGGACGCCCGCAACGCGGTGCAGTTCCTGCTGGACCGGTACTACGCCGAGGTGGCCCTCGCGCTCGGTCCGGACGAGAAGCTCACCGCGATCGCGCGCGTCACCCGCGCCCTGCAGATCCTCCAGCCCTTCACCGACGCGAACAGCCGGGTCAACGTCCACACCCTGATGCAGAAGTTCCTGCTGGAGCAGGGCTTCAGGCCCTCCGTGCTGATGAACTCCCAGTCGCTCTTCCTCGGCGGCTTCTCCCTGCCGGAGATCGTCGCCGATCTCAAGGAGGGCATGGAGCGGTTCGACCAGAACGTCCGCTGGGCCCGCTGGGACAGCTTCAACCAGCTCGGCGGCCCCCGGGACACCGCGCGCGTCGACCGCCTGGCCCGCGCCATGGGGCTGACCGAGGAGTCCGTCGGGGACCAGCGCGTCCGGGTGGTCGACACGGTGCGTATCGCCAGGGGGATGTTCGGGGACTCGATCCCCACCACCGACGAGGCCAGTGAGACCCGTTGGATGGCCGCGTTCCACCGGCTGCGCGAGACGGCCGCCGAGCTCTTCCCCGAAGCCACCAGCGAACAGGGCATCCAGGAGTACGCCGTACGCGTCTACCAGCTGGGTCCCGACGACAGCCTGCTCGAAGACCACGTGCTCAACACGATCGAGGCCGTGGCGACCCTCCCGGCGGACGGCGCCCCGCTGGACATGGACGAGGTCCGAGCAGCCCTGCCCCCGCTCCCCGAGAACCTCGAAGAGTCCGATTCGGACGAGGACGAGGACGGGGACGAGAACGAGGAGAACGACTCCGACGACGAGGACTCCGACGACGGGAACGACGACGCCGACGACTCGGACGACGATTCCACCTCGGACCTGGACTCCCCGCCCGCTTCCCCGGGCGCGCCCGCCCCCCACGCCCCGCCGATGCTCCTCCCGCAGGCGGCCTACGATCCGAACCCGCCCCAGCTCCTCTCGCAGGCGGCGTACAACCCGAACGAGGGTCTCCTCCTGCCGCAGGCGGCCTACAACCCGAACGCCTCCGTGAACCGCGCGCCGGCCCAGGAGGAGCCGATGCTGCTCCCGTCGATGGCCTTCGACCCGAACGCCGGGTCCGGAGGGCCGCGCCGGGGCGGTCTGCGCGGCGGTTCCCGGGACAACGGGGTCGACCCGCTGGCGTCGCGGTGGCCGCTCGGCCGCGGGGTGACCCTGATGGAGCCCCGGCGCACCCCGGAGGGGGAGACCGGTGTCGTCGAGATCCCGGTGGCGGACGTCCCCGTGCCGGGGGGCAAGGGCAAGAACACCCCGGAGGAGACGTGGTTCCCCGTCACCCTCAGGACACCGGTCGCGCCCGACACGGCGTCGATCGCCTCCGGTTCCTCCGCTGCGCAGACGCTCGGATACGAGGTGAGCACCACGGGCCGGGTCCGCCTGCCCGACGGTGAGGAACTCTCCGCCGAGGGCTGGGTCGGCTTCGGCGACGACTTCGTCCATGTGCCGTCGGGCGCCTATCTGCGGGGTGACAGCGGCTGGATCGGCCGCGTCGAGAACATCGACACCCTGCGCCAGGTCCTGGACGAACTCGACCCCGGCACGGCCCCGTACACCCTGGTGGCGAATCGATCCTCCGGTGTGTTTCTGACCCCGGAGGAGGGCAGCGCGGGCACGCACGCCGTCCAGTTGCCCCTGGACCGTACGACCGAGGAGGCCCCGCCCGCGCCCAAGTCGGAGGGCAGCGGCGACGACCCCGTCCTCGACCCCGGGATGACGGCCCCGCCCGCCGGCCGGCGCACCCCGGCCAAGCTCGACGACGACCGCACCATGCCCGCCTACGTCGACGACCTCGAAGCCCTGCTGCCGGAGGGCCTGACCGACGACGAACGACGTCAACTCCTCGACAGCCCGCACACGTTCGGCCAGAGCGAGGTCGCCCTGCGCGGGATCGACCAGGTGGTGACCCGTATCCGCGAGGAGTTGGCGAACCGGCCCGGCGTACGGCCGCGCGACCAGGCGCAGTTGTCGGCCGACATCGCCCGGACATTGCGCGAGAAGCCGAAGTCGCTGGCGGACCGCGGGCGCCCGTTCCCGTACGTCAACGAGGACGGCAAACTGCGCGTCCTGCACATCAAGGCCCGCCACCGCGGCACCTGGACGCTCTTCGACGACGGTGTCATCCACACCGCGAAGCTCGACACCATGCACCAGGCCGCCGCGCTCTTCGGCTTCACCAAGACCGTGCAGTCCAACACGTCGTACGGCACGGGCGGGCCGCTCGGCCCCGTGGGCTCGGCGGCCTACGGCGGGTACGGGCGGCTCGCCTTCCGGTTCGGCTTCATCAACAAGGTCGGCTACACGCTGACGGACGGCCGCCAGAACCAGACGGAGACCCGCACGCTCGACGACTCCCGGACCTATCTCGACGACCTCCACTACGAGATGTGGGTCGTCGACTCCGAGGGACAGGTCGTCACCGACACCCACACCGACACGGCCGCCACCACGGCAACCCCGGCGATCACGGCCACCCCGGCCACCGAGGCCACCCCGGCCACCGAGGACCCCGAGGCGGACGTCGTCCAGATCGTCCCGGCGCGCTTCGAGTTCGGGATGCGCAACGGAATCAAGGCGAGGCTCCCCGACAGCGTCACCAAGGTCGGCGAGCCCGGCCGGATCCCGCGCTCGATGAACCTGGACCGCGGCACGCAGTACCGGTTCGTCCATGTCGAGGGATACGGGCCGGTCGCCGCGATCCGCGACTGGGCGGCCTCGCTCCTCGGCGTCCTGCCGGGCAGCACCGCCTACGAGGAACTCGACACGTTCTTCTCCGGCGACAGCTTCCAGCGGCACAGCGCCACCCTCGCGCGCGGCCGGCTCACCACGCCTCCGCTGTTCGCCGACGACAAGAAGAAGTCACCGCTCGGCGTGTTCGTCGTCGAGGAGGTCGTCCCGCGCAGCGCCGTGCTGTTCGGGGAGACCGACATGGCCGAGATCCGGGACAGCAGCACGTCCGTGATCCGCAGCGAACGCGTCCGCACCAAGGGCCGCAACATCGTCCTCCAGGGCGCCGCCGGACCGGCGTTCAACTTCTTCGACCCCGGCCTCGCCCCCTTCGACCTGCGGCTCCAGTTCGGACCGAACGCCCAGTACTCCTTCACCCGCAACCGGGCGGGCGGCCTCGGCGGCTCCGGCGCCCTGAAGGCGGTCGGCCAGGTCAAGGGTCCCAAGACCGCCCTGTACGTGGTCGTGAAGTCGGTGCGGGTGCGCCGCGCGGGCGACACGGGGCCGCCGACCCAGTTCCTGACCTGGAGCCTGGACCGGATGACCAGCGCCGAGGCGCGCCGGCTGGCCGGCTGGGACGACGGCACCGCGCTGGTGCTGCGCCACGGCGCCGTGCCGCACGCCCCGGCCTATCTGAGCGTGGACCGGCCCCGCACCCTGGGCATGCACCGGGTGAAGGAGTTCACCTTCGAGGACGGTCGGCCCACCCGGGTCGTGCCGGACGACGCCGACGGCGTGGGGCGCACCCTGCTCGACGACTTCGCCGACAGCGTCGTGGCCGCCGTGGCCGCCCGCCGCAGAGGGCTGGTCGTGCCCCTGCACGAACTCAACCTGCCCAAGGGCTGGCGCGCCCGCTTCCACGACCTCGTCCGGCGCGACCCGGACCGGCTGGCCGCCGAGGCCCGCAACCTCCCCGTGCCGCCCCGCTGGCGGAACGCCAAGCACTACCACACGGCCCTCCAGAACACCCTTCAGATCCTCGGCGTGCTGTCGCAGCAGAACGTCAACGGCGGCCTGGAGGCACTGACCACGATCGGTCTGCGCGTCCGCCTCACCGACCCCGGGACCGTCGGGCAGACGTACTACACCGTGTGGGTCCACGGAACGCTCAGCGGACGGCAGTTCGAGGGCAAGGACATCACCGACGGCATCCGGTTCAGCGCGCAGGGCGCCGAGCGGATGGACGGCCAGGTCGCCGCCCGCCGCGGCGCCGAGGTGGGCTTCGAGGGCACGCTGTCGGGCCGGGACAACAACGTGGACGAGGCGGGACGGCGACTGAACACGCTCGGTCTCTCCCTGGGCGCCCGCAAGGGCTGGCAGCGGGAGTCGGAGACCGGCTTCGGCTCCACGGTCACCACCGAGCCGATGTCGGTGAGCAAGTCGCCCGCCCACCTCTACCGCTACACCCTCGACCTCACCGCGACCATGGGCGGCTACTGGCGGCCCCGCGGCCTGATCCGCGGGTTCGGGTTCGGCCTGCCCGGACTGCTGGTCCTGGACGAGCCCACCGACATCATCTTCGGCCGTACGTCGATGGGGTTCCTCAAGGGCGGCGGCCCGGTCCGCGGCCAGGTCCTCATCAGCGTCCCCGTCCAGCACGCGCCCGAGGCGGACCCGCACGCCGACGGGGCGCTGAACCCCTACCTGGCCGCCGAGCCCGAACCCGTGGCGATGAGCACCGAACGCGCCCTGGCCCTCGCCAAGGGCGACCTCGTGCTCCCCGGCGGCGGAACCGGCGACGGGCGTCTCTCCACCCGCGGCACCGACCAGTTCCGTGAACTGCGCCAGCACCCTTACGCGATCGTCAACGCGGTCCTCACGCCCCGGCTGGTCTCGACCGTCAACCAGGTCCTGCACAGCGCCTCCGGCAGCACCTGGCACCTGGTGAAGGACGGCGCCCCCACCCGGGAGGCGATCATCCGGGTCTTCACCCCGCAGTACCTGACCGCCAACTTCGACCAGAGCTCCGGCCCGCTCGGCCTGACGGGCAGCGGCCTGCTCGGCAAGGGACCCGCCACCTCCCTCTGGGGGACCTACCGCTACGCCACCTCCGTGTCGGGCCTCAGCCTGCTCACCGGCTCGATGGCCATGGACACCGAGCTGGCCTTCGGCGCCACGCGCCAGGCCGCCGGCAAGGTCACCAAGGTCACCACCTTCGTCTTCGGCGGCCAGCTCGGCTACAACGCCGTCCGCCACCCCGGGCACGGACTCATGGGCGTGTACGGCCTGGTCGCCCACCCCGTCTCGACGTCCCGCGCGTTCGCCGTCTCCGTCGTGCGGACCGTCGTCGCCGACGTCAACCGGGCCTCCTCCGTCAACCAGGTGCTGGTCACCGGCGACGTACAGCACTGGTTCGCGCTCACCACGAGCCGCCTCGGGACCGGACGGATCGGGCGGGCCGCGGCGGGCAGCTCGCTCGTCCCCTCGATCCTCGCCGGAGCGGCGGGCGCGGAACTGGAGACCCCCGCGGGCATGCTGGCCCACCTGCCGGAGAAGAGCGCCCACCGGATGGGCCTCATCGACGACGGCCTCGGTGACGTGCCGCGCTACTCCGAGCACCTCTGGTCGCCCCAACCCTGGCTGATCAGCGCCGCGTTCGGGACGTACGCGGTGAACTCCCTCGATCCGACGGACGCGTTGCTCGCCTTCGAGCGCCGCCTCGACGGGCTCGGGCTCGACGACGCGAGCCGGGAGAAGATCCGCCAGCTCGTCACCGCCCGCGCCACCCGGGCCCTCAAGGGCGAGATGACCACCACCGGCCCCTCCGCGATGGTCAGGAAGAGGGGAGCGGGCTGGGGCAGTGTCCGCATCGGCAAGCGGTGGGTCCGGGTGCGCGTCGAACTGATCCCCGGGACAGCCGAGTTCCAGGGACTCGACCACGGCTCCGAGATCGAGGACAACCGGCGCGCCTCCGAAGTCGTCACGCGGTCCTCCGAGGCGTCCTCCGGGATGGACCTCGGCATCGTGACCAGCCAGATCGCGCACACCGACAACCCCTCGATCGTGGGCGCCGGACCCACCTACACCGAAACCGGCACCCACAAGCGGACAGTGGCGTCCAGCCACTCGAACACCACCGTCACGATCTACCGCTCGGTGACCACCGAACCGCACGCCGAGATCGTCACCCCGTACACCCTGCGGATCACCCTGGAGGCGGACGACACCCCCCACCAGGGCGACCCGGCCGGCCGGGAGGCCGACGAGGGGACCCTCAGCGCCTTCGACCGCTTCCTGGGCAGGAACCGGATCGTCGAGGAACACGGCGTCGGGGAACTGCGCGAACACGTGCCGCTCAGCCTCATGGAGCCGACACCCGAGGACACCACCACCTCGCGCAGGACGCTGCCAGCGCCCGACCCCAGGACCGACCCCGCCCTGGCGCGAGCACCCCGGCCGACGCCCCTGCCCGCCGTCCGCACGGAGATCACGGTCGTCTACGGCGACGGCGTGCAACGGCCGTTCACCTTCCCCGAGACCGGCTTTCACCCCCGGGGCGTCCTCGGAGTGGACAACATCCGTACCGCGAACGACCTCCTCCTCACCCGCGCCTACGACGCGGGCTTCTCCCTCACCGTCCTGGAGACCGAGGACGGACCCGACGGCGAGGCGCTGACCCAACTCCTGCGAAGGACAAGGAAGACGGGCCTCACCCGGCTCGGCACCGGCTCCGCGCAGGCACTGGAGGACGGCACCAGCCACATGGCCGTCACGTCCTTCTACCCGCGCACCTTGCAACCCGAGGGCTACCAGGTCGCCGGACTGACCGAGAAGTCCTTCCTCGGCAGCGACGCCGGAGAGCTCGCCCTGCACTCCACCCCCGACTTCAGCCGCGCCCTGCTCCTCACGGTCGCCGACGGGGCCCGCCTGGAGGTGCTCCACCAGTCCGGCGACGGCGCCGCCACCGCCGTGTCGAACGAACACACCCAAACCGGCCACCTCGGCGCCGGATTCCTCTACGACGCCTCCCAGGACATCGGCCTCAACCAGGTCGGCCTCCTCGGCGGCGGCCCGCACGCCCTCGACGCCGACGCCATCCCCGTCACGGACGACCACCTGGCCTCGCGGAACCTCAAGCCCAAGACCCCGCGCATCTTCCTGTTCGCCGTCCCCACCCGGTTCGTCGGCGTCGGCGACGTCCACCGCACCTTCAAGGACTCCCGGGCCATGGCCTACCTGCGGGGCACTTTCGGCCACGCCCGGCCCGGAGCGCAGGCGATGGAGAGCGAGGCGTACGTCGTCGCGTGGGTCCGCGAGGACGTCGCCCGCGAGCTGATGCTCCTCACCGACACCAACTTCCCCGAGTCCGCGGGCAAGGCCTGGGACGCGGTCGGCGAGGCGAGCGCCGGCTGGGTGGACGCGGACAAGGAGTACTGGGCCAAGCGGCGCACCGCGGTCCATCTGCGCGACGCGGTCCGTACGGCCGAGACCGCCGTCACCGAGACCCAGAACCGTCTCAACCCCTACCTGGACGCCGCCGACAGCGCCGACACCGCCGTCGAACAGGCCGAGGCCGACCTCCGCGCCGACCACGAGACCGCGGGGGACCTCAGCGACGCCGCCGACGCCCTCGACCTGGCCGAAACCGGCCTGCGCACGGCCCGGGACACCGCCGACCAGGACCGCACCACCGCGCGGAACCTCGTGACGACGGCCCGGGAAACCCTCGACATGTTGCCCGGCTGGGCCGAACTGCCCGGGAACGAACTCGGCCCGGACCAGTTCCAGCGGGCCGCCGACGACCTCGACGCGGCCCGGCGGCGGGAGGAGGAGATCCGCGCCGCCGCCGACCTCGCCGTCGAGACCGCCCGTCTCCTTCACGAAGAGGCCGAGACCCGCCTCGCCGCCCTCGAACAGGCGGCTGCCGGCCCGGCCACCACCCCGGCCCCGCCCGCCGACGCCACCCGGGCCCGGCGGACCGCCGCCACCATCCGCGAGACCGCCGAGCGCCGCCTCGCCACCGCCCGCACTCGGCAGACCGGCGCCAACCGCCGGCTCCTCGCGCCCGCCCGCGCCCACGACGCCGCCACCGAACGGCTCAAGGCCGCCCGCGACGCCTTCGACACCCGCCGCCAGGAACTCGACCGGCTCCGCACGGCGGCCGACACCGCCGCCACCGAATACCACCGGGTCCGCGCCGCCGCCGACCAGTTCACCCGCTGGCACCGCCTCGCCGCGACGGAGGCCGGCAAGAGCGAACTCGAGGGCATCACGGAACCGCCCGAGGTCACGTACCTGGCTCCGGCCGTGCCCACCCCCGACCCCACCCCCGAGCGGCCCCACTACACCAGGGACGACACGGGACCGGCCCCTCTGCTCACCGCACCCGGCGGCGAGACGTACGTCGTCGACGACGTGCCGAGGGACGGCGACGCGTTCTTCCGCGCCCTCCTCCAGGGCCTCACCGACGCAGACCCCGCCCTGCTCGCCGCCATCGGCGTCGACCCCACGAGCCCCGACGCGGTCCCCGCCCTGCGCCGCAGGCTCGCCGCCCGGCTCACCGACCCGGCCGACGTCGACCTGCTGGCCTTCGCGACCCCCGACGACACCGACACCTTCAGCGCCCGCGACCTCGACGACGCCGGCGTCGACCTGGGCACCGACACCCCCTCCCGCCGCGAGTTCGACGCCCTGGGCTACCTCCCGCACGCCGCCGACCTGAGCGCCGAGGCCCGCGCGGGCCTCGCCGTCGCCCAGCTCCTGCGACGCGGTGACGCCCCGTCGGAAGGCGGCTGGAACCACTCCGCCGCCGACCTGCTGCCGATGCTCGCCGCCCGCACCTTCGGCGTCCGCGTCACCGTGGTCGGGGCCGACGGCAGCTTCGAGCACTACGACCCCGACAGCGGCTCGCGGTCCGCAACGCCGAGGCGCGGACTCCAGGGCCTGGTCGACGACCCCGACGCTCCCCGCCCGCACGTGGTCCTGAGCCTCACCGACAGCCACTACCGGCCGGCCCGGCCCCTGGGAACCACGGCACCGGTGAAGGACCCGGCGACGACGACCGAGCCCAAGGCTCCGGCACCCCCCGACGCCAATGGGGAGAGCGCGGTCGGGATCAAGCCCGCCGACGAGTCCGCCCCCGTCCCCCCGCCCGTGCCACCCGTCCTGCCCAAGCCCACCGGCCGCCGGATCGACACCGGAGACGGCTCCTTCACCGTGCGACCCGTACGCGGCGACGGGAACTGCCTGTTCATCGCGGTGCTGGACAGCATGCAGGCCCAGCAGCCCGGCCTGCCCGTACCCGGCTCCACCGCGACCGTGCACCGCGTGCGGGGCAACCTCGCCGACTGGTACACCCACTCCGCCGACGCCGCCCCCTTCCGTGCCCTGCACGCCACCCAGGACCCTCTGGAGACACTGGTCGCGGACCTGTTCCCCGGACTCACCGAACTTCAGGGCCTGCTCGGCCTCGGCACCGCTCCGGACCTGACCGACGGGCAACGCGACCGGATCACCCGTCAGCTCGCGCAGGAACAGCGCAAGGCGGACCTGCGGTCCCTCGCGGGCGACGACCAGGAACGCGAGCTGCTCTCCGGCTTCCCTGCCGCGGCCGTCGCCGCACTCCTGCCCCCGGCCGCGTCCGACCCCTGGGAGACGGACCCGGCCCGCGCCCTGAGCCTGACCCGGCTCGCCCAGGCCGACACGCTGCGCGCCCAGGCGCTGAACCTGCTGCGCGCCCCCGCGGGCGACACACGCGCGGACGCGGCCTGGCAGCGTGTCCGCTCGGCCCTCCCCCCGCGGGCCAGGGCCCTTGTCGCGGCCGACCGCGGTCAGTTCCTCGCCACCGGCTACGGCCAGCTCGTCGCGCGCTCCCTCAGGTCCACGGCGCTCTGGCACACCCCGTTCTACGACGACGCGCCCGCGCTGCTGGCCCGCAGGCTGGGCGTACGCCTCGTCCTCGTCCAGCCGGGCGGCGACGGGGGACACACCACGATCGACCTCGCCCCGGACGCCACCGGCCCCACGGTGTACATCCACTACAACGGCCGGGACCACTACGAGGCGCTGATTCCGGCCACTTCGACATCCACGGGCAGCTCCCCGGTCCCGCGGCCGGTACCGAAGCCGTCGCCGCCAGCCCTGAACGCGCAGGACCAGGAGACACGCGACGGCCTCGCCGACCTCCTGCGCCGGCACGGGACGGACGAGGCCGACGCCCGCCGACTGACGGCCGGACTGACGGCGTCGACGCTGGCCCGCCTGCGGACCGTGGCCGAGTCCACCGGCGCCCTCCGACCCGCGCCCGGCACGTCGACCGTGACGCAGAGCACGCAGAACACGCAGACCGTGTCGGAGACCACGCAGACCGTCTCGGAGAAGGCGACGGCGCTGTCGGAGCAGGGAACTGGTGTGTCGGAGCACGGCACTGTGGTGTCGGAGCAGGGGACCACGCACCTCCCTCCCACCGAAGAGGCGGCCCGGACCACCGCCCCGCCCGTTCCCGCCTGGTCCGCCGACGGCGTCCTCACCCTGGGCGGGACACCCCTCCACCTGCCCGAAGTGCCAGGAGACGGCGACCGGTTCGCCGAGTCGCTGATCCACGCCCTGCGATCCGACCTCCCGCACCCGACGCGGGGCGACGCCGCGCTGATCGACGCGCTCGGCGCCGCGGACGGACCCGACGCCCTGCACCAGTGGGTCGAGCAGCGGCTCTCCGCCCCCGACGCGGCCGTCCACGCACCGCTCCTCGCGGGCCCGGACTGGCTCGGCGGACGCCCGGAACTGTCCACCGACGACCTCACGAAGGCCGGCATCCCCCTCAACGCCGAGCAGAGGGTCTTCGTCGAACTCGGCGGGACGGCCCTCCCCGCGGCGGAGGTCGATCCGCCGCTGCCCGAGCGGTACCGGCTGCTGCGGCAGATCACGGAGAGCGGCCCCGTCACCGACGCCATCGCCGGACTACTCGCCGAGGAGCTGGGAATCAGACTGACGATCATCGAACCGGAAGGCGGGGTACGGCAGTTCGGACCCGTCGGCGGACCTGCTATCGTCCTGGCCCTGGTCGGGGGTGTCTATCGTCCTGCATTCGCGCCAACTCGCTGATGGGAAACCGTTTCTGACGTCCCGGCGGGCGAGGAATCGTCCGTTCGGAACCGGCGGTTCACCTGGCGCACATCGTCAAGTAACCAAGAGGGCCGCAGCGGTTGGGGAATCGACCGCAGACTGCTCGACCCAAGCTAATGTGTTCGAAGAGGCTGGAGAAGCCGAAGGGATGGAACGCGTCTTGTGCTGCTGGAGGACGTGCCGGTGACCGAGCACGCATACGGTCCCGCCTCGAAGGCCACGGCCTTGATCGCCAGAGGTGCGGCATGACGCGCTGGAGCGCCTTCGGCAGGCGCCGCGGCAGCGATCGGCGGGGAACCCCCGACCGAACCGGCCCGACCGGCTCCGCGCCCCGTGAGGGCACGGCGGGCGCGGCCGACCAGGTGCTGGTGGAGGACTACGACGGCCTGCTCCTGCTGCGTTCCCCCTCGGACGACTCGCTGACCCCGGCCGACATCGGCGACCTGGCCCGGGGCCAGCGCTCCGACGACGGAGCCGTGACCCTCATCGCCGGCACCGAGAGCGTGGCCGCCGACTCCTTCTGGCCCCGGCTGAGCCACCTGCTCGACACCCTCAGCGACTCGGGCACGGAGACCGTGCGGCTGGCCATGGCCGGTGCGGGCCAGGACAGCCCCCAACGGCCCGCCACGGCACGGCGGATCGCGGACGCGTGGGGCCTGAAGGTGGAGGCCCCGGACGGGGCGCCCCTCCTCGTGCCCGGCGGCACCCTCTTCGTACCCGGCCTCCCGGTCGGGTCCGCGACCGACGCCGGCTGGTGGCGCTTCGCCCCCGAGACGCAGCCCAGGCCCCTGGGCCCCCGCAGCCCCGCCCCGTCCTGGCAGAGCGCCCTGCGCGCCCTGCCCGCGCGCACGGGCGGCGGCTGCGTCGTCGAGCAGATCCCGGCGGGTGTCCTGATCCGGCCCGCCGAGGCGGCCCCGACCAAGCCCGGCGACCTCTACCACTCCGTGCCGGTCTCGCCCGGACGCCTCGCGGTCGTGGTCGGCGTTCCCTACGGCGAGGACGTCCTCGCGGACGACGTCGCCGACGTGCTGTCCGCCCTCCCGGAGGGCGTCAGGACAACCGTGCGGCTCGCTCCCGGCGGCCGTCGCGACCTGCTGTCCCTGGCCCAGTCGGTCGCCGACCGGCTGGACACGGAGGTCGAGCTGATGACCGGGCTGCCGCTCATCGCCGCCGGCCGGCCCCTGGGGGCGTACTCCGCGCAGTCGGTACTGGTCGGAGCCGACCGTACGCCGCGCTGGCTGCCCTTCGTCGACGCCGTCCTGTGCCGTCCGGCCCGGGGCGCCGAGGAGGCCCCGGAGCCCCGGCCGCTGCGCTGGACACCGCCGTTGGCGGGCGCCGCCCAGCCCTCGGACGGGGTGTTCGCCCTCTCCGACCAGTGGCAGGTCACGGTCACCCGGGCCGGTCTGTGGGTCGGTTCGCTGGACGGCCCCGACCTCTCCGCCACGGCCCGTCAGGTGAGTCCGTCCGGTCCGCTCGTCGAGGTCGGCCTGCCGGGTGAACGGCTCGACCCGACGCTGTGGCCCGCCCTGTCGGGACTCCTCGGCGCCCTGCTGCCCGCCCTGCGCGCGAGCGTGACGCTCCACGTCCACGGCACCCCGCACGACGGCGGCAGAGAACTGCGCCGACTGGCGGCGGCGCACGGTCTGCGGACGATCCGGTTCGCCACGTTCTCGCCCTCGGCGCCCGCCCCGCGGGAGGAGAACGGCCCGCCACAGGCGATCAGCAGGCCCCGCACGAGCTCCGACCCGGATCGCAGCGAGTTCCCGGCACCGGTTCCGGCACCGGCCCCGGCACGGAGCCAGACGGTGGCGACCGCGGCCACGGGAGCCGCGCCGACGCGCACGCCCCGGAAGGGCTCGGTCCCCGAGGGCGCGGCCGTCGCGACGGCCGGAAGCTCCTCCACCGGCACGCCGGCGCCCGCACCGGCGGCTCCCCGACGGACGTCGCCCGGACGCGAATCCGTCATCGAGACGGTACGACGCGCGGAGGCGGAGGCCGAGGCGGCGGCAGCGGGCACGACCGTGGGAGAACGCCTTCCGGGCGGCACCGCAGCGGAGCCCGAGACCTCGGAGCCCACACGGAACGGCGGCGCGCCGGAGGGGCCGGTCGTCGCTGAGCGGCCGGAAGAGCCGGTCGCCGAGAAGCCCGAGGAACCGGTTGCCGAGCGGCCGGAGGAACCGGTCACCGAGAAGCCCGAGCACGAGGCCGCCGCCCCCGACCCGGAACCCGGACCCGAGCCCGGCCCGGCCCCGCTGCCGGACCCGGACCCCCTCCCGGCGCCGGCCGCTCCGCGCAGCCTGGTCACGACCGGTTCCGCACCCGAACCCGCCACCGGAGAGATCCCCGACGGGCGTCCTGAACCGTCGCCCGCCGAACCGGAAGCGGCAGCGGCGCCGGAGACGGAAGGAACGGCGAAGGCGGAAGAGACGCCCGGGCTGCAAGAAACGCCGAAGGCGAAGGAAGAGGCGGCGGAGGCAGCGGGAACGCCCGAGCCGGACACCGGCGCGGACCCGTCCGCCGACGGTCCCGGCCTCCCCGAACCCCCGCTGCCGCAGAGCGTCACCCCGCCCCCGGTCCCGTTCAGCCCGGGCCACCGCAGTACCGAAGGCGAACGCAACGTCTTCCGTGGGCTGGCGGACGCGGAGTGGGACCGGCACGGTACCGCCGTGGCCCGGGCCCTCGCCCGGATGCCCGCCCTGCGCGGCAAGGAACAGGAGGCCGCTCGCGCCGACTTGATCGCGCTGCGGCTGTATCTGCACGACACCGAGGGGCCGTTGAGCCACCAGGCGCTGGGCCGCGCCCTGGACGCGCACGACGGCGGTCTGCTGCCGTACGTGGCGTGCCTGGCGTCGGGGCTCAACCGACTGCCCTCGTACCGAGGTGTGGTGCTGCGCGCCACGGCTGGCATCCCCGACGGCGGTGTGCCGCGTCCGGGGGCGTTGCTCCGGGACGCCGCTCCGGTGAGTGCGACGCCGCTCGACCCGGTCCGGCCGTCGATGACGACCGGCGCCAGCTACGTCATCTGGTCCGTCGGGGCGCGCCGGGTACGGCAGTTGCTCGACCCCGGCGACGGACCGGAGGAAGTGGTGTTCACCCCCGGGACCCTGTTCAGGGTGCTGGACGTCCGCCGGGCCGGACGGAACGAGGCCCGGCAGATCTTCCTGCGTGAACTGCCCGGCTCCCAGGGGCCGGTCAGGCCCGATCCCGAAGGAGACCGTGCCGCACTCGCCCGTCTGGACGAGGCCGTGCGCGGACGCTCCGCTCCGGCGGGTGCCGAACAGTGGCCGGAGCGCTGCTCCGGGCCCTTCGGCGCCGCGACGTCGGAAACCACAGCGAACCACTGACACGAGTAGGGGAGTCGTATGGCTCGTCAGACCGATCCCGCCGGTGAGACGTCACCGAACGCGTCCGGAGCGTCGGGCGCCTCCCGAGCCTCCGGGACGTCGGGTGCGTCCGGATCGTCCCCGGTGACGATCCGCCGGGCGGTACCGCTCCAGGGCGAGGCACAGGACCCCGGCGCGGCGCTGGCACCGGGCGCGGGCCGCCGGGCCAAGGCGAGCGGCGCGTCGGCCGCCCCGACGCCCGCCGCGGCGCCGGAGGTCCCCGCCGCGCCAGACCCGGCACCGGCACCGGCCCCGCCCGAGGGCGGGAGCGCCGAGGCGGCGTCGTCGGAGCGGGAGGAGCAGGCGTCGTCGGAGCGGGAGGAGCAGGCGTCGTCGGAGCGGGAGGAGCAGGCGTCGGCCGCGTCCTCCTCCACCACCGGATCCGCCACGCCCGACCCTGTTCCCGCGCCCGCGCCCGACGCCTCGGCCGCCGTACCCGCGACCGCGGGCGCCGACCCCGGTGCCGACACCCTGCTCGTCGCGTCGGCCAGCGGCGGCGGCCCGGGTCCCACGGCCGACGCGGAGGCGCACGGCGGACCCAAGAAGCCGATGCTCGCCGCCGCGGCGATCGTCGGCGCGATCCTGATAGGCGTCCCCTTCCTGGTGGCGGGACAGGGCGACAAGGACGAGCGCGTCTCCGACCGGACGGACAACGCGGCCGGAACGGTGCTGGACACGGACCGGATTCCGCAGGCCCCGGAGAGCTACGCGACCGAGTCGCCCTCCCCGTCCGCCTCCGCGTCCCCCTCGCCCAGCAAGTCGCCCGAGGAGAAGCGGACCAAGGACACGGTCGACGCGCCGGTCGTCAAACGGGACCAGCCCTCCCCGACCCCCTCGGCGTCGAAGAAGACCGAGAAGAAGACCACCACGCTCAGCGCCGCGGAGAAGCTGCGCCAGGAGGCCAACGCGGCCTCCAGCGCCAGCAACATCCTGCTGAAGAACTCCACGACGGGCCAGTGCGCCGACGTCCCCAACTACGGGAACGGCAAGATCGACGGCCCGGTCAACCAGTACCCGTGCAACGGCACCACCAACGACAACCAGCTGTGGAACCTGGAGGTCACGGAGGCCAAGGGCGGGCCGAACGGTTCCTCGCTGTTCCTGATCAGGAACAGCAAGGACAAGTTCTGCATGGACCTGCCCTACTACGGCGCGGCGGCCATGGGCACCAACATCACCGAGTACTACTGCCGCGCGACCTCCGACAACCAGCTGTGGTGGCTCGACCCCCGCTCGGACGGCTCGTACTGGATCCGCAGCTACTCGAGCAGCAACCTCTGCCTGGGACTCGAGGGCGGCGGGTCAGCCGGGAACGACGCGCACCTGGAGATCGGCGGGTGCGGCCCCGCCGACCGCTGGATCCTCTGACCCGCACCTCCGCCCACACCCAGGCCCCGCCCCCCCCACAACCGACCATCGACGACTGACGGAGAAGGCCCGAATGAGTGCCGAACGAAACGCGGGAGACGGTACATCCCCCGACAGCGCCAAGGGCGCGCCGCAGGTCCGGGTGGCGGTCGCCCTGCCCGCGTTCTCGGAGCCGCCCGAAGGGGCGCTGACCCCGGGCCGGACCCCGGCCGTCACCCCCGACACGACGACGGGTGAAGAGACGGAGCACGAGGCCCCCACGGCCGGTACCGCCCCCACGGCCGCACCGGTCCCCGTCCCGGCGGAGGAAGAAGGAGCGGAGGAAGAAGAGGGAGAGCGGACGACAACGCTGTCGGCCGGCGCCGTCGCACGGGAACCGGAGGCGACGGCGGCTGCCGGGGAGCCCGAGCGGGGCGAGGGCGAGGGAGCCGCTCCCGCGGAGGCGCGTGGCGGGTCGCCCGAGCCGGCCACGGCCGTGGCGCCGGTCGCCACGGCGGCCGACGGCCCCTCCGGCGACCCCGACGCGGAGGAGTCCCACGGCGGACGCCCCAAGAAGCCGATGCTGGCCGCCGCGGCCATCGTGGGAGCCGTCCTCGTCTCCGTCCCGTTCCTGCTGATGGGGGCGCGGGACGACGATGCCAAGCAGCCGACGGCGAACTCCGTCGCGCAGGAGGACAGCGACACCCTCCTGGACGCGAACGCGGCGCAGGAGGCACCGGACGACTATGCCACCCAGACCCCTTCCGCCAGCCCGAGCGAGAAGAAGTCGAAGGCGCCCGCGAAGCCGAGCCCCACGAAGTCCACGGCGCCGGTGAGCCAGTCCGGCGCGGACGTGAAGCCCAAGGCGAGTCCCAGCCCCAGCCCGTCCCCGAAGGCGACGAAGACCAAGGCGCCGGTGTGGACCACCACGTCCGTCACGGCGCCGAGCACGCTGTCCGTCGGGGAGTCCTGGAGCACCAACCGGATCAAGATGGTCATGCAACCGGACGGCAACCTCGTCGTCTACAACGAGAACGGCAAGGCCACCTGGGCGTCGATGACCTTCGGCGAGAACCACACGGCCCGTTTCCAGACGGACGGCAACCTCGTCATCCACAACGGCGACGACCGGCCCATCTGGGGAGCGGACGTCTGGGGCCACCCGAACGCGAAGCTGATCCTGCGCACGGACGGCAAGGTCGTCATCATGGACGGTTCGACGGTGACGTGGTCCACGTGACCCGGCCCCGCCCGGCCGAGGTGTAGAGAAACCCGGCGCGGCCCCGACGTCTCCTTCGTGGAGGTCGTCGAGGTCGTCGAAGGGACGGGTCATGCAGACACTGACGGTCGATGTGTTTCTCTCGGTGGACGGGTGGGCCGGCAGCGCGGTCTCGCCGGGCTTCTTCGGGTACCCCGGCCCCGAGCTGGAACGGTGGATCGACGCCGAGTCCGCCCTGCCGCGGACGGTCGTCCTCGGACGCCGCACCTACGAGGCGCTCGCCGGGCTGCCCGATCAGGCGCGCGGCGACACCACGGGACGGCTCCTCGCGACGGACAAGGTGGTGTTCTCGAAGACGCTGGGGACGACGTCCTGGCCGAACACCCGCGTCTGCCGTGACGACCTGCTCGGCGAGATCACCCGCCTCAAGCGCTACGGCGACGTCCCGCTGCGCACGATGGGCAGCCTCTCCGTGGCCCGGCAACTGCTGGACGCCCACCTCGTCGACCGGTTGCGGCTGATGACGTTCCCTCTGCTCGTGGGAGCCTCGGGCCGCGAACCGCTCTTCGAGGACGTGGCGTCGGCGGACCTGGAACTCGTCGGCCACCGGGCCCTGGACGGCCGGGTGCTGCTGATCGAGTACCGGCCCACCGGCCGGGACATCCCACGCGCCTGAGCCGGACCGCCGGGCAACGACCCACGTGTACCCGACGGTCCGGCGTTCTGGCGGTCCGTCAGCTGGTGGGCATCAGGACGGTGTCGATGATGTAGACGTTGGCGTTGGCGGTCTTCACGTTGCCGCAGACCACCTTGGCGGAGTCGTTGACGGTGTAGGACTCGCCCGAGCCGGACGTGGTCAGCTTCGACTTCTCCAGCGTCTCGAAGGAGCCCTTCTCCAGGTCCTTCGGCGCGAGCTTCTGGCCGACGACGTGGTACGTGAGGATCTTCGTCAGCTCGGCCTTGTCGTTGAGGACCTTGTCCAGCGTGGCCTTCGGGATCTTGGCGAAGGCGTCGTTGGTGGGCGCGAACACGGTGATGTTCTCGGCGTTGTTGAGGGTGTCGACCAGACCGGCCTTCTTCACCGCGCTCACCAGGGTGGACAGGGCCGGGTTGTTGGAGGCGGCGGTGGCGACCGGGTCCTGGGCCATGCCGTCGAAGGAGCCGGCACCGCTGGCGGGCACCGCGGAACAGGCCGGACCGAACGGCTCGTCCATGGTGGTGTCGCTGCCGGAGTTGGCCATGCCGTCGTCCGATGCGGAGGCGGATGCCTTCGCAGAGGAGTCGGACTTGGCGGAGTCGCTGCCGCTGTCGGAGCACGCCGTGAGGGCCAGCGGCAGGACGGCAGCGGCGGCCACGGTCACGGCGATGCGGCTGATACGGGTGTTCATGATGTGTTTCTCCTGATAGGTCACGGCAGCGGGCGCTGCCTGATCGGGGGTAGGGGAAAGTGGGTTCGGGGGAGGGTCAGTCGACGGTCACGACCACGGAGTGCCAGCCGCTGGCGCCGTCGGGGATGGTGCGGGTCCGTTTCTCGGTCTGCGTCCGGCCGGTGCGGTCGGTGGCGCGGACGGTGAGGGTGTGGGCGCCCTTGCCGGCACGCCAGGGGAACGACCACTGCCGCCAGGTGTCCGAGGTGTCCTCGGCCGCGAGCCGGGCCTCCTGCCAGGGGCCGTCGTCGACCCGGATCTCGACCTTGTCGATGCCGCGATGCTGCGCCCAGGCCACCCCGGCGACCATCACCGGACCGGCCTTCGGACGGGCGAAGGGCTTGGGTGTGTCGATACGGGACTGCGTCTTGACCGGTGCCTCGCGGGCCCAGCCGCGCTTGACCCAGTAGGGGTCGTAGGAGTCGAAGGTGGTGAGCTCGATGTCCTCGATCCACTTGCAGGCCGAGACGAAGCCGTACAGGCCGGGCACCACCATGCGCACCGGGAAGCCGTGCGCGAAGGGCAGCGGCTCACCGTTCATGCCGAGTGCGAGCAGCGCGTCGCGGCCGTCCATCACGTCCTCGACCGGGCTGCCGATGGTCATGCCGTCCACCGAGCGGGCCACCAGCTGGTCGGCCCTGCCTCCCTTCGACGGCGGCCGGACCCCGCACTCGGCCAGCAGGTCCGCCAGCCGTACGCCGATCCAGCGGGCGTTGCCGACGTAGGGGCCGCCGACCTCGTTGGAGACGCAGGTGAGCGTGATGTCGCGTTCGATCAGCTCGCGTCGCAGGAGGTCGTCGAAGGAGAGCGTCAGCGGCCGGGTCACCCCCTCGCCGTGGATGCGCAGCCGCCAGGACGTCGCGTCCACCTTCGGCACCACCAGCGCGGTGTCGACGCGGTAGAAGTCGCCGTTCGGCGTGACGAACGGGCTGACCCCGGGGACGCGCAGGTGCGCGCCCCGGGGAACCGGGGCGGCCGGGGAAGCGGGCCGGGGCAGGGCAAGCGCGTTGCGTGAGGCGACGGCGTCGCCGCCACGCGCCCGGTTCAGACCGCGGCCGAGGACACCGGCTCCGGCCGAGGCCGCCGCGACAGCCGTCGCCGCGATCACGAAGCCACGACGGTCCCATCCCGCACCGGCCGAGGAACCCGGCTGCTCGCCCCCGACCGGTACGGCGGCGGGCCGCGGGGACGTGAGACGGCCCACCAAGAGGTAGAGCACCGCGGCACCGACGACCGCGCCCGCCACCGAGGGCAGCGCGTCCGTGGGACCGGCCGAGTCCGGCCTGCTCGTGGCCGCCACCGCGCCCACCACTCCGAACACCAGCACACCGGCCGCACCGGCCCGCCGAAATCGCGTGGCCGCAATTCCCAGCGCCAGGGCGAAAAGGGCCAGCACCGCGAGAATTCCGAGCTGAAGGACCAGCTTGTCGTCGGTGCCGAAATTCCGGATGGCCCAGTCCTTCACGGAAGCCGGTGTGCGGTCGATCGCCGCACCCCCGACCGCCACGACCGGACCGGCCTGCGGACGCACCGCCACCGACACCAACTCGGCGACGGAGAGCGCGGCGAAGCCCGCCAGCACACCGCTGACGGCCCCCAGAGCGGGGCGGGTCCAGCCGGAGTGCCGCCGCGTGTCCTTCTTGTCGTCCCTCACGTGGGGAATCCGACTCGGCGGCCCCGACGGATTGGTCAAATCCCCGATCGGATGAACTTAATTCCCGGACCAATCCGAAACCGTATCGGCTACGTATTCATTGAACGGACGCAGAAAAAGAAGGAGCCTGGAAATTCGCCCACGGTGCCGCACCGCGTGCGGTGCGTTCACTTCCGTGCCGTGGCCAGCCGCGCCTGTGCCGTGCCCAGGAGGGTGTCCAGCAGGACCGGGTACGCGCTGTGGTTCATCCGGTCCGCGAGCAGGCGCGCGGTGGCGGCGATGTGCGGATGGGTCGCGCTGGGCAGCCGGGCGTACGTGGAGGTCCACATCTCCTCGTCGGTCTCCCGGGCCTCGGCGGTGACCGCCAGCGCGCCCGCGTCGAGCGCGGCGAAGGCCAGCGCCAGGTCGATGAAGGCGTGGTAGACGCCGACGGCGTCCGGATCGCCGAAGCCCGCTCCGCGCAGGATGCCGAGGATCGTCTCGTCCACCTCGATCTCCCGGGGCCGCCCGGTGACACGGCTGGCGGTCAGTAGAGCCGCCTCCGGATGGGCGAGGTAGGAGGCGTGGATGGCCAGGCCCAGGGCCCGAAGGTCGGCGCGCCACGCCCCGGTCGCCGTCCAGTTGTCCAGGGCCCGCCCGATGAGCTCCTCGCCGATGGCCCGGGTCAGCCCGTCCAGCCCGGCGAAGTACCGGTACACCGTGCTGGGGTCGGCGCCCAGCGCGGCACCGAGCCGGCGCGCCGTCAGCCCGGCCCGCCCGTGCTCGCGCAGTATCCGCAGCGCGGTCTCCACGATCAGCCGCTCCGACAGCACGGTGCCCTGCCGGGTCGGCCGCCGCCGGCGCCGCTCCGCTTCCGGAACCACCTTCTTCGGCACCGCGCCACCACCCCGCCGCTCCGCCCGACTCTTATGCCAACGCTGTAGACCTTAACCGCGGAGGTCGTGTTGCATCGGGACATGCCCGGCCGTGACCCGGGACGGAAACGACGAAAAGGGTGTGTGAGATGCGTGTCCTCCTCGTGGGTGCGGGCGGTGTCGGAACCGCCGTCACCCGGATCGCGGCCCGCCGCGGCTTCCTGGACCACATGGTCGTCGGCGACTACGACCTCACCCGCGCCGAAGCCGCCGTCGCCGCGCTCACCGACGCCGAGGGCCGCTTCAGCGCGCTGCGCCTGGACGCCTCCGACGAGGAAGCGGTACGCGACGCCCTTCTCTCGCAGCGGTGCGACGTGCTGCTCAACGCGACGGACCCGCGCTTCGTGATGCCGCTGTTCCGGGCCGCGCTCGCCGCGGGCACGCACTACCTGGACATGGCGATGTCCCTGTCCGTGCCGCATGCCACCACCCCGTACGAGCGGTGCGGGGTCAAGCTCGGCGACGAGCAGTTCGCCCGCGCCGAGGACTGGCGCGGCGCGGACCGCCTGGCCCTGGTCGGCATGGGCGTCGAGCCGGGCCTCTCGGACGTCTTCGCCCGGTACGCGGCCGACGAGCTCTTCGACGACATCGAGGAACTCGGCGTCCGCGACGGCGCGAACCTCACCGTCGAGGGCTACGACTTCGCCCCCTCCTTCAGCATCTGGACCACCATCGAGGAGTGCCTCAACCCGCCGGTGGTCTACGAGAAGGGCCGCGGCTGGTTCACCACCGCTCCGTTCAGCGAGCCCGAGGTCTTCGACTTCCCCGAGGGCATCGGCCCGGTGGAGTGCGTGAACGTCGAGCACGAGGAGGTGCTGCTGATGCCCCGCTGGGTGGACGCGCGCCGGGTGACGTTCAAGTACGGCCTCGGCGACGACTTCATCGCCAAGCTCAAGACGCTCCACGCGCTGGGCCTCGACTCCACGGCGAAGGTCACCGTCCCCGGCGCCGACGGTCCGGTCCAGGTCTCCCCGCGGGACGTGGTCGCCGCCTGTCTGCCCGACCCGGCCTCGCTCGGCGACCGGATGACGGGCAAGACCTGCGCGGGCACCTGGGTGAAGGGAACCAAGGACGGTGCCCCGCGCGAGGTGTACCTCTACCACGTCGTCGACAACGAGTGGTCGATGCGCGAGTACGGCTCCCAGGCCGTGGTCTGGCAGACGGCGATCAACCCGGTGATCGCCCTCGAACTGATCGCCGCCGGCACGTGGAAGGGGAGCGGCGTCCTGGGCCCCGAGGCCCTTCCGCCCCGCCCCTTCCTCGACCTGCTCACCGAGTACGGGTCGCCCTGGGGACTGCGCGAGGAGCGCTGACCGGGCCGGTCGTCAGCCCTGGTTCCGGGTCCGGCGCCGCACGAGCACGACGGTGCCGGCACCCGTGGCGACGGCCGCGGCGGCCACGCCCGTCAGCGCCGGTGCCGAGGACCCGCTCTCCGCCAGGGTGTCGCCCTGCGGCGTCGCCCCGCCGCCGTCCACCGGCGACGAACCGCCGGAGCCGCCGGAGGCACCGGCCGGGTCGCTCGGCGAGGCGGTCGGGTCCGCACCCGTGACGTCCAGGGCGATGACCGCCTTGTCGTTGCTCGCGTCGGGGTCGGCCGGCCGGGCCTCACCGCCCAGCGTCACGGAGCCCTTCGCCCCCGTCACCTTCTTGTCGATCCTCAACCGGAAGGCGTAGGTCTGGCCGCCGTCCTCGTGCAGCGCGCTCTGGCCCATGCCGCACTTGTAGCTCTCGCCCTTGGCCTTGCAGAACGCGCCGGCCTTGACCACCGACGTTCCGGCGGGCGGCGTGACCAGGACGCTGACGGTCGGCACGTCCAGCCTCGCCATGACCCAGGCGGGCCCGGCGTTGGTGAACTCCACCTTCATCGGCACCGTCTCCCCGACGCTGCCCGTCAGCGCGGCTCCGGTCACCTGGAAGTCGGCCGTGTTGACGGAGGCCACGGGGACGTCGACGACCCACGTGGACCCCACGTCCCCGCCCGGACGCTCGACCAGCTTCACCGCGGGGGCGGTGCCCGCCACCGGATCGGTGCCGTTGTCGTCCACCCCCGGATCGTTCTCCCCGACGCGCAGGCGCAGCTCGTCGTCGTACGCCCGGTCCAGCGCCTTCACCCGGAGCGGCGTCTCGGGCGTGTAGACGGCACCCGGCTCCACCACCTGGTCGAACTCGCACGCCATGGTCCACCGCTCGGGCATCTCGTCATAGGCCCGCACCTGCTGCGTACGGCAGTTGGAGGGGACCTCCGCGAAGTCGAGCCCTCGCGTCACGGCGTAGTAGATCCACACCTTCTCGGCCGCCGCGGTGCCCTTGTTCGCCACGGTGACCGGCGCCGCGAAGCTGCTCCCCGGCTCCAGCCCGTCGACCGGGCCGACGCCTCCGACGACCAGCTCGGGCGCGGCCTCCTCGGCGAACGCGGCGGGAGCGGCGGCCACCGCGACCAGACCGACAGCACCGAGAACGGCACCTGCGGCGCCTGCGGCACGACGGGTGCGACGGTTGTGCGGGAACTTCGGCATGGCGAGAACCTCTGTGAGAACACGGGTGAACGGACGATGTCTTCCGAAAAACAACTTGCCGCTCCCTAGACTCCCGCCACCCCCGAACGGTTGCCCCCCACGTCCCGGCAGTCTGCCCGCCCCTCCTCCCCGCCACGGCTCCGCGTGAAAGGCTGACACCATGCTGGGCGGACGGACCGGGCACCCGGAGCTCTGGACATTCCTGGAATCGCTGCACGACGGCGAGATCCTCGCCGGCACCGTCGCGGGGATCGAGCGGTTCGGCGTGTTCGTCGCGCTGGACGAGGGCCCCGATCATCCGGTCTTCCCCGGCGTCGGCTTCATCACGATCCCCGAACTGTCCTGGCACCGCATCGAAGCGGCTTCCGACGTCGTGCGGGTCGGACAGCGGGTCGCGTGCGAGTTCCTTCAGTTCGACACCTGGAACCTGGAGGCAAGACTGTCCTTGCGGGCGATGCGGCCGGATCCTTTCCAGTCGTTCGCCGACGGCACCGAGGTGGGCCGGACATTGTGCGGGCCGGTCACCAAGCTGGTCCCGTTCGGCGTCTTCGTACAGGTCGCCGAGGGAATCGAGGGGCTGGTCCACCTGGGCGAGCTGAGCTGGACACCCGTGCGGACTCCGTCGGACGCGGTCCGGGTCGGCGACCGGATCACGGTCGTCGTCACCGGGATCGACCGGGACCAGCGCAGGGTGCGCCTCTCCGCGCGACGGGCCTCTCCCGAGCGTCGCGAGCCCCAACAGCACTAGTCTTGGGGCCAGTTGGGGGAGAGGCGTGGCCGCGCGCGAGCGGTGGTGCGGTGGTCGGACGAGGCCGAGCGCGCACCGGACCACCCGCCTCCACGCTCGTCAGCGCTATCCCGGGAGAGACCCGCGTGTCCGAAGACCTGGTCAAGGTATACGTCCGTCAGTGGCTCAGCTCCAACGAAGAGAGATTGGACGCCTACGACAAGGCCATGGCTGACCTGGCGGCCGAGGGGAAGACCGTCGTCGCCATGGGGCAGATCGGCTTCCACGGCGACGACGGCAAAGCGGACTGGGAGGTCCGCGAGCAGCGCACGGGCCGGTTGCTGGCGTCCTGCCACGACACCTACGACGGCTTCACCGCCGTCATGGCCGAGGCCGACCCCGACGGACGGTGGGTGAGCGTCGACCGGCTGCGCAAGCCGCCCGTGGCACCGGAGCCGATCCCGGGACTGCCCGAGAGTCTGTGCGAGGTGCTGGTCGAATGGCTGGAGAGCCACGCCGACCCCGATGAACTCGCCGACTGGCTCGACGAACCCGTCGAGGCGATGGAACGGCGGATGCGGGGCTGAGGACGGCGAGACCGTCCGGGTGATCGACCGCATGGCACCATGACCGCCATGGCGGGTCAGGTCTGGGTGTCACTCATATCGCTGGGCGGCGTCGTCCTCGGCGGGATGCTGTCCTATCTCGTGCAGCACAGGACGCAGCTGTCGGCGGAACGCGCCGAGCGGCAACGGCAGCGGGACGCCCTGTCCGAGGCCCGGCGCGCGGAACGGCTGGCCCTGCTGGAGCGGTTCATCGAGGTGGCGGCGGAGGCCGAACGCTCCGCCCTCACCCGGCCCGCCGAGTTCGACGACACCCACCCGTGGCACATCAGGACCCAGGACGTCATGAACAGGCTCTGGGTCGCCGAGCGGCTCGTCCGCGTCCAGTTCCCGCTGCCCGTGCACGACGCGGCACGCGCGTACTTCCTCGATCTGAACCGGACGGTGTGGGAAGGCCTGCCCGACGGCGAGAGCGTGCGGGACTACCTGGAGGACAACAGGCTGACGTTCCTCGACACGGCCAGGTCGGTCATGGACTGACCGACCTGGGTGCGGGCGTCACCCGTGCCCTGCTCCATCTCACCTCCGACGAGGCGTCCTTCGTCAGCGGCGCCGGATTCGTCATCGACGGCGGTCTCCTCCTGGCTCCCGCGGTCGAGTACGACGTGGCCTGAGGCGGTGGAAGGGGTGCGCCCTCTGCCCGGCACTTCCGCCCGCCGGGCACGCGACGACGCACCCGGCCCGGTGCCTGGCCGCCGGACGGACCCTAGGTGCGGGCGTCCGGTGTGTCGGGCTTCAGTCGGGCGTCCAGTGTGGCGGTGAAGTCCTCGGCTCGGGCCAGCTGGACGCGGAGCTTCTCCACCTGTTCGGCGGCTGCCTCCTGGTAGGTGCGGATGCGCTGGAGCAGGGCTTCGCGCTCGTCGGAGTCGAGCCCGGCGTCGCCGTCCGAGCCGTCGCCCGGAGCGGTACGGCCGACGGCGTCCAGGCGGTCGGTGGCGTCCAGCAGGTCCCGCATCTGGTCCAGGGAGAAGCCGAGGGGTTTCATCCGGCGGACGACCATGAGCCGGGCGACGTCGGTCTCGGTGTAGAGGCGGAAACCGCCCTGGGAACGGGCGGAGGGGGTGACCAGACCGGTGTCCTCGTAGTGCCGGATGGTGCGCAGGGAGAGCTCCGTCCGCGCGGCCACCTCGCCGATCTGCATGTGCTCGTCGTCCACGCCCGTGGGCCCTGGCCCTTCTCCTCAGGGAGGACCGCGTCCCGGCCGGCCTCGCCGATCTCTACCCTAACGTTAGGGTAGAGTTGCCGGTGGTGAGGGCGACGCGGGGTGTCCTCCTGCTGCTGAACCGGGACCGATGGCGTGCCCGGCGAAGCCCCGATTCTTGCAGGAGAGAGAGCGTGCGCGAACTGATGCCGCGGATCGCCGCCGCCTGCTCCCCGCCCGGCCGCCGAGTCCGCGCGCGCCGCCAAGCCGTTTGACCTCAGGCCCGTCCCTCGGGCTGCCCGCGGAGTGCCGGCCCGGCCTCCGAGCGTCCCGCACGCCCCCGGCCCGGCCGACGCGGTGTGCCCGAGCACGACAGGTACGCGACTCCCTTGTCTTCTGCCGCTGTGTCTCCCGCCGCCCGGCTGCGCGCTCTGCGTCCCGACTGGCTGGACGACCCGAAGGTCTGGCGCACCGAGGTCCTGGCCGGCCTGGTCGTCGCCCTTGCGCTGATCCCCGAGGCGATCTCGTTCTCGATCATCGCCGGGGTCGACCCGGCGATCGGCCTCTTCGCGTCGTTCACCATGGCCGTCACGATCTCCGTGGTCGGCGGACGCCGCGCCATGATCTCCGCCGCGACCGGCGCCGTCGCCCTCGTCATCGCGCCCCTGAACCGGGAACACGGCTTCGGGTACCTCGTGGCCGCCGTGATCCTGGCCGGCGTCTTCCAGGTGCTCCTGGGTGCGGTCGGGATCGCCAGGCTGATGCGGTTCGTGCCGCGCTCGGTGATGGTCGGTTTCGTCAACGCCCTCGCCATCCTGATCTTCATGGCCCAGGTGCCGGAGATGCACGACGTGCCGTGGCCGGTCTATCCGCTGATCGCCGCCGGGCTCGCGCTGATGGTCCTCTTCCCGAAGGTCACGAAGGTGATCCCGGCGCCGCTCGTCTCCATCGTCGTCCTCACCGTGATCACGGTCGCGGCCGGGATCGCGGTGCCGACCGTCGGCGACAAGGGCGCCCTGCCCTCCTCGCTGCCCACCCCCGGCCTGCCGGACGTGCCGTTCACCCTCGACACCCTCACCACCGTCGCCCCCTACGCGCTCGCCATGGCGCTGGTCGGCCTGATGGAGTCGCTGATGACGGCGAGGCTGGTCGACGACATCACCGACACCCGCTCGAACAAGACCCGCGAGTCCATCGGCCAGGGCATCGCCAACATCGTCACCGGCTTCCTCGGCGGCATGGGCGGCTGCGCCATGATCGGCCAGACCATGATCAACGTACGGGTGTCCGGCGCCCGGACCCGGCTGTCGACGTTCCTGGCGGGCGCGTTCCTGATGGTGCTGTGCATCGTCTTCGGACCGGTCGTCTCCGACATCCCGATGGCGGCGCTCGTCGCCGTGATGGTGATGGTGTGCTGCGCGACCTTCGACTGGCACTCCGTCGCGCCCGGGACGCTGAAGCGCATGCCGGCCGGGGAGATCACCGTCATGGTGCTCACCGTGGCCGTCGTGGTCGCCACCCACAACCTCGCCATCGGCGTCGTCGTCGGCAGCGTCACGGCCATGGTGATCTTCGCCAAGCGGGTCGCCCACCTCGCCGAGGTCACCGCGGTCACCGACCCCGACGGCACCCAGGTCGTCTACCGGGTCACCGGCGAACTGTTCTTCGCCTCCTCCAACGACCTGGTCACGCGGTTCGACTACGCGGGCGACCCCGGCAAGGTCGTCATCGACCTGTCCGCCACCCACATCTGGGACGCCTCCTCCGTCGCCGCCCTGGACGCGATCGAGAGCAAGTACGCCCAGCGGGGCAAGGTCGTCGAGATCATCGGCCTGAATCAGCCCAGCGCCCGGATCCACGAGAGGCTCAGCGGCGAACTCACCGGCAGCCACTAGGCGGCAGGGGCGGCGCGGGCCTCAGGCGTGCGCCGCCAGGAGCGCCACGGTCTCCTCCCACAGCTCCTTCTGCGCCGGCGGCGAGCTGTCGGGCTCGGGACACAGCAGCGGCCGGGCGTCCTGTACGGAGAGGTAGGCGCCGCTGGTGCGAGCGAGCGCCGGGTCGGTGGCGAGCCGCACGATGATCCCGGCGCCCTTGCGGGGGTCGCCGATCCGCAGGGCGCCCAGCACGCGTCGCAGCACCGCCGCGCCGGGCAGATCCCGGCCCAGGCCCGTCGCGTTGAAGCCGGGATCGCAGCAGTTCACCGTCACCTTGTCCGGGTCCAGACGGCGGGCCAGCTCCTGCGTCCACATGATCGTCATGAGCTTGGTGCGCCCGTACAGGGCCATCGACTCGCGGCGGGTGTAGGCGTCCGTACGCCGCAGATCCGCATGCGGTGCGATGCTCCCGGCCTGCCGGGACGCCTCGGAGGCCACGTTGACGACACGGGCCGGCGCCGAGGTGCCGAGCCTGTCCAGGAGCGCCTCGGTGAGCACGAACGGACCCAGGTAGTTCACCGCCGTCATCTCCGCGACCCCTTCGGCGGTGACGCGCTGCGCGAAGGCGTGCAGGCCGGCGTTGTTCACGAGGACGTCCAGGCGCGGGTAGTAGGCGGCGATCTCCTCACCGACGCGCCGCGCGTCGGACACGAGCCCCAGGTCGGCGTGGAACACGTCGAGGGGCTCGTCGGTCACGGCCCCGAGCTCGTCGGCGAGGGCCTCCGCCCTGTCGCGGGAGCGGGCCACGGTGCCGATGCGGTAGCCGCGCCGGGCCAGCTCGAAAGCGGCGACGCGGCCCAGTCCGGAGGTGGCTCCGGTGATCAGGGCGATGGGACGCTCCATGGCGCACTCTTTTCGTGAGGTACCTCATGATTACGTTGTGGGAGGATACCCGAACCATGGAGCAGCACGACGCGACAGCCGCCGCCGTTACACCTGAGCAGGTCGGACTGTCCTTCCTCACCCTCGCCCACACCCTGCGAGAACAGGTCGACCGGCACATGACGGCGACCGCGGGACTGTCCCTGTCCCGCACCAAGGTCCTCCAGGCGCTGGCCGCCCACGGCGCCCTGCACCAGGCCGAACTCGCCACCGTCCTCGGGCAGGCACCGCGCTCCGTCACCCAGATCCTGGAGGGCCTGGAGCGGCTCGGCATGGTCAGCCGGACGAGCCACGCCGAGGACCGCCGCCGTAAGAGCGTCGACCTGACGGACGTGGGCCGTACGGCCCTGGCGGCGGCGGAGGAGGCGGGGACCGGCGCGCTCCGGCGGTTCTTCGGCACGCTGACGGCCGAGCAGTTGACGGACCTCACCGGGCTGCTCACGCGGGTGGAGACCGTGTCGGAGGGCGGCGACACCGGCTGACCGCCGCGGCGCGGCGACACCGGAGGGCGGCGACGAGCGGGACCACGGACCTGATGGCGGTCCCGGCAGGCCGTACGGCTACTCTCGGCCACTGTGGCCGCCGGGTGTGGCCCGGTTGACGTCCTGGTCTGTGAGGAGCGCCTTCCCATGGCTCGTACCACCCCGCCGCGTCCGCTCGATGTCGAGGCGCTGTTTCCGGAGTTGACGAGCCATCGGAAGACCGCCGTTCGTCTGCATCCGCGTCCCGGTGAGCCGACCGCGCGGGAGAGCTCCCTGGGCGGGCCCGTGCTGTGGCCGCTCTCGGAGCCCTGGCCCCACTGCGAGGACGACCATCCGGACACGGCGTTCTCCCCGCCCGGGCCGGGTCCGGTCCCGCTCGTCCCGGTCCTCCAGCTCTTCTCGGCCGACGTGCCGGAACTGCCCTTTCCCGGCGCCGCCGATCTGCTGCACGTGCTCTGGTGTCCCTTCGACCACGACGAGGGCTACGTTCCCCGCCCCGAGATCCACTGGCGCGACAGCTCCCGGGACGACCTGCGGCCGGCCGATCCGCCCCGCCCGGCCGGCGCCGACGACGACTACCTTCCGAACCCGTGCGTCCTGCACCCCGAACGCGTCACCGACTACCCGAACTGGGACCTCCCGGACGAGGTCGCCGAGACGCTGGAACCCAGGTTCGAGCAGGTGGAGGAGGAGACGGGCTGGTCCTACTGGTCCCATCTTTCCGTGTCCGACGGCATCAAGGTCGGCGGATACCCGACCTGGACACAGGACCCCGACTGGCCGACCTGCCCCGCGTGCGACGCGCGCATGGAGCACCTCCTGACCGTCAACAGCTCCGAGTTCGACGGCGAGAGCTGGCGCACCTGGCTGCCCGTGGAGGACACCCCGGCCACGGGGACCATCTGGGATCTGCCTTACGAACAGCGCACCGAGATCCAGAGTCCTCCCGGGCTCATGCTCGGTGACATGGGCGGCATCTACCTTTTCACCTGCACCGACTGCCCCGACAGGCCCTTCGCCCACCGCTCGGACTGCTCGTGACCCGCCCCCGGACCCGCCCCCGGACCCGGCCGACGACGGCGCGCGCGGCCGGCCGTATTCGATAGCCGTCCACGGCTGCCGGCTGCCAGGCTGTGGCCATGAGCACCCGGTCCAGCGGCGTACCCGGCACCTCTTGGCTGGGGAGCCCGATCGACGCGCGTGCCCTGTTCGGCCCGGAAGCCGACGCGCTGCTCGGCACGCTGCGTGCTCTGACCGCCGCCGACTGGCACCGGACGGCAGCCGGGCACTGGACGGTGCACGCCGTCGCCGCCCATCTCCTCGGCGACCACCTGGGGCGCCTCGGACACGACCACCGCAACTCCCGCGCCGAGGGTGAGACGGTCGAGGCGTTCATCCACCGCACGAACCAGGAATGGGTCGACCTGCACGCGGACGACAGCCCCGCCTCCCTCGTCGACGCCCTGGCGGCGACGGGCACGCGGCTCGCCCGGCGATTCTCCGCGGCCGACCTCGACGCCGCCGCCGTAGGCGTCTCGTGGGCGGGCGTCGACCCGGCACCGGCCTGGCTGGACATCGCCCGGGAGTTCACCGAGCACTGGACCCATCGCCAGCAGATCCGCCACGCCGTAGGCCGCGGGACCGACCAGGAGCCCCGCGCCCTGACCGTGGTCCTCGACACGTTCCTGCGGGCCCTGCCCCACACCCTCCGGCACACGCCGGCACCCACCGGGACCCAGATCCGGGTGACGGCCGAGGGCCCTGCCGGAGGCACCTGGACGGCGACCGCCAAGGACGACCGGTGGTCCTTGGCCGAGGCGCCGAGCGGCCGTCCGGCGGCGGTCGTGCTCATGGACACGGAGACCGCCTGGCGGCCGGCCGTACGGAGCATCGCCCCGGCGGACGCCCTGGCCCGCGCCCGCGTGCGGGGAGACCGACGACTCGCCGAAGCCGTGTGCCGGATCGTGTCCGTCGTCCGCTGACAGCCGGAACCGCGCAGGTCCGCCCGGGTGGGAGCACCGGGGGCACCGCTCTTCCAGGTACTGGCAGTACCTCGCAGGTCCGCGCGGGCCGACCTACGGTGGAGGAGCCGGGACAGTACGCAGGCCGGTCCGGTGGAGCTGTGCCCGTGTCGGCGGGGAGGAGTGCGAGCGTGTCCGGAAAGAACCGTGAGGACGTGGCGGGCGAGGTGCGTGAGTTCCTCGGTACCCGGCGGGCCCGGATCACTCCCGAGCAGGCGGGGCTGCCGGTCTACGGCGGCAATCGCCGGGTGGCGGGTCTGCGGCGGGAGGAGGTGGCCCTGCTCGCGGGGATGAGCGTGGACTACTACGTCCGTCTGGAGCGCGGCAATCTCGGCGGTGCCTCCGACTCCGTCCTGGAGGCGCTGGCCCACGCCCTCCAGCTCAACGAGGCCGAACGTACCCACCTCTACGACCTCGCCCGTGCCTCGACCCCGGTCGGACGGCGTCCCGCGGTGACCGCCTCGCGGGTGCGGCCCACGATCCTGCGGCTGCTCGACTCGATGACCGGTGTCCCCGCGTTCGTGCGCAACGCCCGCTTCGACATCGTGGCCGCCAACCTGCTGGGCCGGGCGTTGTACGCGCCGCTCTTCGACTCGCCCCTCTTCGCCCAGCGCGGGCCGGTCAACAGTGCGCGTTTCCTGTTCCTGGACCCCGCGGCCCAGGACTTCTGGGTCGACTGGGACAAAGGGGCGGACGACGCCGTGGCCTTCCTGCGCATCGAGACGGGCCGCACGCCGCACGACAGGGCGCTCACCGACCTTGTCGGCGAACTGACCACCAAGAGCGGGGAGTTCGCCCGCCGCTGGGCCCGCCACGACGTGAAGTTCCACCGCTCCGGCGTCAAGAACCTCCACCATCCCCTGGTCGGCACCCTCGCCCTGCCCTACGAGGCGATGGAGCTGCCGTCCGACCCCGGCCTGCGCCTCAACTTCTACACCCCCGAACCGGACTCCCCGGCGCGAGAGGCACTGGACCTCCTCGCCGTCTGGACGACGGACGACACGGCCGTCCGCACGGGGAACGGCTGACCCCACGAACCAGGAGAACCCCTTCCATGCAGTACCGACCGCTCGGCCGCACCGGAGTCCACGTCAGCCCGCTCTGCCTCGGCGCCATGATGTTCGGGCCCTGGGGCAACGAGGACGAGGCCGACTCGATCCGGATCGTCCACCGCGCCCTCGACGCGGGCATCAACGTCGTCGACACCGCCGACGTGTACTCCGCGGGCGTCTCCGAGGAGATCGTCGGCAAGGCCCTCAAGGACCGCCGCGACGACGTCTTCCTCGCGACGAAGTTCTTCATGCCCATGGACCCCGACGACCCCAACCGGCGTGGCGGCTCCAGGCGCTGGATCATCCGCGAGGTCGAGAACTCCCTGCGCCGCCTGGGCACCGACCACATCGACCTCTACCAGGTCCACCGCCCCAGCCCCGACACCGACGTCGCCGAGACCCTCGGGGCCCTCTCCGACCTCGTCCACCAGGGCAAGGTCCGCTACATCGGCTCCTCGTCGTACAGCGGCTCGCAGATCGTCGAGGCCCAGTGGACCTCGCGGGAACGGCACCTGGAGCGGTTCGTCACCGAGCAGCCGCCGTACTCGATCCTGGTCCGCGGCATCGAGGAGGACGTCCTGCCCACCGCGCGCCGCCACGGCATGGGCACCCTCACCTACAGCCCCCTGTCCGGTGGCTGGCTGTCGGGCCGCTACCGCAGGCACGCCACCGAAGGCCCCGCCTCCGCGGCCCGCCCCCAGGCCCGCTTCGACATGAGCACGCCCGCCAACCAGCGCAAGCTCGACGCCGTCGAACAACTCGCCGTCCTCGCCGAGAAGACCGGCCTCACCCTGATCGAGCTGGCCGTCGCCTTCGTCGTCAACCATCCCGGAGTCACCTCGGCGATCATCGGACCGCGCACCATGGAGCAGCTGGAGGCGTTCCTGCCGGCCGCCGACGTCACCCTCTCCACCGAGGTGCTGGACGCGATCGACGACATCGTCGCCCCCGGAGTCACCGTCAACCCCGTCGACAACAGCTACGGCGACTTCGACCTCCGGCCGGACCGGCGCCGCCGCTGAGCGACCAGCGACCTGACAGCGGCCCGAGCCGTCCTCGGGTACCGGTCGGATCACCAGGAAGGCGCGTGGTGGACCCAGATCCCGTCGTCCGGCCGCTCCGACCGGGCTCGTGTGTCCACGGTGAGTTCGTGATCCGGGCCGAGCGCGGCCTCGCAGTCGGCGAGCAGCGCGCGGAACGCGGCGACGGCCTCGGTGCGCTGCCCCAAATGGGCCGTCCACAGGGCGTGTTGATGTCGAGCGGCCAGTGTGAGGACGTCGTCGGGGCCGAGCGCCCGTGCCGTGTCCTGGACGAGCGGGACGACGAGGCGCAGCGCCTCCGCGTGGTGACCGGCGGCGCCCGTCTGCCCCGCGTGCTGGAGGCGGATCGCGAACGTCATCGGATGATCGTCACCGTAGGCCACTCTCCGGGCCTCGATCACCTCCGCCAACACGTCCAGCGCGGCCTCCTCCTCGCCGGTCCGGCGCAGGACGTGGGCGAGGTTCCAGCGGGCGTCCCGGGCAAGTCCCGCGTAGGGGCCGAGGGCCAGTTGCGCATCGTCGGTCAACTCGCGCCACAGGCGCACGGCGTGTTCGGGACGACCGCCGGGCATCGTCCACACCGCGACCTCGAAACGACAGCTCAGAGTGGTGGGGTGTGTCGCCCCGAGGGCGCGCACGGCACGCTCTTCGGCGGCGAGAGCCAGGGCCAGCGCTTCCTCGGGACGATCAGAACGGCCGGTCCAGCGGGCCCGGCTCAGCGCCGTCTCCAGTGTCTCCGGGTGATCCTCGCCGTACCGGTGTGCCGCCTCCTCGTGCAGCGCCGTGGCCAGGGCGAGGGCCTCGCCCGGTTCTCCGGCCGCCCCGCTCCACCACGCCAGCGACGACCGCAGGACGAACAGCACGTCGCCATCGGCGTCCGGCGGCGCGGACTCGAGAGCGGTGCGCAACACCCGACAGGCCTCGTCGAAGCGCAGCGCCTCGCCGAGTACGTGCGCCAGCCCCACCGCCGCCGTCCGCACACCGAGTTCCCGGGCACGTCGGAAGGCGTCCTGGGCGATCGCGGGCTCGGCCCGGCTCAGCGCCGCCCAGCCCAGGTCCTCGCACAACGCGGGATCCGCCGCGGAGATCAGCCGGCTCCAGGTGCTGTCCAGGATCGGCGTGCGTCCGGATGCGGTGTCGATGGCGTCGGCGAGGTAGTCGAAGACGTCGTGGTGGTCCACCGCGGTGGGGTGGGGGAGCAGCAGGCCGCTCGTGGCGAAGAACGGTGTCGTCGCCCAGCGGAGCGCCGCGTCCCAGCTCTCGGGGTGGAGCACGGGGCCGCCCCGGGCGGTGAGATGGTCCTCGTGGAGTTCCCGGAGCAGCGTCACGGGCAGGGGCCGGTGCCAGCCCGCACGCCGTGCCTCCACGGCCGCGGCGACCAGCGCGGCCCCGCGCACGTGCTCGCCCTCCGGCGCCCAGGCGTCCTGCCAGGCGGCGAACAGTTGGGGACCGGCGGCCAGGAACTCGGCGACGCCGTATCGTTCGGCGCTGTCCACGGCCCGGGCCACGCGCTCGTCCTGCTCTCCCCGCTCCCGCGCCCGGGCCAACTCCCCCTGTGTCCAACGCCGATCCAGCCGTATCTCGTGCGCCCTGGTCAGGATGTGCCGCCCGGCGCCCGGGCCGAGCGCGCCGTCCCCGCTCTCCGGCATCCCCTCGGTCCGTACGTCCATGAAGCGGGCACGTACGTGGGCCCTGATCGTGGCCACGACGAACACGCCGTCACGGCCGGTGAGTTCGCGCAGCAGGCGTGGCGTCAGACCGCCGGTGCCCAAGTACCGTTCGACGTCGTCCAGCCAGACGACACAACGGTCCAGCCGCCGTGACGCGGTCACCGCCGTCGTGACCGATCCCGGTTCGGTGTGATCAGGGACGAGGAGAGTCGCGTCGGCGAGGACCGCTCTCACCGCTTCGAAGGCCGCCCGGGACTTGCCCGCCGTCGACTCGCCGACAACGAGCACGAACCGGTGCATGCGCAGAGCCTGTTCGATCTCGGCGCTGCGATCGCGCCTGACGAAGGGCGGCAGTCGGGTGCCGCCGGATCCGGAGTGCGCCGACCCTGGCGCGGGCGCGGCCGGATGGACGCCGATCTCGACCAGGTCCCGGACATCCGTGACGCGCGGCGGCTTCCCGCGGTCGTCCACCAGGAGTCGGCTCCTGACGTCCGTGTTCTGCCGGACCGTCTGCTCGACAAGGAGTTGCCCGCGCTGCGTCAGCACCGCGCCCACGGCGGCCCCGGCCGCGACCGCCGCTCCACCCACCACCCCCGGCAGCAGCCGGGACACCCACGACAGTGCCGACACGCCGATGGCCACAGCGACCACCAGCCACCAACCGCCCTGCCGACCGCCCCCACCCCTCATGACCGCATGAGAGCACCCGCCGTGAGCCGACGGCCACCGATCCTTCGAACCTCGGCGTCACACGGAGCACGGACCCGCGAGATCGTCGGCCGATCCGTGCGCCTCCAGCCGGGCGCGGGAGGTCGCCGGGAGCGTGGTGCGGGCGCGCCGCGTGAAGTGCGCTGGGCGGCGGGCTACAGGCCCAAGTGGCGTAGCGTGACGGCGACATGACCTCGTAGGGAGCGGTCCCAGCCTTGGACGGCGCCGGGGACGGCGATCGAGTCGGCGTGGACGAGGAGGGTCAGCGCGGGGTCGGGCAGCCCGCCGGCCTGTCGGCGTGCCAGGGCGATCGCGGCGGTGACCCGCACCGGCTCGTGGGGTGAGGACAGACATGCGGTGAGGACAGCGAGTTCCTCGGCACCGAGATGCCCGGACAGATGGGCGAGCGCGAGGTTCGCCGACGCCCGAGCCTCGACGGTGTCGCGAGGTACGCCGGCCAGCGTGCCCGCGAGCCCCGGCAGCGGGGCGAACCAGACCAGCAGTGCCGCAGCCCGGGTCACCACGGCCGGGTCGGGATCGTCCAGCCACCGCAAGAAGGCCGCCGTGTGGTGCGAGGCCGCACGGTAGGCCCGGGCCGCCCAGAGCAGGGCGATGGCGTCGGCCGTGTCGGCGACGGCGTCGATGTCCGGGTCCTCCTCCTCGAAGAGCACCCGGAGCAGCGCGCCCTCGTCCGCCTGGCCCACACGGTCGGCCGGGGCGAAGGCGCGCGCGGGATGGAACGGCAGCTCGGTGTCGCTGCGACTGCCGACGGCGAGGGCGTGCAGGAGGTGGAGAAGGGTGCCCCGGTCCGGTGTCGCGGGTGTGTCGACGAGGTCGACGAGCGGGCCGACGACATGTGCGCTGGCGGGCCACCGTGTGCCCTGGTGGCAGACGCTGCCCGCGAGGGCCGACGTGGCGGCGAGACGGACGGCCGGGTCGGGGTCCGACAGGGCCGCCAGATGGTCCGGGACGTCCGACGCCCGGCCATAGGCGTCGTACAGGCCGGTCCAGTCGGTCGACCTCGACGTCGACGGCGGCAGGGTCACGGAACGAGAGCCTAACAACGACGTGACATGGAGCGAGAGCCTGGCGACGACGTGACATGGACGGAGAAGCCTGGCGACGACGTGAGACGAACCGCGAGTCTGACGGCCACGTGAGGCGAACCACGAGCCCGACGGCCACGTGAGACGAACCGCGAGCCCGACGGCCACGTGACACCGACTCGGTCCTCTATGTCCAGCGCATGCCGATGACGGAGAGCTGCTCCACCCGCTCGGGAGCGAGCGCCGCGGCTCTGCTGCGCTGGTTGTCGATCCACGCCCCGAGCTTGATCTCGCGCTCCGCCTGATCCTCGGCGATCCGTTCCACGTGCTTGCGCGGCACCCGCAGATGCCCCTCACGTTCGTAGAACTGGCGCGCCGCCCGGTAGTTCGCCGCCCATTTGTCGGCCTGGGTGCGGCGCGCGGGTGGCTTCTCGTGGTCGGCCGCGGGGGTGATGCCGAGGACTTGCTCGCACAGCCACCGCTGGACGGTGGTGAGGCCGCCGAAGCCGAGCCGCTGCGCCCTCACCCACCGCCCGAGGTCCTCGCCCTGGCGCAGGACGAGACCCGGCTCGGTCGGCAGCGAACCGGCCGCGTCCAGGTGGAGCCGCGTGAGGTGGAAGGCGCGCTGCCATTCCACCGGCCAGCCGGGACACCATGCGGGGTCGATGTCCTCCAGTCGCTCGCGCCGCTCGTCCGACAGGGCGCCCGCCGCCGACGGAACGGGCAGGCCCTCCGCCGACCGCCGCTGGATCTCGTCGGCCTTGCGGGCGGCGGCCCGCGCGTTCTTCAGCCAGATCCCCACCCGCAGGCCCTGGTAGGTGGCGTCCAGCGGGGCCAGCAGGTGCCCGTTCTCGGCTGCCCAGCCGCGGGCGGCTGCCAGGCCCTCCTCCCAGGCCACGTCGTAGTGCGACCAGACCATGCCCAGCTTCTCCAACTGCCGGACACGGTCCTCGTCCATGTCCCCGCGGGCGTGGAAGCGACGGGCGTCGGCGATCCACTGCCCCAGCGGGAAGTCACCCAGCGAGGCCGGCCACCCCGCCTCCACCGCCTCGGGCCCCTTCGGCACCCGGTACGTGAACGGCACCTTCAGGTCGTCGTGCGCGCGGGCGTAGAGGACGGCGGCCTCCACACCGCGCCGCCAGTGCGCGTGCTCCGGGTTGAGGACACGCAGGTTGATGAACGCGGCCAACTGCGCGGGGTCGCGCGGCGTGGAGAACCTCAGCAGCTTGCGCGCCGACGCCGACGGACCGGACTCCCCGCCCTCGCCCCGGACTTCGCGGGACCGGCCGTCCTCCGCGACCGGCTTGTACGCGCTGGGCGCCTGCTGTTCGGCGAGCTGCTCGACGACCCGGGCGTCATGCGCCCGCAGCGCCTCCAGCAGCCTCGCCAGCCCGCCGTACGCCCGGCTGGTGAGCATGGTGTCCGACGTCTCGCCCGGTCCGAGCAGCACCGGCACCACCAGGGAGGCGATCTTGCCCTCGTCGGGCCGCATGCGCAGGGCGCGGCCGACGGCCTGGACGAGGTCGGGCATGGAGCCGCGTACGTCGGCCCAGTAGACGGAGTCGCAGGTGCGGGTGTCGACGCCTTCGCCCAGCACCTTCACCGAACCGAGGAAGCTCCTGTCCACGACGGTGCCGTCGGAGGTGACGCCGTCGGTGAACTCCCCGAGGACCCGCTGCCGGTGGAGCGGCTTGTGCTCGCCGCACAGCCAGTCCGCCCAGATCGTCCGGGGATACGACTCCGGTGCGGACGCGTGCAGTTGCGTGGCCACGCCGGGCAGGCCGGCGGCGAACGCCTCGGCCTCCTTGACGACATGGTGGAAGACGAGCGTGCGCCGGAACGTCTCCTGGGCCGACGCCTTCACCAACGCGGTCTGGAGCGCCGCCAGTCGGGCCCCGCGCACCTCGTCCGAGCGTGCCTCGGCACCGAGCAGCTGTGCCGCCTGGAGCTGGGTGTCGGTGATGTCCAGGCACACCACCTGGTAGGGGGCGCAGATGCCCCGGTCGATCGCCTCGGACAGCGTCAGCGTGTGACAGCGGGCGCCGAACGGACCGCCGGGATCGTCGTCCATGGACGCGACCAGCTCACCCGGCGCACCACCCTGCCGCTCCTGCTCCTCGTCCAGCTGCCACAGCCGCGGCGTGGCGGTCATGTAGAGGCGGCGCAGGGAGGGGATGCGGGTGTTGTCGTGGACGACCGCCCAGGGCTTCCCGATCCGGCCCGACGTCCGGTGAGCCTCGTCGACCACGATCAGGTCCCACCCCGGGAGGCCGGCCCGGTGCGCCCGCTCCAACGTGCCGAGCCCGAGGGAGGCGTACGTGGCGAACACGGTGACCTTGTCGAACGGCCGCACCCAGGAGGCCAGTTCGGCCGGGTCCGTGGTGTTGGGGAAGGGCACCTCCCCGCCCCGCAGGGACGACACCCCGATCACCGGGCCCTTTCGCCCGCCCTCGCGCCACGCGGCCTCGGTCTGCGCCAGCAGGTCCAGCGAGGGAACGAGCACCAGCACACGGTCCGCGCGCAGCTCCTCGGCGCCGCGGGCGGCCACGAGGGTCTTGCCCGACCCGGTGGCCATGATCACCTGCGTCCGGAGCCCTTGCGGGGGCACGACGGACCCCGCGGGCAGTTCGAGGGCGCGCAGCACCGCGTCGACGGCTTCGCGCTGATGGGCCCGGAGGTCCTTCCCTGCCATGGAGACGTCTCCCGTCCGCTGTCCCCCGTCTCGCGCCGGTCGGCGCGACGAAGGCACACTAACCGGCGTCGGACGATCTCCGCGTACGGCGTCCCCGCGGCATGGGGTCGGTGCCACTGACCTGGTGCGGAGCACGTGCCGGTGCCCGGCACCGTGCGACCTCGCTCAGGTACTCGCTCATGGCGTCACGGTTGCGGACGAGCACGTCGATCCGCTCGGAGAGCCGGTCCCGCTCGGTGGCCAGGAGGGCGAGCATCTCCGGTGTCGCGTCGGGGAAGTGGATCGACCGCGGTGTGTCGAGGCAGGGGAGGATCTGCTTGATGATGCGAGTGGGAAGCCCCGCGTCGAGCAGACCACGGATCTGGTTGACCCGGTCCACAGAGCGGTCGTCGTACTCCCGGTACCCGTTCGCGCCGCGGTCGGGGACGATCAGCCCCTGCTCCTCGTAGTAGCGGAGCAGCCGACGGGACGCGCCGGTCCGTCGCGACAGTTCACCGATCCTCACATCCGCCGACGCTAGTCGGGACACCCCGGCTTGACCATCACACCTATGTGAACGTTTCACGATGCGGTGCATGACCGCCACGTCCTGCGACATCCAGCCCCGTGCGCGACAGACCGGCCTGCCATGGTCGGCGCTGCTGGCGCTGGGGACCGCCGCCTTCATCACGAGCTTGACCGAGACGCTGCCCGCCGGCGTGCTGCCCCAGATGTCCGCCTCGCTGGGCGTCGGCCCGGGCGCCACGGGGCAGGCCGTCACCGTCTACGCGGCCGGTACGGCGTCGACCGCGATCCCGCTCGCCAAGGCGACGGCGTCCGTTCCACGCAAGGCACTCCTGCTCGGCGCCATGGCCGTCTTCCTGGTGGCCAACACCCTCACTGCCGCCGCGCCGGGGTACGTCGTCCTGCTCGCCGCCCGCTTCCTCGCCGGAGTGGCCGCGGGCCTGGCCTGGGCGATCCTCGCCGGTCACGCCCGCCGTATCGCACCTCCCGGGCTGGAGGGCCGCGCGATCGCGGTGACGATGACCGGTATCCCGGTCGCCCTGTCCCTGGGAGTTCCGGCGGGCACGCTGATCGGCGAGCAGGTGGTATGGCGGGCGGCGTTCGCCGCCGTCTCCCTCGTCACCGTGGCCGTCATCGGCTGGATCGGAGTGTCCGTCCCAGGGGTGGGACAGCCCGGCACGGAACGGGGTGGGACCGGGCGACCGGGCACCACCGCGGCACCGGCGAAGCCGACCGTGCGGCAGACCCTGGCGGTGCCCGGTGTCGCGGCCGTCATGGCGACGGTGGCGACGTTCGTCCTCGGCCACACGATCGTCTACGCCTACATCGCCCCCTACCTGGAGCACGCGGGGCTCGGGCCGGCGACCGACGCGGTACTGCTTGCCTTCGGTGTGGCGTGTCTGGTCAGCATCTGGGGCGTCGGACGTCATGTCGACCGCCGACCGCGGACCCTGATGATCACCACCGCGCTGCTCTTCACCCTGGCCGCCACGGCACTCGCCCTCACCAGCGCGCAGCCGATCGTCTGGGGCGCCGCCGCGCTCTGGGGCCTCGGGTGGGGAGGAGTCCCGACCCTGCTGCAAACCGCCGCCGGACACGCCGGGACGCGGCACGGCACCGCCGTCGCCGACACCGCGCAAGCCATCCTCGTCACCCTCTGGAACGCCGCCATGGCCCTCGGCGGGATCATCGGCGGTCTGCTGCTCCAGGCCTCGGGCGTCACCGCGGTCGCCGCGTCGGGCGCCGCCCTCGGGGCCGTCAGCCTGCTCATCGTCACCGGGGCACGACATCACGCGTTCCCCCTCGCCCGGACGACGCCCTAGGGTCCCGGCCACCTGAATGTCCCCCGGCTCTCTCCGGTGCGGCCGTCGCACCGATCCGGCTCGAATTCGGTGCGTGTGGTCGCGGGTGATGGGCACTCGTCCCGCGGCGGCCAATGAGCCCGCCGCGTACGAAGTACGAAGTACATGAACGGAGGACCGGCGGATTTCCTCGCCGTCCTCCGGGTACTCGAGGAGTTGTTTTCGCGTGACTGAGAATGTGTGGAGTTACCGTTCGACCGCTGGTCGTCTGGCGGACGCCGACCTCACCGGCTACAAGGTCGAGGCGACGGACGGTGCCATCGGCAAGGTCGACAAGCACTCCGACGAGGTCGGTGACGCCTACCTGGTGGTCGACACCGGCGTGTGGATCTTCGGCAAGGAGGTCCTGCTCCCGGCGAGCACCGTCGACAGCATCGACCCGAACGAGGAGAAGGTCCACATCGGCCTCACCAAGCAACAGATCAAGGACGCACCGGAGTTCAACCGTGAGAAGCACCTGGGTGACCAGGGCTACCGCGCCGAACTCGGTACGTACTACGGCACCGGCGGCGCCCCGTTCGGCGGCCCGCACGCCTGACCGGGAGCGACCTTGTGCACGCAGGCCCCGGGACTCGCCGTCGAGTCCCGGGGCCTGCGGCGTGAACGGAGGAGCAGGGCCACGAGGCGGTCCGCGAAGCCTGACGCGCCCTGGCGAACGCTCTGTCGGCCCTTCCGGGCAGGGCCTCCCGCTCAGGACCTCCGGGGCAGGATTTCCCGCTCAGGCCCGCGCGGTCGCCGCGAAGGCCGCGCGGCAGGCCTCGATCGCGGGGTGGGCGGAGGCGTCACGTCTGCTCGCGGTCAGGATCCGGCGGGTGTGGGGACCGCCGGGGACGGTCACCAGCGCCACCTTGGGGTTCTGGGCCGCGTCGAGGAGGTCGGGGAGGATCGCCACGGCATGGCCGTCGGCCACGAGTTGCCGCTGGACGAGCAGGTCGTCGGTGGTGAAGCGGATGTCGGGTTCGAAGCCGGCCTCCCGGCACAGCGTGCGCAGCCAGTTGCGCGACGCACTGCCCAACGCCTCGGCGACCCACGGACGTTGGGCCACGACCTCCCAGACACCGCCGTCCCCGGCCGTGGTCGAGGCATCCGCGTCGGCGACCGGCAGCGCCAGGCGCAAGGGGTCCTGGAACAACTCCCGGTAGTCGATGTCGCTCTGCCGGGGAAGCGGCTGATGGCGGAACTCCTCGGCGATGACGAGGTCGTACTCGTGAGCCAGCATGCCGGGCAGCGCGATCTGCGGCTCGACCTGGAAGACCTCGACCCGGACACCGGGATGCCGGGCGTCCAGCGTGGTGAGGACCGGCGACAGCAGGCCGAGCAGGCCGGTCTGGAACGACGCGATCCGGACCGTGCCCGTCAGCTCGGTGAGCGACTGCGCCAGCGCGGCCTCGGCCGCTTCCAACTGCCGCAGCACGATCTCGGCGTGAGCCGCCAGCACGTCCGCCTGCGGAGTGAGCCGCACGCGACGGCCCGCGGGGACGAGGAGGGGGACCCCGACCTCGCTCTCGAGCTGGGACAACTGCTGGGAGATCGTCGAAGGGCTGTAGTTCAAGGCCTCGGCCACCGCGGTCAGGGTTCCACGGCGCTTCAGCTCCAGCAGCAGCCGGAGCCGGTGCACGTCGTACATCCCACTCCCACCCCGTTCTTTCGATACCGCCGAACGATTCAGTTGGCAAAAGATCACTTTACGTGATGTGTTGTGCCTGTCAGCGTTGCCGTATGACCACTTCTCCGCGTTCCGGGCGTTCCTGGCAGGCCAATCCGCTCGCCCGTGACTGGCGGTGCGCGCCACCGCCGGGCGATGCCGCGGCCTTCCACCGCGCGCTGCCGGCGTACCGGCCGACGCCCCTGCGCGAGGTTCCTCATCTGGCCGCCGAGTGGGGAGTGCGGCGTGTGGTCGTCAAGGACGAGTCCGCGCGACTCGGCCTGCCCGCGTTCAAGGCCCTCGGCGTCTTCTACGCGGTCTCCCGGGTGATCCAGGACAGGATCGGCCCCGACAAGCCCGCACACGGCCCCGACGTACCCGTACACGGCCCCGACGTACCCGCACACGGCCTCGACGTACCCGTACACGGCCTCGACTCCCTTCGCGAGGCCGCGGCCGCCGGCGGCCCGCTCGCACTGGTCACCGCCACCGACGGCAACCACGGGCGCGCCCTCGCGCACATGGCCGCTCGGCTGGACGTCCCCGCCGTCGTGTTCGTCCCGGACGTGGTCGACGCGACGGCGATCGAGGCGATCCGCTCCGAGGGAGCCGAGGTCGTCGTCGTACCGGAGGACTACGACAGGACGGTGGCCCTGGCGGCGGCCCACGCCGCCGGGCGGCCGGAGGCGGTGCTGGTGCAGGACACGGCCTGGCCCGGCTACGAGACCGTCCCGCAGTACATCGTGGACGGCTACTCGACGATGTTCACCGAGATCGATGCTCAACTGGGCGAGGGAGAAGCCTCGTTGGTCGTCACCCCGATGGGCGTCGGCTCGCTCGCCCAAGCGGTGATCACCCACTGCAAGAGCCGGACCCGGCCCGTCGCCGTGCTCGGCGTCGAACCGGACACCGCGGCGTGCGTGCTGGCGGGCGTGCGGGCCGGAACCCCGGTCAGCGTCCCGACCGGGGCGACGATCATGGCCGGGCTGAACTGCGGTACGCCGTCCGCCCTCGCCTGGCCGTTCCTGAGGGACGGGCTGGACGCCGTCACCACGGTGTCCGACCCCGAGGCCGCCGCCGCGGTGACCGAGCTGGCCGCTCACGGCGTCCCGGCCGGCCCGTGCGGCGCCGCCTGCGTACCCGCCGTGCGGTCCCTTCTCGGTGAGCCCGAGGGCCGCGAAACGCTCGGCCTGACCCCGGAGTCGGTGATCGTCCTGCTGAGCACCGAAGGGGCACGGTCCGCCACCGCGTCCGCATGAGCGGGGCGCGCCGGTAACCGTCATTCGCCCAGCAGCAGTTCCCTTCCGCCCTTCCTGAAAGGCCCCTCCATGCGCACCCCTTTCTCGGCCCTGCCCGCCTTTCCCGCCGAACTGGGCGCCCGGCTCCGTGAGTGGCGCCACCATCTGCACCAGCACCCTGAACTCGCCTTCCAGGAAAGGGAAACCGCCGCCTACCTCACGGAGGTCCTGAAGGCCGTCGGGGTCGAGGACGTGGTCACGGGCGTCGGCGGCACCGGAATCGTCGCCACGCTCAGCAGGGGAACAGGCGGGAAGGCCATCGGCCTGCGCGCCGACATGGACTGTCTTCCGCTCCAGGAGGCCGGCTCCCACGGGTATCGCTCACGCCATGACGGCACCATGCACGCCTGCGGTCACGACGGGCACATGACGATGGTCCTGGGGGCCGCCGCACTCCTCGCGGAACAGGGCGGCTTCGACGGGACGGTGAGGTTCCTGTTCCAGCCCGCGGAGGAACCCGGCCGGGGAGCGCAAGCCATGATGGACGACGGGCTGTTCGAGCGGTTCCCGATCGACGCGATCTTCGGACTGCACAACATCCCCGGTCTCGCCGCCGGTGAATTCGGCACCCGCACGGGCCCGTTCCTCGCGAGCGAGGACAACTTCGAGATCCGTGTCGTCGGGCGCGGCGGCCACGCCGCCTCACCGCACCTGGTCGTGGATCCGATCGTCATCGGCGCGGAGGTCGTTCTCGCGCTGCAGACCATCGTGGCGCGCACCCTGGACCCGAGCCGGTCCGCCGTCGTCTCCTGCACGCAGTTCGTGACGGACGGCGCCCGTAACGCCATCCCCAACGAAGTCGTGATCCGCGGCGACACCCGCAGCTTCACCGACGAGGTACGGGAGGTGCTGGAGCGCCGCATCCGAGAGCTGGCCCACGGCATCTGCGCGGGCCACGGGGCGACCTGCCAGGTCACCTACACCCACGAGTTCGACCCGACCGTCAACGACGCCGCGTGTGTCGAGGCGGCGGTGCGGGCAGCCCGTGACCTGCTCGGCGAGGAACACGTCGACGCCCGCTGCCCCGTGAACCTCAGCAGCGAGGACTTCGGCGTCTTCGCACGCCATGTGCCGGGCTGCTTCGCCTTCATCGGCAACGGCACCGCACCCGGGGAGGGCGGCGCCCCGCTCCACAGCACGGACTACGACTTCAACGACGACATCCTGGAACTCGGCGTCCGGTACTACGCCACCCTGGTCCGGTCGCTCCTCACCGAGGACTGACCCGTCCGCCCTTCCCACGCCCGCATCACCCTTGTTCCGGAAGCCGGGGCTGTGGCTGACTGACAGCGGAGCCGCAGGGGAGCCGAGGGGGAGCGGATGGGCAACTGGGTCGTGATCGCGGAGTACTACAGCGACGTGCACAGGACGGAGTTCGTCCACCGTGGGCTGGAGACCAAGGAGCACGCGCTGACGGCCCTGCGCGGGGCACTCCACACGTATGTGCCGAGCAAGAACATCGTCGAGAAGCGCCGGCACGTGTACCGCTTCACCGACCGCGAGACCTACCTGGTCGTGATCAAAGGCAAGCTGACCGAGTGGGAGTGCACCCTGCGCGTCGCGGAGCTGATCTCGGACTCGACCGACCCGTCCGTGGCCGAGCGCGCACGATGGGACGACGGCGAGGCCGGGACGTCCGACTGGCCCCAGGACCGGGTCCCGCCCGGTCACTGAGCGACAGGCTTTCGGAGGCCGGAGGCGCCGACCGGCCCGACGCCTCCGGACGCTCCGGCTCACCGCGCCCTGCCCTGCCCCGCCTCCGTCCTGACATCTGTCAGGGACCACGGAGCCGCGGGGCTCTCTAACGTTCTGGACGTCGAACGACACAGTGTTCGAACGACACAGTGAACGACACCGTCCAGAGGGATCTCTTCATGACCACTCACATCGTCGCCCGGGCCGCGCTGGTCGGTGCCGGGGCGCTGGCTCTGCTCGGTCCGCTCACCGGGGGAACCGCTGTCGCGGCCTCGACCGGCGGGCAGGAGTCCGTCCACGTGATGAGCGCGCCGTACGCGGTCGTGCCCTACGAAGCCGTCAACGTCCGGACCGGGCCGTCGCGCGCGTTTCCCGCGGTCGGTTCCGTGGCGGCGGGAGAGGCGCGCGGCGCCTACTGCTGGGAGTTCGGCGAGCCCGTCAGCGACTACGGCTACACGAACAACGTCTGGGTGAAGCTCGCCGAGGGCTACGTCAGCGCCGTCTACCTCAAGGGTGACGAGTACGGCGGCCTGCCCGCCACGGCGAGTTGCTGAGTCCGGAAGCGACAACGACCCGTCACACCGACCTTCTTGGGGGACAGACATGAAGCAACTGATCAGCCGTACCGCCAGGGGCCTGGCCGTCGCCGCGCTCGCCGTCGGCGCCCTCGCCACCTCCGCCCAGGCCGCTCCGGCCGCCGCGGCCAACGGTGGTGACCCGACCCTCACCGACGTCTACATCTGGGCCACCGACGTCAATCTGCGCCAGCAGCCCACCACGGACTCCCCGCGGCTCGCGGTCCGTTCGCAGTGGTGGGGCGACGCCGTGTGCCAGACGCAGGGCCAGACCGTCCACGACCCGGCGGTGGGCACCAACAACTGGTGGACCGCCGTCATGGAGTTCTCCGGCAGCGACATCGCCTGGGTGAACAACCTGTACATCCAGGGCGGCGAGAAGATCGCCGGAGTCCCGGACTGCTGAACAGCGCGTGCGGCCGGGGCGGACCGGAACTCCGGTCCGCCCCGGCCGTGTTCCGGGAGTGGGGCGTGGGCGGTCAGTCCTCCGCCGGGTCCATGCCCGCGAGGATGAGCGGGAGCCGGTCCGCCCCGCCGGGGGCCAGCCGGACCGGGACGCCCCAGTCCTGCTGATGCACATGGCACGCCGGGTACTCGACCGTCGGATCGTCGTCACAGGAGGCGGCGGTCGCGGAGACGTGGAGCACGCCCTCGGTCACGTCAGGGTTGAGTTCCAGCGTCCGCGTGAGATCCGTGTCCGCGCCCTCACCCTTCAGGAGCAGTTCGGCCGGGGTCGAGGAGACCAGCAGACGGGTGGACGGACCGTAGCGCGTGTCGAGCTTCTGGCCCGCCGGTGCCTGGAAGACCACGTCCAACCGGAGCCTGCCGGGCGTGACTTCGGTGGCCGCGCGCCGGGTCCGGTGGGCTCGGGAGGCGACCTTCACTGCCTCCTCCGGCAGCCGCAGCCGGGTGAGCCGGTGCCGGGCCGACTCCACGACCACGATGTCGCCGCCGACGAGCACGGCGTCGCTGGGCTCGCGCAGATCGGTGGCGAGCGTGGTGACCTCACCGGTCGCCGGGTCGTAACGGCGCAGCGCGTGGTTGTAGGTGTCGCTGACGGCGACGGAACCGTCGGGCAGCGCGGTCACGCCCAACGGGTGCTGGAACAGGGCCTGTCCGGCGGCGCCGTCGCGGTGCCCGAAGTCGAAGAGCCCGGTGCCGACGGCGGTACGGACCGTGCCGTCCGGCTCCACCCAGCGCAGCGCGGACGTCTCGGAGTCGGCGAGCCAGAGCCGGTCGTCGGTGGCCGCGAGCCCCGACGGCTGCGCGAACCAGGCCTCGGCGGCCGGGCCGTCGACCAGGCCCTCGTTGGTCGTGCCGGCGGTGACGGACACGGTCCCGTCGGCGGGGTCGTACGCCCAGAGCTGGTGCACGCCGGCCATCGCGATCCACACCTTGCCCTGCCAGGGCGCGACGTCCCAGGGGGAGGAGAGGTTCACGTCCCGCGCGGGGCCCTCGGTCGCGTCCCCCCGCATCCACTGGCGGCCGGTACCGGCGAGGGTGGTCACCTCACCGGTGACGAGGTCCAGACGGCGCAGGGCGTGGTTGACGGTGTCGGCGACGACGACCGCCTCCCCGTCGAGCAGCGCGAGCCCCTGGGGCTCGTTGAAGGCGGCGCTGTCCGCAGGCCCGTCCACCAGCCCTCGCTCCCCGGACCCGATCCGGCCCACGACGCTCTCCCCGTCGGGGCCCAGCTCCACGAGCTGATGCCGGGTGGTGTCGCTGACCAGGAGGTTCCCCGAGGGCAGCAGGACGGCCTTGCCGGGGAAGCGCAGGGCCGTGGGCTGCGGCTCCGGCGCCACGTACGGGCCGTCGCCGCGCCGCAGCGTCCCCTTCGCCTCGTGCTCGGCCTCCAGCTCGGACACGAGCCGCTCGATCGCGTGCACATGCCCCTCGCCCGCGTGCTGCGCGACGACGTACCCCTCCGGGTCGATGACGACGAGCGTCGGCCAGGCCCGCACGGCGTACTGCTTCCACGTCGCCAGCTCGGGGTCGTCCAGCACGGGATGCTCCACCCCGTACCGCTCCACCGCGTCGACGACCGCCGCGTGCTCCGCCTCGTGCACGAACTTCGGCGAGTGCACACCGATCACGACGACCGTGTCCCGGTGCTTGTCCTCCAGCTCACGCAGCTCGTCGAGGACGTGCAGACAGTTGATGCAGCAGAACGTCCAGAAATCTACAACAACCCACTTACCTCGTAGGTCCGCGAGCGTCAGATTCTTGCCGCCCGTGTTCAGCCAGCCGCCTTTGCCGATCAGCTCGGGGGCACGGACACGGGCACGTCGAGGGGCAGGAGAGGCAGCGTTCATGCAGTCCAGGGTGCCATCCCGGGATGAACGCACGATCACTCACGTGTGGCGGAGACAGGTGAGCCCTGCCCGGCTGCCTCGTTCGCCGTCGCCCGGCGGGCCGGGGCTTGTCAGCGGTGGGCCGGGCGGCACCGGCCGCACTGGCATGGGGGCCATGCGTAGGAAGCCGGCGGGGGCAGACCTTCCGAGCGGTGTACGGCCCGTTCAGGGCCGAACGTCCGGCCACCGTCGCGAGACACCCGAATCGTCATCAACGGGCGTTGCGCGGCACTGTGCGCGCTCACCGGGCGGTCTCCGGGCACCCATTGGCGTGGCGGTAGATCACCACGGTTGGCCCTGACTGGCGTTCCATGGTGCCGCGTCGCACCCTCTCAAGCGGCTTGATGCGCCGCATGCACGCAGGGCACGTCTCACCGGACGGGGCATAGGTCGTGTACTCCCAGGTACTTGCGTCAGTGGTCTCGGTGGTGCTCACCATCGTCAGCCGTCCCCTCGCGTGTGGTGTGGCGAGCTGGTAACGGCGCTCAAGGCCGCTGAGATCCTGGGGGAAGACGTGCACGCACTTTGGCCCTCGTTGAGGCAGGCCCGTGCTGCGCGGGCTGTCAGTCCGGAGCTGGTGGCGCTGTACGACCAGCGCGCGGATTTGCCCGTGTCTGTGTACGTGGATCTCCTCAGCGCAGCGCGGGAGCGGATCGACGTGTTGGTGTACGCCGCCGTCTTCCTTCATGAGGCGTAGCCGCGACTGAACGACTTACTGAGGGAGCGTGCTGCCGAAGGGTGTGCGGTGCGGATTGCCCTAGGTGATGCTGATAGTTCGTATGTCCAACAGCGCGGCCAGGAGGAGAAGTTCGGGCACGGCATCGAGAGCCGTTGTCGTCTGGCGCTCATGCACTACCGGCCCTTGCTGGGGGTACCCGGCATCGAGCTGCGGACCCACGCCACGACGCTCTGCAACAGCGTGTACCGAGCCGACGACCAGGTGTTGGTCAATGCTCACGGGTGGGGTGTGAACGCCTACGGGGCGCCCGTGTGGCACCTCCGGCGCGGTGGCAGCGGGGGCATGTTCGACACCTGCACGGAGAGCTTCAACGCCGTATGGGAGACAGCCCGACCCGTGGAAGGGTGACCGCATGGCACGGACCGAGTACCACGACGACCCGAACGCGCCGAAGCCCAACAGTCTGGTAGTTGGTGCCTCTGCGGTTGTCACGGACGACCAGGGGCGCATCCTGCTCCAGCGGCGTCGGGACAACGACCTGTGGGCGCTGCCAGGCGGCGGCATGGACATGGGGGACTCGCTGCCCGGTACGGCCGTCCGAGAGGTCAAGGAAGAGACGGGCCTGGACGTCGAGATCACAGGCCTTGTAGACACGTACACGGACCCCCGGCACGTCATCGCGTACAGCGACGGAGAGGTCCGCCGGCAGTTCAACGTCTGCTTCACGGCGCGGGTGATCGGTGGCAGTCTGGCCATCTCGGACGAGAGCACCGAACTCTGCTTCGTAGGGCCGGGCGAACTCGACGCGCTACCCATGCACAACACCCAGCGGCTACGACTAACCCACTATCTAGAGCAGCGGGAACGACCCTACCTCGGCTGAAACGTCGGAATACGACGGGCAGTCATGCCGCACCGGCGTTCCTTGCTACGTTCCATCATGGGCGTCTCGGAGAAGACTCGAAAGATCCTCTGGGTTCAGGCTGGTGGACGGTGCGCCATCTGCAAAGAGCAGGTGATCACGCCTGGGACTGACTCGGATGACCCCTCTGTCTTTGGCGAGGAAGCGCACATCGTCGCGCAGTCGATGGGCGGCCCTCGGGCAGGCGGCTTGGCGTCAGAGCTGATCAATGGGCACGCGAACCTGATCCTGCTGTGCAGCAAGGATCACAAGCGAGTGGATGACCAACCGGGGCACTTCACCGTGGAGCGGCTGCGACAGATCAAAGCAGACCACGAAGCATGGGTACGGTCGGTGATGCACGCTGAGGCAGGCCGGATGAGGCTGGTGCCCGATCCGATGTTCCCGCAGCCCACGGTGCTGAAGCTGATCACGCGGGGCAACCCGCTTTGGAACATGGTCAAGGAGAGCGTCACCTTTGAGTACGCGCTTCCTGATGGCCTGCATGACGATGACGAAGATCTGATCGTCGAGTTCATGGATCTGCTGCGGGACTACCTGGACATAGCTGGGGATCTCGCAAGTGTCCGTGAGAACCGTGACGCAGAGAAGGCGATTCAGCAGTACGTCAGTCAGCTCGCCGAACGCGGGTTCCTTGTGGGCGCCTGCGTTCGCCGCATGCTCCTTACCGGCGGAGTCGGTCAGGACGCTACGCCATGGCCGATGCTCCGGGTCGAAGTGCAGCCTTCGGACTCGGCAGTGGTCACGACCGACAGCGGCATGACTCGGCCCCATCAGGAGCATTGAAGACAGCGCCGCAGCTACCTGCGCGCAATCTCCTGGCGATGTGCAGGGGTGTGGCAGCGGACCCTCTCCTCTCGAGCCCCGGAGTGCCCCTCGCTGCCGACATGAAAAGGGTCATCCACCATCGCACAAGGGCCGCCTCTAAAGTCGGGCCGGACTAATCGGATTCGCTCAGCGCCCGGTACAGCGTTGCGCGGGACACCTTGAGGGCTTTCGCAATGGCCGTGACGCTCTCGCCCTGCGCCTTGCGGGCCTTGGCGGCAGCGAGCTTGTCGGCGTCCATCACGGTGGGACGGCCGCCGGTACGCCCTTGCGCACGGGCAGCGTCCAGACCGGCGCGAGTGCGGTCCTTGATCAGGCTGCGCTCAAACTCCGCCATGGCGCCCACCACTTGCAGCATGAGACGGCCGTCCGGAGTGTTCGGGTCGATGCTCGCCAGTGCGCCAGTGCGCCAGTGCGCCAGTGCGCCAGTGCGCCAGTGCGCCCGTGAGGACCTTGAAGCCGACCTCGCGCTCTGCGAGGTGGTCGACCAGGGTCACCAGGTCGATCAGCGAGCGGGCGAAGCGGTCGAGCTTCCACACGCACAGGGTGTCTCCGGGGCGCAGGTAGTCCAGCACGGCGGCAAGCTCCGGACGGTCGGTGTTCTTCCCGCTCGCCTTGTCCTTGAAAACCCGTGCACAGCCCGCCTCTTCAAGGGCGTCCAGCTGAAGCTGTGCCTCCTGGTCGTCCGTGCTGACCCGCGCGTATCCGATGAGGTGCCCCGTGTTCTTCACCATGACCCAATCGCCTCATAACTCGTCTCACAATTTCTAGAGTTCGGAGCAAGCTCTGAGACGGGTTTTGAACGCGATGCCAGGGTGAACGGGGTGACGGGAGGGGTGTCTCACAAACCATCGTTTGATGGATGCCCTGGCGATCGTCACACACAGCAACAGCGGTGCAACGGTCGTCAGATCGAACCTTCCTCGGCGACAAGCTGCACCACGACCACCCATGCGAACTCGTTCTTTGCATGGACTGCACGGACCCTCCACCGCCCTGTCGGGAGCCGTACGGGAGCTTGTTCTGGCTGGCCACCGTTGGGATACTCCACGCCGAGATCCACGCCCGCTTCTGCCGAGTCCATCAGTACAGCTGGGCCATCAGAAGCCCACAAGCCGCAGTCCTCCCAAGGAGTGTCCGGGTCGGCTGTGACCGCTTCGGCGCCGGCGAGCAACTCTTCCTCCGAATCCGCAGCCAGCCACCGCACGAATAGCTGCTCCTCTGGCAGGAAGCACGTCTTTGCAGGTTCATCGGCCAGGACGAGCGCGGTGGCACCTTCCGCGCCCACGGCGATCACTCCAGCCCAGTCGTCCACCGCGCAGGCTCGGTCGTAATCATCTTGGCCATCGGCCTCGCCCAGGACGGAGCCGTCCTCTGTGCAGCCACCCCATGCGCTGATGCAGGACTCCGGGACCACGATCAACGGTCCGCCCATCGAGCTGACCCAGGCAGGCTTGGCTCGGTCGCAGCGGTCCGAGACGGGAGAATCATCCATGCCTGCAGTCTGCCGCTCGCCACTGACACTGAACGGTGGTGGCCAAGCAGCCAGGCTTCGGCGTCACGCACTCAAAGTTTGATGACGCAGGACAACAACCCGCGCAATCACCCCAATCAGCCACGCAAGAGTTTTCCCTCCCTGCCGATCAGGCCGGGAGAGGGTCGGGAGTGCCCCCCTGGGTGGTGAGGTGACGTCAGTGACCCCTGGTGTGACCGGAGGCGAACCTCCCCTGGTCCACGAAGCGCGAACGGCCCGTCACCGGGTTTCCCAGTGACGGGCCGACAACGTGCTCACTTGGGCTCACAAGGGCGGTTCGTCATCCAGGGTGGCCCACTCGATCCGCACTCGCTGCTCCGGAACGAACTGTTGGCCCCGCTTGCCCTTGCTGACCTCCACGCGGTCGATGGCCAGGGACAGCCGTCCCCTGCGGTCCGCGTCCTCAGATGCCTGCCAGGCTTCTCGGAGGAGTTCGGCATCGAGCATCGGACTCACATCCACCGAGGGCATCGGCAACTTCGCGAGATCAGCGCGTAGGCCATCCATGCGTTCCTTGAGCCGGTCAGCCAGTCGGTTGTATCGCTCCACGGCTGCCGCACCCTTGAACTCGCCGCGTACATAGCGGGCGTCTTCGAGATCGGCCAGTCTCGCTTCCTCGTCGTCGATCTCCGCCCTGATCGCATCCCGCTTGGCGAATGTCTCCGGGTCCGTGCGGTGCACCAAACGGTCGGCGATGGCGACGACCAAGGGGCCGTCCGGCTCAAGAGCAGGAAGCTTCGTCAGGAAGCGCTCAGCCACGTAGTCGTCCACACGGTCAGCGAGGGCCGAAGCGCCTGGACACTGGTTTCCCGCACGGCGTGCCATGCACTGGTAGCTGTTTCCCACCCGGTGCATGCGCCGCCCGCAACCTGGGACGCCGCAGAAGATCAGCCCGGTGAGCAGTGCCATGCCCTCGGGCTTTGGGCGACGCTTGCCAGCATGCACGAACGTCCGCGCCTCAAGCTGACGAATGATCCTTTCCCGTTCGCCGAAGGTGATGATGCCTTCGCCGATCTCCACGGTGTCCATCGTCTCGGGATCCCGGTAAGGGAAGACGCGACTCGTGTACTTGCGCTCCCCGTCGTCCGACTCCACGGTTTCGGTCTCGGGCATGAGTCCTGCGAACGCCGGAGAGCGGAGGAGTTGCATGATGCTTGCCGCGTTCCACTGGCCGCCTCAGGGCGACAAGACTTCGTACTCGTTGAGCGTCCTTGCGATGTTCACGAGTGACTTACCGGCCAGCGCCTCATCGGCGATCAGCCGGGCGTAGACGGCATGCTCCGGGTCGTGGGTCAGCTTCTTGGTCTTCGGGTCCACCAGGAGCCCGTAAGGCGGCTGCCCGCCGATCCACTGGCCCTCACCCCGTAGATATCGCTTCGCGTGACTGACGCGCGTGCTCAGGTTCTTTGATTCCGTCCGTGCCAGTTCGGCGAGCATGGCAACGACCATGCGAGCGGAATCGTTTGAGGTGTCGAGTCCGTCGATGACGGAGACGAGACGGCCGCCCGCCTTCTCGATGTCGTCCAAGACCTGTCCGACTTGGCCGATGCCCTTGCGTGACAGTCGGTCGAGCTTCCAGACGACGAGCGTGCCGACGACACCGGCCGTGACAGCCGCAAGGGCGGCGTCGAATCCCTTGCGCTCAACGGACTTGTAACCGGAGCGGCCCCGGTCGATGTGGACCTTGCGGACCGTCAGCCCGTTGCGTTCGGCCCATGCACGGCAGTCGGCTTCCTGTCGTTCGATTGCAGTCTTGCCATCCCGATCGAGGGACAGGCGCAGGTACAGATCACAGATTGTGTCTTGGTGCACCAATTGAGTATCTCCAGAAGTTCAGTGTTCTGTAGTGAACTTCCAGAAATCCAGAACGACAATTCGTCCCCGCAGATCCGCCAGGGTGTACCGCGCATCACCCGTGTTCAGCCACCCGCCCTCACCGGTCAGCTCGGGGGCACGCACACGCACACGCCGCCGGGTCGGCTGCTCTCGCTCACTCATGGGCCAAGAGTGCCACCCACCCATCCGCTCACCCCGCCGCCCGCTGCCTTCAGCCCTGGCGGGAGGCGTCCGTGCGCTGCCGCTATAGATGCGCACGGACGTAGGTGAGACCTGACACCTCTTGCTGCGCGACCTATTTCACGTCACCCGCGAAGATTGTCTTCGTCAGGAGTGGCGAAGGCGTGAATTCCACCTGCAGATAGGTCTCGTCCTTCGGCATCTCACAGGCCACCGTAGCCTTCGCTGTCCGGCCCGGCCTCAGTCGCAAGTCAGGCAGGCCGTGCAAATTCTCGTCGAAAACCTGCTGGGATTCCTGGATCTCGTCACCGTGGAAGCACGTGAGGTAGGCGGTGCCGAGTTCTACCGCCGAGGCGGACTTGTTCTCGATCTTGACGGTGAACGACACGAACGGCACGTTTGCTGGTGCTGCAATGGCTGTCGACGTGCCGCGCCTGTAACCGGACAGACTTACGGCAATACCGCTCTCGTACACAGCCCGTTCCTGCAGCCCTTTGATTTGCGGCTCGGTTTCCTGAGGGGCCACCTGCTCTTCGTCCGCGGTGCTGACCAAGGCGCGCGACGGTGTGGGACGCGACACCGAACTGGTCGGACTGCCTTCGTTGTCGCGGCTCTGCACCACGATGATTCCCGTGGCGACGATGGTTGCGATGATCGCCGCCGCAGAAGCGACGATGATCAGACTGGAGCGGTTCCTTCTGTTGGAGGGCGGGGCCAGCGGGCCGGGTGGCGGTGCTGCGGGCTTCGGCGGCTTTTCGGTCATGGAATTCCCCAAGGATGCGATGGTTGCCGGATCGTAAACGGCCAAGACGGGCTATCGCGTGGCGAATGGCGATGGCTCGTCCCATCAGGGGACGTGGGTTCACTGCCGTGCTCTACAGATGAGGCTCACCGGTGAGCGCTTGGCTGGCGAGAAGCGCGGAGTAAGGGAATCAGACGCCCCTCAGAACACGGTCAAGTGCCTCCCGGCCCAGCGGCCCCCAGTGCGGCTTGCCGCCGGGTAGGCCCTGGGTTCCGTTGCGACCCATCAGCATCAGGAAGAGGCACTTCATCGCGGCCAGGCCCCGGGCGCGCCTGATCGTCGGCTCGTCTGCGCGCGCGTAGCCGGCGAAGAACCGTGAGGCCGTGCCTGCGGGGAGCAGGACCCAGGCGGCGGCGAGGTCCCAGGCCGGGTCGCCGGCGAAGAGGGCGCCGAAGTCGACGATGCCCGAGAGGGTCCCGTCGCGGACGACGACGTTCGCAGGGTGGAGGTCACCGTGCGTCCACAGCGGCGGGCCGTCCCACTCGGGGGCCGCGACGGCGTCGTCCCAGACGGCGCGGGTGGCGGCGGCTACATCGGCGGGGGCGACTGCCTGGAAGAAGTGCTCGAAGCCGTCGGCGCACTTCTTGGGGTGTGCGCCGAAGTCCGAGCCGACCGGTGCCGCCGCGGGCGCCTCCACGTGGAGTGCCCGCAGGAAGTCCGCCAGGGTGTCGGCCGCGTGGGCGGGACGGGTGAGCGGGCAGAGGTCCAGCGGCTCGCCGGGAACCCATGTCATGACGGTCCAGTGCTTGGGGAAGCGCCCGGACGGTTCACCGAGACGTACCGGGGTCGGCACCGGCAGGGGCAGGAGCGGAGCCAGCAGGGGCAGCCACCGCCGCTCCTTGAGCTGGGGCTCCGGGGTGGGGTCCATGCGCTGCACGCGCACCGCCAGCTCGTCCCCGAGGCGCCACATCTGGTTGCCCCAGCCGCCCGGCACCTCACGGACGGGCAGCCCCGCCAGGTCCGGATGCTGTTCCCGCAGCAGGTCGCGAACCAGTTCGGCGGTGATCTCGGTCTCGGTGTCGGTCATACGAAGTCACAGTAGTGAGAGGGCGGGCGGAGGAAGCGTCGCCCGCCTGTTGCCGGGAGCCCGCCGGTCGGACACCGCTGTTCAGACGTCGCCGGTCGTGGAGGCCGTGGCCTCCTGGAGCAGGCGCAGTGCCGTGGGGTGGTCGTGCACGGCGACGGTGAGTGCTTGCAGGGCCGGGGTGGGGTCGTAGGCCGTTTCGTCGGGCTGGTCCGGTGCGGTGCCCAGCCAGAGCAAGGCGTGGGTGAGGACGGACGGTTCGTCCGTGTAGAGCGCCGCCAGCAGGAAGCGGGTGAGGAGGTCGGGCGGGCTCTGCGGTTCGACCGGAGGCGCGTCGGGGCCGTGGAGGGCGACGGCCACCGCTCGGGTGATCGCCTCGCGGCGGTTGTTGAGGGAGTGGTACTCCTCGCACGGCACATGCGGGGTGGTCGTGTTGAGGGTGAACGACAACGGGACGATGCCGTCCTGGAGTTGGGTCAGCGCGTGGCGGGGATCGGACGCGTGCGCGGCGGCGCCGAGGCGGGCGGAGAGGACGCCTTGCGGGTCGAAGGCGGCGCCGCCGGTGAGCGTGGGGATACCGAGGGCGGTCGCCGCCTTGATCGCGGCGTGCACCATCGGCAGATGGGTGGCCACCTGGCAGCTGATGCCGAGGAGACGGCTGTGCGAGGTGGCCAGATGGCGGGCCAGGAAGGACACTTCGACGTCGCTGCCGAGGTAGACGACCTTCCAGCCGTTGATGCGCAGGACATCCGCGGCCAGCCGGGACGGCAGCGCGTGCCACTCGCCCTCCGCGCAGGCCACGGTGATCGGCCCCTTGACCGGAGGCAGCGAACGGGCCGCCGGATGCACGGTGATGACGCTGGCCAGCCGCTCCGTCAGCGCACTCGCGGCATGCTCCTCGACCAGGGTGATCTGCCCGCTCTGCCATCGCCGCCCCACCTCGCGCTGGGTCTCGCCGAGCACGTCGAGGAGCAGGCTCTGCGGGCGGGCCCCGTTCTCCAGGCTCTTCAGGACGAGTTGGACGGCGGCCATCTCGTCACCGTGGAGCAACTGCTCCAGCAACTCCTCTCGCACGGTGGACAGATGGGTGTCGTCGGGGTCGGGGGAGGAGGTCATGAGGCTCCTTTCGGATCCGGGGAGTGGGGGCGGGGAGCGTGAACGACCGCGAGCGTCGTGTCGTCGTGGTCCTCTCCGCCCAGCCACTGCCGCATCAGCATGAGAAGTTGATCGGCCACCACGCTGCCGGGTGCCTGCGCGCACCGGCGCAGACAGCGTTCGATGTACGCGGTCGGCAGCATGTCGCCGCCCGGGTTGCGCGCTTCCACGAGGCCGTCGGTGCTCACCACGAGGGTGTCGCCGGGGGCCAGGGTGAGATCGTGCGGGGTGTAGGCGAGGTCGTCCGCCACCCCGAGGACCGTGCCGCGTGCGGGACTTCGCGTCAGCCGGGCGTCGGGGTGGACGATCTGGGCGTCGGGCATGCCGAGTTGGTGCAGCAGGATCCGGGTCTCCGGACCGCTGCTCTCCGCGATGTGGATGAGGGACAACGCGTAGAATTCGGCGGGCGGGCCGGTCGGGCACAACCGGTTGAGCCGGTCGATCAGTTCGGCGTCGTCCCGCGTGGTCAGCGCCAGTGCCTCCAGCTGGCCCCGGACGCGCAGGGCGCGCAGCGCGGCCACCGTGTCGCTGCCGCACACGTCGCCCACCGCGAGCGTCACCCCCGTCGGCCGGGGCAGGAACGCGTAGAAGTCCCCGCCCACCCCCAGACCCCGCCCCGCGTCGGCGGGCCGCCAGCGCACCTGGACGTCCACGCCGAGCACCCGTCGCTCGTGCACCGTATCCAGGCCCGCGCCGATCTCCCGGGATGCGGCCAGCAGACTCTGGCGCAACTGGACCGCCTCCAGCAGTAGTTCGGCCTTGCGGGCCCGCGCGGTGACGGCTGCCGCGTCCGGGCCCGTCCAGCGCTCGGCCTGGCACTGCTCCCCGAGCAGCACCAGCACCCCGAGCGACTGCTCCTGGCCGACGAGCGGTACGACGAGGCTGGCGTGCAGTTCCTCGGCCCGGGCGCCGGCCAGCCACTGCGGCGCGGGGGTGAGGAGATCCCCGTGCACCGGGGTGGCGACGGTGCCCGCGAGCACGTCGTCCAGGCCCGGTACGCCGGTGGCCTCCATGTCCTGACCGCTCACCCGCAGATCCGCGTGGCCGTCCGCCGTGCAGCGTACGACCCGGTGATGGCGGCCCTCCCGGGGAGCGATCCAGGTGACCGTACGGGCGGTGTTGTCGAGCAGCGGCGCGGCGACGCGCGCCACGACGGTGTCCGGATCCGACGCGGGCAGGGGACGTCCGCCCGCCTCGGTGGTCGTCGGCGGGGTGAACTGATCCATCTCGGATGCTGTGGACATGGCTACCGGGTGGTCGGGTACGAGTGAGGCGGTCGGCGCCTCTGGCTGTGGTGCCGTGCCCCCCGGCACGGCCATCAGGTGAACGGTGTCGCATCCTCACATAGAGTGAGGGGCAGTTCGGGCGAAAACCTCCGAGGTCATCCTTCGGGTGGAATACTCGCCGTTCATGTGTCTCCCGCATGCCCAAGAGGGCGCTGCGGAACACGGGGCACCGCTTTGCCGGTACCGGCGGCGCCGGGAGCCTTCACGGCGAGGGCCCCGGAAATCCACCCGGATCCGACCTGAAACAGGTGGCCGGAAATCCTGCTTCTCGCGTCTGCGGGATCGCCCCACACCTTCACCCGAACGGGCGAACGCCCGGACGCCCGCGGTACACGAGCCCGCTCGCACGACGCCCTGTCAGCTCACGACACCCACCACCTCATGACGCCCACCACTTCATGACGCCCACCACTTCATGACGCCCACCAGTCCGCCGTGCTCACCAGCCTGCGACGCCCCGTCGGCTCAGCCCATCGCGCTCGGCGGCCCGCTGGACCCCCGTACGACCAGCGACGGCGTGACGATGTGATGCTGCGGCCGGCCGCGGCCACCGATCCGCTCCAGCAGCATCTCGACGGCCAGCCGCCCCATGTCCGGCCCGCTCTGGTCCACCGAGGTGAGGGAGATCGCGGGATGCGCGGCGAGGTCTGTGTTGTCGTAGCCGACGAGTGAGACGGCGGAGGCGGCGTCGTGGTCCACCAGGGCGGCGAGCGCGCCGAGCGCGAGCTGGTCGTGGCTGGCGAACACGGCGGTGGGCCAGGGATGTTCGGCGAGCAGCTCCCGCACCGTGGCACGGGCGCTCGCCTCGGTCTGCCCGGTCCGCAGCACGCGGGCCTGACCGGACAGGCCCGCGGCGCGCACGGTCTCCTCGAAGGCGCGCAGCCGCAGGGCGTGCGGACTGCCCGTGCCGGGCGCGGTCACCGCCTCGTCCTCGGTGAGGTGCACGATCCGCCGGTGCCCCAGGCCCAGCAGGTACTCCATCACCTGCCGCGTTCCGGCCTCGTCGTCCCCGACCACCGTGTCGTAGTGCGCGGAGCGGTCGTGGCGGCCGAGCATCACCACGGGCACGTTCCGTGCCAGCCGCTCCAGCCAGGCCGCGTCGACCCGGGGCGAGACGACCACGATCCCGTCGACCTGCCGGTCCGCGAGGGCCTCGATGGCGCCGTACCCTTCGCGGCCGTCGGCGGGAGCGATGACCAACTGGTAGCGGGTGCCCTTCAGCGCCTGGACCGCGCCGCTCACGATCTGGGTGAGGAACCGGTTGCCGAGGTGCGGTACCTCGAGCCCGAGGGTGTAGCTCGCGCCCCTGAGGGACCGGGCGGCCACGCTGGGCCGGTAGTTGAGCTCCTCGATGGCCGCGTTCACCCGGGCGCGCATCGCCGGGCTGACCCCGGCGGCGTCGCGGATCACCTTGGACACGGCCGCCCGTGACACCCCGGCCGTATCCGCCACGTCCTGGATCGTCACCGACCGGCGTCGCCCGCTGGCTTCCGTCACGTGGTCCCTCCCTGAGGATCAGCCGTCACCGCGACTGTTCCACCGGCGCGGTCGCGCGTCGCCGGACCGACCCCGCTCGGTGAGGTGCTGCACGGCCGGCCGGAAGATCCCGGCCGGCCGCGGTCAGCTTCTCACAGGGGGTGTGTCCGCCCGGAGGTTCCCGTTCGCGCCGGGGTTCCGTCCGGTGAGGAGGATCGTCACCCGAGCGGTCAGCGCCCGCCGAGGGTGAACCCGGCCGACAGGCTCGTGTCGGAGGACGTACCGACGTGCGCCGTGAAGGTCCCCGACGGAGTCCGCCACGTGCCGCGCGCGCTGTCGTAGTACTGGGTGAGACGGCGGGTCTCGATCTGCTCCCCGGTCAGCTGGAGCGTGACGGTCCGGCTCTGGCCGGCCTTGAGCGTGACCCGGTCCCAGGCGGCCAGCCGCGCCGCGGGTTCGCCCGCGCTGCGCGGCAGTTCCAGGTATACCTGGGGCACCTCGGTCCCGGACCGCTTGCCGCTGTTGGTCACCTTGAACCGGATGCTCAGCCCGTTCCTGCCGGACGCGGAGACCTTCAGCTTCGAGACGTCGAAGTCGGTGTACGACAGCCCGTAGCCGTAGTCGAACAGCGGCTGCTCGTCCTGTGCCTGATACCAGCGGTAGCCGACCTGGAGCCCCTCGCTGTAGTCGACCTGGCGGATGCCTCCGCCCTCGGGGACGACACCGGGGTACTGCGCCTCGGTGTGCGCGGGCTGCTGCTCCTCGGACTTCGGGAAGGTCATGGGGAGCTTGCCGGAGGGGTTGACGTCCCCGAACAGCAGGGCGGCGACGGCCGGGCCCGCCTGCTCGCCGGGGTACCAGGTCTCCAGCACGGAGTCGACCTTCGACAGCCACGGCATCGTGGTCGCCGTGCCGGTCTCCAGCACCACCACGGTGGAGTCGTTCGCGGCGGCCACGGTGCTGATGAGGGCGTCGCCGCCGGCGTCCAGACCGAGGTCGGCGGGGTCGGAGAACTCGCCGACCTGCTTGTAGCCGAAGACGACGGCGACGTCGGCCGCGGCGGCGGTCCGCGCGGCACGCTCCGGGTCGCTGCCGTCGTCGTAGACGACCGTCGCGCCCAGCTTCGCGGCCCGCTCGGTGAGGGAGTCCAGGGGCGCGACGACGTCCTCGCACGCCATGGTGTTGCGCCCGGAGGTGGTGCCGCCGAAGTTCAGCGGAAGGCTGCACAGTTGCCTGGCGTTCAGGCCGCTGTCCGGATCGGCGGAGGCGACCGACCCGATCACGGCGATGGTCCTGCCGCTGCGCTTGGTCAGCGGCAGTGTGCCGCCCTTGTTCTTCAGCAGCACCGAGCCCTCCTCGGCGATCTGTCGCGCCAGTGCCTTGTGCGCGGGCGTCGACACGTCCGCCTTCGGCTCGGCGGCCAGCGGGTGGTCGAAGAGGCCGCCGCGGATGTAGGAGCGGACCACGCGGAAGGCGGCCCTCTCGATGTCCTTCCGCGTGATCTCTCCGGCCGCCAGGGCCGCGTCCAGCTTGTCCGGCGTGAAGTGGATCGGCCGGTTCAGCTCCTGGTCGAGACCGGCCTTGAGGGATGCGGCGGTCGAGTGGACGGCGCCGTAGTCGCTCATCACGTAGCCGTCCAGGCCGAGTTCACCCTTGAGGCTCTTGTCGAGCAGGTCGTTCTCGCAGGCGTAGACGCCGTTGATCTGGTTGTACGAGCACATGACACTCTCCGGCTCGCCCTCGGCCAGGGCGATGCCGTACGGCAGCTCGTAGATCTCCTTGAGCGTCCGCTCGTCGACGTTGGAGGAACTGGTCTGCCGGTCGGTCTCCTGCTCGTTGGCCACGTAGTGCTTGAGGTCCGCCAGTACGGGCTTGTCCTTGCTGCTCTCGATGCCGCGGGCCTGGGCGCCGGCCAGGACGCCGTTGACGACCGGGTCCTCGCCGAAGTACTCCGGGGTCCGCCCGGCCAGCGCGGTGCGCCCGCCGCCGACGCCCGGACCGAGGATGACGTTCTTGCCCTTGTCGAAGGCCTCACGGCCCATGGCCCGGCCCTTGGCGTAGGCGGTGTCCTCGTTGAACGAGGAGGCCAGGGCGATCTGGGCGGGGAAGGTGGTGACCCCCTCGCCGGAACGCACTCCCTCCGGCCCGTCGGTGTAGGTGACGGCCGGGGTGCAGGCGACCTGCACGGGATACGTCACGCCCTGGAACGTGGTCTGCGTCGGGTTGTTGGCGGGCTGCTCGACCAGCCACCGGTAGATCTGGTGCTGTGTGCTGGCCGCCAGCAGCGCCTTGGCGCGCTGGTCGGCCGACTTGTGCTTGTTCATCCACGGCACCGCGGAACAGTCCGTGGCCGCCGCGCCGTCGGCCGTGGCGGTACCGGTCGCCGCGGGGATCAGCGTGATCAACAAGGCCGCCGTGACGGCCGTGGCGCCTCGGCGCCGTAGGCCGCTCACCGGGCGAGATCTCTGCCAGGGGGACACACTGCCTCCTTGTAACGTTTCAATCGAGGTCGCTCGTCTGCCTGCCGCGCAGGGGTGCGCGGAGCCTGGGGTGGGGTGCCGGAACGGGCCGATGGACGAATCGGCAGGGGAGCGGGTCGTCAGGGGGAGTGCCCTGTCTCGACCCGCCCGTGTGAAGCGGGAGAGGGCTCGCTGCGGGCCGGGGAGATCCCGTTCTCCTCGTGGCCCACCAGCTGACGTAGAACGATTTACGCGGCGACGGCCCTTACCGTAGGGGGTTCATCAGGGAGCGGCAACGCTCCTGACGAAAATCGTTCTACGGCGATGGCGGGAGCCGCCGCGGCCCACCGACCGCCCGTCACCCACCCCGCGCAGGGCATGCTTCAAGCGCCCGTGGCGCCCGTCGAACGAGGTGCCGCGCGCGGCCGGGGCTCCGTGCGTGCGGGGTGGACCGCCGCCCGGTCAGGTCGGGCCGCGGATCGGGTCGGGCGGCGGCCGACGGATATCAGGTCGAGCTGCGTTCGATCAGGCGGGGGGTGAAGACCATCCGCCGGTGTGTGTGGTGCGCGTCGTCCTCGTCGAGCAGCAGCTCGGCGGCGGCCTTGCCGAGGTCGTAGCCGCCGACATGCACCGAGGTGAGGGGCACCCCCGCGGTCGCGGAGGAGTGGATGTCGTCGTAGCCGACGATCGCGAGGTCGTCGGGGATGCGCAGCTTGGCCTGGAACGCCGTCTGCATGACGCCCAGGGCGAGCAGGTCGTTGGCGCAGAACACGGCGGTGACGCGGTCGCTCGACGCCAGGAGCTGCTCGCCGGCGCGGCGGCCCTGGTCGACGGTGAACCCGGCCGTCTCGACGGTCTGGAGGATGTCGGCGGGGCGGCCCGCGCGTTCGAGCGCCTGGACGCTGCCCGCGAGGCGGTCCTGGGACTGCCGCATGTGCATCGGCCCGGTGACGAAGGCGATGCGCTGGTGTCCGCGGGCCAGCAGGTGGGTGACGGCGAGGTCCGCGCCGGCCACGTCCTCGACCGCCACGGAGCACACGTCCGGGTAGACCTCGGTGTTGTCGAGCAGGACCATGCGCAGTCCCCGGGCCCGCAGCGAGTCGAGCCAGGCGCGGTTGAGGTCGGCAGGGGTGATGAGGACGCCGGCCGCGTTCTGCTGGGCCAGCAGCTGGAGGTAGCGCTCCTCCTTCTCCGGCAGGACGTCCGTGTTGCACAGCATCACCGAGCGCCCCTGGCTGTGTAGCAGATCCTCCGCGCCCCGGGCGACATCGGTGAGGAAGGGGTTGCGCACGTCGAAGACCACGAGCCCCACCACGCTGCCGCGGCTGCCCGCGAGCTGCCGGGCGGCCAGGTTGGGGACGTAGCCGAGGACGTCGATGGCGTCCTCGACCTTCTGGCGGGTGGCCGTGGCCACCCGGTCCGGCTTGTTGAGCACGTTGGAGACGGTGGCGATCGAGACTCCGGCGCGCAACGCAACGTCCTTGATCCCGACTGTAGTCATCTCCGTGAACCCTTCCGGTGGCCGTGGTGCGGCCGTCTGTTGTAACGCTTCAATCGGCTGGGGAAATGATATCCGGCGCCAACCGGCCGGCGTGCGGAACGGGAGGTGCCCGGCGCCCTGGGCGCTGTTCCCGGGACCGCCGGGCGGCCCGTGGGCGGTGCCGCCCGGTCATCCCTTGACCGCCCCGGCCGCGAGGCCCTTCATGACGCGCTGGTTCAGGAAGAGGTAGAGGACGAGGATGCCGACGATGCTGGCGGAGATGGCGGCGAACAGCGGCCCGTACTGCACCGATCCGTACTGGCCCGTGAAGTTGAGCAGGCCCACCTGGAGGGTGCGCAGGCTCTCGTCGTTGGTGAAGGTGAGCGCGATCAGCAGGTCGTTCCAGAGCAGGAAGAACTGCACGATGGCGACGGTGATGATGGCGTTGCGCACGACGGGAACCCCGATCGACCAGAACATCCGCAGCACGCCGGAGCCGTCGATGGTGGCGGCCTCGAAGAGGTCCCGGGGCACCGCGCGGAAATAGGTGGCGACCATGAACACCGTCAGCGGGGTCGCCATGACCGTGTAGGTGATGATCAGCGGCCACAGTGTGCCGGTGAGGCCGAGCTTGAAGTACGAGGTGAACAGGGGGAGCAGCAGCATCTGCCCCGGCACCATGATCCCCGCCAGGAAGTAGAGCAGGACCGGGCCCCGGCCCCGCCACACCATCACCTCCAGGGCGAAGCCCGCCGCGACGCCGATGACGAGGGACAGCAGCAGCGCGGGGATCACCGTGAGGACGCTGTTGAGCAGGTAGGTGCCGAGTCCCGCGTCGCGGAACGCGCTGGTGTAGTTGTCCGGGCTCCAGTGGTCCGGCAGGGTCCAGAACGGTTCGTTGAGGAACTCGTCCTGGGTCTTGAACGAGCCCAGCAGCAGCCAGATCAGCGGGTACGCGACGATGACCAGCAGGAACGTCACGGCCAGATGCAGGGGTAGGCGCCGCAGAAAGCGGATGACGCGATGGTTCGCGTGCGGGGTGCTCATCGGTCAGCCCTTCGTGAGGTCGCGGCGCGTGGACCGGAAGATGAACAGGGTGAACAGCAGGCACAGGAGGGTGAGCATCGTCGCGAGGGTGGAGCCGTATCCGTAGTCGCCGTAGCTGAACGAGGTCTGGAACATGTACAGCGTCAGGGGTGTGGTGGAGCTGCCCGGGCCGCCGTTGGTGAGGGCCACGATGGAGTCGAAGACCTTGAGGGTGCCGTTCATGCTGAAGATGAGTGACGACAGCAGGACGGGCAGGGAGAGCGGCAGGACGATCCGGCGGATCAGGGTGAAGCCGCCGGCGCCGTCCAGCCGGGCCGATTCCAGGACCTCGTCGGGGATGTCGACCAGGCCCGCGTACAGCAGCACGGCGTAGAACCCCATCGAACGCCACAGGTCCATGACGACGAGGACCCAGAACGCGCCGGTGGTGCTGCCGAGGAAGTCGGTGCCGTCGCCTCCGAAGTACTGGACGGCGGCGTTGACCGGGCCGGTGGTCGGGGCCACCTGGACGATCTGCTGGAAGAGCAGGGCCACCGCGACCGTGGGCAGCACCACGGGGAAGAACACGAGCGTACGGATGAACGCGGAGGCCCTGCGCAGGAAGAACACGTACAGCAGGGCCAGCAGATAGCCCAGGGTGACCTGGCCGACCGTGATGATCAGCGCGTACCGGACGGTGAACCACAGGGCGTCCAGGGCGCTTTCGTCGGTGAAGAACTTGGTGAAGTTCGACAGGCCCGTGAAGTGCATGCCGCTGATGAGGCCGCCCGAGAAGAGGGTGTAGACGAGCGACCACACGATCGGGACGATCGTCACGAGCGTGTACAGCAGCAGCGCGGGTCCGATCAGGAGCGCGACCATGCGCTTGTCGCCGAGGACGTCTTTCATGGTTCTCCTTACGGCAGGGGCGCCCGGCGGCGCCCCCGTCGGCGTGATGACTAGAGGGCGGCCTGGACCTTCGCCATGAAGTCGGCGCCGCTGAGGCCGCCGCTGCCCAGGAGCCCGCCCTGCTGCTGCGAGACGGTGCTCGCCTTGGCGTTGAAGAGGGCCTCGAACCAGAGCACGCTCGACTTGGCCTTCGTGACCTCGTCCTGGACGACCTGGGTCACCTCGGGCAGGTCGTGGTCCTTGCGGAGCTTGAAGCCGGAGATCACACCGGACGTGTCGAGGACCTCGTCGCCGTAGTTCTGGGCGATGCACTTGACCCAGGCGGAGGTGTTGGTGCCGAAGGACTTCTGGCTGAAGACAATCGGCTGGCCCACGTTGGCGGGCACCTCGTCGATGCTGCCCTTGCCGCCGGTCACCGCGGGGAAGGGCATGAAGCCGACGTTCTCCGTGCCGATCTTGTTCTGCTCGGCGTCGTTGATGTTCGACAGCATCCAGGAGCCCATGTAGACCATGGCGGCCTTGCCGGTGAGGAAGTCGTTGACGGTGCCGTTGTAGTCGTTGGAGGCCACGTTGGAGCCGAACGCCCCCGCCTTGCCCAGGGCCGCGACGGCGTCCGCCGCCTTCACGTACTCGGCGTCGGTCAGCTTCGCGGAACCGTCCGCGACCTTCTCCAGCGCGTCCGCGCCCAGTGAGCGGAACAGGTAGGCGCCGACCCAACGGGTCACGTCCCAGCCGTCCTTGCCGTCCGCGGTGAGGGGCTGGACGTCCTCGCCCTGGAGCTTCTCCGTGGCGGCCACCAACTCGTCCCAGGTGGCCGGGACTTCGATGCCGTGGTCGGCGAAGATCTTCTTGTTGTACCAGATGCCCTCGATGTTGAACTCGTTCGGCAGGGCGTGGACGCCCTTCTGGCCGTAGAGCTTCTCGATGGTGGAGGAGGCGGCGGGCAGGACCGCGTCGCTCAGCCCTGCCTTCTTCAATTCGTCGGTCAGGTCGACGAGTTGCTTGTTCTTGATCAGGTCCGTCACCAGGCTCGGCGTGCCGGGCGCGATGAGTGCGCTCGGCAGCGCGTTCTGGCCCGCGAGCAGCTGCACCTTCTGGTCGAGCGTGCTCTGCTCGACGTTGTCGGTCTTCAGTGGCGCGTCGGCGTTCGCGGCCTTGCAGGCGCCGGTGCTCAGCGCCTTCAGGGTGTCGGCCGGCGTCTGGTTGCTGGTGATCCCGGTGAACGTGAACGTCGAGCTGCCCACGCCGCCGGTGTCGGCCGACGAGGAGCAGGCGCTGAGTGCGAGAAGGCTTGCCGTGGTGAACACCCCGACAGCGAAGAGACGGCGCGAGGGCCGGGCCGCTGTGGTCACATTTCCTCCTTGAAATGGTGCGCGCCCACTGTGAAGCGCTTCAGACGGCCGGATGCTATGACGGCTTGTGGAGCGTTTCAATGCCTCTGCACCGTCATTTTTCGAGAGAGTCGTCGAAGTGTGAGGCGGCCGGCGCTGTGGATGGTGCCGTCCGAGGACCGCCGACGAACTGCGCCCGGGCGGCCGGTAAATCAAGAAAAGGGCAGTTCAAAGGCGTGCGCCCTGAAGGCGTCGGTGCTCCCCGGCGTCGTGTCGCGCCACGTTCCCGAGGGAGATCGCTTGACCGGATCGGACCGGCCTCCCTACGGTGAGCCCGGTCCACTAATGAAGCGTTTCACTCACTTCCGAGGCGGGACCGCCACGGACGACCGACGACGCCGTCCGCCCCGCCCGGGAACAGGAGCTGACTCATGCCCCGGAACCACCCCTCCGGCCACCACGTGACCCTGTCCCAGCCCACGGTCGAGCACCGCAGGAGCGGGCTCGGTATCGGTGTGGACCGTCCCCGGCTCTCCTGGACCGTCGACACCGCGCCCGACGGATGGCAACAGGAGGCCTACGAACTGGAGATCGCGCCGGAGGCCGGTCCACCGTGGAGCAGCGGCCGGATCGAGAGCGGCGCATCGGTGCTGGTCGCCTGGCCGGACGGGGTTGCCCCGCTGGCCTCCCGCGACCGGCGCGAGATACGTGTCCGGGTCTGGGGCCAGGACACCGGTGTCTCGGCCTGGAGCCCGGTGCTGCACGTGGAAGCGGGCTTGCTCTCACCCGGCGACTTCACCGCCGCGATGGTCTCCCCGTCCGTGCCCGAACTCACCCGCCCCGCCCAGCTGCGCACCTCGTTCCAGCTCGGCGCCCCCGTGAAACGGGCCCGCCTCTACATCACGGCCCACGGCCTGTACGAGGCGGAGATCAACGGCTCCCGGGTGGGCGAGGAGGTCCTCGCGCCCGGCTGGAGCAGCTACCACCACCGGCTGCGCTACGCCACGCACGACGTCACCGCCCTGCTCTCCGAAGGCGAGAACGTCCTGGGTGCCTGGCTCGGCGAGGGCTGGTTCACCGGCCGCTTCGGCATCCACGGCGGCCAGACCTGCCACTACGGAGCGCATACCGGGCTGCTGGCCCAACTGGAGATCGACTGCGAGGACGGCAGCCGCGTCGTCGTCGGCACCGACCGTGACTGGCGCTACGCCTACGGCCCCATCACCTTCGCCGGACTGTACGAGGGTGAACGGTACGACGCCCGCGCGGAGTTCACCGGCTGGTCCCGCCCCCGGTTCGACGCCCGCGGATGGCGGCCCGTCGACCGGATCGACTTCGACGCCTCCGCCCTGTGCGCACCGCCCGGCCCCCCGGTCCGCCGCATCGAGAGCCGCGCACCCGAGGCCGTCCTCACCACGCCCAGTGGTCGCACGGTCCTGGACTTCGGTCAGAACCTCACCGGCCGTGTCCGCATCCGGGTCCAGGGCGAACGCGGTACGACCGTCAGCCTCCGGCACGCCGAGGTCCTCCAGGACGGCGAGCTCTACACCCGCCCCCTGCGCCACGCCACCTCCCTCGACACGTATGTCCTCAAGGGCGGGGGACCGGAGGAGTGGGAGCCCCGGTTCACCTTCCACGGCTTCCGCTACGTCGAGGTCACCGGCTGGCCCGAGGACCGCTCGCCCCTCGACGTCACCGCACAGGTGCTGCACACCGACATGCGGCGCACCGGCTGGTTCTCGTCCTCCGACTCCCGGCTCAACCAGCTGCACGACAACATCCGCTGGTCCATGCGCGGCAACTTCCTCGACGTCCCCACCGACTGCCCCCAGCGCGACGAACGGCTCGGCTGGACCGGCGACATCCAGGTCTTCGCCCCCGCCGCCTCCTTCCTCTACGACTGCGCGGGCATGCTCGCCTCATGGCTCGCCGACCTCGCCCACGACCAGTACGACGACGGCACCGTCCCCTTCATCGTCCCGTCGATCCCGATCGCCGAGTGGACCCCCGCGTGGGCCGCCGCACTGTGGGGCGACGCGGCCGTGCTCGTCCCCTGGACCCTGTTCCAGCGCTTCGGCGACACAGGTGTGCTGCGCGCCCAGTACGACAGCGCCCGCGCCTGGGTCGACCTGGTGGACTCCCAGCGAGGGCCCGACGGCGTGTGGCGGGCGGGACGGCAGCTCGGCGACTGGCTGGACCCCGCCTCGCCGCCCGAGGACCCCTGGCAGTCCCGTACCGAGCCGCATCTGGTGGCCCAGGCCTATCTGTTCCGCTCCGCGCGGACCCTCGCGTCGATCGCCGCCGAACTCGGCGAGAACGACGACGAGCAGCGCTACCTCGCCCTCGCGGAACAGGCCCGGACGGCGTTCCTCGCCGCCTTCGCCGAACCGTCGGGCCGGCTGACGTCGGACACCCAGACCGCCTACGCCCTGGCGCTCCGCTTCGACCTCCTGCCGGACGCCGGTACCCGGCGCGCTGCGGGGGAGCGGCTCGCAGAACTCGTGGCCAGGGACGGACATCGGATCGCCACCGGTTTCGCCGGGACACCGGAAGTGTGCGACGCGCTCAACGACACCGGCCATGACGACGTCGCCTACGGCCTGCTCCTCCAGACCGAGCGCCCGTCCTGGCTGTACCCGGTCACCATGGGGGCGACGACGATCTGGGAGCGCTGGGACAGCATGCTGCCCGACGGCACCGTCAACCAGGGGGAGATGAACTCCTTCAACCACTACGCGCTCGGGGCCGTAGCCGACTATCTCCACCGCGTCGTCGCCGGACTCGCGCCCGCCGCTCCCGGCTACCGGCGCCTGCGGATCGCGCCGCGTCCCGGTGGCGGACTCACGCACGCGCGGGCGCGGCTGCTGACGCCGTACGGGCCCGCCGAGGTCGAGTGGTCGCTCGCCGGTGCCGAGCTGACCGTGCGCGCGACCGTGCCGTTCAACACCACCGCGGAGGTCGACCTGCCGGGCCTGTCCAAGGAGGTCGGCGGCGGTGCGCACGAGTTCCGTGTGCCGTGGCCGCGTCCGGAGGAGCGAGGTGAGGTGTGAGCCCGAGGCCCCGTACCGCCGGCCGATGACCTGACCCGAGCGGAACCCAGCCGTCCCACCCCGGCCCGTGTCCGCCCGCGCCTCCTCCCCGGAAGGTGTCGCGGACAGGGCCGCCGAAACGAAGCAGGTACTTCACCGTGCTCGACCACGCACACATGATCACCGCGGGCGACAGCCGCGAGGCGGCCGTCGTCCTCCACCGCACCGTCGCCCTCGACCGCCCCCGCGCGCAGATCGCTCGTGCCGTGCTGAGGTCGACGGCTCACGGCGTGTACGAGGCGCGTGTCGACGGGCGGCCGGTGTCCGGATCCGTCCTGGACCCCGGCTGGACGTCGTTCCAATGGCGCCTGGAGGTCCAGGAGTTCGACCTGACCCCGCTCCTGGGAACCGGCTCGGGCGACGCGTTCACGATCGAGGTCCTGCTCGGGAACGGCTGGTGGCGCGGCGATCTCGGCTTCGCCGAGGCCAACGCCAACTACGGCACCGACATCGGCTTCGTGGGTGAGCTGGACATCGCCTTCACGGACGGGCACCGTCAACTCGCCCCGACCGACGGCTCCTGGGCCGCCCGCGTCAGCGACGTCACGGCCAACAGCCTCTACGACGGCCAGACCGTCGACGCCCGGCTGCGGGAGGTCCACACCCCCCTCGACGTCCGCGAGATCCCCTTCGACCGTTCCGTCCTGGTGGCTCAGGAAGGACCGCGTGCCTCCCGTCAGGAGATCCTGCGCCCCGAACGCATCTGGACCCTGCCCGGTGGCGAGACCCTGGTGGACTTCGGGCAGAACCTCGTCGGCTGGATCAGGCTGCGGGCCAACGGCCCCGAGGGCACCCGGATCGTCGTACGGCACGCGGAGGTGCTGGAGAACGGCGTGCTCGGCACCCGGCCCCTGCGCGGCGCCCGGGCCACGGACACCTACGTCCTCTCCGGCCGCGACGACGCGTTCGAACCGACCTTCACCTTCCACGGCTTCCGCTACGCCGAGGTCACCGGTTACCCCCGGCCGCTGACGGCCGACGACCTGGAGGCCGTGGTCGTGCACTCCGACATGAGGCGCCTCGGCACCTTCACGTCGTCGCACGCCCTGCTCGACCGGCTCGTCGAGAACTCCGTGTGGGGGCAGAAGGGCAACTTCCTGCACGTTCCCACCGACTGCCCGCAGCGTGACGAACGACTGGGCTGGACCGGCGACATCGCCGCCTTCGCGGCCACGGCCTCCTACCAGTTCGACACCGCGGACCTCCTGCACCGCTGGCTGCTCGACCTCGCCGCCGAGACCCGCGCCGCAGGCGCCGAGGGCGTCCCCCACATCGTCCCCGACGTCCTCGGACTGGCCGACTTCCCCGACCCGACCCTCTTCCAGGACTGGACCGGCCCCACCGCGATCTGGGGCGACGCCGCCGTATGGGTGCCCCAGGCGCTCTGGGAGGCCTACGGCGACCGGGACCGGCTCGCCGCGCACTACCCGGGCATGGTGCTGCACCTGGAGAGCGTGCTGCCGAGACTGTCCGCCACGGGTCTGTGGGACACCGGCTTCCAGTTCGGCGACTGGCTCGACCCGGACGCCTCCCCGCACGAGCCCTGGGCCGCCAAGGCACACCCCGGAGTGGTCGCCACCGCCTGCCTCCACCGCTCGGCGTCCTTCGCCGCCGACGCCGCGCGCATCCTCGGCGAGGACGCCGACGCCGCTCGCTGGACCTCCCTGGCCGCCACCACCCGCGAGGCGTTCCTCACCCACTACGTCGAGCCCGACGGGCGCGTCCTGTCCGACTGCGCCACCGTCTACGCCCTGGCGATCCGCTTCGGGCTGCTGGCCGAGGAGACCAGGACGGCCGCGGGCGCCCGGCTGGCCGAACTCGTCCGCGAGCACGGGTACCGGATCACCACCGGCTTCGCGGGCACCCCCTTCGTCACCTGGGCCCTGACCGACACCGGCCACGTCGAGGAGGCGTACCGGCTCCTCCTGGAGACCGAGTGCCCGTCCTGGCTCTACCCGGTCACCATGGGCGCGACGACGATCTGGGAACGCTGGGACTCCACGCTCCCCGACGGGAGCATCAACCCCGGCGAGATGACCAGCTTCAACCACTACGCCCTGGGCGCCGTCGCGGACTGGCTCTACAAGGTCGTCGCAGGCATCCAGCCCGCCGCGCCCGGCTACGCGCGCGTGCGCTTCACCCCGACTCCCGGGCCCGGCCTCGACCGGGTCAGCGCCGGCCTGGACAGCCCGCACGGGCGCATCGAGTCGCACTGGCGGCGCGAGGGCACGGACATCGAGTTCCGAGTCCGGGTCCCGGAGGGCGTCGAGGCCGACATCCTGCTTCCCGACGGGTCCACGAGGACGGTCGTCGGCGGCGAACACGTTCTCCGCCTGCCGCCGTCCGTCTGAGGGTTTGCCGGATCGGCTCGTCACAGGTCCCACCACCAGGCTTCGAGTTCCTGGTCGTCGGCGCACTCCACCGGGGCCGCGTAGGGCGACTTCCGGGCGACGGCCAGTACGCCGGTGCGCCGGACCATGGCGCGAAGGTCGCGTACCGCGGGCATGTCGGCGAGTTCGCCGGTGTCGAAGGGACAGCCCGCGGGTCCGCCGAGCAGCGTCTCGCAGCCGAACGCGTACCACTCACCGATGAGTTCGGGCTGACCGCTCCGCTCGGCGGCGACGGCGATCTCACGGACGACGTCGATCAGCGGGGTGTGACGTGGCGGGACGGCGTCGGGACCGCGGAGTTCACCGGCGGCGACCATGCGCCGCCACAGAGCGGTGCCGGCGTCGCAGTAGAGGAACGGCGGGTCGACGTAACCGTCCTGGAGCCAGGAGTTGTGGCCCTCGACGTCGGGGGAGCCCTCGTCGACCGTGCGCAGCGCGGTGAACCCGGTCAACGCGGCGAAGTACGCGGTCCGTTCGGCGTGGTCGGGGTGCCGGTCGAGCGGGAAGCGGTAGGTGTGTCCGCGGCGCAGCAGGACGTCCATCACGCGGAAGTGCGTGAACGAGCAGTCGAACCCGTCCTGGAAGCCGTACAGCCTCGCGAACCGGTCGCGCACGCGGGGATCGTCCGGATCGTCCGGTGGGGCGTGTGCGTCCAGCAGACGGATCGAGTCCGCCACCAGATCCTCGATCACATGCTCGGACATGTGCGCCCACCCCCGGTCGGTCATCGGCCTGCCCGCATCCAAGCAGGGGCCACTGACATCCTGTGCCTTGCGTGGGCGGCAGCGCGACGGCCCTCACCGTCCCGGTCCTGCGGGGCGGTGAGGGCCTGTGTCCGGCGTGCGGATGCCGGGACGAGCGGTCAGGCGGTGAAGAGGGTCACGATCGTGGCGATCCTTCCGTCGCGGACGGTGATGATGTCGATCCCGCGGACGGCGGGTGTCCCGGGCGGGCCGAAGGCCCAGGCGAGAGCGCCGGTGTCGGGGCCCGCGTAGCGCTGGCCGTCCTCGGTGAACTCGAAGTCGGCGGGCACCTTGGCGAGGAGGGCGCCTGCCTTGTCCTCGACGGCGTCGCGGCCGGTGGAGACACCTTCCGGGTCGGTGAAGACGACGTCGTCGGTGTAGATGCGGTCGACGGCCGCGCGGCGGGACGCGGGGTCGCGGTTGCCGAAGACTTCGTGGAGGTTGGCCGCGAGCAGGTCGGTCACGGATCGCATGGTGCTTCCTTCAAGGTGTTCGGGGTGCCGGGGCGGGGCGTCCGGCCGGCTCGGGGGAGCTCGGTCGGACGCCCCGCTGTGATGGTGTCAGGGGCGGGGGTGCGGGTGATCGGTGGCGGTGGTCAGATCTGGCTGGCTCCGCCGTCGACGTATATCTCGGCGCCGGTCATGTAGCTGCTGGCCGCACCGGCGAGGAAGAGGACGGTCTCGGCGATCTCCTCCGGGCGGCCGAGGCGCTGCATGGGGACCCCGGCGGCCAGCCCCTGGAGCAGTTGTTCGGCCGCCTCGGGGCCGCCCGCGAGTCCGCTGAGTCCCGGCGTCTCGATCGGTCCGGGCGCGATGCTGTTGACGCGGATGCCACGGGTGACGAGCTCCGCCGCCCAGCTGCGGGTCAGGGAGCGCAGCGCGGCCTTGGTCGCGGCGTAGACGCTGAAGGAGGCCGCTCCCTTGGTGTCGATGTTGGAACTGGTCACGATGACCGAGGCGCCGGGGGAGAGCAGCGGCAGTGCCTTCTGCACGGTGAACAGGGTGCCGCCGACGTTGGTGTTGAAGGTGTCGGCGTAGTGGTCCCAGGTGATGTCGGGCAGGGCCGCGAACTCGCCGCCGCCGGCGTTGGCGAAGACGATGTCGAGGCTGCCGCGCTCCTGCTCGATCCGCGCGAAGAGGCGGTCGAGGTCGTCGAGGTCCGCGACGTCGGCACGTACTCCCGTGGCGCGGTCTCCGATGGAGGCCACCGCCTTGTCGATCGTCTCCTGGCGCCGGCCGGTGAGGAAGACGTGGGCGCCCTCCTCGGCGAGGCGCCGGGCGGCGGCCAGACCGATGCCGGAGGTGGCGCCGGTGACGAGGGCGGTCTTGCCGTCCAGCTGTCCCATGATGGGTTCTCCATTTCTGTACCGTTCGGTACTCAAGTCGTTCGGTAGACCAGAACCACGGCATCGTGAGACCTATTCCGTACCGCTCGGTTAAAATTTCGAGGGCCCACACGGGACGGCTGACACGGGAGGGCGCCATGGCGGTACGCGGGAGACCCCGGGGCTTCGACGCGGACGCGGCCCTGGACCGTGCGGTGGAGGTCTTCTGGCGCCAGGGGTACGAGGGCGCGTCGCTCACGGACCTCACCGAGGCCATGGGGATCAACCGCACCAGCATGTACGCGGCGTTCGGCAACAAGGAGGAGCTGTTCCACCAGGCCGTCGCCCGCTACGCCGAGGCCGACATGGCCTATGCCCGCGAGGCCCTCGCGGAGCCGACCGCGTACGACGTCATCGCCTCCTTCCTCCGCGCCAACGCCGACGCCCTCACCCGCGCCGACCGCCCCTCCGGGTGCCTGTCCGTCCAGGGCGGCCTGGCCGAGGGCGGGGACAGCGGGCGCATCGCCAGGTTCCTCGCCGACAGCCGCCTCGCCGGAGAGCGGGCTCTGGCGCGGCGGCTGGCCCGTGCCGTCGAGGAGGGCGACCTGCCCGCGGACACCGACCCCGACGTCCTCGCCCGCTACGTCATGGTCGTCAGCGAGGGCAACGCCGTGCACGCGGCTGCGGGCGCGGAGCGGGAGGCGCTCCACGCCACTGTGGACGTCGCGCTGCGGGCGGTGCCGCGGACCCGGCCCGCCGCCGCACTCCCCGCCCGGTGACGACCGGCCTGCCGGTGACCGACACGGCGACGCCGCTGCATCGGTCCACCCGCCGCCGGGCTGCGGAGCGCTTGGGCGGCTGATCAGTGCGGGGCTTCGGACGCGGTACGTGGCGGGTGGAGGGTGAAGCCGCCGCGGGCCGCCAGTTCCTCCAGGAAGCCGAGGGGTTCCACGACCTGATCGAGGTGGAGGACACCCGGTGCCATGTCCGCGATGCGGGTGGCGGTCAGTGCCGCGGTCAGGCCGGTCGCGTGGCTCTGGTCGCGACCGCTGAAGGCGAGGGACGCGTGCTCGGTGCGGACCGTGACGGCGAAACCGTCCCCTCCGATGTGGGCTCTGCCGAGTGCGGCCAGCAGCGGGCGGCGGACGGCGGGGCGGCGCAGCAGCCGCGCCACGGCGGGCCGGCCGGCGGCGTGGAGCAGGCCCGTGATCAGGCGTGAGTCCAGGCACAGGCCGGTGGCCGCCGTCGCGGCGCCGGTGGTGGCGGGCAGGGTGTACTGGTCGGAGAAGGGGAACCGGTGGACCGTCCGTCGGCCGTACGGGGCCGGGAACTCCGCGCTCCAGGAGCCGTGAAGGCTGCCCAGGCCGTCGAGGGTCCACTCCAGCGCGGCCGGGCCGTGCCGGTCGCCGGAGCCGAGCAGCGCGCTGATGTGCAGGTCGGCGCCGTGATGCCGGTCGGTGAGGCGGCGGGCCAGGAGGTTGCTGACCCCGGGTAGGAGGCCGACGCTCAGGACCGCGGTGGCGCCGGTGCGGCCGGCGGCCGTGTCCAGCGCTTCGATCGCCTCCAGGACGGGGTGCGAGGCGGACACGTCCACGTAGTCGATGCCGCGTTCCAGGCAGGCCTCGGCGATCCGGACGTTGTCCCGTGCCGCGCACATCACGACGGTGCCGACGTCCCTCGGGACCTCACGCATCGCGTCGGGATCGGCCGCGTCGAAGCGCAGGGCGGTGGTTCCGGGGACCGGGGTGGCCCGTTCGGGGTGACGGCCTGCCGTCAGGACGGTGGTGTCGGGCGCGAGGCTGTTGATCGCCGCGGCCGTGTGCCGGCCGACGGCGCCGTAGCCGCCGATGATGAGGACGGTGGTCATCGTGTCTCTCCGTCGGTGGTGTCGATGGTGGCCGGGACGGGCTCGGCGCTCGTGCTCTGCCGGGTCGGGGCGGGCCCGTGGCGCGGCAGCATGGCCAGGGTGGTGACGGTGCCGACCGCCGCGAGCCCGGCCGCCCCGGCGAGCGCGAGCCGCAGACCGTCGGACAGGGCGTGCGGGTCGGCCGTGCCGCCGTGCCGCGCGGTCCAGTGCGTGGCGAGCAGGGTCAGGGCGGTCAACCCCAGTGCGGCACCGAGGCGTTGGGCGGTGTTGAGGAGGCCGGAGGCGGAGCCGGTGTGTTCCGCGGGCACGGCCTTGAGGGCGGGGGCGGTGGCGCCGACGAAGACGGCGGGCAGTCCGGCGGCGAAGAGGACGCTCGCGGGCAGAACGGCGGTGGCGTACGTCGCGCCGGGGTGGAGTCCGGCGGCGAGTCCCGCCGTGCCGACGGCCACCAGCGTCATGCCGGCGGCGAGGACGGCGCGGTGCCCGTAGCGGCGCAGCGCGCGGGGCAGGGCGGTCCGGGCGACGGCCATGTTGATCGCGGCGATCGGCAGGACGGCGAATCCGGCCGCCATGGCCGAGTAGCCCATGGTCTCCTGCAACAGCATCGACAGCAGGACGAACGCGGGTACGTGCGACGCCCCGACCAGGGCGTTGGACACCGCGCCCGCACGCACCCCGGGCAGGGTGAGCAGGTGCGGCGGCAGGATCGGCGCACGGTGGCGGCGCTGGTTGACGGTGAAGGCGACGCCCAGCAGCACGGCCGTGATCCCGGCGGTCACGGCGACCGGGTCGGTGACGCCGCGACCGGGCAGCTCGGCGGCGAGGAAGACCGCGGCGAGCAGGCAGCCGGTGCCGGCCAGGGCGCCCGGCAGGTTGAGGCGAGGCAGGACGGACGCGCGGTCGACGGGTGGATCGGCCGGCAGGACGCGCGGCGCCGCGATCAGGGCGGCGACTCCGACGGGCACGTTGATCAAGAAGATCCACGGCCAGCCGGCCACCTGGGTCAGCACACCGCCCAGCGCGACCCCCGCGCCCGCTCCCGCCGCAGCCATCGCGCTCCACACCGCGAAGGCCCGGCGATGGGCGGCCGGCTCGGTGAACAGTGCGGTCAGCAGGGCGAGTTCGGCCGGTACGACGACGGCTGCCGCGATCCCCTGGAGAGCGCGGGCGGCCAGCAGGGTGGCGGCGTCCGGAGCCAGTCCGGCCAGCAGCGAGGCGCCGGTGAACAGGGCGACTCCGGCCTGGAACATCCGGCGGCGGCCCAGGACGTCGACCGCCCGACCGGCGATCAACTGAAAGCCGCCGAAGGTGAGTTGGTAGGCGTTGACGACCCAGGCCAGACCGGCGGAGCCGAGGGCCAGTGCCGTGCCCAGTGCGGGCAGGGCGACATTGACGATCGACACCTCCAGGAACACCAGCAGTTCGACGGACGTGAGCAGGAGGAGGACGGGCGTGCCGCCCGGCCCCGTAGTTTTCGTAGTCACGCTACAAGAAGATATTTGTAGTGCCGCTATAATCAAGAGGGTGAGAGCCGAGTCACAGCACACAGACCCCACGGGCCGGGGCGGCACGACGGTCGATGGCCGCACCGCACGGTCGCGCGCCACCCGCGCCCGCATCCTGGCCGCCGCCACCGATCTCTTCACCGCGCACGGCTACACCGCCACCAGCATCGGCGCCATCGCCGCCGCGGCCGGGGTGGGCGAGCAGACCGTCTACTACGCCCTCAAGACGAAGAAGGCCGTCCTGGCCGCCGCCCTGGACCAGGCCGTCGCGGGCGACGACGAGCCCGTCCCCACCCTGGAGCGCTCCTGGGCGAACCAGGTGATCGCCGAACCCGACCCGCACCGGCAGCTGGAGCTCCAGGCCGCGGGCGCCGGCGACATCCTCCGTCGTGCGGCACCCCTGCTGGACGTGGTGCGCAGTGCCGCACCCACCGACCCCGACCTGTCCCGGCTGTGGCGCACCAACCTGGAGCAGCGGCTGACGGTGCAGCGTGTCTTCGCCGAGGCCCTGGCCCGCAAGACCGCCCTGCGGGAAGGGGTCACCCTGGACCTCGCCGCGGACATCGCGCTCGCGACCCTGTCGCCGGAGACGTACACCTTGCTCGTGTCCGAGCGTCACTGGACCCATGGCGCGTGGCGTGCCTGGGCCCGCCAGGCGCTGACGAGCCAGCTCCTGCCGAACGCCTGAGGCGGGATGCTCCTCGCGAACGGCTCGCGCCCCGGGCCGGCTTCAGGTCATCCGGGGGTGCTCTCGGGGCGGACGCCCGCCGGGAGTCCGTGGATGCCGGGGCCGATGGCGGTGTCGTCGATGAGCGGCGGGCAGATGCTCCAGTCGGCGGCGATGCGCATCACCTGTCGCTCGGTCGGCAGGGCGTCGTGCCAGGCGTCCCAGTCGGCTTCGGTCCAGTCCTCTCGGACCTGCTCGAGCCCTGTCAGGCCGACGCCGAGTTCCCTCTCGACGGAGGTGGGCTCGCCCAGGTGCAGGGGGATGTCGCCGCTCAGTCCGATGGAGCAGTAGGCGCGGGTCAGCCGGCCCGACTCGACCTTCGCCCAGCCGTGACAGTCGGTGACACGGTCGGTGACGAAGAACTGGAGGTCTCCGACGCGCGCGGCCAGCGTCCGCAGCCAGGCGGGGAAGTCCGGGCGGCTGGGGTCGGTGTGGTGGGGGAGGTGGATCCTCCCGTGCGCGAGCGTCCATTCCGGGACGGGTCTGGCGACGAAGACGCCGTGCCGGTAGGCCAGTTCGGTGCCGGTCTTCCAGTCCAGGGGCCGCTGATGCCGCAGGCCGAGGGCATCTGCCACCTCCTGCGGCCCGGCGTCGCGCACGGCAAGCCATGACGTCTTGAAGCCGAAAGACATGAACCCTCCCACCGTGCGGTCCCCGATCCGTTCCGGAGCATCGCAGGCGCCACTGACAGCGACGCCACCGCACCCGTGCCGCTGGCGGCGACGCCACCGCACCCGTGCCACTGACGGCGACGTCACCGCACCCGTGCCGCTGGCGGCGACGCCACCGCACCCTGCCACTGACGACAGAGGCGCAGCCAGCGGCGGCGCCGGGAGCGGCGGCCTGGCAGGCGACGGCGCGGCGTAGGGGGGCGGGCGCGTTTCGCGCGGCCGGGTGAGCGCGCACGCCGAGCGCGAAAGGTCGCGTCCGGAAGGGTTTGTCACCCTCAAGGCTGAATTGCGCTTCTGGTGTGGGCGGATGGCGCATGGGGGCGAAGGGGGCAGGAGATGCAACGGAAGGGGGATCGTGACGGACAGTGAGGAGTGCAGATGTGAGTGGAGTCGTGTTCAGTGCCGACTTCTCCTCGGAACGCCAGTGGGTCGCCGGCCGGTCCTGGGCCTATCCGGACGGAGGGCCCACCAACCGGGGTGACAACAAACTCGATCACCTCACGGCCGACCCCGCCTACTCCCGGACGGGAACGTTCAGGGCGCGGCGCAGGGCGGACGGCCTGTGGGACGCCGGGCTGCTGACCACGGAGGGAAGCGCCGACGGGTTCATGGTGCGAACCGGGGACCATCTGGCGGCCACCGTACGGTTACCCACCCACCTGGGTGCCTGGCCCGCCATCTGGACCTGGCGGGACGGTGGCGACGAGGTCGACATCTTCGAGTACCACCCCGACAACCCGGACCTCCTCGAACTGACCAACCACGTACGACAGGGCCAGAGTTACGTCCGCCACGGCGCCGTGAGCCCGGGAGCCGTCCTCGACCTCGGCGTCACCTTCGGGCGGCGCAACGTGGTGTGGACCCTCAACGGCGAGCGGATCTTCGCCGACAGGCGGGGCGTGGGCTCGGGCTGGCAGGCCTACCTCATCGTCAACCTGTCCGTGTGCGCGGGCCGTTACCACCCCGCCCCCGAACCCGGGACGCGCGAGATGTCCTACGAGGTGCGCCGCCTCGTCGTCACCCGGCCGTTCGGAGGCTATCTGGCAGGCGAGCAGGGCGAGTCGGACGAGTCGGACGAGACGACCGAACTGGAGGAGGCGGCGGAAGGAGCGTGAGCCGGAGCGGGATGGGGCCGGCCGGATTCGAACCGGCGTCCTCCCACATGAGGTGAAGGCGCGACGACCGCTGCGCTACGAGCCCCATCCCGCCCGCGATCATACGAACCCGCCGACCTCGGCGCTCATAAATAATCCGCTTCACCGGGCCGCCGGCCATAGCCTGAGTGATCGTGAACAGACGACGGCGGAAGAAACTGTCCAGGCGCCTCGTCGAGGCGGCGGCGTCCGGTGACGTCACCCGCCTCGACCTTCTCCTGCGGGCCGGAGCCTGCCCGCACACCAGCGACGCCGACGGCACCACACCCCTCTACGCGGCCTCGGTCCAAGGGGCGACGGACAGTGTCCTGCGGCTGCTCGAGGCCGGAGCGTCCCCCGACGCCGAGAGCGGGCACGGCAGCGAAGGCACCCCCTTGTGTGCCGCGGCCTGCTGGGGCTCCACCGCAACGGTGCGTGCCCTGCTCGCGCACGGCGCGGACCCCCGGCTCCGCGAAGACCACGGCACCGGCCGCTCCCCGCTCGAATGGGCGAGGACCGGGCCCTACCCCGAAACGATCGCCGTGCTCCTCGCGGCGGGCGCCTGACCACGCGCCGATCTCGTACGGGGCGCCCGTCCACCGCCGCAAACTGGTACCAGCAAGGGCAAGTTGACAACCACGCAGAGCCATCACGCCTACACTCCTCGTCATGACGGGGGTCGATTGGGTCAACCAGGTCATCGGGATCGTCAGCGGGGTGGCCGCCGTGGCGGGCGTCTACTACGCCCATCACGAGTACCGCGAGCGGCGATCGGGCCCCGGACGAGGTGACGGCGGCACCCGCCGCTCACCCCGGCCGCCGGACTCCACGGCGCCGCGGAGGGCGTACGACGTGATCGTGTCGTACGCGTCCGGGGACGGCGACGCGGCCGAACTCCTCGCCGGACGGCTGCGCGCGGTGGACCTGGAGGTGTTCCTGGCGCGCTGGGTCGCGCCCGGCCTGGTCCCGCTCCTGGAGGCCGACCAAGCCCTCACCGAGGCCGGATGGGGAGTGCTGGTCTTCGGCCCGGGGACCACGGCCGACGAGCGCGCCAGCCACGAGTACGCGGCCCTGCTGCACCGCAAGTTCGAGGCGGGACTGCGGTTCGTCCCGGTCAGGACCAGCGGCGATCCGATGCCTCCGTTCGCCGCGATCCACCAGGCACTCGACCTGACCCGGCCGGACACCGAGCACTACGACCGCGAGGTCGCCCGTCTCGTGCGGACCATCTCCGCGGCCCCGCGCACGGCGGGGGCCTGACATGGGCGTCGTCCGGCAGTGGCGGCTGCCGCGGTGGACCGAGGTGCGGGAACTGCACCACGGGCCGCGCGGCCGGATCGTGCTGGCGTGGCCGGCCCCTGTGCCGGAACGCCGCAGGGACACCGCGCTCGCGGGCGACGGGTGGGGCGCGGGGGGAGCGCTGGGCGGAGCCGGGGCGGAGGAGGTGCGCCCGGTCGTGGTGCGGTACGTGCCCGCACGGCTGCTGGTGCACCGGGCTCGGGCGACCGCGTTCCGTGCGGACGTCGACCGGCTGGCCGGGCTGCTCCTGCCCGAGGTGGCGGTGCCGTACAAGTACGTCCAGGCGCCCGCCTTCCGTGCCGCGTACGAGCGGTCCAGTGTCGCCGTCGGTGGAGCGCTCGTCAGTGACGCGGCGGAAGGAGCCCCGCTCGCACGCCTGTTGGAGAGACGCGAGGCGCTCTCCGCGTCCGCCGCCGCCGCGCTCTTCCGCGGTGTCCTGCGGGCACTGGTCGCCGTCCACGACCGCCGGACGGCACACGGCGATCTGCGGGCGGCGAAGGTGATGGTGCGCGTGGACGGCGGTGTCACGGTGACGGGTCTCGGCCTCGCGGCACTGGGCACGGGGGCCCCGGAAGCACGCGCGCCCGAGGTCTGGCGCGGCCCCGGCCTGGCGACCGCGGCATCCGACGTCTACGCCGCCGGATGCCTGCTGCACCTCTGCCTGACCGGTCACCAGCCGTTCCCCACCCGCAATCTGTTCCGTCTCATGGCCGGGCACACCACCGGGCCGGTGCCGCTGGACGGTATTCCCGCACCGCTGCGGGAACTGCTGGCCGCCGGGCTGACGAAGGACCCGGAGCGGCGCCCCCGGGCCGCATTCCTGCTGGCCGAGGCGGAGCGCTCGGCAGCTCTCGACCGGGAGGAGCAGGGCAGGTCCGAACTGGGCGCGCTCGCCGCGCCCTTGGTCCGGCGGCTGCCGAGTTCTCCTCCGGCGGCATCGGCCTTCCCGCGATGGCCGGTCGGCTCCGGCGGACGCACCAGGAGCCCGCACCGGCCCCGTCCGCGGACTCCTTCGGCACGACGCCACGCACCAAAGTTTTGAAAAGTCGGACATGTCGAACTCCCGCCGTGAATGCGGGATTCAAGCCCTAATCTGATGTCCCCGCGGGCTGCTGTCCCGAACGGGGCGACCCCTGCACGACCAGGCCCGGGAGGGCCGAGCCGTTGAACGACCTCTCGCACGACGTGTTTCTCTCCTACGCGGACGACGACGCCGCCTGGGCCGGACGACTGGCCGGTGAACTGGTCAGGCACGGGCTGACGCCGTTCTTCGCGCCCTGGAGCATCGAGCCGTCGGACGTCATCGTCCACCGTCTGGACAGCGCACTGCTTCGGTCCCGCAACGGGATCGCCGTCATCAGCCCCGCCTCCGTGCGCTCACCCCGCACCATGGACGAATACGCCGCGCTCGCCACGGCATCGGCCGAGCGTGGACTGCGCTTCATCCCGGTCCTGCTGGGCCGTGTCGCCGTACCGCCGTTCGCCGCGAACCGGGTCTGGCGGGACTTCAGCGACCTCGACGACGAACAGTTCGCCGAGAAGGCCGCCGAACTCGCCGCGGTCATCGCGGACCGGCCGGGGCGGGCAGGCCGGGCGGGCGTCCGGGACAACCTGACCGCCGCCCAACGGTCCCCGTCCCGGCCCGTCACCCCACCCGGAGTTCCCGCCTTCGTCGTCTGTTACGCCCCCGCCGACGCCGAGTACGGCCGGGCGCTGGCCGGTCAGTTGCGTGCGGCGGAACTGCCGGTCTGGTCGGTCGACGATCTGCGCCCGGGCGATGCCCAGTTCTGGGCGATCCGCCGCCAACTGCGTGCCGCGCTGGCCGTCGTCGTGGTGATGACCCCGCAGTCGCAGGACTCGGACGACGTCACCCGGATGATCCTCGAAGGCCAGGTGCACGGACGGCCGTTCGTCCCCGTGCTGCTGGACGGGGAGGCCGACTACCATCTCGCCACCGTCTGGCACGTCGACGCCCGTGACGGTGCCCTCCTCGACGACACCGCCCTGGACCTGCTGCGCCGTCTGCGCGAGGACGTCACCCGTCGGCGGGCGCCCCGTCTGCCCGAGCCCCCGCGCCCCGCACACCGCCCGGCCGCGCGGCTGACGCCGTCCTCCGGACTGGAGCGACTCCGCGCCCACCTCGCCGAGGGGGAGTACGAACACGCGGACCTGCTCACCACCCGGCTGGTGATGGAGGCGGCCGACCGGACCACGCAGGGCTGGCTGAGCGCCCGCGATGCCGCAGCCGTCCCCCGCGGGCTGCTGGGAGGCATCGACGCCGTGTGGGCCGGACACACCGCCGGACGGCAGGGCTTGCGGCGTCAGCTCTCGCTCACCCCGGCCGGGGGACGGCGCGGCCCGCGCTTCCCCGAGCTGAGCGCCGCGCTGGGCTGGCGCGACGCGGCCGAGTCGGCCGTGCCCCGGCTCTACCGGGACTTCGCCCAACTGGCGGGCCCCGGGCGGCGATCCGGGTTCTACCCGACCCTGCGCGACCCGGGTCATGAGAACGACCCGGACTGGTACGACCGTTGGAGTTCCACCGTGCTGGCGCTGCACGCGCGGCTGCGGGAATGGAGAGATGACCCGTGACCCTGGTACTGCTGATCCTCCTGGCCGCCGCTGCCGCGGCGGTCGCCTGGCACACGCGCATCGTCGTGCCCGCCGACCATGTCGGCGTCATCACCCGCAGGTACGTACCCCAGCATCCGGACAGGTCGTACCAGCACGTCAACCCGCACAACGCGCGCGGAGTGCTGGCCCGCACCCTGTCTCCCGGCGTCCACTGGCTGTGGCCGGTGGTCAACTCGGTCGACTGCGTGCCCAGGGTGCATGTGCCGACGGACATGATCGGCGTGGTGACGGCCCTCGAAGGGCAGAACAGGTCCGGCCGCGGACGCCTGGCGCGCCCTGTCGACTGCGACAACTTCCAGGACGGACAAGGGTTCCTGCTGGGCGGGCCCGACGGGATCAAGGGCGAACAGGGCATCCAGCTGCGGACGTTGAGCGGCGGCCAGTCGTACTACATCAACACGCGCCTCTTCCAGGTGGAGATGAGGCCGCGCACGTACGTCCCCGCGGGCACGATCGGACTGGTCCAGGCGAGGGAAGGCGGCGTCCGGCCGCCGGACCGCCGATTCGGCCGGCACGTGTGGTGCGACGACTTCCAGGACGGGGAGGCCTTTCTCGCCGGTGGCGGTGAACAGGGCCGCCAACTCGCCATCCTGGGCGGGGGGAACAGCTACGACATCAACCCGGAACTCTTCGACGTCATCACCGTCGACAACGTGGCCGCCTCCCGCGAGGGCCTCACCGCGACACATCTGCGGGAGATCTCCGTCAAGGAGGACTACACCGGCGTGGTCATCGCGCTGGACGGCGCCGATCCCGAGGAGGAGACGGACAACGCCGTGGCCCCCCGGGTGCCCGGCCACCGCAACTTCCGCCTGCCATGGGTCTTCCTCGACAACGACGGGCGGCGGGGCGTCCAGCAGGAGACCCTGGGCAAGGGTCCCTCCTACGCGCTCAACCCGTGGTTCGTGCGCGTGCTGCTGATCCCCACACGTGTGCTGATCCTCAAGTGGCACAACAAACAGCAGGCGGAGGCCGACAACTACGACGCGGATCTCGGACAGATCACCGTGAAGGTCCAGGGGCGCTTCGAACTGTCCGTGGACCTGTGGCAGAACCTCCAGATCCCGCCCCACGTGGCGCCGACCCTCGTCGGCCAGTTCGGCGGCTCCAGCGCCGCGGACACGGGCGATCTCGGCGGCCTGGTGGACGATCCGGCGCCGATGAAGCGGTTCGTGCGGGACGTCCTCGGCGTCGCCGTCACCGGTTACTTCAACGAGATCGCCATGACGTACTCCGTCTTCGAGTTCCTCGACAGCTACGAGGACGTGCGCAAGAACCTCACCGACCGGGTCAAGCACGCGCTGGGCAAATGGGGCGTGGAGATCCTCGAGACCAACCTCGGCGACTTCGAGCCCACCGACCCGTCCATGCTCGCCGCGCTCAAGGCGGAACTCATGGAGGAGATGCGGGGCAAGACCCTCGACCAGACCGTCAGGAACGCCGAGCGCGAGGACGTCATCGACCAGTACCTCGCGAGCGCCGAAGCCCGCCGCGTGGGCCTGGAGATCAAGGCCGAGGTGGAGGCGCTGGGCCGGGACAACGTGGCGATGATCCGCATCGTCCGCGAGTTCGCGGGGTTCGACGTCCCGCAGTTCATCGGCGGCGGAGGCGACATTTCGACGTACCTGTCGACCATGCCCCTGCCCGCGGTGCAGGACCTCCTCGCACGGCTCCGCCAACTCCGCCTCGATCAGCGGCCCACCCCGGGACCGAACCCGAAGGAGCTCGCCCCGGACGGCGTTGGCGGCGCACGGGAGCCGATCGACGCCGAACAGGGCCTGACCGCAACGGACTTCGTCGGCGCGGTGACGGGCGACGCGGCGGCCGACGGCGAGGCCGGGCACGGAATCCTCGACGAACCGAGGAGCCCTGACACGCTCCCGAGGACCTGACCGCGCCGACAGGCCGACCGGGGCCAGGCTGACGTGGCCCCGGTCATGCGGGCGCCCGCCGGTGCGGCACGCCGCTCGCCGCACCCACCGTACGGTCATTGTTCCCCCGCCGTATTCCCTCTTCGCACCTCCTGCGCGTACGGTCGCGGACGCGGCGGAGTGATCCGCCGTGCCCCTGCCGTCTCCCGTTCCCCGCACGTTCGGCACTCGCTTGGACAACGTTGTCCAACAGTGCGGCCGACCGCGCGTACCGCATCGCTGGAGAGTCACGTGCCCCTCAGATCCGGTCCCCGCAGAGCACCTCGTGCGCAACGCCCGAGCACCGCCCTCCCCGTGCCGCGCACGGTCGTCGCGCATCCTGCGGGCAGGCGCCGCAGGCCACTGCGCACGACGGTCGCCGCACTGCTCGCGGCGGCCCTCGGACTGACCGCGCTGACCGGAGGTGGCGCGGTCGCCGCGCCAACCGCCCTGGCGGACAGGGGAACCGCCGACGGCACGGACTACACGAAACTCGTCGACCCGTTCGTGTCGACCGCCGGCGACGACGGGAACGACCTGCCGGGCGCCCAGGCGCCGCACGGCCTGGCCAAGGTCAACCCGCTGACCGTGCCGAACCGCAACCACACCGGGTACGACTACGACGAGGACCACATCGCCGGGTTCACCGCGACCAACCTCGACGGCGTCGGCGGGTCCGGCGGCGGCGGTGACCTGCTCGTCGTCCCGACCTCCGTGCGCTACGACAGCCGCCCCGCCACCGGCACCTACGCCCACACCTACAGCCACGACGACGAGAGCGCGACGCCCGGCGCCTACCAGGTCGGGCTCGGCGCCATCTCCGGCACCGCCTCCTCGGTGCGGCAGGACGCCGGGACCATCAGGGCCGAGGTGGCCGCGACGACGCGCACGGCGTTGCAGCGCTACAGCTTCCCCGCCGGGTCGAACCCCGAACTCGTCCTCGACCTCGCGAACAACTTCACCAGCCGCACGCGCTCGACCCTCAAGGCGACGACGCAGGCGGACGGCACCACCGCGATCGGCGGTCTCATCGCGGGATCGTTCAACGGCGCCTCGTACCAGCTGTACTACCACGCCACCACCAACGTCCCCGTGACCTCCCTGAAGACCTGGGGCGGCGACGGCAAGCTGTCCGACGCGAGCGCGCAGGACGGCTCCGACACCGGCGCCGTCCTCGGGTTCGACCCGTCGGCCGGGGACGACATCGAACTGCGCGTCACGCTCTCGCCGATCAGCGCCGAGCAGGCCGCGACCGACCAGCGCGTCGAGGTCGGCGACCTCACCTTCGACCAGGCCCGTGCCCGGACCAAGGCGGAGTGGAACCAGGCGCTCGGCGCCGTCGACGTGCGCAACTCGGCCCAGTCCGACCCCGGTTCGACGCTGACCAAGGAGTTCTACACGCACCTGTACCGCATGTACGCCCTGCCGGTGAACGCCACCAGCACCAGCGGGACGTACCGGGGCGCGGACGGGGCGGTGCACACGGCCAACGGGTTCACGTACTACGACGGCTGGTCCACCTGGGACGACTTCCGCAAGTACTCCGTCGAGGCGTACATCGACCCGGCGACCTACCGGGACATGATCCAGTCGCTGATCGTCCTCTTCGCCGACGTACGGGCCTCCGGCAAGAGCCTGAGCGGCATCACCCACTCGGTGCCGACGGTGCGTTGGGAGCGATCGGCGGTGCTGGTCGCCGACGCGCTGTCGAAGGGCTTCAAGAACTTCGACCGGCTCGACGAGGCCTATCCGGCGCTGCTGTCCTACTCCGGCTACTACACCGGCGCGCAGTTGAGGCAGGGATACGTCTCCGGCGATCCCGGTACGACCGTCCAGCGCGGCTACGACCAGTGGGCGCTGTCCGTGATCGCCGACGCCCTCGGCAAGGACACGGACGCCGAGAAGCTCCGCGACCAGTCGACGATGGCCATCGAGAACCTCGTCAGGTCCGGTGCCTGGACCGCCGCCGACGGCACGAAGGTCGGCCTGCTCACCCCGCGTGCCACGGGCGGCGACTGGCAGAGCGCGGACTACGAGAAGTTCGAGGCGGCCGGCCTCTACCAGGGCACGCTGTGGCAGTACCACTGGTACGACGCCTATGACATGGGCGGCCTCATCGAGGCGATGGGCGGCGAGAAGGCCGGAAAGGCCGCCGTCAAGCACATGTTCGGCGAGGACTCCACCGTCGACGACGGCTCGACCATGCTGCACTCCAACGCGAACGAAATCGACCTCCAGGCCCCGTACCTGTTCAACTACGTCGGTGAACCGAGCCTGACGCAGAAGTGGGTGCGCGCCATCTACACCGGCACGACCTGGAACCGCTACATCGCGACGGGCTCCACAAGCGAAGCCCCCAGCTCCGGCGGCCAGTTCACCCCGCCCGTCAGGACACAGGTGTACAAGCTGTCCCCGAACGGCTTCCTGCCGACCATGGACAACGACGCGGGCACCATGTCGACCATGTTCGTCGCCGCCGCCCTGGGCCTGTTCCCGGTGACCGCCGGCTCCAGCCAGTTCCAGATCGGCAGCCCGTTCTTCGACTCCACGACGATCACCTACGCCAACGGCAGCCGGTTCACGGTGAAGGCCGACGGGGTGTCGCCGAGCAACTACTACGTGCAGAACGCCACGTTGAACGGCAAGCGGTTCGACAACACCTGGCTCGACTACGCGCAGATCATCTCCGGCGGCACCCTGGACTTCACCATGGGCTCCAAGCCGTCGCAGTGGGGCGCCCGTTCGGAACCCGCGTACTCGCTGAACACCGACGGAGGCGACACGGGCGGCGGCACGGGAACGGGCAAGGGCGACACCGTCGTCTCCGCCCGGCCCGACAGCGTCGCCACCGGCACGGACGGCAAGGTCGACGGCAGCGTGAAGCTCACCCTGTCCGGACCGGCGAAGTTCGCCGCCCGCACCGGAACCAGCCTGACCAGGACCGGCGCCGCGACCGTCACCGGCCTGCCCGGCGGTGTCACCGCGGACCTGCGCGTCACCGGCTCACGCACCGCCACACTGTCGCTCACGGGCACCGCGCGGGTCGACGCACGCCTCGGCATCACCTTCCACGACGCGGCCTTCGCCCACGGAGTGCGGGCCTCGACGGTCCGCGGCACCGGGGTGACCCCGACCGACCCGCTCACGCTCTCCGCGGCGCCCGTGCACCGCCAGGACCTCAGCGCACTCGTCGACGAGGCCTCGCTGGTGCGCAGCGCCAACTACTCCGACGGCTCCTGGACGTTGTTCCGCTCGGCGCTCGAACGCGCGCGGACCGTCCTCGCCGACACCACCTCCGCGACGGGCACCCTCATGGCCGCCGCCGACGCGCTGCGCTCCGCCGTCGACACGCTCACCATCGACGAAGGCGGCTACGCGGTCCTCCAGGCCGAGGCCCCCGACCAGATGGAAGGCCCCAGCCTGGTGAAGGAGGCGTACTACTCGGACGGCGACCTCGGCGGCGTCACCGAAGGCGCCTGGGAGCGGTACGCCAAGCTGGACTTCGGCGGACTCGCCCCGCGCAGCGTCTCGGTCCGCTACGCCAACTCCCAGGCCACGAACGCCAAGGCGAGCAGCGTCGACATCCACGCGGGGACCGCCGACGGGCCCGTCGTGGCCACCGTGCAGCTTCCCGGAACCGGGAGCTGGCAGTACTACAGCACGGTCCAGGCGGCCGTCACCGATCCCGAAGCCCTGCTGGAGGCGTCGAGCGCGACGTTCGTCTTCCACGCCCCGTCCGGGCAGCAGTGGGTGTCGAACTTCGACTGGTACCAGTTCTCCCCGTACGACGTCTCCACGTCCCCGGTCACCACACGTGCGACGCTCACCGCGGTCAACAGCACCGCGACCGGGGCCGGTTCGGCGGCGATGAACCTGGCCAACGGCATCTTCGAGAACGTGACGAACGGCGCCTGGGCCGAGTGGAAGGACACCGGCCTCGGCGACGGCGCCGACACCGTGACCGTCCGCTACGACAAGCCCCAGTCGCGTGCGGCGTCGGACTCGCACATCGAACTCCACCTCGGGACGAAGGACGGTCCCAGGAGCGTCGACATCCCCCTCGACTACAGCGGTTCGGGCTGGGGAACCGTCGCCACCACCAGCGTGCGGCTCGACCCGGAGGTCTTCGCGGGCGTCCAGGACATGTACGCGGTCTTCGTCTCCAGCACACAGACGTCGTCCCAGCCGTACGTCGCCAACGTCTACGCACTGACCCTGACGCGGACCGCCGACGCCCCCGTAGGCTTCGACGCCACCGCGTTCGCCTCCCACAGCGGCGGCGGACTCAAGAGCGAGCCCGTCGGCTGGAGCGGCGCCGGATCCACCACCGACCTCGGCGGCACCTACAACGGGGCCTGGCTCGACTACGGCGCCATCGACTTCGGCGGCTCCGCGAAGAGCACCGTCACGATCACCTACGTCAACAACTCCGCCCGCTGCGGCACCGGTTCTGCCGTCCAGCTCTACCTCGACGCCTTCGATGCGACCGCCCCCGGCACGCCGTACGCGACCGTGCCGCTCCCGGTGACGGGCTCCGCCTGGTCATCCGGCGGGACGACGACCCTGACCCTGCCCGAGGCGATCACCGGCACCCACACCGTCTTCCTGCGTCTGACCACCACCCCGGACTCCTCGCACCCCTACGTCGCGAACCTCGGCCGGATCACCTTCGACCACGTCGACACCCCCGCGGTCACCGACAAGTCCGCCCTGCGCAAGGCCGTCGACCGGTACGCGGGCCTCGCGGACGACGCCGCCCGCTACGACACCGTCGACTTCGGCGTGTACCGCCGTGAACTCGCCGCCGCCCGCGCCCTCGTCGACGCCGACGACGCGACCCAGCTGGAGGTCGACACCCACACCCGCAGCCTCACCCTCGCCGCCGGGCAGTTGGTCCCGTTGCCCAGACTCCGACTGGAGAACCTGGTCACGACGGCCTCCGCGATCACCGACGAGCGCTACACCCGGGCCTCGTGGACGGCGTTCACCACCGCACTCGACGAGGCGAAGGAGGCGACCGCCGACACCACGGCGGACGACACCACCCTCACCGCCCGGTACGAGGCCCTGCGCAAGGCCCTGGCCGCGCTCACCGCGAAGCCCCGGACCGTACCGGCCGCGCCGGACGCCGTCTCGGCGACCTCGTCCGGCACGAGCGTGACCGTCGCCTGGTCCGCACCCGAGGACACCGGCGGCTCGCCCGTCACCGGCTACAAGGTCAGCCTCAGCGACGGCCACCGGATCACGATCGCCGATCCGGACAGCCGTGCCGCCACCTTCACCCGGCTGCGCAGCGGCAGGTCGTACACGGCACGCGTCCAGGCGGTCAACGCCGTCGGGGCCTCGCCGTCGAGCACCGCCACGGCCCCCGTGACGACCGGGAGCGCCACCCCGCAGCAGCCGTCCGTCACAGCCGTCGTCACCGACGGGAAGCGGGTCCGCGTGACCTGGCGGCCGGCCGGGGACGGCGGCACACCCGTCATCGGCTACACCGTCACCCTGGACGACGGCACCACCGCACACGTGTCGCCCACGACCGACACCGCACTGCTGACCACCACCGGCAGGGCCAGGACCCACTCGGCCACCGTCACCGCGTTCACCCTGGCCGGCACCTCGGCAGCCCAGGAGACGGCCGTCTCAGCGACCGAACAGGCGACCGAGGAGGCGACCGACCCGGCCTACGAGCCGTCCCCCTTCCCGGACGACGACCTCAAGGCCACCTACCCGTCCGACACATGGCCCGGCACCGGTGACGGAACCGCCTACTTCCAAGGCCTCCTCAACGGCATCGACGACCTCGACTCCGGCATCCTCGGCGCCAACGCCAAGCTCAACGGCGGCAGTTCGGTCACCGCGGAGAACGACCGCATCGCCGTGGGCATCAACAACGCGGCGACCCAGAAGGACGTCGACAGGGCCGAGGTCGACGCCACCAACAGCTCCACCGTCACGATGGCCGACGGCCTCGGCTCACGGCTCGGCCAGCTCTATCTCGACGCCCTCAAGGGCGGCCGACTCCCCAAGACCAGTGCCCTGTTCTCCCGCGTGACGCAGAACCTCGACAAGGTCGAGGCGGCCAAGAACCACTACGGCTACCTGCGTCCGTACGTCCGGCTCGGATTCGTCGGCGACGGCGGTTCCGTCTACGAGTCGCAGGACGGCTCCTACGGCAGCCTCACCACCAGCGGCTCCTACCCCAGCGGCCACACCTACGGCGGCTACGAGGCCGGCACGATCCTCGCCACCCTCCTGCCGGAACTGGCACCGTCGATCCTCGCCCGCACCTCGGAGTACGGCGACAACCGCGTCGTCCTCGGCTTCCACTACCCGCTGGACGTGATGGGCGGGCGCATCACGGCCCAGGCCACCGTCGCCCACCGGTGGGCCGATCCCGACTTCGCGAGGCTCCTGACACAGGCGCACACCGAGATGGAGAACGTCCTGCTCGCCCGGTGCCGGGCCCAGGGGTACGGCGACACCCTCACGGCCTGTCAGGGCGACCCCTACGACGGCCTGGGCACGGCCCAGGACATCAGCCTCTACACCCAGCGCCTGACCTACGGGTTCTCACAGGTCGGGAAGGCGGGCCAGGCCCTGACCGTCCCGTCGGACGCAGCGGCGCTGCTGACCACGGCGTTCCCGGACCTCACCGCCGGGCAGCGCACCCAGATCCTCCAGCAGACCGCGACGGACTCCGGCTACCCGCTCGACCTCACCGGGGACGGCGAGGCGAGCTGGCAGCGGATCAACCTCGCCGCGGCGATGGCGGCGCACGTCACCGTCGGCGCCGACGGGACCGTGACCGTGACCGACATGGTGGACGCCACGAAGGCGAGCGTCGCCGACGCCGAGGCGATCACCGTGGGCGGCCTCGCGATCGACGGCTTCGACCCGGACGTGTCCACCTACGTCGTCGACCTGCCCAAGAGCGCCGCCGTCCCGTCCGTCACCGCCCGCCCCGCCCAGTCCGGTGCCCGGGTGAAGGTCACGAACGGCAGCTCCGTGCTCTCCTCGGCCGAGTCCCGCCTCACGACCCGCACCATCACGGTGACCTCGGCGAACGGGGCGCACACCAGGACCTACACGGTCGGCTTCCACCGCACGGAGAGCGGCCACGCCCTCTACGGCACCGGTTCCGCGTCCGTCCCGGGCCTGTGGCCCTTCGCCGGAGCCGGCGGCCTCACCGGCGGCGGCCCGTACCTCCCCGGATTCCGGCTCCCCGCGACGGCTTCGGTGACCACGGCGGGCAACGGGGAGGACCGGATGAGCGGGTGACCGCCGGGCCGGCCGGGGGAGAGCGCTGGAACCCCCGGCCCAGGGCGTGTCCGCGGGGCAGGCGGGACGGTGCGGACACGGCCTAGTCCGGTCCGACCGCCGCCCAGGCGTCGGGGCCTCCGCCCCGCCACTCGACCAGCGCGGACCGGACCACATCCATCTCGTCCCAGTCCTGGAGCCCGGCTTCCTGGACGAAGGCGGCGATGTCCACCAGGCCGTAGGCGATACCGGTGAAGTGGTCGCCGATACGGACGCGTCGGCCTCCGTCCTCGGCGGGCGGATAGATGACGACAGGCTGATCAGTGGCCATGATCTCAGCCTGGGGCTTGCGCCGACGGCCCGCACGCGGGGAGCGGCCGCCGCTCCCGCGCCGAGCAGTCGCACGCGGAGTCCTTCGGCGCGCCGGAGTCAGCTCGGCACTTCCGCCGCCGGGTCGCCGTCCTGGTGGGGATGACGGGCGAGGGGGAGGGGGAGGGGTTCGCCGTCGTCCGCGGGAGTGATGCCGTGGCCCGGAGCCAGGACCAGGATCTCGTCCTGATCGCTCCAGGACCGCCGCCGCGACTGCCCGGGACAGAGCCGGACCGCCGGCGGCAGGGGCCCGGCCGAGGGGTCGTGGGTGCGGTAGCCGATCGCGGCCTCACCACGGGCCAGTGCCGCCGCCGTGACCGTGGCGAAGGACGCTTCGAGGCCGGGGCGCACGTAGTCGGTGGCGGGGCGCAGGGCCAGTGCTCCGCCGCGCGCGGTGAAGATCTCCTCGAACACGGCGCCGAGAGCGGGGTCGTGGGAGATCTGCGTCATGAGCAGCGCGGTGAGTTCCCCGCGGACGACGACGTCGGAGGCGGCGCCGAGGGGAGCCAGCGGCCGGCTGCGGTGGTCGTGCAGCTCGGCCACCACATGGATGCGCCGGCCCGCCTCCTCCTCGTGCGCCTTGAGCATCAGCAGGGTCAGCAGGGTCTTGTCGTCGGGCTGCGCGGGAGCGGGAGCGTTCTCGTCCCGCAGGACGATGACGCTGTCGTAGCGCGAGGGATGCAGCGCGCGGAGCGTGGCGAAGCGGGTGGGGTCGCCGGTGCGATGGCTGACGCGGAGGCGGCCACCGGTGTCGGAGCGCGCCAGATGGGCGGGCGGATCGGTGTCCGGGTCGGTGACGACGTCGAGGACGGAGCCCGGCCGGGAGGTCTGGCGCAGGAGGTCGACGACGAACGGGGCCCGGCGGTTCCAGCCCAGCATGAGGGTGCGTGCCGGGCCGGCGGTGCGCTCGCCCGCGGGCGCCAGGGCTGGCGCGTCGATGTGGCCGCGGCAGTCGGTGGCGGCGGCCGGTTCGTCGTCGTGGGCGACCGTCACCAGCCGGTCGCCGGGGCGCAGCACCGTGTGGGGCGGCGGTGTGAGAAGCGGTGTGCCGTCGGCCCGCAGGATCCCGACCACGCACGCGTCCTCGAAGGACAGGACCAGCTCGTCGTACGTCCGGTCCGCCCAACCGGCTGAGCCGAGGGTGTGGAACTCGGCCCCGGAGAAGTCGAGGAGGTCGCGCAGGGCGGCCGGCAGACCGGGCTGCCGGGCCGACTGCACGAGCAGCCGTGCCGTGGTCCGGTCCGCCTCCAGGACGGTGCTCCCCGGCCCGGCCGCGAGCCGTGCGGCCCGCAGGTGATGGCCGTCGCGCACCGTCGCCACCAGCCGAGGCACGCTGCCCGTGCCGTCGCCGCTGCCGGTGCCGAGGAGGGCGCGCAGCGCCAGGAGCGTGCGGATGACCCGCGCGTCGGCGTCCTCGTCGTCACGGGGAAGGATCAGTACGGACCGGGCCGCGCCCGGCGTCACCAGCGCGAGCGCCTCGGGGTCGGTCGGCGCACCGGTACGGCACACCAGCCGGGAGGCGTCCGCGATGCCGAGCGCGGTCGTCAGCTCGGTGTGCATGTCGGCCGAGTCCCGGTCCGCGAGGACGGTGACCACGTGCCGCCCCTTCCCGTCGCGGGCCGCGAACAGCTCGGCGACCACGGTGAAGACCTGGTCGGACCAGCCGAGCACGACCGTGTGGCCCTGCTCCAGCACGGTCGAGCGGCCCCGGCGCAGCTCCGCCAGCCGGTCGCCCAGACCCGTCGTGATGACACCGACGACCGTCGACACGCACAACAGGGCGATCAGTCCGAGCACCGCCGCCAGCAGCATCCGCAGCGGGGCGCCCGTCACTCCGCTCAGCCGCATGGTCTCGGCGCTGGTGCGCCACACGGCGCTGATCCGCCCCGCCACGGAGTGCGGCGCCCGCGGGTCCGTCCAGACCAGCAGCGCGCTGACCGGGACGACGAGCGTCATGCACCCGAGGGCGAGCCAGCCGAGCAGCGCCGCGGTGCTGCGCGCCAGCGTCCTGTCGAAGAGATACCGCGCCCGATCACGTAAGAGAGGCGTCCCCTGACGCCGTCCCGCATCCGCCACCTGTTCTCCTCACTCGGCGTTCGGAGTCGAAGCGTGCAGAATCGGGGACCGGCGACACGCCGTCCCACCGGGGGATTCATCCTTTCGGGCTGCGGGGACAGCGCCAAACCCTGGCCCGGCGGCCGCCCGGTACCGACGGGCCGGTGCCGTACCCCTCGATCGGCTTGTGCCGGCCCTGTCGTCGGCCGGCGAAACGGCCGGGTGTTGCCTGCCTGTTTCTGGCTGTTTCTGCGGCTGTTTCGATGTGGACGCTTTGTCAACGGTCCGGTCGATCCACCGATGAATCGCTCATTGCGGGCGCCTCCAGCGCGGAGCGAGGCTATGGACACGACCTGGCAGAGCCCCTCTGGCCTGCACTTATCCCGCCTTCTACGCCCCGCGAGGGCGTCCGCTGGAGGATTCACATGAACAGATCACGCGAGGTGCGCGGCGCTGTCCACGGGCGACGCGACGTTCTGAGGCTCTTCGGCGCGGGTGCCGGGGTGCTCGCCGCGGGCGGTCTCTTGTCCGCCTGCGGAGGGGACTCCTCCGGTGCCACCTCCGCGGACGGTGTGCTCACCGTCAAGGACCAGCTCGGCTGGCTGAAGCTCACCCAGTACGGCGGGTTCTACGCCGCAGAGAAGCAGGGCTACTACGCCGCCGAGAAGATCTCCACCACCTTCACCGCGGGCGGCCCCAACATCCTGGCCTGGCAGCAGATCGCCTCCGGCCGCGCCATGACCGGCGACGACGACAACACCAATGTCCTCGTCGCCGCCGCCAAGGGCAGGCCACTGGTCGTCTACGGGGCCATCTTCCAGACGTCGCCGTTCGCGATCATCAGCAAGAAGAGCGATCCGATCACCGGCATCAAGGACTTCGCGGGCCGCACCATCGCCGTCACGGAGGCCTCCCGCCAGCAGTTCGAGTCCCTGGTGAAGAAGGCCGGCGTCAAGGACGTCACCTTCGTGCCCGCCGGCACGGACCCCACCCAGCTCACCACCGGCCAGGTCTCCGGCTACTCCGGCTACGCCACCTCCCAGGCGGTGGCCCTCGAACAGCAGGGCGTCGAGGTCGACGTGCTCTACCTGGAGGACCTCGGGGTCAAGAGCTACGGCAACGTCCTGGTCACCACGCGGGACCGGCTCGACGACCACCACGACGAACTGGTCCGGTTCCTGCGCGCCACCATCAAGGGCCACGAGTACATGAACGCCCACCCCGCCGAGGTCGGCAAGCTCGTCGCGACGGAGTGGAACACCAACGGCCTCAAGGTCGCCGACGAGGTCGCCACCGCCAAGTTCCAGAAGGACCTGATCACTTCACCCAAGGGCGTGCTCCAGGTCGACCCCGGGAAGATGCAGACGATCATCGACGACCTGGTCGAGGTCGGCACCCTGCCGAAGAAGCTCAAGGCCGCCGACGTCGTCGACACCTCCGTGCTGGAAGCCGCCTACGACGGGCGCACCTCCCTCCTGACCTGAGCCCGCCCCGGGCGCCGCCCCACCGTGGCGGCCCGGTCATGCCGCGGCCCGGGCGCCGCACCGTCCAGGCCCGATCACCCGAACGAAGCGGAGCACTCGTGATCATCGACGCGTACAACAACGTCTGGCAGGCCGGAGGAACCTCGGACTACCTGACCGCCGAGTCCTACACCCCGGAGAACATGATCGCGTCGATGGACGCGGCCGGCGTCGACATGGCCGTGGGCTGCTCCCTCGGCCAGATGATCGACAACGCGTTCATCTCCCGCACGGTCGCCGCGTATCCGGACCGGATCGTGGGGTTCGGGCAGGTCGACCCGCGTCGCCCCGACGCCGTCGAGACGGTCCACGCCTGCGCCCGGGAGTACGGCCTGCGCGGGCTGAAGCTGCACCCCACCATGCACGGCTACCACTTCGCCGACCACGGCCTGCTCGACCCGGTCTTCGAGGCCTGTCGTGAGAACGGTCTGATGATCCTGGTGAACGCGCTCGACGACCCGTTCTGCGCGCCCCTGTCCATCGAGGAGATCTCCCGAGCGTTCCCCGAAGTGCCCCTGCTCATCGCTCACATGGGGACCATCTGGAACGTCAACGAGGCGATCCTGGTGGCCGAACGCAACGAGCACATCTACCTGGAGACCTCCGGCACCCAGCTCATCGAGGTCCAGATGGCCTACAGGCGGCTCGGCGCGGGCCGGCTGGTCATGGGCACCGACTGGCCCGGCAGCCACTTCGACCTGGAACGCGCCAAGATCGCCCGGGCGATCCCCGACGAGAAGGACCGGGCCCTGGTCGAGGGCGGCACCCTCGCGCGGCTGCTCGGCCTGCCCGACCGGACCGCCGCACCCCGCACCGCGAACGCCGCCGCGACGGAAGCGGGCCGGGCATGAGCGCCGTGAAGGGCACCCCGCCCGCCCCGAGTTCCACCGGCGGAGTCGTCCGCGCCACCGGCATCGGCAAGCGGTTCGACGTCGGAGGCGGCGACTTCACCGCCCTCGACGACATCGCCCTCACCGTCCGGGAAGGCAGCTTCTGCACCCTCATCGGCCCCTCCGGCTGCGGCAAGTCCACACTCCTGCGCATCCTGTCGGACGTCGTGCCGCCCACCACCGGCACCGTCGAGATCTTCGGCCGCACCCCCGCCGAGGCGCGCGGCGCCGGGGAGTTCGGCTTCGTCTTCCAGGACCCGGTGCTGCTGCCCTGGCGCACCGCGCAGGCCAACGTCGAACTGCCCCTCCAGGTCACCGGCGTACCGAAGGCCGAGCGCCGCGAGCGCGCCGCCGAACTCCTGCGCCTCGTCGGCCTGGAGGGCTTCGAGAAGGCCCTGCCCGCGAAGCTCTCCGGCGGCATGGCGCGCCGGGTGGCGATCGCCCGCGCGCTGATCCTCAAGCCCCGGCTCCTCTTCCTCGACGAGCCGTTCAACGGTCTCGACGAGATCCGCCGCCGCCAGATGAACGACGAACTCCAGCGGATCTGGATGAGCACCGGCACCACCGCGGTCCTCGTCACCCACAACGTCTCCGAAGCGGTGTTCCTCTCCGACCAGGTCCTGGTCATGGGCCGCGGCCCCGGCCGCGTCATCGCCGAACTGGACATCGACCTGCCCCGCCCCCGCACCGCCGAGACCATGCTGCTGCCCCGGTTCACGCAGTACGAGCGCGAACTGACCGGCCTGCTCACCGACGCCTACGACGGAGCCGGCCTGTGAGCCGCCGCCGCGCGGCGGCGGCCGATGTCCTCGGCCGACGCGCGATGAGCCGTCGCACCACGTTCCTCATCGGCGTCGCCGTCTACGCCGTCCTTCTCGCCGCCTGGGAGTTCTACGGACGCTCCGCCTACCGGCCGGGCGGAGCGCTCCCGCCGCCCTCCGAGATCCTCGACGTGCTCTGGGACAACCGGGGCGGCTACGCCCGCAACACCTGGACCACCGTGGGGGAGGCCGCCGCCGGGTTCGCCGGGGGAGTGGTCCTCGCCGTGCTCCTCGCCCTGTTCATGGACCGGTTCCGGGCCGTCGGCGAAGGACTGCACCGTCTCGCCCTGATGCTCTACAGCATCCCGGTGATCGGCCTCGCCCCCGCCCTGGTCGCCTGGCTCGGCCTCGGCTTCACCTCCAAGGCCGTGGTGGCCCTCCTCGCCGCCTTCTTCCCCGTCCTGGTCAACCTGGTGGGCGCGCTGCGCGCCACCGACCCCCGGGTACGGGAACTGGGCCGCATCCTCGCCCTCGGCCGGACGGAGGAACTGCTCCGGCTGCGGCTGCCGTACGCGCTGCCCGCGCTCGTGGCGTCGCTGAAGATCGCAGCGCCCGCCGCGTTCATCGGCGCCATGATCGCCGAGTGGGTCGGAGCGGACCAGGGCCTCGGACTCGCCCTGCTGTACGCGATGTTCGGATACCAGATGCCCGAGATGTGGGCCGCGCTCGCGCTGTCCACCGCCGTCACCGGCCTTCTGGCCGTGCTGTTCGGGGGCCTCGCCCGGATCGCGACCCCGTGGCACGCCTCGGTCGCCACCACCGGGGAGGGGCGTTGACCGTCATGAACACCCTGCCCCCGGCCACGGCGCACACCCAGTACACCCGCACCGCCCCGCCTCGCGGCCGAGCGGCACGCGTGCTGCGCCGCCTGCGCGAACCCCTCGTCTCCTGCGCGGTGTTCGCCCTCGCGATCGTCCTCTGGGAGATCGCCGTACGCGTCAGCGGCACCCCCGACTACGCGCTCCCCGCCCCGAGCCTCATCGTCTCCGCCGCGGACTGGTCGGGCGTGCTCGATGCCGCCCGGGACACCGTCGGCTCCGTCCTTGCCGGGTTCGCCGTCGGCAACGCCGCCGGGCTGCTCCTCGCCCTCCTCATCTCCGCCTCCCCGCTGCTGTCGGCCGTCCTCTACCCGCTCGCGCTCACCGTGCGGGCCGTCCCGGTCGTGGCGCTCGCCCCCTTCATCACCCTGGTCGCGGGCCGGGGCGCCACCCCGACGGTCGTGGTCGCCGCCCTGATCGTGTTCTTCCCCACGCTGGTCAACGTCCTCCTCGGACTGCGCTCGGTGGAACGCGAGGCACTGGAACTGATGCATGTCCTCAACTGCCGTGCCGGCACGGTCTACTGGCGCGTGCGGCTGCCCGCCGCCATGCCCGCCTTCTTCGACTCCCTGCGCATCGCCGCCCCCTCCGCGGTGCTCGGCGTGATGACCGCGGAGTGGCTGATCGGCGGCGACGGACTCGGCAAGCTCGTCATCAGCACGGCCCTGTCCCAGGACACCGCCACGATGTGGGGCGCGATCCTGGCCTCCTCCGTCGTCGCGGGCCTGGTCTACGCCGCCGTCACCCTCGCCGAACGCCGGCTGCTGCCCTGGGCGGTGCGACGATGACCCGCACACCCGCCGGCGCGCCCCTGCTGCTGCGCTGCCGCACCCTGGTCGCCGACGCCGCGTCGGCGCCGCTTACCGACGCCGGAGTCCTGGTGGACGCCACCGGCACCGTGACCCGCGTGGCGCCCTACGCCCTGCTGGCCGCCGAGGCACCCGCAGCCCGCACCGAGGAACTGGACGGCGTGGCCCTGCCCGCCTTCACCGACGCCCACAGCCACCTGCGGGGACTGCCCCTCGCCGAACAGGACGTCGCCGACGCCGATCTGGAGAGCTGGGTCGTGCGGCTGACCGGCGCCACCGCCCTCGATCCGGGCGACGACGCCCTCGTCGCCGCGGACGGTCTCACGGCCACCGGGGTCACCACCGTGCAGGCCGTGCACCACACCTTCGCCGAACCCGACGCCTACACGGCGTCCGTGACCGCGGCGGCGCGGTCCCTGGTCCGGGCGGGGCTGCGCGCCCAACTCGCCGTCGGCCTCACCGACCAGGCCGAGTTCGCCCCGGAACCCGACCCCGGCCCGGGTTCCGGCCCGGTTCCCGGTGCCGGGACCCGGGAGCCGCTCCCGGCGCCGCACCGCGGCCTGCCTCCCGACCGGCTCCCGTCCCTGCTCACCGGACTCCTCAGGTCCGCCGAGGGGTGGCCCGGCGTACGGATCGCCCTCGCCCCGGTCGCCCCCCAGTGGTGCTCCGACGCGGCACTCGACGCGCTGCGCCGCTGCGCCGCAGCCGGCCCACGACTCCACACCCATCTGCTGGAGAGCCCTCACCAGCGCGACTGGCTCGCGCACGGCGACGATCCGGTGGCCCGGCTCGACCGGCACCGACTGCTGGGCCCCGGCACCTCGGCGGCCCACGGCGTCTGGCTCACCGACGCCGAGACCGCCCTGCTCGCGGAGCGCGGCACCGCGCTGGTGCACTGCCCGACGTCCAACCGGCGGCTCGGCTCGGGCGACGCCCGGGTGCGCTCCTGGCTCGACGCCGGGGTGACCGTGGCACTCGGCCTGGACAGCCAGCACGAAGGACCGCCCGACATGTTCGCCGAGATGCGAGCTGCCCTTGCCACCGCCGAACGCGCCGACGGCCCGCTGACCCCCCGTCAGGCGCTCGCCCTGGCCACCGAGGGCGGGGCCGCCGCGACCGGGAACACCGGCCGCCTCGGCCGGATCGCCCCCGGCCACCGCGCGGACGTCGTCTGCGTGGCGCTCCCCGTCGCCGACGGAGCCGACCCGGTGGAGCGAGTCGTCCACGAGGCGACCTGCCGCGATGTCAGCGACGTCCTGCGGGCCGGACGCCGCCTCGTCCGCGCGGGCACGACCCTGCGCGCGGCCGAGGCGCACGCCGCCCGCACCAGACTCCGGGCCGCCCTCGCCGCCGACCGGACCGCCCGCGCCCACCGGATGGCCGCCCTGACCGCGCCGGAGACCGCCCTGCGCGCCCTCCTGGAGGACAACGTGACCCGACGTCACCGGGGCGAGGGGGAGGCATGATGCCCGTCCTGCACGAACCGGCCGCGCCGGTCCTCGCCGCAGGCTGCGAACTGGGCGAAGGACCCGCCTGGGACGACACCACCGGCGAACTCCACTGGGCGGACATCCCCTCCGGGCGGCTGCACCGCTACCACCCGCCGACCGGCACGGCCACGCACCGCGACTTCGGGCACGCCGTGAGCACCGTCCTGCCCCGCGCCGGAGGCGGCCACGCGGTCGCCGCCCGGCACGGCGTCCTGCTCCTAGACGCGCAGGGCCGCACCGAACGCACCGTCGCCGTACCCGGCGAGCCCGAGGGCAACCGGCTCGGCGACGCCGGGGTGGACCCCGCGGGACGGCTCTGGTTCGGCACCCTCGACGTCGACATGCTGCCCGGGCGCGGCGCCCTGTACCGGCTCGACCCCGGCGCCGAGGCACCCCGCCGGGTCCTCGCCGCCACCAGCGTCGCCAACGGACTCGGCTGGTCCCCGGACGGCACCCGTATGTACTTCGTCGACAGCTCCACCCGCCGCGTCGACGTCCTCGACTACGACCCCGCCACCGGCGAGGCCGCGGGACGACGCCCCTGGGCGACCGTCGAGGACGAGGCGGGCGTGCCCGACGGACTCGCCGTCGACGCCGAGGGCGGCGTGTGGGTCGCCCTGTGGCGCGGCGGCCAGATCCGCCGCTACGGCCCCGACGGCAGCCACGACATGACCCTCCCGCTCCCGGTCAGCCAGGTCACCAGCTGCGCCTTCGGCGGAGACGGCCTCGGTCTGCTCTACGTCACCACGGGACGCGTCGGCATGAGCGACCGCCGGCTGGCCGCCGAACCCGCCGCCGGTGCCGTGTTCGCCGCCGACGTCGGCGTGCCCGGGCTCCCGGTACCGCGCTGCGCGGTCTGACACGAGAGACGAACGCCAGACGACCCCCGCCAGATGCCCCCGCCACAAAACGCGCCGCACGGAGACGCACGCGTCCACGGACACCACGCAGGAAAGGACGGAGACACGACGATGACCATCGCGCAGGGATTTGAGCAACCCCCCGCCTCCGAGGGACGGGAACCCGGCGGAGCCAGGGGAGCGGGCATGGGCGGCGGCGTGGTGCCCGGAGTGTTCGCCGGCGCCGAGTCGACACGCCCCACCCTGCTCGGCGAGCGCTGGACCGTCGTCGCCGGGCACCCGCTGGTCAGCCAGGTCGCCGCCGAGATCCTCGGCCGCGGCGGCAACGCCGTGGACGCCGGGGTCGCCGCGGGCCTCGCGTCCAATGTCGTCCAGGCCGACATGGCGAACTTCGGCGGTATCGCCCCCGTCCTCGTCCGTACCGCCGGTTCCCGCACCGTGCACAGCGTCGCCGGGGTCGGCCCCTGGGGCCGCACCGCCACCCTCGACGCGCTGCTCGACCGGTACGGCGGCGCGCTCCCGCTGGGCGGCGCCCCCTCCATCGTCCCCGGCGCCCCCTCCGGCTGGATCACCACCTTGCGCGCGTTCGGCACCCTGAGCTTCGCCGAGGCCGCCGCCCCCGCGATCGAACTCGCCGAAGAGGGCTTCCCGCTGGACGTGCGCACCGCGCACACCCTCACCGTGATGGGCCGCGGCTTCTCCCGCTGGGAGTCCAGCCGCGCCGTGTACTGGCCCCAGGGCCGTGCGCCCCGCCCCGGCGAACGCCTGGTCCAGCGCGAACTCGCCGCCCTGCTGCGCTCCCTGGCAGCCGCCGAGACCGCCGCCGTCCGCGCGGGCGCGGACCGGGACGCCGGCCTGCGCGCCGCCCACGACGCCTTCTACCGCGGTGAACCCGCCCACCGCATCGCCGAGTTCGTCACCGCGGCCGGCGGCTTCCTGGACTCCCGGGACCTGGCCGGCTTCACCGCCGAGATCGCCGAGGCGCCCGCCGTCCGCTTCGGCGACCGCACCGTCCATGTCACCCCCGCCTGGAGCCAAGGCCCGATCGTCGCGCAGGCGCTGGGCATCCTCGACGGATACGACCTCGCCGCCGCCGGACACAACACCGAGACGTATCTGCACCTCGTCACCGAGGCCCTGAAGCTCGCCTTCGCCGAACGCGAGCGCCATTACGGCGACCCCGCGCACACCGAGGACGCGGACCCGGCCCGGCTGCTGGACCCCACCCGCCTGGACGCCCTGCGCGCCCGCATCGGCCACCGGGCCCTGCCCGACCTGCCCGCCCCCGACGACCTCCGGCCCCGGATCGGCAGCACCACCGCGATCGTCGTCATGGACGCCGCCGGCAACGCCTTCGCCTCCTCGCCCAGCGACACGGCCGACGGCGCCCCCCTCATCCCCGGGCTCGGCATCCTCTGCTCCCCGCGCGGCGTCCAGAGCCGCCTGGTCGCCGGACACCCCAACGCCGTCGCCCCCGGCAAGCGGCCCTGCGTCACCCCGGCGGCCGTGATCACCCTCACCGACCGCCCCGACGACGACGGCGGACCGGCCGTCGGTGCTCTCGCCTGCCCCGGCGGCGACGTCATCGTGCAGGCCATGCTCCAGGCCTTCCTCAACGACGCCGTGTTCGGCATGACCGCCCAGCAGGCCGTCGAGGCCCCCCGGGTCTTCGGCTCCAGCTTCCCCGGCGGCTTCCACCCGCACCCCTCCGGAGAGGGCCTGCTCCTCGTCGAGGACCGCATCTCGGCCGCCGTCCGCGACGCCCTCGCCGCCCGCGGCCACCGCGTACGGGCCTGGCCCGCCTACGAGTTCGACGCGGGGTCCGTCCAGACCGTCGGCGACCTCGTTCCGCCGTCCCCCGACGGCCGACGCGTCCTGGCGGCAGGTGCCGATCCGAGGCGCAGCGCCTACGCCGCCGCCCGCTGATCCCCGCCCCGCACCCATCGAGGAGAGCCGTCCATGTCCCCCCAAGCCCCGCCCACGACCGACCTGTTCGTCAACGGCACCCTCATGCGCGGCCTGGCCCTGCACGCCAACCTCGCGGGCGCCGAGTTCCTCGGCACCGCCCGCACCGTGCCCGCCTACCGGCTGCACTCCATCGGGGACGTCCACCCCGGCATGTACCGGCTCGCCCCCGGCGAGGCCGCGGACCGAGGGATCTCCGTCCCCGGGGAGATCTACCGGATCCCCGCCGACGTCCTGCGCGCCGTGGAGGAGGGCGAACCCCCGCACCTGTACCGCGGATCCGTCGACCTCGACGACGGCCGCACCCTGGACGGCATCCTCTACCCCAGGGACCTCGCCGAGGGACGCCACCTCGACATCTCCGCCTACGGCGGCTGGCGCGCGTACACCGCCGCCCGCCCCGCGCCCGCCCACGCCGGGACCGCCGCCGCCTGGGCCTGGCACCACACCGGGACCGTCGTCCCCGACCTCGCCGAGGCCGTCGCCTTCCACCAGCGGGTCCTCGGCTTCGAGACGACCTTCGAGGCGTACGGCATGACGGACCTCGTGCAGAACCTCCTCGGCGTCCCCGGCCTCCGCGGCGACCTCGTCCAACTGGCCTCCCCGGTCACCGGACAGCACCTGGAACTGCTCACCTTCACCGGCGTCCCCGACGACGCACCGCCCTGGCTGCCCGTACGCCCCGGTGACAGCCACACCGCCCACCTCGTCGACGACCTCGACGCCGCGCTCGGCGCGCTGACCTCCGCGGGCGGCACCCTCATCGGCCGGCCCACCGAGTTCGCCGAGGGGCGCGCCGCCTACTGCCTCACCCCCTCCGGGACCGTCGTCGAACTGGAGGAACAGCCCTGCTCCGCCCCCGACCACCAGCCCCACTGAGCCGACCACCCCTACACCACCGAGCGACACCCGCGCCCCCGGCCGGGAACGGAGGAGCACACCCCCATGGACGGACCCACCCTCGTACAGCGCTACCTGGACATGGTGCGCATGCGCCGCTTCGAGGAGGCGTGCCTCGCGGGCGTACCCACCCGCGAGATCCACGGCGAACTCCACACCGGCATCGGCCAGGAAGCCGTCGCCGCGGGCCTCATCGGCGCACTGCGCCCCGACGACGCCCTCGTCAGCACCCACCGCAGCCACCTCCACGCCCTCGCGAAGGGTGTCGAGGCCCGGCCGATGCTCGCCGAGATCTACGAACGCGCCACCGGCCTCTGCGGCGGCTTCGGCGGCCACATGCACCTCTTCGACCAGGACCGCCGGTTCTCCACCACCGGCATCGTCGGCGCCAACCTGCCCGTCGCCCTCGGCCATGCCTGGGCCGCCCGGCTGGAGGGCCGGGACTCCGTCGCGGTCGGCGTCACCGGCGACGGCGGCGCCAACACGGGCGGCTTCCACGAGACCCTCAACATGGCCGGCGCCTGGAAACTCCCCCTCGTGGTCCTCATCGAGAACAACGAATGGGCCATCTCCGTCCCCTTCACCGACTCCACCGCCACCCCCACCCTCGCCGAACGCGCCACCGCCTACGGCGCCTGGGGCCGCCGGGTCGACGGGCTCGACGTCGAAGCCGTCGACGAGGCGTTCGCCGAGGCCGTCGCCCACGCCCGTGCCGGGAACGGCCCCGCGATCCTGGAAGCCACCTGCTACCGCTTCCGCGGCCACTTCGAGGGCGACCTCGACCTGTACCGGCCCGCCGCCGAGAAGGACCACCGCCGTCAGGAACGCGACCCGCTGCCCCTGACCCGCGCCCGGATCCTCGGCCGCGGCCTCACCACCGAGGACCACCTGGACGCACGGGAGACGGCCGTCGCCGACGGGATCACGGCCCTGCTGGCCGAGGTCCGCGCCGACCCCCTGCCCGACCCCGCCACCGCCCGTGACCACGTCTTCGCGAAAGGCCCCCGCGCATGACCAGCACCACCACCCCGGCCGCTCCCCGCACCCCGGCCGTGCGCAACGTCAACGTCTCCCAGTGCGTCGCCGAGTCCCTGCGCCTGGAGATGGAACGCGACGAACGTGTCCTCGTGCTCGGCGAGGACGTCGGCCTCCAGGGCGGTGTCTTCGGCAGCACCCGCGGCCTCCAGAAGGCCTTCGGACGGGACCGGGTACGCGACACCCCGATCTCCGAGATGGCCTTCACCGGCGCCGCCGTCGGCCTCGCCATGGAGGGCTACCGGCCCGTCGTCGAGGTGATGTTCGTCGATTTCATCGGCGTCTGCCTCGAACAGGTCTACAACGCCGCCGCGAAGATCCGCTACATGACCGGTGGCCGGGTCGGCATGCCCATGGTGATCAAGACCGCGGGCGGCTGCATCGGCTCCGCGGCCCAGCACTCCCAGTGTCTCTGGGGCACCTTCGCCCACCTCCCCGGACTCCAGGTCGTCGCCCCGTCCTCGCCGTACGACAGCAAGGGCCTCATGGCCGCCGCCGTGCGCAGCGACGACCCCGTGGTGTTCATCGAGCACAAGGGACTGCTCCTGCAGAAGGCGGGCACCTTCACCCACGGTGCCGAGGTGCCGCGCGAGGCGTACACCGTGCCCCTCGGCCAGGCTTCCGTCGTCCGGCCCGGCTCCGACCTGACCCTGGTCACCCTGAGCGCGACCGTCGGCGAGAGCCTCCTAGCGGCCCAGGACCTGACCGCCGAGGGCGTCGAAGTCGAGGTGATCGACCTGCGCAGCGTCGTCCCTCTCGACCTCGACACCGTCTGCGCCTCCGTCGCCCGCACCGGCCGACTGCTCGTCGTGGACGAGGACTACCTGGGGTTCGGCCTCAGCGGCGAGATCATCACCGGGGTCCTCGAACACCTCGGACCGCAGGCCCTGCGTCAGGTCGCCCGGCACGGCACCCCCGACGTGCCGGTGCCCGCCGCGCGCAGCCTGGAGGAGGCCGTCGTACCCCGCCGGGCGTCGATCGCGCAGGCCGTCCGCGCCATGGGAGCCGCCGCATGAGCGCGCCGCGCCCCTCACGCGTCGTCGTCATCGGCGCCGCCGGAGCCCTCGGCAGCGCCGCCTGCTCCGCCCTCGCCGCCCGCGGGACCGCGGTCTGGGCCGCCGACGCCACCGACGCCGCATCCGCGGTCGCGCACCTTCCCGGCGACGGACACCGCGCCCTCCCCGTGGACGTCACCGACCAGCGGTCCGTGGACGACGTCCTGCGCACCGCCTGGGACGCCCCCGGCGAGAGCCTCGACGGCCTGGTCTACGCGCCCGGCGTCAACCTGACCGGCCCGGTCGCCGGCCTCGACTGGCCCGGCTACGGACGGCTCATGGACGTCAACCTGTCCGGCGCCTTCCGCACCGGACAGGCCCTCGCCCGCCTTCTGGAGGCGGGACCCCGTTCCTTCGGGGCGGTGTTCCTGTCCTCGACCGCGGGTCTGCGCGGCGAGGCCGGCGGCGCCGCCTACAGCGCCTCCAAGTTCGGCCTCATCGGGTTCGTCCAGTCCTTCGCCGCCGAGATCGCCGCCCACGGAGGACGGGCCAACACCGTCTGCCCCGGCAACGTCGACAGCCCCATGCTGCGCCGGCTCGCCGCCCAGGTCGCCGAACGGGAGGACTCCACCACCGAGGAGATCCTGACCCGCTTCGCGGACGCCTCCGCCTTCCGCCGTCTGATCGACCCCGCCGAGGTGGGCCGGGTCTGCGCCTGGCTGGTGTCCGCCGAGTCCTCGGGACTCAGTGGACAGAACGTGGTCGTGGACGGCCCTCCGGCGGGCTGACCGGCCCGCCACCCCCCACTCGTCCGACGACGGCCCCGACCGCAGGTCGCCCGTCACCCGCACACCCCGAGGAACGACATGATCTCCCTGGACCGCGTCATCAGCGACACCCGCTCCCTGATCGGCATCGACAGCCAGAACCCCGGACCGCAGGAGGGCAAGTGCGCCGAGTGGGTCGGCAACCGGCTCACCGACGTGGGCCTGGCCGTCGAGCGGATGCCGGTCGCCGAGGGCCGGGACAACATCGTCGCCCGGATCCCCGGCGAGGGCACCGCCCCCCGCCTGGTGTTGCTCAGCCACATGGACACGGTCCCCGTCGGCGAGGGCTGGACCTACCCGCCCTTCGGCGGCGCCATCGCCGACGGACGCCTCTACGGGCGCGGCGCCTGCGACATGAAGGCCGGGCTCGCCCTGTCCGTCAACCTCCTCGACGCGCTCACCGCCGGCCCCCCGCCCGCCGGTGACGTGCTCCTCGTGGCCACCGTCGACGAGGAGGCGCCCGACATGGCGGGCGCCCACCGGCTCGTCGACAGCGGACTGCTGCGCCCCGACGACCAGGTCCTCGCCCTGGAACCCACCGGCATGCGCCTGCGGATCGCGCAGATGGGTCTGCGCTGGCTCACCCTCCGCGTGCGCGGCCGGATGGCCCACGCGGGCCGTGCCCACCTCGGCATCGACGCCAACCACCTGATGGCGAAGACCGTCGACCGGCTCAAGACCGTGTTCGCCGCCCTGCCCTACGAGGACGAGGTCCTCGGCCGCCCCCGCTTCACCTGCGGCACCTTCCACGGCGGCGTCGCCACCAACGTCGTACCGCCCTCCTGCGAGGCCGGGCTCGACGTGCGGATCGTGCCGCCCATGACCCCCGCACACGCCCAGGAACTCGTCGACCGGGTCGCCGCCGCCGTCGTCGCCGAACACCCCGGCGCCGAGTACGTCATCGAGCCGCTCGGCGCCGAGCGGCCACCGGTCCGCGCCGCCGACGCCTCCCCGATCGTGCGCGGCCTGCGCGCCGCGTACCTGGAACACACGGGGCGGGCCGTGCCGGTCGGCGGCGCCGACGGACACGAGGCCTACACCGACGCCTCCATGGTCGCCGCCCTCACCGGCAGCACCTCCTGCACCGTCTTCGGCCCCGGCGCCACCGACCAGGCGCACACCGCCGACGAGTACGTCCCCCTGGCCGACCTGGACCTCGGTGCCAGGATGCTCGGGAGCCTGGTGAACAATTGGCGGGAGATGGCGATATAGGGCACTTCCCAGAAAAGGCGGGACACAGATGGACGGCAGACCCGAGAACCCCACTCGACCCGCCGACACCACGCGTCCCGCCTTCCCCACCGTCGAGAGCCTGCCCACCGTCGCCGAGGTCCTGGAGTTCCCCTCGATGCGCGAGGGACGGCCGAAGGTCGTGGCGGGCTCCGCGGGCCTGACCCGGCAGGTGCGCTGGGTCCATGTGAGCGAACTGCCGTCCATCGCCCCGATGCTGCGCGGCGGCGAACTCATCCTCACCACCGGTATCGCGCTGCCCTCCGACGACAACTCGCTGGCCCGCTTCGTCGACGAACTCGCGGGGATCGGCGCGGCCGGGATCGTCGTCGGCCTCGGCCCGCGCTTCCGGGACTCGGTGCCGCAGGCCATGCGCGCCGCCGCCGAACGCCACGCGCTGCCGCTCGCCGCGCTCCAGCGCACCACCCGTTTCGTCGAGGTCACCGAGGACGTCCACTGGCGCATCCTGGAGAACCGCATCGACGAACTGCGCGCCTCCGAACAGATCCACCAGATCTTCAACGAGCTCACCGTGGAGGGCGCGGAACCCGCCGACGTGCTCCACCAGGTGGTCCGCATGGCCCGTCGCCCGGCCGTCCTGGAGAACCTCGCCCACCAGGTCCTCGTCTACGACACCGCGGGACAAGGCGCGGACACGGTCCTGGACCAGTGGGAGGCCCGCTCCCGCGCGGTGCCGACCACCGCCCGCACCGCCTACGATCCGCGCGACGGCTGGCTGACCAGCACCGTCGGCGCCCGCGGCCAGGACTGGGGGCGCCTCGTCCTGATGAACGTGCCCGCCCCCTCGCCGCGCCTGACGATGCTCGTCGAGCGGGCCGCCTCTACCCTCGCCGTGGGCCGCCTTCTCGCCCGTGACGAGGAGACGCTCGCCCTGCACACCCACCGCACCCTGCTGTCCGGCCTGCTGTCGCCCAAGCGCACCAGCGCCGAGATCGCCACCGAGGCCCGCGCCATCGGCGTCCCCCTCGACGGAAGACGCCTCGTGCCCGTCGTCCTCACCACCCGCGCCACCCTGCCCGGCAACGCCCTCGACCGGCAGGCCCTGCTCCGGGCCGCGGCCGGAGCCGCCACCGACGCACTGCGGGACGCCCGGCTGCTCGCGCTCGTCGGCCCCGTCGAGGACGCCGTGATCGGCATCCTTCTCTCCCTCGCCCTGGGCGACGATCCGCAGGCTGCGGTGGAACGGCTCGCCCACCGTCTCCACCGTGACGGCCCCGACAGCGGATACGTCGTCGCGGTGGGCGATGTCGTCACCTCCGTCAGCGAGGTCCGCGGTGTCCTCCTGGCCGCCATGCAGGTCGCCGACGCCGCGGCCCGGCTGGGGGAGCGGCGTCTCTACTACCGGCTGCCCGATCTGCGGCTGCGCGGACTGCTCCAGCTGATGCGTGACGACGCCCGGCTCCAGACCTTCGCCGAACGGGAGCTGCGCCCGCTCCTGCTGCACGACGAGAAGCACGGCACCGACCTGGTCCGGCTGCTGCGCACCTATCTCGACTCCGGCCGCAACAAGACGGCCGCCGCCGAGGCCGCCCATGTCTCCCGGGCCTGGATGTACGAGCGCCTCGCCCGTATCAGCGCGATCCTCGGCGTGGACCTGGACTCCGACGACGTGTGCACCTCACTGTCCGTGGCCCTGATGGCCCTGGACGCGATGCGGGACTGATCGGCGGCCCGGGGACCGGTCGCGGTCAGTAGCCGAAACTCGTCGTGTAGGCGCACTCGGTGTAGATGTACCCCGGTTCCAGCTTGGCGGTGTCCGAGGCCGGGCTGTCGCCGGTGCCCTCCTGGGACTTGTGGACGAAATAGGTGGTCCCGGCGGGCAGCCGGATCGTCTTCTGCGGGTAGTTCTTGCCGCTGTCGCTGCACGGTTTCGAGTCGAGACCGAGCGAACTGCCCAGCGCGGAGTAGGTGGAGCAGCTCCCGCACGCCTTGAGGGTGAAGCTGCCGGTCACCGGCCCGGTGTACAGGACGGTGATCCTGTCGGGGCTGTCGTTCTTGACCGTGACGGTGATGCTGCCGCCGGAGCGGGTGGTGGGCAGACGCTTGCCGGCCGCCGGGACCGTCTGGGCGACCTCCGCGGCGATGGACACCTTCCGGGCCAGGCCGCGCTTCGAACTGCCGGGGTTGTCCTTGACGAACGCGTCCATGGTGGTGACGGCCTCGCTGAAACGGCCGTCCTTGTACTGGGCCACCCCGCAGTCGTACGCGCCCGACGCCGCGTTCTCCTCCGCCCGGTCGGCGGCCTTGTCGAGCGTCCCGTTGAGGTCCGCCTCCGCCCCGGACACGCCGCGGATCTGCTGGGACAGGGATTCCAGCCGCTCGACGGCCCCGCAGGGATCGTCGCCGCTCACGGCCGAGACCGCCTCGCCCACCTCCGTGTCGATCGCGGGCCCCACCTTCTGGGCCTGCTCGGACTTCGGGAACGTCGTCAGCAGTTCGCTCCACTGCGTGTTCCAGGACGCGCTGTCACCGCTCAGCGACTGGGCTCCGCACTCGTAGAGCGAGGTCGCCAGCCGGTCGTCCGGCCAGGTGGACAGCGAGCCGAGGGTCTTCTCGTCCATCGTGCGCGGCACGGTCCGCAGGTACTTCAGCGGCGCCACGGCCCCGCAGTAGTTCTCTTCCTCGTAGGCGGCGCCGACCGTGGCGTAGTACGTCTTGAGGCGGTCCGGGACCCGGGCGGCGGCCCGTGACGTCGGATGGTCCTCGGTCAGGCCGCGGTACACGGACAGCGCCTTGCGGTAGCCGGGCTCCGCCGCCTCGAAGGTCTGCGTCCCGGTCGACTTCACCAGCTCGTCCGCCTCGGCCAGCCGGTCCAGGAGCATCTGCTGGGTGGCCTCGTCGCGCGCGTGGTCGTACAGGAGGTATCCGCCGGCCGGTACGGCGAGCAGGACGACGCTGAGCACCGCCGCGACCAGCTCGTTCGGCAGCCACGCCAGGCGCGTCCGCAGGCCCAGCCGCGCGCCGTGCAGGCCCGCGGCCACCAGCAGGATCAGGTAGAGGACGAGCAGGGCGCCCGGTACCCCGTCCGGATCCGCGGGCAGGGCCACGAGGAGCAGGATGCCCGTGGCCACCAGGCAGGCGGCCGTGAGCCCCCAGCGGCGGACGACGGCGTAGCCCAGCCCCAGGCCGCTGAGGTTCAGCAACCCCACGGCGAAGCCACGCCACGGGTCCGCGGGCGCGGGCGGCGGTGCGCTCGGCATGGGCGGAACGATGAAGTCCGGATGTGCGTTCTGATCCCAGGACATGACGGCTCCCCCAGTCAATCACGCCTGAATTTCCCCTAGTTGACAGTGTACGGCCAGTTTCCGGATGTGGGCAGAGGGTGAACCGCAGGGGAGTGGTTCGGTTCGCGTCCGGAGGGTGCTGTCGCCACGAGGTGAGGGATGTTCTGTGCTCTTTTATGATGCATTGGTCTGACATCTGAACTTCCCGGCAGGTTTTCTCGACGACCCCCTGTGAGGCGTGCCTGATGGACACCTACGACGTCGGCTACTTCGTGGGCAGCTTGTCCTCGACCTCGATCAACCGGGTGCTGTCCAAGGCCCTGATCCGACTGGCCCCGGAGAACCTGCGGTTCACCGAGATCCCGATCGGGAACCTGCCGCTGTACAGCCCCGACCACGACAGCGACTACCCGCCCGAGGCCCTCGCCCTGAAAGAGGCGATCGCACGGTCGAACGCCGTGCTGTTCGTGACGCCGGAATACAACCGGTCGATCCCGGGCGCGCTGAAGAACGCCATCGACTGGGCCTCGCGTCCCTGGGGGCAGAACTCCTTCGACCACATCCCCGCCGCGATGATCGGCGCCTCCATCGGGCAGATCGGCACCGCGGTCGCCCAGCAGAGCCTCAGGGCCGTGATGGCGTTCTGCAACGCCCGGCAGATGACCGCGCCCGAGGCGTACATCAAGTTCACGCCCGAGGTGTTCGGCGAGGACGGCGAGGTCAAGGACGAGTCGACCCGCGCGTTCCTGAGCGACTTCATGCTGGAGTTCCGCGAGCACGTCGTCCGCGTGCTGACCGTGCTGCCCCGGAGCTGAAGCGAACCGACCGGGACAGGGCGGGGCACGGCCGGTCAGCTGCTGACCGCCCGCACGACCGCGGCGACGTCCTGACGGCTCATGGGCTCGGCGTCCATGGAATTGTGGATGCTGAGCCCTTCCACCAGGGCGTCCAGGGCCCGGGCCGTCCTGGCGTCGAAGTGCCGGCTCAGTGAGGCGCGGCTGGCGGCCATCCAGGCGCGGATGACGTCGAGCAGTGCCGGGTTGCGGGAGGCGAAGGCGTACAGCTCGTAGCTGAGCACCAGCTCGCGCGGGCTGCCCCAGACGGAGCCGCCGCAGATGATCTCCACCACGGCGGCACGCGCCTCCTCCACCGTCTCGGCCGCTTCCAGCGGCTCGCGATAGCGGGCGGACACCGTCTCCGCGAGCCGGGTGAACGCCTCGACGAGCAGTTCCTGTCCGCCTTCGAAGTGATAGGTCACCGACCCCAGGGGCACCCCCGCGGCGTCGGCGATACGGCGTTGGGTGGCACCTCTGACCCCGTGCTCGGCGATCACGTCAAGGGCCGCCTCGATGATGCGGTCCCGGCGGCCCGGATCGTTGGGTCCGCGCGAGCTGCCCGACATGACTTGTCCCCTTTCATCACCGCACCATGGAAGTGTACGTTTGTACATACTCATTCCGTGGGCGAGCACGTCCGCGGCTGACCCACGTCTGGATCGAGCCCGCAGTGATAGACCCGGCCACGCGTCGCCGCCGCACGGCATTGTTCCTCTTCTTCCTCATGCCGGGCCTGTCGATCTCCTCCTGGGTGACGCGGACCCCCGACATCCGGGACCAACTGGGCGCCTCGACCGCACAGATGGGCATCGTGCTGTTCGGTCTCTCGATCGGCTCGATGCTCGGTGTGCTCGGCTCCGGGGCGCTGGTGGCGCGGTTCGGGACCCGGCCGGTCATGGGGGTGGGGACGGCGCTGATCATCCTGAGCATGGTGGTGATCGGCGGCGGAGCGCTGTGGTCGTCGGCGCCGCTCGTCATGGCGGGCCTCTTCCTCTTCGGCGCGGGGATGGGCGGCGGCGAGGTCGCGGTCAACGTCGACGGCGCCGAGGTCGAGCAGATCATCGGCCGCACGGTCCTGCCCACCCTGCACGGCTTCTTCAGCCTCGGCACCGTCGTCGGGGCGACCCTGGGCATCGTGTGCACGGCCGTCGGGTTCCCCGTGCACTGGCACATGGCGGCCATCGCCGCCGTCACCACGCTCACCTTCGCCTACGCCCTGCGGGCCATTCCCCACGGCGTCGGCCGCACCCGCGCGGAGCGGCAGAGCGGCACGCACGAGCCGCGGCCCCGGCCGGCGGTCTGGAAGGACCGGCGGCTGCTGCTGATCGGAGGCATCGTCCTGACCATGGCCCTGGCCGAAGGCGCGGCCAACGACTGGCTGCCCCTGCTCATGGTCGACGGCCACGACATGGACCCCGCCCTCGGCTCGGCGGTCTACGCGGGCTTCGCCGCCGCCATGGCGATCGGCCGCTTCGGCGGAGGCTTCTTCATCGACCGCTTCGGCCGCGCGCCCGTCGTCCGCGCCAGCGCGATCTCCGCCGCCCTCGGCCTCGCCGTGGTCATCTTCGCCGACAACGCCGTCCTCGCCGGAGCCGCCGTCCTGCTGTGGGGGCTCGGCGCGTCCCTCGGCTTCCCCCTCGCCCTCTCCGCGGCCGGGGACTCCGGTCCCGACGCCGCCGCCCGCGTCAGCCTGGTCGCGATGATCGGCTACGTCGCCTTCCTCGTGGGGCCCCCGGGCCTCGGCTTCCTCGGCGACCACTACGGCCTGCGCGCCGCGATGGTCGTCGTCCTGGCCTGCGTCGCCGTGGCGGTCTTCCTCGCCCCCGCCGTCACGACCCGCACGACGACGACAGCGCCGGCCGCCTCGGGCGGCGAACCGTCGCCGCGGGCCGAGCGCCTCGAACAGCCCGGTCAGTGAGCGATTCCGTCCCGACTCGCTTCGCCGATCGCCCCGTGCACCGATCGCCCCGTTCGCCGATCGGTGCACGCGCCGTTCGCGCTGTTCCTGGACCGCCGCGTTCCTCGTTCCTGCCGGTGGCGTCCGCGAGTTGCGCCCCGATGGAATTGAACCGTTCAAATATTGCGCTTGCGTATGTCAATTTCTCGACCAGCGTGAATGCCGTTCCAGAATCTACTTCCCTATGGGTTGACCCTGTTGAGAGCCGACTCTAGGGTCAACCACCATCCCGGAGAACACGTCCGGGTTGAATTGGATCGTGATTGAAACGATTCAATTCGTTGGCGACGATGCCGACGACAGAAAGGCACAGCCATGTTGAGTCGCAGAGCCGCGGCGCGCAGACGCGGCGCGGTCCTCCCGGTCGCCCTGGCGGTACTGGGCACCGCGAGTCTCGTTCTGGGCGTCCCGGACAGTCCCGCCCAGGCCTCCTCCCGGACAGGTGCTTCCACCGCCCTGGGATCCCGCCTGACCGCCGCCAATTTCAGCGACCCCGCCGCGGCGGACCGCCCTTGGGTCCGTTGGACGCTCGCGCCGGGCGCGACGACGGCCGAACTCCGGAGCGAGCTGCGGGAGATGGCGGCGGCCGGCATCGCCGGTGCGGAGATCGGGCAGGGTTCGTTCCCCTCGACGGGGCAGCTGGCCGCGCTCTACGAGACCGCCAACTCCCTCGGCGTCACGCTGAGTCTGTCGCACGGACCGGTCAGCGCGCCCGACGGATTCTCGATCGACGACGACCAGGCCCGTAAGCAACTCGCCTACGGCGCACGGACCGTCGCGGGCGGCACCGTCTTCTCCGGTGCGCTCCCGAAGCCGTCCACGTCGAACCGTACGACCCTCGTCAAGGTCCTCGCCTTCCGGTGCTCCGGCACCTGCTCCGCCGACGGGCAGAACAGCCTGGACAAGGACTCCGTGGTCGACCTGACCAGCCGGGTGCGAGGCACCGACACCGCGGGCGTCGGCGGTGGGACCACGACCGGCACCCTCGCCTGGTCCGCCCCCAAGAGCGGCGACTGGGAACTGCTCGCGTTCTGGAGCACGGGCGTCCAGGCCCAGCCGGACCTGCTGACCACGGCGGGCACCCAGGTCCTGACCCGCACCATGGACCAGCAGTTCGCCTCGATCAAGCAGTTGATGCGCACCAACGGCGGCGACTTCCTCTACGACTCCCACACCGCCGACCGGGGCAGCCCCACGGACACCTGGAGCAATTCCATGGCGTCCGACTTCCGGCACGCCACGGGCTATTCCCTGACCGACTACCTCCCCCTGCTGGTGAACCTCCCCAGCACGGGCTTCGGCGCGGCCACTTCCGCGTTCCAGTTCGACACCAAGACCTCGGCCAAGTTCCGCAACGACTTCAACCAGGTCCGCACCGACCTCTGGCTGGACAACCACGTCAAGCCGTTGAAGCAGTGGGCGAAGAAGAACTACGGCTACGCGGTACGCCTCCAGCCCTACGGCGACAACGGCGCCGCCGTCGACTCCATCCAGGCCGCCGCGAACCTGGACCGCCCCGAGACCGAGACCCTCTGGTTCGGCGACGAGGTCGACAACTACCTGCCCGAAGCCTCCGCCAACCACATGACCGGCACCAAGTGGTACTCCATCGAAGGCTCGGCGGCGCTCAACCAGGCCTATGCGCAGACCCTTCAGGACCAGGTCGTCCGTATGAACAAGGCCTACGCGGGCGGCGTGACCAAGCTCGTCTACCACACGTATCCCTCGGACACCGGCGACAGCGCCACCTGGCCGGGCTACTCGCTGTTCCCCTCCAGCTTCTCCGGCTCGTGGGGGCCCCGTAACCCGGACTGGGCCGCCGACGCCAAGGCGTACAACGACTACTTCGCCCGCAACCAGCTCGTGCTGACGCAAGGTGAGGCCAAGACGGACGTCGCGGTCTACATGCAGAACTACGTCTACCCCCAGCCGTACACGCAGGGGAACCTCCAGTACTGGTCCGACCCGAAGCTCTCCGAGGCCGGCTACACCCGCGACTACGTCAACCCCACGCTCCTCGACCTGCCCAACGCCAAGGTGAGGAACGGGCGCCTGGCCACGGACGGACCGGACTACAAGGCACTCGTCCTGGACAGCCGGCAGCTGCCTGTCTCGGCGCCCTCCCGCGACAGCCTTCCGCTCGCCACCGCCAAGAAGATCCTCGGCTACGCCAAGGCCGGACTCCCCGTGGTGATCGTGGGCGACGCCCCCAGCGGGGTGCCCGGCATCGACGCCCAGGGCGACAAGGACGTACGGTCCGTCGTCGCCGCCCTGCTCAAGCAGCGTTCCGTGCACACCGTCGAGGACGAGGCGGCGGTTCCCGCCCTGCTGGGCGAGCTGGGCATCCGCCCCTCCGCCGAGCCGGCCACGCCGGGCCCGATCGTCTCCGTGCACCGCGCCGACGCGGACACCGACTTCTACTGGCTCTACAACCAGGGCTCCGTCATCAGCGCCGGTGAGCCGGCCACCCTCTTCGACCCCGACACCACCGCGAAGGCCGTCGACACCGACATCACCCTCAAGGGCCGCGGCACGCCGTATCTGCTCGACACCTGGAGCGGGGCCGTGACCCCCGTCGCCGAGTACACCACCGGCCGCGACAGCGTCACCGTCCATGTCTCCCTCGCCGGGGACGCCAGCCAGGTCATCGCCCTGACCACCGACCCGCGCCGCTTCACGACCGGCAGGACCCCGAAGACCGGCGGCCTCCACGTCGTGTCCACCACCGCGGACGCGGCCTCCTTCCGGAGCGACGGCGGCCTCGCCGTCGAGGCGGCGAAGGCCGGCACCTACACCACGCGGCTCAGCAACGGCCGTACCGTCACCACGACCGTCGGCTCCGCCGGTACCGCCATCGACCTCACCGCCCGGGCCTGGAGCCTGGACGTCCAGGACTGGCAGCCCGCCGCGGCCTTCGGCACCACCGGCGCGGCGGCCACCAGGACCGACAAGAAGAACGTCCACGTCGATCTCGACGCGCTCACCCCGTGGACCGGCATCCCCGCGCTCAAGGACACCTCCGGCATCGGGACCTACACCACCACCGTGACCCTGCCGCAGAGCTGGAAGGCGGACACCGGCGCCCGGATCGGCCTCGGTCAGGTCACCGACTCCTTCACCCTGTCCGTCAACGGCACCACCGTCCCCACACCCGATCAGCTGGGCGCCACCGCCGACATCGGCCGCTATCTCCACGCGGGGAAGAACACCGTGACCGTACGGGTGTCCACCACCCTCATCAACCGGCTCCGCACCCTCTCCAGCGCCCTGGCGACCCGCACCGCGCAGGCCAACGGACTGGTCGGACCCGTCACCCTCACCCCCTACACGGTCACCCGCGTCGGCTGACCGAGGTCGCCGTTCGCACAGGACAACGCGCGCAAGCCGGATGCCGTGGCCCGACAGGCCGCGGCATCCGGGCGACGTGACCAGAACAAGTGCTTCGCACCCGAGTTGTCAACTGGGGTGTCCCTCGAACGAGTTGGTCTCGGCTCGAAAATCTTCACGTTCGCGACATCGGCGTACGGTGTTTGATCAAGCCCCAGCCGATGGGGGATCGGGACGCGGAGGTGCCGTTGTGAGCGTGGTTGAGCAGGAGTGGGAAGAACGGGCGAAGTGCCGGACCGCCGACCCGGACGAGCTGTTCGTCGACGGCGCGGCGCAGCACCGTGCGAAGACCCTGTGCACCGGCTGTCCGGTGCGGACCGAATGCCTCTCCTACGCGCTCGACCACCGCATCGAGCACGGGGTCTGGGGAGGAATGACCGAACGCGAACGCCGCAGCCTGCTGCGCCGCCGCCCGACGGTGACGTCCTGGCGCCTGCTCCTGGAGACCGCCCGCGCGGAGCAGCAGAACCTCGACCGAGACCGGCGCACGTCGGTCTCGGGACAGGGGCAGGTCGCCTGAGGGCTGGGTGCGCCGACCGGTTGAGCGGGCTGTCGCCGACCCCTGGTCGTCACTGTGAGCCCGTGGCTTCGAGTGCCGCCGTGACGGGTTCCAGCTCGGAGACGAGTTCGTCGAGTTCGGCGGGGGACAGGGCCTCGTAGGGCGGGACGGCGAGTTCGTCGGTGAGGGTCTCGATGCGCTGTTTCGTGGCGCGCCCCGCTTCGGTGAAGTGGCCCTCGCTGTCGATGAGTCCGCGGTCGCGCAAGCCGTCCATGACCGCGGCCAGGCGTTCCTTCGGCAGGTGGTGGATGCGTCCGAAGGACTCCGCCGGGTGGATGCCGTGCTCCAGCGCGGAGAGCACATGGGCCTCCGTGCCGCCGATCCGCGCGCCGACGAGGGCGGCGATGTGGCCGTCGCCGCGGTGCTCGCGCAGCATGGTGGCGGAGTGCCACAGCCGGGCCACCGGATCGCTCGGCACCGCGAGGCCGCGCATCCCCGCGTACATCACGCGTCCCTCGGTGGGGGCGCTCGTCGCGGCCTTCGTGGTCAGGTCGGCGGCGCGCACCAGGCCCGGGGAACCGGCCAGTTCGGCGCCGAGGATCCGTCGCAGCGAGGCGGCGCTGCCCCTTTCCCTGGCCGCGACGGAGGCCTCGGGCGCGATGGTCTCCCAGGCGCTCGGGATGTGCCGCGCGGCCTCCCCGTCGGCGAAGTTGTAGAAGGCCGCGTGCACGACCTGCGCCGTGACCCGGCCCAGGGGAGCGGCGCGACTGGCGAAGTAGCCGTCCCAGTAGGTCCGGTGACCGAGGGCGGCGAGTTCCTCGTTGCACTCCTCGGAGAAGAACGTGACCAGGCAGATCGGTTCCAGGAGGCCGAACATGCGGCGGGCGGTGTGAGGGGTCGGGTGCGGGCGTGCGCTGCTCATCCGGATGCTTCCTTCGCTAGGTGTGCCGACTTGGACCGCCCGGCACGGCGAAAGTCATCGGCGATCGCCGTGCTCCTCACCGGAGGCGCCTGAACGCCGGGCCGGCGCGGTGGGACCAACAGTTAAGGAACGATCGTTCTTGACCGATCGTTCCTCAACTGGTTAGCGTGACGGTCATGGGCAGACCGAGGGCATTCGACGAGGACGAAGCGGTGCGCGCCGCCGTGGGGCTGTTCGGCGGACGCGCGTACGACGGTGTGTCGGTCGACGATCTCGTCGGTCGTCTCGGCGTGCACCGCAACAGCCTCTACAAGACGTTCGGCAGCAAGCGCGGCCTTTACCTGATGGCGCTGCGCCGCCATCTCGCCGACGACGTCCGTCCGTTGCTCGACGCCCTCGCCGACGCGGACGACACGGCGGCCGTGCTGCGGCTCGTCACCTCGGCCCGCCTCGACCTGCTGCTCCTCGCGGCGATCGAGCGCGCACCGGTCGACCCGGAGGTCGCTTCCGAGGTGGAGACCGCACTGGCCTCCGTCGACCGGGCGATCGGCGCCGCGCTGGGCGTGACCGACGACCTCGCCGCCGCCCTGACCGCCGCCGCGCTGGGCATCCGCCTGCGCGGCGACGCCGCCGGGACCGCCGCCGCGCTCGCCCGGCGTCTGGACCCTCTCACCTGAAAAGGAAACTGACATGGCACTGGTCCGTATCGACGGCGACGACCTCGTCGTCGTCATCGAGGGTCTCGACAAGCTCTGGGCCTTCAAGGGCAGCCTGACCATCCCTCTGGCCAACGTCCGCGGCGCGACCGCCGACCCCGGGATCGCCGCCGAGCCCAAGGGCATCCGCGCGCCGGGCGCACATGTACCCGGTGTGATCACTGCGGGCACGTTCCACCGGGACGGCGAGAAGGTGTTCTGGGACGTGCGGGACCCGTCGAAGGCCGTCGTGGTCGAACTCGCCGACGAGAGGTGCACGCGCCTGGTCGTCCAGGTCGACGACCCTCGTGCGACCGTCGCCCTGGTGGAGAACGCCCTCGCGTGACGGGTGGCGGGCCCCTGTTCGCCTCCGGAAGGCCTCGCCCCGCACATCCGGAGGACCTCGACCGGGGGCGTTCCGCCACGCCATGATTGAAGTAAGGTAAGGCTAACGTAAGTTGCAGTCGGGTGAGGGGCTTCCCCTGCCCGGCTCCAGTGGTACCGCGGGGCCGTCGGGTCCCGGAGGGGACTGGGCGTGCGGGCGTGGTCCCGGCCCGGTGCGCGCCGCAGAAGTGGAGAGCTGATGCCGGAATTCGCCGACGTGCCCGCCGTACGCCCCGCGGACGCGACCGCCGTGTCCGCGTGGAGCCTCGACCGTGTGCGGCTCGGAGCCGGCGGGCCGCTCGTCCGGGTGCGGGTGGCGCGGGGCCGGGTCACCCATGTCGTCGCGGCGACGGAGCCCGGAGGACGCAGCGCACCGGTCGTCGAGGGCGACCGGGTCCTCGATCTCGCGGGGCGTGTCCTCCTGCCCGGCCTGTGGGACGCGCATGTGCACCTGGCGGAGTGGGCCAACGCCCGCCACCGCCTCGACCTCTCGGGAACCGGATCCGCCCGTGCGGTGGCCGACCTGGTCCGCGCGGGCACCGAGGAGACGTCCGGCGGCACGGTCCTGTTCGGATACGGCTTCCGGGACGGCCTGTGGCCCGACGCCCCGCACAAGAACCTGCTCGACGCGGTCCTGCCCGACCGGCCCACCGCCCTGGTCAGCGCCGATCTGCACGCCGCGTGGCTCAACTCGGCCGCCCTGGTCCTCGTCGGCCGGGGGGACCACCCGACGGGCCTGTTCCGGGAGCACGAGGCGCACCAGGTGCTCGCCGCCCTCCCCGAGGTGTCGGCCGAGGTCGTCGACGCCCGGGTCGGGGAAGCCTGCCGGGCCGCCGCCGCGCGAGGCGTCACCGGCGTGATCGACTTCCAGTTCGGCGACGCGGTGCGGGACTGGGAACGCCGCTCGGAGGCACAGCGGCCGGCGCTCCGCGTGGAGGCCGCCGTGTATCCGAGCCGACTCGACGCGGCGCTGGCCCGCGGCCTGCGCACGGGTGACCCGCTCGCCGCGGACGGGCTGGTGCGGATGGGACCGCTGAAGCTCTTCACCGACGGCTCCCTCAACACCCGGACCGCCCTGTGTCATGACGCCTATCCGGACCTGACGGGCACGGACGGCGCGCACGGCATCGAGGAGACCTCGCCGGACGAACTCGTCCGGCTCATGCGCCTGGCAGCCGCGCACGGCATCGAACCCGCCGTGCACGCCATCGGCGACCTCGCCAACAAGGTGGCCCTGGACGCCTTCGCGGAGGTGCGGTGCCGGGGCCGGATCGAGCACGCGCAGCTGCTGAACGCCGAAGACCTGCCCCGGTTCGCCGAGTTGGGCGTCACGGCGGGCGTCCAGCCCCGGCACGCGACGGACGACCGGGACGTGGCGGACCGGCACTGGGCCGGCCGTACCGACCGGGCCTTCGCCTACGCCGCTCTGCTCGCGGCCGGAGCACGGCTGGAGTTCGGCTCGGACGCCCCGGTCTCCCCGCTCGACCCCTGGCTGGGCATCGCCGCCGCGGTCAGCCGTACCGACGACGAACGGCCCGCCTGGCACCCCGAACAGCGGCTGCCCGTACGGGACGCGCTCGTCGCGGCGGCCCGCGGCCGGCGGCTCGTCCGTGTCGGCGACCCGGCCGACCTGGTCGTGGTCGACGCGGACCCGCTCGAAGCCGGCTCGGACGCCCTGCGCGCGATGCCCGTGCACGCCACGATGACGGCAGGCCACTGGACCCACCGAGCGCACTGAGGAGGCTGTGCGGCCTTGACGCAGACGACGTCCGACGACCAGGGGAAGGCCGGCGGGGGATCGCTCCCCGGCACCTTCTCGTATCCGATGCCGACGCCCGCCGCGCTGCCCCCTGACCGGTCCGGATGGGTCGTCGACCCCCGCCGTGCCGCGCTGTTGGTCCTCAACGTCCAGAACCACTTCCTGCGCGTGCTCCAGGAACGCTCCGCGCCCGCCGCCGAACTCGTCGGCACCGTCGCGCTGTTGGTCGAGGCCGCGCGGAAGGCGGGGATACCCGTGCTGTACGCCGTGGCCGTCGACGGTCACGAACGCGCCGTACGCGAGACCGCCTTCGGGCACCCCCGGCTGCCCGCGGCCGGGGGCTCGCGGGACGTGGTGGCCGCCGTCCGGCCGATGGTCGGCGACAGCGTGCTCGTCGCCAAGAGGATCAGTGCCTTCGCCGGTACCCGGCTGCGCCCCCGGCTCGACGAGCTGGAGCGTGACCAGCCCGTCATCGTCGGCCTGTTCGCGCGGACGCAGGTGATGCTGACCGCGGCCGACGCGTGGACTCAGGATCTCGAACCGTTCGTCGTGGCCGACGCCGTGGCCGACACGACGCCCGGGGACCACCGGATGGCCGTCGACTGGATCGCGGCCACCTGCGGCGCCGTCAGAAGCGCCCGCGGGGTGGCGGACGTCTTCGGCAGCACGGGCCCGTGGCCGGGCTGAACCCCCGCGGCACGGAGCGGAGTTCCGTTTCGCGGAGTCCGGGGACATGACGGACCCCGGTGCGAGGGCGGGACCGTACCGTCCTCGCACCGGGGAGCCTGATGGGGTCAGACCACCGCCCGGTCGGCCAGTACGGAGCGGTGGATCTCGTCCGCCCGCACCGCGACGGTCGACAGCAGGGTGCTGGTCAGGCCGTGGGTGTGCTCGGTGCCGCCCTGGAGGTAGATGCCGGCGGTGACCTCCGGCACCGTCTCGACGCGATGGTCGCGGTTCACCCGGATCGCGTCACCGTCGTCCCTCAGGCAGAGTTTGGCCGCCTCCCCGAGCAGCACCGAGAGATCCCGGGGCCGGTAGCCGGTGGCGAGCACCAGCACGTCGGCGGGCAGCACCTGGCGCTCGCCGGTGGGCAGGAACTCCACCCCCACGTCCAGCCCGCCGTCGGCGCGTGGCTCCAGGTCGCGGACCCGGGACACGTTGAGGAAGCGCAGCCGCTCACGTCCGGCCACCTTCTCCCGGTACGAGGTCGCGTACAGCGCCTCGATCAAGTCCATGTCGACCACGGAGTAGTTGGTGGAGCGGTGGTAGTCGAGCAGGGACTGCTTCACCTCGGAGGGGGCGGAGAAGTAGACGTCCACCGCCTCCGGGTCGAAGATCCGGTTGGCGAACGGGCTGTCGTCGGCGGGCGTGTAGCCGTACTTCGCGAAGACCGAGCAGACCTCGGCCTCGGGGAAGGTGCGGTGGAGGTAGTCCACCGCCTCGGCGGCGCTCTGCCCGGCGCCCAGCACCACGGCCCGCCGCACGGGCGGGGCCGTCGCGGCCAGTCGGGTCGCCCGGGGGATCAACTCGCTGTTGTGCCAGACCCGTTCGGCGAGCTCCAGGCCGGGCGGCACATGTGCCTCGAGGCCCATCGCCACGCTGATGTTGCGGGCCCGCCGGGTGACCGTCCCGCCGGGGGCGGTCGCGTCGCGGGTGGTGACGTCGAAGCAGGTCACCTGCCCGTCGTCGTCCCGCACCGGGGCGACGGCGATCACCTCGTTGTCGTACGCGACCAGATGGGAGACCCGTGAGGCGGCCCACTCGAAGTACTCGTGGAACTCCATCCGCAGCGGGAAGAGCGTCTTCTGGTTCAGGAAGTCGATCAGCCTGCCCCGCTCCCGCAGAAAGCACAGGAAGCTGTAGTCGCTGGTCGGATTCCTCAGCGTGACAAGGTCCTTGAGGAACGACACCTGCATGGTGGCGTCGTCGATGAGCATGCCCCGGTGCCAGCCGAAGCGCGGTTGGCGCTCCAGGAAGAGGGCGTTGAGACGACGGTCCGCCGGCAGGCCCGCGTTGTGTTCCTCAACCGCTATGGCAAGTGCGAGATTTGACGGACCGAAACCGATTCCGAGGATGTCGTGGACGGCTTCGGAATCCATGAACGGGGATTTCACGTTTGCATCGCCTCCCTCAGGCAGCCACATGCTAGATAAGGTAAGGCTTACCTTGCAATGGAGTCGTGAAGAGGAAGGACCGTCATGAGGGTCGTCATGCTCGGCTATCAGACCTGGGGCCACCGCACGCTGCAGGCTCTGCTGGACTCCGACCACGAGGTCGTTCTCGTCGTCACCCACCCCAAGAGCGAGCACGCCTACGAGAAGATCTGGGACGACGACGTCGCCGAACTCGCGCGGAAGCACGACGTGCCCGTCCTGCTGCGCAACCGCCCCGACGACGACGAACTCCTGGCCGCGGTGGCCGACGCCCGGCCGGACGTCCTCGTCGCCAACAACTGGCGGACCTGGCTGCCCCCGGAGCTCTTCGACCTGGCCCCGCACGGCACCCTGAACGTGCACGACTCCCTGCTGCCCGCCTACGCGGGCTTCTCCCCGATCATCTGGGCGCTGATCAACGGGGAGGAGCGCGTCGGGGTCACCGCGCACCGCATGAACGCCGAACTCGACGCGGGGGACGTGCTCATCCAGCGGTCGGTGCCGGTCGGACCCGCGGACACGGCCACCGACCTCTTCCACCGCACCGTCGACCTCATCGCGCCCATCGTGCGGGAGTCGCTCGACCTGATCGCCTCGGGCCGGGACGCCGGACAGTGGGTGCCGCAGGACCGGGCGCGGGCGAGCTTCTTCCACAAGCGCTCGGCGGAGGACAGCCGAATCGACTGGAACTGGCCTGCGGAACGGCTGGAAAGGCTCGTACGGGCGCAGTCGGACCCGTACCCGAACGCGTACGCCTTCCATCGCGGACAGCGGCTCAGGATCGTCTCGGCCGCCGTCTCGGAGGGCCGCTACGGCGGTACCCCGGGGCGGATCTTCATCCGGGAGGGCGACGGGGTGGTCGTGGTGGCCGGCGCCGACGCGTTCACCGGCACGCTCAGGGGGCTGCTGGTGCGGCGCGTGCGCACCGACGACGGGACGGAGTACGCGGCGAACGACTACTTCCGCACCATGGGCGGCTATCTGACGTCCCGTCCGTGACGGTGGGGCCGTACGGGGTCGTCACGATCCCGTACGGCCCTCGGCCGACACGGTCTGGGCCTTGTGGGGTGCTTCGGCGGACGCCATCGCGGGGGTGTCGTCGTCGTGGTGGTGGCGGCCCAGCGGGATGACCATCGGGGTGTTGCTGACCGGGTCGGTGGTGATCCGGCAGCGCAGGTCGAAGACGTCCTCGACGACGGACTCGGTGATGACCTCGGCGGGGGCTCCCTCGGCGACGATCCGCCCCGCCTTCATCGCGATGACGTGATCGGCGTACCGGCAGGCCTGGTTGAGGTCGTGCAGCACCATGACCACGGTGCGGCCCTCGCGCCGGTTGAGGTCGGTGATCAGGTCCAGGACGTCGATCTGGTGGGCGAGGTCGAGGTAGGTCGTCGGCTCGTCGAGGAGCAGGATCGGGGTGCCCTGGGCCACCGCCATGGCGATCCACGCCCGCTGGCGCTGGCCGCCCGACAGCTCGTCCACCGGGCGGTCGGCGAGGTCGGTGAGACCGGTCGCGGCCAGGGCCGCGTGCACCGCCTCCTCGTCCGCGGCGGACCACTGCCGCCACCACGTCTGGTGCGGGGAGCGGCCCCGGCCCACCAGGTCGACGACGGTCAGCCCCTCGGGTGCCACCGGCGTCTGCGGCAGGATGCCCAGTGTGCGGGCCAGTTCACGCGTCGGCACGGAGCGCAGGGCGACGCCGTCCAGCTCCACCGTGCCCTGGCGGGGGGCCAGGAGCCGCGCCAGGGCACGCAACAGGGTGGACTTCCCACAGGCGTTCGCCCCGACGATCGCCGTGATCCGGCCGGTGGGCACGGTGAGGTCCAGGCCCTCCACCACCGGCCGTCCGTCGTAGGCGAGATGGAGATCGACGGCTCGCAACTGCGGCCCGGGACGCGCCGCCGCGCTGGGCTTCGGCGGGGACGTCAGCGGTGTCCGCGAGTCGGTGGACGACATGGAATCAGCCTCCAGAGCCCGCGCGGTTGACGCGGATGAGCAGCCACAGCAGAACCGGCGCGCCGAGGGCGCCGGTGACGATCCCGACCGGCAGTTCCGTCCCGGAGATCGCCTCGCGTGCGAGGAGATCGGAGCCGAGGACGACGAACGCGCCGGTGAGACCCGAGACGAGCGGGGGCGGTGACGAGGTGCCCGCCAGGCGCAGGGCGATCTGCGGTGCGGCCAGGGCGACGAACGCCACCGGCCCGGCCGCCGCGGTGCCGAAGGCGACCAGCCCGACACCGGCCAGCAGCAGCGCGAGCCGCACCGGCTGGACGGGGGTGCCGAGTCCGGCGGCCACGTCGTCGCCGAGCTGGAGCGTGCGCAGCCAGCGGCTCATGCCCAGCGTGACCGGGAGCAGCACGGCCAGTGCCAGGGCGAGCGTGTTCACCTGGTCCCAGGTGCGGCCGTTGAGGTTGCCGACCAGCCAGCCCAGGGCCGCCTGCGCCTCGAAGCGGTTGCCGCGGGCCACGAGGAAGTCGGTGGCGCTGGTGCAGATCCAGGACACCCCGATGCCGACCAGGATGATGCGGTACCCGGTGGCCCCGCGCTTCCAGGCCAGCGCGTAGACCAGCAGCGCGGTGGCCAGCGACCCCAGCAGGCCCAGCGTCGACAGGCCCATGCCGCCGGTCCAGCCGAGGACGACGGCGGCGACCACGGCCGTTCCCGCGCCCGCGGTCAGGCCGATCATGTCGGGGCTGGCCAGCGGATTGCGGGTCATCGTCTGGAACACGGCACCCGAGACGCCGAACGCGACACCCACCAGCAGTCCGGTCAGCGCGCGGGGCAGCCGCAGTTCCTGGATGACGAGGACGGTGGCGGCGTCGCCCGACCCGCCGAGCGCCTTGATCACGTCGCCGAGGGGCACGGGGTAGTCGCCGATGGTCAGGCCCCAGCAGAACAGCAGGAAGGCGCCCGCGGCCAGCAGCAGACCGGTGAGGAGCAGACGGGGGCGGAGCACGCCGGAGACCGGCGGGAAGGCCAGCCGGAACGGTCTGCGGCGCAGGGTGGAGCGCGGCGCGGTGGCCTTCGGGGCGGACGGCGCGGCGGGCCCCGTGGGGGACGGGGCGGCGGGTCCGGAGGTGGACGGGGCGGTCATGCTCACACCTCCGCGAGCTTGCGGCGACGGACCAGGACGATGAAGAACGGGCCGCCGAGGAAGGCGACCAGGACACCGGCCTGTATCTCGGTGGGACGGGCCACCATCCGGCCCAGGATGTCGGCGGACAGCAGCAGCACGGGCGCGAGAGCGGCGGACAGCGGCAGCAGCCAGCGGTGGTCCGGTCCGATGCCCGCGTACTCGGCGAGGACCCGGGCGATGTGCGGGACCACCAGGCCGAGGAAGACGACGGGGCCGATGACGGCGACGGAGGCACCGGTCAGCAGCACGACCGCGGCGACCCCCTGGAGGCGTATCAGGCCCAGCCGGCGCCCCAGGGAGGCGGCCACGTCGTCGCCGAGGGCCAGGCTGTTGAGGGCCGGCGCGCAGGACAGCGCGAGGACGGCGCCGACCGCGAGGAACGGCAGGATGCGCAGCAGATCGCCGGAGTCCTGGTCGGCCAGGGAGCCGGCGGACCAGAACCGGTAGCGGTTCAGGGCGTCCTGGTCGGTGAGGACGACGGCGCTGGTCAGCGACGACAGCAGCGAGGTGACGGCCACCCCGGCGAGGGCCAGTTTCACGGGGGTGGCCCCGGAGCGGCCGAGCCGTCCCAGGAAGAAGACCAGCACGCTCGCGACGAACGCTCCGCCGAACGCGAACCACACGTAGCCGTAGACCGATCCCACCCCGAACACCGCTACCGCCATGACGATCGCGAAGGACGCGCCGCCGCTGACACCGAGGATGCCGGGGTCGGCCAGGGGGTTGCGGGTCAGGGCCTGCATCAGTGCGCCCGACAGGCCGAGGGCGGCACCCGTGGTCAGGCCGAGCAGGGTGCGGGGCACGCGCACGGACCAGATGACGTTGTCGACGAGACGGCTCGGCGGATGGCCGAGGACCGAGCGGACCACCTGGTCCAGCGGGACGTTGAGCGCGCCCAGTGCCACCGACAGGAGGGACAGGACGACGAGGATGCCGACGACGAGTGTCACCAGCGCGGTGGTGCGAAGCCTTCTGCCTGAAGCCACTTGCCGGTCTCCGTGTCGTCGTCCGGATCACCAGACGGTCTGTCAGCAGGTTAGGTGAGCATAACCTCAGCCTCTGTGACCCATGCCACCCGGGGCCGATCGGGGTCACCGAGTCGAACTCTGGCCTATCTAGTTAGGCAATGCTTACCTTACTATTCGGTCGCGGCTCTGCTGGGCCGTGCATACCGCGATGGGGAGGAACGGGCGGCTGTGTCGGGCAACACGCTTTCTTCTGCACCTAGTTCGGATACCTCGGCCACTACGGCGAAGCCGGGTGACTTCTGGCGCGGACGCTTCGGCGCACCCGTGCCGGAGGTGCCACTGCCCTTGGACCACCCCCGCCCATCCCGGCCCGACGGCCCCGAACCACGCGCCCGACGCGCGATGCCGCTGCACTCGACAGCGGACGAGCGGACGTGTCTCGCCGCCTTCGTCGCGCTCCTGCACCGCTACGGGGGAGCGTCGGCCACCGAGGTGACGCTGGCCCACGACGGACTCCCGCTGCGGATCACCGTCGACGGGAACGTCCCCTTCGCCGAACTGCGGGCACGGACGGCGGACTTGTACGCCGAGGCCGCGACGCACCGCCTGCCGGTCCCCGATCTGCTCGGGCTCCTGGACCCCGAACCCTCCCGTGGCGGAGCCCTGTTGTGCGCCACCGGATTCGGCGAGACGCCCTGGGACGGAGGGGGCCCGCTGGACCTGGCCCTGTCCGTCACCGACGGCGAGGTGCGGGCCGACCATCGCACCGACATCCTCGAACCCGCCACCGTCGACCGGATCCTGGGCCACTACCGCACCCTCCTCGCCGACGCGCTCGCCCACCCGGACACCCCGGTCGCCGACCTCGGACTCCTCGGCGACGAGGAACGGCACCGCGTCCTCGACGAGTGGAACGACACCGGCCACGACGTGCCCCCGCTGACCTGGCCGCGCATGTTCGCCGACCAGGTCGCCGCCCGCCCGCACGAGGTGGCGCTCGTCCATGAGGACGTCCGCCTCACCTACGCCGAACTCGACGCCCGCGCGGCCCGGTTGGCCCACGCTCTGGTCGCCCGGGGCGCCGGACCCGAGAAGGTCGTCGCACTCGCCGTACCGCGCTCGGCGGACATGATCGTCGCCGAGGTCGCCGTCCTGAAGGCGGGCGCCGCCTATCTGCCCGTCGACACCGACTACCCGGCCGACCGCATCGCCTACATGCTCGACGACGCCCGGCCGGTCTGCCTCGTCACCACGGCCGAGATGGTTCCCGACCTCCCGCCGGGCACCGACCCCCTCGTCCTGGACGCCCCGGAGACGATCGCCGAACTCGACTCCCATCCGCCGCACGACCCCTCCGCGGCAGCCGAGTTGACCGTGGCCCACGCGGCGTACGTCATCTACACCTCCGGCTCCACCGGCCGCCCCAAGGGCGTGGTCCTCTCCCACGCGGGCGTCGCCAAGCTGGTCGCCACCCAGGTCGAACGGTTCGGGATCGGCCCGCACAGCCGGGTCCTCCAGTTCGCCTCGCCCAGCTTCGACGTGGCCTTCTGGGACCTGTGCCTCGGCCTGCTCTCCGGCGGCCGTCTCGTCGTCGTGCCCGCCGACCGCAGGGTGCCCGGCGCCCCGCTCGCCGACTACGCGAACGAGCACGGCATCACCTTCATGATCCTGCCGCCCGCGCTGCTCGCCGCCCTGCCCGACGACGTCCGGCTGCCGCCCACGGCCACCCTCCTGGCCGGCACCGAACGCGTCTCGCCCGAACTCGTCGGCCGCTTCGCGCGCGGCCGGATGATGTTCAACGCCTACGGCCCCACCGAGGCCACCACCAACTCCACACTGGGCCTGTGCGACCCGGACACCCCCGCGGGCACCATCGTGCCCATCGGCGTGCCCGACCCGGGCACCCGCGCCTACGTCCTCGACGACCGCCTGCGGCCCGTCCCCGCCGGTGTCACCGGCGAGTTGTACCTCGGCGGCGCCGGACTCGCCCGCGGCTACCTCGGCCGCGCCGCCCTGACCGCCGAACGCTTCGTCGCCGACCCCTTCGGCGCACCGGGCGACCGCCTGTACCGCACCGGCGACGTCGTGCGCTGGAAGGCCGACGGACGCCTGGAGTTCCACGGCCGGGTCGACAGCCAGGTCAAGATCCGCGGCTTCCGCATCGAACCCGGCGAGATCGAGTCCGTGCTGCGCGCCCACCCGGCCGTCGACCAGGCCGCCGTCGTCGTCCGCGAGGACCGCCCCGGCGAACGCCGCCTGGCCGCCTACGTCGTGCCCTCGCTCGACGGCGCCGCGGACGCCGACCCCGAGGCGGGCGTGGCCGACTGGAAGGACCTGCACGAACTCCTGTACTCGGCGGCGGGCTCGGAGGGCTTCGAGGAGAACTTCGCGGGCTGGAACAGCATGTACGACGGGCTGCCCCTCCCGCTCGCCGACCTGCGCGAGTGGCGCGAGGCGACCGTCGCCCGCATCCGCGGACTGCGGCCCCGCCGCGTCCTGGAGATCGGCGTCGGCAGCGGCCTGCTGCTGTCCCGGCTCGCCCCGGACTGCGCGGAGTACTGGGGCACCGACCTGTCCGAGGAGGCCGTACGGGCCCTCGGCGCCCAGGTCGCCGCCGTGCCGGAACTCGCCGACCGGGTCACCCTGCTGGCCCGGCCCGCCCACGACCTGACCGGGCTGCCCGAGGGCCACTTCGACGCCGTCGTCGTCAACTCCGTCCTCCAGTACTTCCCGGGCGGCGACTACCTCACCGGTGTCCTGCGCGACGCCGCCGCGCTGCTCGCGCCCGGGGGAGCCCTCTTCGTCGGCGACGTGCGCAACCTGCGACTGCTGCGCCCGCTGAGCGCCGCGATCGAGGCCGGACGGGTCCGGGGCACGGACCAGGACGGCGACAAGGAGGCCCTGCGGGCCGCCGTGGACCGCGCCATCGCCTGGGAGGGCGAACTCCTCGTCGACCCCGACTACTTCACGCGCCTCGACGGATTCACCGCCGACATCCGCGTCAAGCGCGGCACCCACCACAACGAACTCACCCGCTACCGGTACGACGTCGTCCTGCGGCCCGAGACGGCCGAGACGGCCCAGGCGACCCAGGTGGCCGACGCGGCCGAGTCCCCCTGGTCCGCGCTCGGTTCGGTGCAGGCCCTGGACGACCTGCTCGCCACCCGGCCCGGCCCGGTGCGCGTCACCGGCATCCCCAACTCCCGCCTCGCCGACGACCTGGCCGCCCTCGACGCCCTGGCCGACAGCAGCAGACCCGCCACCGCCCCCTACGGCGTGGACCCCGAGTCCCTGCACGAGGCCGCCGCCCGCCACGGCTACGAGGCCGCGCTCACCTGGAACGGGGACGCCGAGGACGGCAGCCTGGACGCCGTGTTCGCCCCCGCGGGCGACGCACTCCCCGTCGCCCCGTACCGCGCCGCCGGCCGGTACCCGCTCACCAACCGCCCGGCGCCGTTCCGCAACGTCACCGCCCTCATGACGGCCCTGCGCGCCCACGCGGGCGAGTACCTGCCCGACTACATGGTCCCGGCGGCCTTCGTCCCGCTGGACCGGCTGCCGGTCACCCCCAGCGGCAAGCTGGACACCGCCGCCCTTCCCCTGCCCGACTTCACGCGCCTGAGCACCGGACGCGCCCCCGGCAGCGCCCGCGAACGCCTCCTGTGCGACCTGTACGCGCGCGCCCTCGGCCTGCCCGCGGTCGGCGTCGACGACGACTTCTTCGCCCTCGGCGGCGACAGCATCGTCGCCGTCCAGCTCCTCATCCTGGCCCGCCGCGCCGGACTGGAGCTCACGCCGCGCGACGTCTTCCGCCACCGCACGGTCGCCGAACTGGCCACCGTCGCCCGCGCCGCGGACCCGGACGGCACCCGCGCCCTCGCCTGGCGGCAGCCGTCCCCGGACGAACTCGCCGCCCTTCAGGGCGAGCACCCCGTCACCGTGGAGGAGGCGCTGCCGCTCGGCCCGCTCCAGGAGGGCTTCTTCTTCCACGCCCTCGTCGACGGCGCCGAGAACGACGCCTACGTCGTCCAGCAGGTCGTCGAACTGACCGGACCGGTCGACGGCACCCTCCTGCGCACGGCCGCCCGGCGGCTCCTGGACCGGCACGCCCCGCTGCGCGCCTGCTTCCGGCAGACAGCCGAGGGCCGCCCCGTCCAGCTCGTCGCCACCGGACTGGAACTGCCCTGGCGCGAGGTGGACCTGACCGCGCAGGAGGACGGCACCGTCCGGCAGGCGCTCGCCGAGGCCGTCGCCGCCGACGAACGGACCCACCGCTTCGACCTGGCCCGCCCGCCGCTGATGCGCTGCGCGCTGATCCGGCTCGGCGAGGAACGCAGCCGTCTGCTGCTGACGTTCCACCACATCGTCGCCGACGGCTGGTCGTTGCCCGTCCTGCACCGCGAACTCCTCGCCCTGTACGGCGAGAACCCGGCCCCCCTGCCCGAAGTCGCCCCCTACCGCGGCTACCTCGCCCGGATCGCCGGCGCCGACCGGGAGGCCGCCCTCGCCGCCTGGCGCACCGCCCTGGCCGGGGTGGAGGAGCCCACCCGGCTCGTCGAGGCGCCCGCACCCGTCGGACCGGTCGAACCCGCCCAGATCCGCGTGGAGCTGCCCGAGCGCCTCACCGCCCGGCTCGCCGCCCGCGCCCGGGAGCGCGGCGTCACCCTCGGCACCCTCGTACAGGGCGCCTGGGGCCTGCTGCTGGGCCGGACGACCGGCCGCCAGGACGTCCTGTTCGGCACCACCGTCGCCGGACGCGACGCCGCCGTCGACGGCATCGAGTCGATGATCGGCCTGTTCATCAACACGCTGCCCACCCGTCTGCGCTGGGCGCCCGCCGACACCCTCGGCGAGGTACTGGACCGGCTCCAGGACGAGCAGAGCGCGCTCCTGGACCACCAGCACCTCGGCCTCGCCGACATCCAGCGGGCCGCCGGGCACACGGGGGGCGGCGAACTCTTCGACACCCTCGTCGTGTTCGAGAACTACCCCGCCAACGACCGGCGGGCCGACGGCTCACCCGGAGTCACGGACCCCACCGGCACCGTCGCCCTCGCAGGGCACGCCTTCCACGACACCGTCCACTATCCCCTCGCCCTCATCGTCAAGCCGGGCCGCCGCCTCGACCTGCGCCTGAAGCACCACGCGCGCCGCCTCGACGCGACAGCCGTCCAGGCGCTCGCCGACCGCCTCGCCCTCGTCCTGGAGGCCCTCGCCGACGACCCCGCCACCAGGGCCGCCGACCTGGACCTGCTCACGCCGCGCGAGCGCGAGACCGCCCATCCGGCGGGGGAGACCCGCCCCGTTCCGGCCGCGACCCTCGCCACCGCGTTCGCCGACCAGGCCGCCCGCACCCCGGACGCGACAGCGGTGGTCTTCGAGGACACCACCCTCACCTACGCCGAACTCGAAACCCGCGCCGAGGAGTTGGCGTCCCGACTGCGGGCGCGCGGCGCGGGCCGGGAAGGGTTCGTCGCCGTCGCCGTACCGCGCTCGGCCGAGCTGATGGTGGCCCTGCTGGGCGTCCTCAGGTCCGGGGCGGCCTATCTGCCCCTGGACCTCGACTACCCCGCCGAGCGCCTCGCGTACATGCTGGCCGACTCGGGCGCCATCACGGTCGTCACCACGGAACGGGACGCGGCACGACTGCCCGCGGTCGAGGGCCTCGACATCGTGACGACGGACGCCCCGACACCGGACGCGGGTCGTGCGGGACCGGGCGAGGAGCCCGCGGGAGCGCCAGCCGGGCCCGCCCGCCCCGACGATCCCGCCTACCTCATCTACACCTCCGGCTCCACCGGCCGCCCCAAGGGCGTCGTCGTCACCCACCGCGCCCTCGCCAACCGGCTGGCCTGGATGCAGGGCGCCTACGGTCTTACCGCCGACGACAGGGTGCTGCAGAAGACGCCGTCCAGCTTCGACGTCAGCGTCTGGGAGTTCTTCTGGCCGCTGCGCGAGGGCGCGGCCGTCGTCCTCGCCGCACCGGACGGCCACCGCGACCCCGCCTACCTGGCCCGGCTGATCCGGGCCGAACGCGTGACGACCCTGCACTTCGTACCGTCGATGCTGGAGGCGTTCCTCGCCACCGACGAGGTCACCGCCGACCCCTCCTGGGCCCGCGGCCTGCGCCGGGTGTTCAGCAGCGGCGAAGCCCTGTCCGGCGCGGCGGCCCACCGCTGGCGCGAGCTGACCGGCGTACCCCTGCACAACCTGTACGGCCCCACCGAGGCGGCCGTCGACGTGACCCACCACACCTACGACGGCGCGCCCGACATCACCGTCCCGATCGGCAGGCCCGTGTGGAACACCGGCCTGCGGGTGCTGGACCCCTGCCTGCGCCCCGTGCCCGACGGGGTGCCCGGCGAGCTGTACCTGACCGGCGTCCAGCTGGCCCGCGGCTACCACCGGCGCCCCGCCCTCACCGCGGACCGCTTCGTGGCCGACCCCTACGCCACGGAACCCGGCGCCCGCATGTACCGCACGGGTGACCTGGTGCGCCGCCGCGGGGACGGCACCCTCGACTACCTGGGCCGCACCGACCGCCAGGTCAAGCTGCGCGGCAACCGGGTCGAACTCGGCGAGATCGAAGCCGCGCTGACCCGCCATCCGGCCGTCGCACGCGGCGCGGTCGTGGTGCGCGAGCAGCGGCTGGTCGCCTACGCGGTCCCCGCGACCGGCGCCGTCCTCGACCCCGCCGACCTGCGCGCGGCCCTCGCCGAAGCCCTGCCCGCGCCCCTGGTCCCGGAGGCGTACGTCGTCCTCGACGACCTCCCGCTCACCCCCAGCGGCAAGCTCGACCAGGCGGCACTGCCCGCCCCCGAGGCCCGGCGCGCCGCCCGCCGGGAGCCGGAAGGGCCCTCCGAACGCCTGCTCACCGCGGTCTTCTCGGCCGTGCTCGGCATCGAGGACCTCGGCCCCGACGACGACTTCTTCCAGCTCGGCGGCGACAGCATCAGCTCCATCGGCGTGGCCGCCCGGGCCCGCGCGGCGGGTCTGGACCTGAGCCCGCGCGACGTGTTCACCCACCGCACCCCCGCGGCCCTCGCCGCCACCGCCCCGGCCGTCACCGAGGCCACCGCCCCGCGCCCGGCCGCCGTCTTCGCGCTCACCGAGGCGCAGCACGCCCATGTCCGCGCCCTGGCCGCCCCGGCGGCCGTCGCCGACGTCTGGCCGCTCGCCCCCCTCCAGGAGGGCCTGTTCTTCCACTCGGCCTACGACGAGGGAGCCCTGGACGTCTACACCGTCCACGAGACCTTCGACTTCGCCGGCCGCCTCGACGCCGACCGGCTGCGCGCCGCCGCCCGCACCCTGCTCGCCCGCAACCCGGGTCTGCGCGCGGGCTTCACCAGCGAGGGCCTCGACCAGCCGGTGCAGTTCATCGTCGAGGACCCGCGGATCCCGCTCGACGTGGTCGACCTCACCGGCCTCGCCGCCGCCGAACAGGACGTGCGGCTGGGGGAGTTGACCGCCGCCGAACGGGACCGCCGCTTCGACCTCTCGGCACCCCCGCTGTTCCGGCTGCTCCTCGTGCGCCTCGGCGCCGGACGCGGCGACCGGCTCGTCATCGGCCGCCACCTCATCCTCTGGGACGGCTGGTCGGCCTGGCTCTTCCTCGACGAGCTGTTCGCGCTCTACGAGACCGGCGGCGACGCCACCACCCTGCCCGCGCCCGGCAGTTACCGCGACTACCTGACCTGGCTGGAACACCAGGACGACACGGCCGCCACCGCCGCCTGGCGCACCGCGCTCGCCGGACTGGAGGAACCCACCCTCCTCGCCCCGAGCGCGCCCGACGGCCTCGAACCCGTCATCCCCGACCAGCTCGACACCCAGCTGTCCGCCGAACTCGGCGACCGCCTGCGCGAGACGGGCCGTGCCCACGGACTGACCCTCAACACCCTCCTCAACGCCGCCTGGGGACTCACCCTCGCCTCCGCCACCGGCCGCGCCGACGTCGTGTTCGGCACCACCGTCGCCGGACGCCCCAGCGAGGTCCCGGACGTCGGCGAGATCATCGGCCTGTTCCTCAACACGGTCCCGACCCGGCTCCGCCTCGACCCCGCCGAGCCGGTCCTCGGCCTGCTCCGGCGCATCCAGGGCGAACGCCTCGACCTCATGCCGTACGAACACCTCAGCCTCGGTGTCCTCCAGGCCGAGACCGGGCACCGCAAGCTCTTCGACACCCTGTTCGTGCTCCGCAACAACGACACCGGGGAACGCCTGGAGGAACTGCGCGTCCGCCACGGCGCGACCGCCGTCGCCAACGTCGACGCCACCCACTACCCGGCCAACCTCGTCATCACCCCCGGCCACCGCATCGCGGTCACCCTCACCCACCGGCCCGACCTCGTCCCCGCGGACCGCGCCCAGGCCCTCCTCGACCGGTTCACCCTGCTCGTGGACCGGCTCACCCGCGACCTCACCGCCCCGGTCGGCTCCCTCGACCCCCTGCTGCCCGCCGAGCACACCGCACTGCGGCAGGAGTGGGCCGCCAGCCAGGTCCCCGACCCCGAGGACACCATCGCCGACCTGCTCGCCGCGCAGGCCGCCCGCACCCCGGACGCCCGTGCCCTCGTCTTCGGCGAACGCACCCTGACCTACGCCGAACTCGACGCCGCCGTCAGCCAGATGGCCCGCCTGCTGATCGCCCGGGGCGCGGGACCCGAGCGGGTCGTCGCCCTCGCGCTGCCCCGCTCGCTGGACATGGTCGTCGCGCTGTTCGCGGTCCTGCGCACCGGCGCCGCCTATCTGCCCCTGGAACTGGACCACCCCGCCGACCGGCTGTCCCTGACACTGGCCGACGCCCGCCCGCTCCTGCTGCTCACCACCTCCGCCGTCTCCGCCACCCTGGACGGCGACATGACCCGGGTCCTCCTTGACGACCCCGAGGTCCGCGGCGAACTCGCGGCGCTTCCCGACACCCCCGTCGACCGCCGCTTCAGCCTCGAACACCCCGCCTACGTCATCTACACCTCCGGCTCCACCGGCCGTCCCAAGGGCGTCGTCACCCCCTACCGGGGCCTGACGAACATGCAGCTCAACCACCAGAAGGAGATCTTCGAACCGGCCATCGCCGCGGCCGGTGGACGGCGCCTGCGCATCGCGCACACCGTGTCCTTCGCCTTCGACATGTCGTGGGAGGAACTGCTCTGGCTCGTCGAGGGCCACGAAGTGCACGTCTGCGACGAGGAGTTGCGGCGCGACGCCGAAGCACTCGTCGTCTACTGCGAGCGGCACCGCGTCGACGTCGTCAACGTCACCCCCACCTACGCCCGGCTCCTCATCGAACAGGGCCTGCTGGAGGGCCACGTCCCGCCGCTCGTGCTCCTCGGCGGCGAAGCCGTCCCGGAGACGGTGTGGGCGGCCCTGCGCGACACCGAGGGCACCTACGGCTACAACCTGTACGGGCCGACCGAGTACACCATCAACACCCTCGGCGGCGGCACCCTCGACAGCGACACCCCCACCGTCGGCAAGCCCATCCGCGGCACCCGCGCCCACATCCTCGACGCCTGGCTGCGCCCCGTACCCGACGGCGTCCCGGGCGAGCTGTACATCGCCGGCATCGGCCTGGCCCGCGGCTACCTCGACCGGCCCGGCCTGAGCGCGGAACGCTTCGTCGCCGACCCGTTCGCGCTCACCCCGGGCGAGCGCATGTACCGCACCGGCGACCTGGTGCGCCGCAACCCCGACGGCAACCTCGACTTCCTCGGCCGCACCGACGACCAGGTCAAGATCCGCGGCTACCGCGTCGAACCCGGCGAGATCGAGACCGCCCTCAGCCGTCACCCCCTGGTCTCCCAGGCCGCCGTCGTCGTCCGCGACGAACGCCTCGTCGGCTACGTCGTGCCCGCCGCTGCCGACTCCACCGAGCGCGAGGCCGCGGAGGCCGCCCAGGTCGGCGAATGGCAGGAGATCTACTCCGACGAGTACGAGGAGATCGGCACCGCCGTCTTCACCGAGCGCTACGACGGCTGGGACAGCTCCTACGACGGCCGGCCCATCCCCTTCGAGGAGATGCACGAGTGGCGCGAGGCCACCCTCGCCCGCATCGAGTCCCTGCGCCCGCGCCGGGTCCTGGAGATCGGCATCGGCTCCGGCCTGCTGCTCTCGCGGCTCGCCCCGGCCGCCGAGGCCTACTGGGGAACCGACTTCGCCGCCCCCGTCATCCGCAAGATCGGCGACGAACTCCGCGCCCGCGACCCCGAGCTGGCCGCCCGCGTCGAACTGCGCTGCCGCCCCGCCGACGACCTGACCGGCCTGCCCACCGGCTACTTCGACACGATCGTCGTCAACTCCGTCATCCAGTACTTCCCGAGCGTCGACTACCTCACGGCCGTCATCGACGGCGCCATGGCCCTCCTCGCGCCCGGCGGAGCCCTGTTCGTGGGAGACGTCCGCAACCTGCGCCTGGCCCGCACCTTCCACACCGAGATCCAGCGCGCCCGGGACACCGCCGACGCCGATCTGGAGCAGGCGGTCGAGCGCGGACTGCGCCTGGAGAAGGAACTCCTCGTCGATCCCGACTACTTCACCACCCTCGGCCACCACGTGGACCTTCGCACCAAGCGGGCGCGCCACCACAACGAGCTCAGCCGCCACCGCTACGACGTCGTCCTGTACGCCGGTGACGCGGACGTGGACCTGGCGGACGCACCGGTCGTCGACTGGTCCGCGGCGCACGGCATCGGCCGACTGGTCGGCGGCGACTGGTCGGCCGCGGCGGCCCTCGGTGAGTTCCTCGGCGGCGACCGGCGCACCCCCGTCCGCGGCGACCACCCCGGCGCCCTGCGCGTGACCGGCATCCCCGACGGCCGCATCGACGCGGACGGCCTCGACCCGGAGGACCTGTACGCACTGGGTGCCAGTGCCGGGTACCGGGTGCTGACCACCTGGTGCGGGCGGCCCGGGACCTACGACGCGGTGTTCCTGCCGTCCGACGCCCCCGAACCCCGCCTCACCGGCGGCCTGTTCCGCCCCGGCGGCGCGGACCGGCCCCACGCCAACGACCCCACCGCCGCCCGCGAGGCGAGCGCCCTGGTGCGGCGGCTGCGCGAGGACCTGGGCCGCGAACTGCCCGACTACATGGTCCCCGCGGCCTTCGTCACCGTCGACGGCCTGCCCATGAACGCCAACGGCAAGCTCGACGTACGGGCCCTGCCCGACGCCGAACCCGCGGTCGCCCTGGGCGGCGGACGCGGCCCCCGCACCCCGCAGGAGGAGGTGCTGTGCCGGCTGTTCGCCGAGGTGCTCGGGCTGCCCGAGGTCGGCGCGGAGGACAACTTCTTCGACCTGGGCGGGCATTCACTGCTCGCCACCCGGCTGGTCAGCCGCGCCCGTACCGAACTGGGCGCCGAACTCGCCATCCGCGACCTCTTCGAGGCGCCCACCCCGGCACTCCTCGCGGGCCGCTCCGACAACGGCAGGCCCGCCCGCCCCACTCTCACGGCCGTCGCCGAACGCCCGGACCGGGTGCCGCTGTCGGCCGCCCAGCGCAGGCTGCTGCTGGTCGAGCAGATCACCGGCAGCGGCGTCGCCTACAACTTCCCGCTCGTCTTCCGGCTGCGCGGCGCACTCGACGTCCCCGCCCTGCGCGCGGCCCTGCGGGACGTGGCCGCCCGCCACGAGTCCCTGCGGACCGTCTTCCCGACCGGGGCGGGACAGCCGTACCAGCACATCCTGCCCCCGGCGCAGGCGCACCCGCCGCTGGACGTCACCGACGCCACCGAGGAGCGGCTGCCCGCGCTGATCGAGTCCGCCCAGCGCCGCCCCTTCGACCTGGGCACCGAACTCCCGCTGCGCTGCGAGGTGTTCCGCCTCGCCGCCGACGACCACGTGGTGGGCGTGGTGCTGCACCACATCACCACCGACGAATGGTCCGACCGGCCGTTCCTCACCGACCTGACCACCGCCTACACGGCCCGCCGCTCGGGGCACGCACCCGAGTGGGCGCCGCTGCCCGTCCAGTACGCCGACTACACGCTCTGGCAGCGCGATCTCCTCGCCGCCGACGGCGACCGGCAACTCGCCCACTGGACCGGCGCGCTGAGCGGGCTGCCGGACGAACTGGCCCTGCCCGCCGACCGGTCGCGGCCCACCGTGCCCACCGGCCGCGGCGGCAAGGTGACCCTGGAACTCCCCGCCGCCACCGGCCGTGCCCTGCGCGATCTCACCAACGCGACCGGCACCAGCATGTTCATGGTGTTCCAGGCCGCCACCGCCGCGCTGCTGCACCGCCTCGGCGCCGGGGACGACATCCCCCTCGGCGCCCCGATCGCGGGCCGCACCGACGAGGCCCTCGGCGACCTGGTCGGCTTCTTCGTCAACACCCTGGTGCTGCGTGCCGACCTCTCCGGTGACGACCTCACCTTCCGCCAACTCCTCGCCCGCGTCCGGGAGGCCGACCTGGCCGCCTTCGAGCACCAGGACCTGCCCTTCGACGCGCTCGTGGAGGCCCTGAACCCGCCCCGGGAAGCCGGCCGCAACCCGCTCTTCCAGGTCATGCTCGGCTACCACCACCGCCCCGACGGCGACCCCGACGTGCTGGGCCTGCCCACCGAGTGGTCCGACATGGACACCGGCATGGCCAAGTTCGACCTGCACTTCACCTATGTCGACGAGAACGACCGCGTGCTCCTTCTCCTGGAGTACGCCGCCGACCTCTTCGACCCCACCACCGCCGGGCACCTCGCGGACCGTGCCGTCCGGCTCCTCGACGACGTCGCCGCCGCACCCGACACCCCCGTGCGGGACCTCGGCGTCCTGACCGACGGCGAACGCGACCAGGTCCTCACCGGCTGGAACACCACCGGACGCCCGGTCCCCGCCACCACCCTCCCCGAACTGTTCCGCGCCCAGGCCGCCCGCACCCCCGACGCCACCGCGCTCGTCGTCGAGGGGGAGCGGCTGACGTACGCCGAACTGGACGCCAGGGTCGAGCGCACCGCGCGCGTCCTCGCGGGCCTCGGCGCCGGGCCCGAGCGCACCGTCGCCGTCGCCCTGCCGCGCTCGGCCGACCTGGTCGTTGCGCTGCTCGCCACGCACCGGGCCGGCGCCGCCTACCTGCCGCTCGACCCCGACCACCCGGCGGACCGCCTCGCCCTCATGACCGAGGACACCCGACCGGTCCACGTCATCCGCGACACGCTGCCCACCGGCCCCGAGGGCGACCTGCCCACGTCCTACGACCCGCGCCACCCCGCCTACGTCATCTACACCTCAGGCTCCACCGGCCGCCCCAAGGGCGTGGTCGTCCCGCACCAGGGCATCGTGAACCGGCTGCTGTGGATGCAGGACACCTACCGCCTCGGTGCCGGGGACCGGGTGCTCCAGAAGACCCCGGCCGGATTCGACGTGTCCGTGTGGGAGTTCTTCTGGCCGCTGATCACCGGCGCCGCCCTCGTCGTCGCGCGCCCCGACGGCCACCGCGACCCCGCCTACCTCGCCCGGCTGATCCGCGAACAGGCCGTCACCACCGTCCACTTCGTGCCGTCGATGCTCCAGCTCTTCCTGGAGGAGCCGACCGCCGCCGACTGCACCGGCCTGCTGCGGGTGATGTGCTCCGGCGAGGCCCTGCCCGTCCCGCTCACCCACCGCTTCCACCGGGTCCTCGACGCCGAACTCCACAACCTGTACGGGCCGACCGAGGCCTCCGTCGACGTCACCGCGCTGCCGATCGCCCCGGGCGCCACGAGCGTGCCCATCGGCCGCCCGGTCTGGAACACCCGCCTGTACATCCTCGACGCGGCCCTGCGGCCCGTCCCGCCGGGCGTCCCCGGCGAGCTGTACCTGGCCGGCACCCAGCTGGCCCGCGGCTACCTCAACCGGCCGGGCCTGACCGCCGAACGCTTCGTCGCCCACCCCTACGGCGCGCCCGGCGAGCGCCTGTACCGCACCGGCGACCTCGCCCGCTGGACGCCCGACGGAACGGTCGAGTACCTCGGCCGCACCGACGACCAGGTGAAGGTGCGCGGTCTGCGCGTCGAGCCCGGCGAGATCGAGGCCGTGCTCACCGGCCACCCGGCCGTCGCCCACGCCGTGGTCGTCGCCCGCGGACAGGCCCTGGTCGGCTACGTCGTGCCCGCCGGCGACCTGGACCTGGACGGTCTGCGCGCGCACGCCGCCGCAGTCCTCCCCGCCCACATGATCCCGGGCGCCCTGGTCCCCCTGGACACGCTGCCCCTCACCCCGAACGGCAAGCTCGACCGCAAGGCCCTGCCCGCCCCCGCCCCGGCCGCCACCACCGGCGACGCACCACGCACCCCCCGCGAGGAGATCCTGGCCGGGCTCTTCGCCGACGTCCTCGGCCTCGAACAGGTGGGCGTGGACGACGACTTCTTCGCGCTCGGCGGCCACTCGCTGCTCGCGATGCGCCTCGTCGGCCGGGCCCGCGCCGCGCTCGGCGCCGACCTCACCGTCCGGACCGTCTTCGAGGCGCCCACCGTGGCCCGCCTCGCCGCCCGCACCGCCGCCGCCCCGCACCGGACCCGGCCCGCGCTCGGCGACCCGCGGCCCCGCCCCGCCCTGCTCCCGCTGTCCTCCGCGCAGCGCCGCATGTGGCTGCTCGCCCAGGTCGACGGCGCGAGCACCGCGTACAACCTGCCCTCCGCGTGGCGGCTGACCGGCGCCCTGGACCGGGACGCGCTCCAGGCCGCCCTCGACGACGTGGCCGCCCGGCACGCTCCCCTGCGGACCGTGTTCCCCGCCGTCGACGGAGTGCCGCACCAGCGGATCCTGGACCCGCACGACACCCAGGTACCGCTGACCGACGTCCCGTTCGCCGACCTCGCGGGAGCCGCCGGGCACGTCTTCGACCTGGAACAGGACGTGCCGTTCCGCGCCGCCCTGTCCGAGACCGGCCCCGACGAGCACGTCCTGCTGCTCCTGCTGCACCACATCGCCACCGACGAGTGGTCGGACCGCCCCCTGCTCGCCGACCTCTCCACCGCCTACGCCGCCCGCACGGCGGGCCGGGCCCCCGACTGGGCCCCGCTGCCCGCGAGTTACACCGACTACACCCTGTGGCAGCGGGACGTCCTGGAGACGGGCGGCGACAGCCTCCTGGACCACTGGAGGGCCACCCTCGCCGGGCTCCCGGAGGAACTGGACCTCCCCGCCGACCGCCCCCGGCCCGCCGAGTCCAGCGGGCGCGGCGGCACCGTCGGCTTCACCGTGCCGCCCCGCCTTGAAGGCGCCCTGCGCGCCCTCGCCCGCGAGCACGGCGTCAGCCTGTTCATGGTCGCCCAGGCCTCCGTCGCGGCCCTGCTGCACCGCCTCGGCGCCGGAGACGACATCCCTCTCGGCGCGCCCGTCTCGGGCCGCGGCGACCAGGCCCTCGAAGACCTCGTCGGCTTCTTCGTCAACTCCCTCGTCCTGCGCACCGACCTGTCCGGCGACCCCACCTTCGCCGACCTCCTCGCCCGCGTCCGGGAGGCCGACCTGGCCGCCTACGAGCACCAGGACCTGCCCTTCGAACGGCTGGTGGAGGACCTCAACCCCGAACGCTCCCTGGCCCGGCACCCGTTGTTCCAGGTGATGGTGGTCCACCTCGCGGGCCAGGGCGACGGACCCGCCCTGCCCGGCCTCACCGCCCGCCGCGAGCCCCTGGGCCAGGACACCGCCAAGTTCGACCTCAGCTTCGACTTCGTCGAACAGGGCGCGGGCGACGGCATCCAGGGCTGGATCGAGTACAGCGCCGACCTCTTCGACCCCGCCACGGCCGAACTCCTCGCCCGGCGGCTGGAGTCGCTGCTGACCCAGGTCGCCGCCGACCCCGCCCGGCCCATCGGCACCCTCGACGTCCTGCTCGACGACGAACGCGCCCTGGTCCTCACCGACTTCAACGACACCGCGCACGCCGTCCCGGACCTCACGCTGCCCGAACTGTTCCGCGCCCAGGCGGCGCGCACGCCCGACGGCACCGCGCTCGTCCTCGAGGACGACCCGCTCACCTACGCCGAACTCGACGCGCGCGTCGAGCGCCTCGCCCACACCCTCGCCGCGCACGGCGCCCGCGCCGAAGCCACCGTGGCCGTCGCCCTGCCGCGCTCCCTCGCCCTCGTGATCACCCTGCTCGCCGTCCACCGCGCCGGCGCCGCCTATCTGCCCCTCGACACCGGCTACCCGGCCGAGCGCCTCGCCCACACGCTCACCGACGCCCGCCCGGTCTGCCTGGTCACCGCCGAGGGCGTCACCCTGCCGGACACCGACGTACCCCGCGTCACCGTGACCCCGGACGGCGCCCCGGAGCGCCCGGCGCACGCGCCCCTGCCCACGTCCTACGACCCCCGCCACCCCGCCTACGTCATCTACACCTCAGGCTCCACCGGCCGCCCCAAGGGCGTCACCGTGCCCCACCGGGGCATCGTGAACCGGCTGCTGTGGATGCAGGACACCTACCGCCTCGGTGCCGACGACCGGGTACTGCAGAAGACCCCGGCCGGGTTCGACGTGTCCGTGTGGGAGTTCTTCTGGCCGCTCATCACGGGGGCGACCCTGATCGTGGCCCGCCCGGAAGGACACCAGGACCCCGCCTACCTCGCCGGCCTGATCGAGCACCGGCACATCACCACCGCCCACTTCGTGCCCTCGATGCTGCGCGCCTTCCTCGACGAGCCCGCAGCCGCCCGCTGCACCGGACTGCGCCAGGTCATGTGCTCCGGCGAGGCGCTGCCCGCCCCGCTGGCCGCCCGCTTCCACCAGGTCCTGCCGGGCAGCCGCCTGCACAACCTGTACGGCCCCACGGAGGCGTCCGTCGACGTCACCGCCCGCGAGGTGCCCGCCGACCCGGACGCCGTGCCCATCGGCCGCCCGGTCTGGAACACCCGCACCTACGTCCTGGACGCCGCCCTCACCCCCGCCCCGCCCGGCGTGGCCGGCGAACTGTACCTGGCAGGCGTCCAGTTGGCGCGCGGCTACCTCGGCCGCCCCGCGCTCAGCGCCGAACGGTTCGTCGCCGACCCGTACTCCGCCGAGCCCGGCGCCCGCATGTACCGCACCGGCGACCTCGCCCGCTGGACCCGCGACGGCGAACTGGAGTACCTCGGCCGCGCCGACGACCAGGTCAAGCTGCGCGGCTTCCGCATCGAACTCGGCGAGGTCGAGACCGTCCTCACCGCCCACCCGGCCGTCGCGCACGCCACCGTCGTCGTCCGCGACGAACGGCTCGTCGCGTACGTCGTGCCGTCCGGCGACGGCGCCGACTCCGCCGTCCTGCGCGCCCACACCGCGCGCACCCTGCCCGACCACATGATCCCGGCCGCCGTCCTCACCCTCGACGCCCTCCCGCTCACCCCCAACGGCAAGCTCGACCGCCGCGCCCTGCCCGCACCCGACTTCGCCGCCGAGGTCACCGACACCCGCCCGCGCACCCCGCTGGAGGAAGCCCTGTGCGGGCTCGTGGCACAGGTCCTCGGCCTCGAACGGGTCGGTGTGGAGGACGACTTCTTCTCCCTCGGCGGCGACAGCATCGTCGCCATGCAACTGGTCGCCCGCGCCCGCGCCGAGGGCCTCGCGTTCAGCCCGCGCGACGTCTTCCGCCACAAGTCGGCCGCCGGACTGGCCACCGTGACCGCTCGGGCCGTCGCCGAACGGACCCGGGACACCGTCCTGCTCGACCTCACCGACGCCGAGCGCGCCGAAGTCGCCGCCCTGCCCGCGGGCACCGACGTGCTGCCCGTCTCGCCGCTCCAGGCCGGCCTGCTCTTCCACGCGGCCCTCGACTCCGGCGACGAGGGACCCGACGTCTACACCGTCCAGGTCTCCTACGACCTCGACGGCCCCCTCGACCCCGACCGGCTGCGCGCCGCCGCCCAGGCCGTGCTCGACGCCCACGAGAACCTCCGCAGCGGCTTTTGCCACCTGTCCTCCGGGCGGCCCGTCGCCGTCGTACCGCGCACCGCCGTACTGCCCTGGCGGCAGCTCGACCTCACCGGCGGGCCCCAGGACTGGCCCCGGCTGCTGGAGCAGGAGAGGCGCCGCTTCGACCCCGAACGCCCGCCGCTGCTGCGGCTGCTGCTCGCCCGGACCGGCCCGGACCGGCACCGGCTGGTCCTCTCGCACCAGCACCTCCTGCTCGACGGCTGGTCGCTGCCTCTGCTCACCGCCGAGATCTGGACCCGCTACACGGGCCGCACCCCGGCCGCGCCCGCCCCGTACCGGGAACACCTGCGGCTGCTCGCCGCCCAGGACCCCGCACGGTCCACGACCGCCTGGGGCGAGGCCCTCGCCGGTCTCGCCGAGCCCACCCGGCTCGTCCCCGCCGACCCCGACCGCGCCGCCGCCGTCCCGCACACCCACACCGTGGAACTGGATGCCGGGCGCACCGCGGAACTGGAGGCGTTCGCCCGCACCCGCGGCGTCACCCTCAACACCCTCGTCCAGGCCGCCTGGGGTGTCCTGCTGGGCCGTCTCACCGGCCGCCAGGACGTGGTGTTCGGCGCGACCGTCGCCGGACGCGCACCCGAACTGGCGGGCTCCGAGGCGATGATCGGCCTGTTCATCAACACCGTGCCGGTGCGCGTGCGGATCCGCCCCGACGAGAGCGCCGCCGCCCTCCTGGACCGCCTCCAGGACGAGCAGTCCGCCCTCATCGCCCACCAGCACCTCGGCCTCGCCGACATCCAGCGCGCCGCCGGACTCGGCGAACTCTTCGACACCCTCGTCGTGTTCGAGTCCTACCCCGTGGCCGACACGGACGACGAGAGCGACGACCGGCCGCGCGCCACCGTCCTCGACCACGCCGACTCCACCCACTACCCGTTCGCCTGGGCCGTCGAGCCCGCCGAACGGCTCCGCCTGACCGCCGAGTTCCGCCCCGACCTCTTCGAGGCGGCCACCGTACGGCGGATCACCGACGCCCTGACCCACCTCCTCACCGGCATGGCGGCCGACCCCGGCCGACCCGTGGGCCGCCTCGACCTGCTCCGCCCCGACGACCTGTACACCGTCGTCGAGACGTGGAACGACACGGCCCTCCCGGCGGCCGAACGCCTCGCAACCGTCCCGGCGTTGTTCACCGCCCAGGCCGCCGCCGCCCCCGACGAGGTCGCCGTCACCGACGGCCACGTCACCTGGACGTTCGCCGAACTCGACGCCCGCACCGACCGGTTGGCCCGCGTCCTCGCCGGACACGGTGCCGGACCCGAGCGTCTCGTGGCCCTCGCCCTGCCCCGCACCGCCGACCACATCGCCGCGATCCTCGCCGTGATGAAGGCGGGCGCCGCCTATCTGCCCCTCGACCCCGACCTGCCCGCCTCCCGGCTCACCGGCATGCTCGACGACGCCCGCCCGGTCCTCGTCCTGGCCACCGCCGACACCGCCGACGCCCTGCCCGCCACCGGCACCCCCGTCCTGCGCCTCGACGCCCTGAGCGAGGACCTCCCGCAGGCCGACCCCGCACCCCCCGGCCCGGACCACCCCGCCTACGTCATCTACACCTCAGGCTCCACCGGCCGGCCCAAGGGCGTCGTGATCACCCAGCGCGGCATCAGCAACCTCTTCCACAGCCACCGCCACGACCTGCACGACCTCGCCAAGGAGCGCACCGGACGCCAGCATCTGCGCATCGGCCACGCCTGGTCGTTCTCCTTCGACGCCTCCTGGCAGCCCCAGCTGTGGCTCCTGGACGGACACGCCCTGCACATCGCCGACGACGAGACCCGCCGCGACCCCGAACTCCTCGCCGCGTTCCTCCGCGACCGGGACATCGACTTCATCGAGGTCACCCCCTCCCTGCTCGCCCAGATGGCCGACAGCGGGCTCATCGGCCCCGACGGCCGCTGCCCGCTCGCCGTGGTCGGCTTCGGCGGCGAGGCCGTCCCCGAATCCCTCTGGAGCAGGCTCGCCGCACTCCCCGACACCGAGGCGTTCAACCTGTACGGGCCCACCGAGGCCACCGTCGACGCCCTCGTCGGCCACGTCCGCGACAGCGCCCGCCCCGTCGTGGGACGCCCGGTGCACGACTCCCGCGCCTACGTCCTCGACACGGCCCTGCGCCCCGTCCCGCCGGGCGTCACCGGCGAGCTGTACCTGTCCGGACCCGGCCTGGCCCGCGGCTACCTGGACCGCCCGGACCTGACCGCCGAACGCTTCGTCGCCGACCCCTACGCCACCGCACCGGGCGCCCGCATGTACCGCACCGGTGACCTGGCCCGCTGGACCGAGGGCGGGCTCCTGGAGTTCGCCGGACGCAGCGACGACCAGGTCAAGATCCGCGGCTACCGCGTCGAGCTCGCCGAGATCGAGGCCGCGCTGGACACCCACCCGGCCGTCGCGCAGACCGTCGTCGTGGCCCGCGAACACCGCCCCGGCGTACGGCAGCTCGTCGCCTACGCGGTCGCCGCCCCCGGCACCGACGGCACGGAACTGCGCGCCCACGCCGCCACCGCCCTGCCCGACTACATGGTCCCGGCCGCCGTGGTCGTCCTTGACCGGCTGCCGTTGCTGTCCAACGGCAAGCTCGACCGGTCCGCCCTGCCCGCACCCGACTTCACCGCCGCGGGCGGCGGCCGGGCCCCGGAGAACGACACCGAACGCACCCTGCGCGACCTGTTCGCCGACGCCCTCGGCCTGCCCGCACAGGCGCTCGGCACCGACGACGACTTCTTCTCCTTCGGCGGCGACAGCATCATCGCCATGCAACTGGTCGCCAGGGCCCGCGCCGCCGGGCTGCGGGTCACCCCCCGCCAGCTCTTCCAGCACCGCACGGTCACCGCGCTCGCCGCCGTCGCCGTCCACCTGGCCGCCGGCGAACGGCACGCCGTCCACGACGACGGCACCGGCACCGTCCCCCTCACCCCGATCATGCGCGCCCTGGTGGACCGCGGCGGCCCCCTCGCCGCCTACCACCAGGCCGCCCTGGTCCACACCCCCGCCGGCCTGACCGAATCCGGACTCCTGGCCGTCCTCCAGGCCCTGTCCGACCGGCACGACATGCTCCGCGCCCACCTCGTGCGCGCCCCCGAGGCGGCCCTGCGGGTGCCGCCCGCCCGGGACACGGACGTCAGTACCTGGCTGACCCGCGTCGACGTACGCGGCGCCGACGACACCGCCCTGCGCGCGGCCGTCTCCCGCCACGCCGTGACCGCACGCGACGGACTCGACCCCGACACGGGAGCCATGGTGCGGGCCGTCTGGTTCGACGCCGGTCCCGGCCGGGGCGGACGCCTGCTCCTCCTCGTCCACCACCTCGTGATCGACGGCGTCTCCTGGCGCGTGCTCCTGCCGGACCTGGCCACCGCGTGGGCCGCCGTACGGGACGGCCGTACACCGGAACTCGCCCCGGTGGAGATGTCGTTCGCCCGCTGGTCACGGCTGCTCGGCGCGCGCGCCGGGGATCCCGCCGCCGAGGACGAACTGCCCTGGTGGACCTCCGCGCTCGCCCCGGGCGCCGGGCTCGCCCTGGCCCGCCCCCTGCACCCGGCCAGGGACACCGTCGCCACAACCCGCTACCTCTCCCTGACGCTGCCCCCCGCCGTCGCCGGGCCGCTGCTGAGCCGGGCCCCGGCCGCCTTCGGCGCGAGCGTCAACGACGTCCTGCTGACCGCGTTCGCCCTCGCCGTAGGCGACTGGCGCACCCGGTGGGCCGAAGCCCCCGCCGCCGGCGGGCCGGTCCTCGTCGACCTGGAGGGACACGGCCGCGAGGAGGAACTCGCGGGCGACGCCGACCTGTCCCGGACGGTGGGCTGGTTCACCAGCGTCGTACCCGTGCGGCTCGACCCCGGCGACGCCGACCCCGCCGACGCCCTCGCGGGCGGCCCCGCCCTGGACACCGCCCTGGCCCGCGTCCGCGGCCACCTCACCGCACTGCCCACCGCCGGCATCGGCCACGGACTGCTGCGCCACCTCAACCCGGCCACCGGCGCCCGCCTCGCCGAACTCGGCGAACCGCAGATCGAGTTCAACTACATGGGCCGCTTCGACCACCCCGAGGCCGTCGACTGGTCCTACGCCGCCGAAGCGGACGCCGCCGACCTCGACGCCGACCCGGACATGCCGATGTCGCACGCCCTGACCCTCAACGCCCTCACCGAGGACCGGCCCGAGGGCCCCGAACTCGCCGCCCACTGGGCCTACGCCGCCGAACTCCTCACCGAGGACGCGGTACAGGACCTCGCCCGGACCTGGTTCCGGGCACTGGAGGCGGTGGTGCGACGGGCGGCCGACATCGAACAGCCCGACGGCGGGCGGACCGAGAACGGTCAGCCCGGCGGCAACCGCTCCTGAACCGGCCGACGGCCACCACGAGAACAGATCAACGGAGAGGCAGGGTCCCTGAGATGAGCAACCCGTTCGAGAACCCGGACGGCGTGTACACCGTCCTCGTCAACGACGAGGGCCAGTACAGCCTGTGGCCGGACTTCGTGGACGTCCCGGCGGGCTGGACGGTCGCCCACGGCCCGGCCGGCCGCCAGGAGTGCCTGGACCACATCGAGACCCACTGGACGGACATGCGGCCCAAGAGCCTCGTCGACGGCTCCTGACCCACCGCACACAAAAAGAGGGGGGCGGGCCCGGTGCCGAACCGGACCCGCCCCCCTTCCGCGTGCTCAGGAAGCCGGCTGCTCCACCTTGGTCGCGGTCTTGCCGTCCACCGCCGCCGTCAGCTGCGGCACCATGCGCTCGATGACATAGGGCAGGCTCAGCACGGTCGACAGGGACACCGCGTTGCCGTAGTCGCTGGTCTCCGGGACGAAGACCTCACGGCCCTCCTTCACCACGTTCAGATCCGCGTAGACCTTCTCGCTGTGCAGCTTGGTCACCGCCGAGGTGGTGTCCGGCACGATCCACACGGCGACGTCCTGGTCGAGCAGATCGAAGCGCTCCTTGCTGATGTTCGCGCCGAACGTGTCCCCGATCACCTTGTCGAGGTCCTTGGGCAGCGTGAAACCGAGGTCGGACAGAATGCGCGAGCGCACGTCCTGGCTGCCGTAGACGAACGTGCCCTCGTACGGCGTCGCCATGACCGCCGTGGCCCCCGAGAACTCGGGGTGGGCCTTCTTGGCCTCGGTGAACTTCGCCTCGACGCCCTCCACCAGCGTCTTGGCCTGGTCCGCCTTGCCGAGCGCCTTGCCGATGATCTCGGTCTGGTCCTGCCACGGCACGCCGTAGTCGTTGTACTCCTTCGGCTGGGCGACGACCGGCGCGAACTTCGACAGGCTCTCGTACTGGGCCTTGGTGAGCCCCGAGTAGACGGCCAGGATCAGATCGGGCTTGAGCGCGGCGATCTTCTCCACCTGCGGGCCGGTGCCGGTGTCCTTGAGGACGGTGGGCGCGGCGGCGCCGCCCAGCTTGTCCTCCGCCCACGGACCGATCGCGCCCTTGTACCCGCCCAGCCACTCCGTGGTGCCCACCGGCACCGTGCCCAGCGCGAGGACGGCGTCCTGGTCGGTGAGACCGACGGTCACGACCCGCTTCGGCTCGGACTCGATGGTCGTGCTGCCGAACTTGTGGGCGACCGTCACGGGGAACGCGCCCGCCGCGGCGGACGAGCCCGTCGACCCGGACGAGGCCGTGTCGGAGTCGGTGTCGGAGTCGGAGGAACCGCAGGCGACCGCTGTCGCCGCGAGCAGGAGTACGGAGGCGAGCAGTCCCGTCAGGCGGGAGGCTCTGGTGGCGCGAGGCATCGGGTGATCCTTCTGTTCGTCACGGTGGAATGGGGGGCAGCTGTGGGGTCAGGGGTGTTCGCCGGCCGGCTCCGTCGCGGGGGAGCGACTGCCGGACCAGGCCTGCCATAGGGCCGCGTACGGCCCGTCGGCGGTGAGGAGTTCCTCGTGCGTGCCGTTCTCCACGACCCGGCCGCCGCTCATCACGACCACCCGGTCGGCCGTCGCGGCCTGACTCAGACGGTGGGCGACGACCAGCGCCGTACGGCCCCGCAGGGCCTGTTCCGCGGCCTCGTCCAGCAGGCGCGCGCCCGAACTGCCCGCCTCCGCGGTCGCCTCGTCGAGCACCACGACCGGCGGGTCCGCCAACAGCAGCCGGGCCAGCGCCAGTTGCTGGGCGCGGTCGGCGGTGAGCTGGTGACCGCCGTCCCCGACCACGGTGTCCAGCCCTTCCGGGAGCGCTTCCGCCCAGCCGAGGGCACCCACCGAGGCGAGGGCCTCGCGCAGTTCCTCCTCGCTCGCGTCCGGGCGGGCCAGCCGCAGGTCGTCGACGAGCGGTCCGGCGAACACGTGCACCTCCTGGGTGACGAGTCCCACCGTGCCCCCGGCCTCGTCCGGCTGCGCCCCGCCGACCTCGACCCGGCCCGTCTGCGGCCGGTGCACGCCCGCCACCAGCTTGGCCAGGGTCGTCTTGCCCGCGCCCGTGGTGCCGACCAGGGCGACCCGCTCCTTGGGCCGCACCTCCAGGTCGACACCGTGCAGGACGGGCCTGCCCGGGAGATACGCGTGGACGACGGCGGTGAGCACCACCGACGGGTCCCCGGGACGGGCGGCACGCTCGCCCTCCGCGTCCTGGGCCGCCGGGGGAGTCTCGTCGACCACGCCGACCAGCCGGGCCAGTCCCGCCGTCGCCGACTGGGCGTCGTCGAGCAGGACCAGCGCCGTGTTGACCGGGCCGAACAGACTGTGGAAGTACAGCGCCGCGGCGGTGGCCGTGCCGACCGACGCGGAACCGGAGCGCACCAGCAGGAAACCCGTCAGCAGGACGGCGGCCAGCCCGATGTACTCGGCGATGTGCAGCCGGCTGTAGAAGCGCAGCACCAGCCGCACCCCGCTCATCGTCAGCTCCACCGCACCGCGCGAGCGCGCCTCGACCTTGCGGGAGTGGTCCTCCTGGAGCCGGTACGCCCGTACGGTCCGGGCCCCGCCGATGCTGTCCAGCAACTGCTGCTGCTGGGCACCGGTGGCGATCCGCTCCTTCGCGTACAGGGGGACCGCGTTGCGCACGTACCAGCGCGCGGTGTGCGCCTGCACGGGCACCGCGAGGAGCGCGGCCAGCAGGAACCGCCAGTCCAGCACGGCCAGCGCGACCAGCGTCAGCACGATCGACAGGGCGGAGCGGGCCAGTTCGGGCAGCGCGGTGCGCACGGCCTCGGCGACCCGCGAGACGTCCCGGGTGACCCGGGAGTTGAGGTCGCCGGAGCCCGCCCGCTCCAGCCGCTCCAGGGGCAGCGACAGCGCGCGCTCCACGAACAGCTCCCGCAGCCGCGCGAGCGCGGTCTCGCCGAGCCGGGACACCAGTGCCATCCCCTGCGCGGTGGTGACCCCCTGCACCACGCCCACCGCGGCCAGCGCGATCACGGGCCAGGTGAGCGCGTCGGCGGGGCGCCGCTCGGTGACCACGTCGACGATCCGGCCCAGCAGCGGCTGGGTGAGCAGCCCGACGGCCGTCGCCAGCACCATCAGACCGAAGCCCGCGGCGGCCAACCGCCGGTGCGGGCGCAGCAGTTCGAGCACGGCGGCCCGGGTGCGCGCGGGGGTCGCCGTGGGGAGCAGGGCACGGTCGGCGGGGTCACCGCCGATGCCGGCGCCGGGCCGCAGGGCGGCGGTGGGGTCGTCCGCGGGCCGATGCGTGTCCAGGGTGGGCTCCGTGGCGGGGGAGGGGCGGGGGCCGGGGACCGGCGCGGCGGTCGATCCGGGCGTCGGGTCGGGCTCGGGTGTGCTGCGGGGGCGGTCTGTCGTCATGCCAGGACCGCCGTCCGGTAGGCGGCGTCGGTCCGCACCAGTTCCAGGTGGGTGCCCTCGGCCCTGACCCGGCCCTCGTCGAGGAGGACGACCCGGTCGGTGACGGCGAGCAGCGCCGGACTGTTGGTCACCACGACCGTGGTGAGCCCTTCGCGGATCTCCCGCAGCCCCTCGGCGATCCGCGCCTCGGTCACCGCGTCCACGGCGGTCGTCGGATCGTGCACGACCAGCACGGAGGGTTCGGCGCGCAGCGCCCGGGCCAGCAGGACCCGCTGACGCTGCCCGCCGGACAGCGACCGTCCGCTCTCGCCCACGCCGGTGGCGAGACCGTACGGGAGGGTGCGGGCCACCTCGTCGGCCCGGGACGCGGCGAGAGCGCGCTCCGTGCGGAGGTCGAGGGGCGGGGTCTCCTGGGAGGCGTTCCCGCCCAAGGGCTTCCCGTCCAGGACCTCCACGTCCGGTGCCGTCCCGCCCTGTGGCGCCCCGCCCTTTGCCGTCCTGTCCTCCAGGTTCACGTTCTCCGCCAACGAGCCCTCGAACAGGGCCGCGTCGTGGGCCGCCACCAGCACCGCCTCGCGCAGTGCCGCCGGATCGAGACCGCTGAGCGGCGCCCCGTCCAGTTCGACCGACCCCGCCTCGGGGTCCGTCTCACGGCCGAGGCAGCGCAACAGGGCGTCGGCACAGGCCGGATCGGTGACCGCGATCCCGGTCAGCACGCCCGGCCGCAGGTCGAGGTCGATGCCGTCCAGCCCGCCCAACCGCACGCCGCGCAGGCGGAGTTCCCCGCGCACCGGGGACGGCACCGGGTCGGTTCCGTCCACGACGGCGGACGGGGCGGCCAGCACCTCGGCGATCCGGGCGGCCGAGGCACGGCCCTGGGCCAGCTCGGCGTTGACCCAGGCGAACGTCTCCAACGGGCCCAGCAGGAACAGCGCGAGGCCCACCGCGGACACCAACTGCCCCAGGGTGAGGGACCCGTCGAGGGCCAGCCGTCCGCCGACCAGCGCGATCAGCGCGATGAACCCGCCGGTGAGGGCCAGGACCAGGCCGGTCTGCCAGGCCTCGGCCCGCGCCGCGCGCAGGGTCGCCGCGAGCGAGACCCGGCTGGTGCGCCGGTAGCGCTCGACCGCGGCCCCCTGCGCGCCCAGTCCCTTCAGCACGCGCAGCCCGGCCACCAGGTCGGCGGCGACGCCCGAGGCGTGGGCGGCACGGTCCTGCTCGGCCTCGCTGCGCCGCTCCAGGGGCTTGCTGAGCAGATGCCCCAGCCAGAGCAGCACAGGCGTGCCCAGGAGCACGATCAGGCCGAGCGTCACCGAGGTGACCAGCAGGGCGACAGCACTCACGGTGACACCGGCGACGGCCCAGATGCCGCTCATGACGGCCATGTTGACCGCGCCGACCCGCTTGGCGTCCTCCGTGGCGACATTGGCCAGCTCGCCGGGCAGCCGCCCTTCCTCGGCGCCGCCCCGGGCGTCCAGGACCCGGCGCATGATCGCCAGGCGCAGTTGGTGCGCGGCTTCCTCCGCGCCCCGCTCACCGGCACGCGCGCCCAGCCTGAAACTCCAGGACAGGCAGACGTACATGAAGGCCAGCACGGCCAGCCACAGCGCCAGCCTGCCGCCGTCCTGACCGGCCACCGCCTGGTCGATGACCACACCGATGAGCACCGGCACCAGGGCTTCCCCCAGTTGGTGCAGACATCCCAGTGCCGCGCCGACGCCAAGGCGCCGCGCCTGTCCCTTGACCGAACGCGTCAGGACATCCCGCCCTGACAGCTCCCCAGCTCTCACCAGCACCCTCCGGACACGGGTCAACTTAGGCAAGGCTACTCTAAGTTAGCGAAGGGGAGTCAACGCTTTGGCTCAGACTCTTCCCTGTTCGTTGTCTGCTGTTCGAAGGCTTCCGCGAGGGCCGAAGTGAACGGTGGGACGAGGGAGTTGGTCGCGCGGCATCGTACGCGGGCGGTGCGCGGACAGGAACGAGGGGCGTGGCCGGGCGCCGGGGCGCGAGGCGGTCGCCGTCCCGCACCGGAGCGACGTACCGGACAGTAGCCTCCGTGCCGTCAGCGCTGGTGGACGGGCCGGCGACGCCGCGCCGCGCGCGCCGCCGGGATGGCTGAGATCCTGGACAGGAGAGCGCCGCCCATGACCTGGCTCCGATGGACGAGGCGGAGGGTGGTGAGACGAGCGTGGCCGAGAACATCCTCGGGGAAGGCCAGGGGCCGACGGTCCCGGTCGATCCCCGCACCGATCCCCTGGGGGACCCGTTCCTGCGCACGCGGTTCGCCCTCCCCGCGAAGCCCGCCACCTTCCTGCGCCGCCGGCGGCTCCTCGGCCATCTCGACCAGGCCCTACGCACACCGCTCACCCTGGTCAACGGAGCGGCCGGGGCCGGCAAGACCCTCCTGGTCGCCGACTGGGCGGACGGGCTGCGGCAGCCGGTCGCCTGGCTCGCTGTCGAGGCGGGGGACCGGCATCCAGGCGTGTTCTGGGCCTACGTCGTCCAGGCCCTGCGCGCCGCCGGGGCACCGGCGCACAGCCCCGTCGGGCTGCCGGCGGACCCGCCCCGGGTGGACGGCAGGCTGCTGGCGACGCTCGCCGCCGAACTGAACGACCGTGAGCACCCCGCGGTGCTCGTGCTCGACGACTACGACCACGTGATCGCCCCGGAGATCGCCGAGCAGCTGGAGTTCGTCCTGCACCACGCCGGGCAGGGGCTGCACCTCGTCCTCGTCACCCGCACGGAACCGCTGCTCCCGCTGCACCGGTACCGCGCGGCCGGCGACCTGACGGAGATCCGCGCCGCCGAGCTGGCCTTCACCCCGGAGGAAGCCTCCGACCTGCTGGAGCTGCACGGTCTCAGCCTCCCGGTCCCCGCCGCGCACGCCCTGGTGGACCGCACCCGGGGTTGGGCCGTCGGCCTGCGGCTGTCCGCGCTGGCCGCCCGGGAGAGCGCCGATCCGGAGCTCTACCTGAAGGAGTTCGAGGCGGAGCGCAGCACGATCGCGGACTTCCTGCTGGCCGAGGTCCTCAGAGGACAGACGGAGGAGACACAGGACCTGCTGCTGCGGGTCAGCGTGCTGGAGCGCTTCTGCCCCGACCTGGCCAACGCGCTGACCGGCCGGACCGACGCCGAACCCCTGCTCGACGGGCTGCACCGCGCGAACGCCTTCGTCGAGCCCCTCGGTCACCGCTGGTACCGGCTCCACCCGCTGTTCGGGGAGATCCTCCGGGCCCATCTGCGCGTACGCCTGCCCGGCCTGGAGCCGGAACTCCACCGGCGGGCCGCGCTGTGGCTGCGCAGGTCCGGATTCCTGCCGGAGACGGTCACGCACGGCGCCGCCGCGGGCGACTGGGACGTCGCGGCCGGTGCCCTCGTCGACGACCTCGCGATCGGCCGTATCTTCACCGGGCCGCACGCCGACGACCTCACCCAGTTGTTCTCCTCGATGGCCCCCGGCGCCGGGAGCGCCGAGACGGACCTCGTGCGGGCCGCTCGTGCGCTGGCCGGGCACGACGTCGATCACGCTCTCGCGAGCCTGCGCCACGCCGAGGAACAGCTGGCGGACGCGCCCGACCGGGCAGCCGCCCGGCTGAGCCTGGCCCTCCTCGACGTACTGGCCGCCCGTCTCACCGGATGCCCCCCGCGGGCCGAGAAGGCCGCCGAGGCCGCCGACGCGCTGCGCCGGGACATCCCGCGGCACCTGCTGGACCAGCACCCCGAACTCCCCGCCCTGCTGCTGACCCATCTGGGATCGGTGCGTCTGTGGGCCGGACGGTTCGAGGACGCGCGCGAGGCCCTGACCACGGTGGCCGGTGCCCACGACGGGGCCCTGACCGCGATGCCCCGCGAGGAGTCCCGGGCGCACCTGGCGCTGCTCGACTATCTGAACGGCTGGCTCGGCCGGGCCGAGCGCAAGGCCCTGGCGGCGGTCTCGGAGGCCGAGCAGGACGGTCTTCCCCAGCCGCCCGGCGCCGCTCCGGGCTCCGGCGCCGGGGCCGGAGCCGACATCGGACGGCTGGTGCTCGCCGCCGTCGCCGTGGACCGCCACGAACTGGACCGGGCCCAGGCACTCCTCGACGAGACGGCCCGGTCGACGGCCGGAACCCGCGACCCGGTGCCGATGGCCGGCCGGGCCCTCGCCTCGGCCCGGCTCCTGCTGGTCCGGGGCAAGGCGCGCGCGGCCGTCGAGGCGGCGGACGCGACCGTCTCCGGCGCCGTCGCCTCCCCCTGGGCGGCGAGCCATGAAGCGATCGTCGTCTCCGCCGCCCACCTGGCCGAAGGGCGGCCGGAGGAGGCCGCGCAGGTGCTGGAGCGGGTCAGCGGTGACCAGCCGGCCTGTGCCGTGGAGGCCGCGGCGATCCAGCTCGCCGCCGGACGCCCCGAGGCGGCCCTCGACCTGCTCGACAGCATCCACACCCACGGCGGGACGGGGCCGGCCGTGACCGTGCGGGCGGCACTGGTGCGGGCCCGGGCCGCAGAGGAGGCGGGCGACTCCACCACCGCTCACCGGCTCCTGGCGCGGGCCCTCCTGGACGCCCGCCGCGAGCGCCTGCGCCGGCCCTTCCTGGACGCCGGGCCCTGGATCGGGCCCCTGCTGGCCACGGCCCCGCTGAAGGAGCTGGCGGCGGGCTGGCTCACGCCGGGCACGCCGTCACACGGGGAGAGGGCGGGGCCGGAGCCGGCCCCGGCCCCGCTCGTCCCGGTGGAACTGAGCGGACGCGAGCGCGACGTACTGGAGCGGCTGGCCCGGATGATGTCCACCGAGGAGATCGCCGCCGACCTGTACGTCTCGGTGAACACGGTCAAGACGCACCTCAAGAGCCTGTACCGCAAGCTCGCGGTGAACCGGCGCGGCGACGCCGTGCGCCGCGCCCGCGACCAGAAGCTGCTGTGATCCACCGGCACCGGCACGGGGACGCGCCGGGTGATCGCCCGCCGAGACTCACCCGCGGCGGGGGAGGTCGGCAGGGGGCCGTCACGGTCACCGTGGGCAGACACCGGGCGCGACACGACGACCGGGACGTGCCGCTGCAAGGAGCCCGGAACCTGCGCCGCCGGCCGACGGCGCTTCCCCGCCACCGCGAGCGAGGTGGAGAGCGTGAAGTCCTGGCGACCACTGATCGTCCTGGGGACGGCCCAGTTCCTGATGGTCCTGGACACCTCCGTCATGAACGTGTCCGTCAGCCAGCTGGTCGAGGACTTCGACACGGAGGTCACCGCCATCCAGGCGGTCATCACCCTGTACGCGCTGGTCATGGCCGCCTTCATGATCATCGGCGGCAGGTTCGGCGACATCCTGGGCCGCCGCCGCATGTTCTTCCTGGGCCTGGTCGTCTACGCCGTCGGCTCGGCCCTGACGGCCGTGGCACCCACGCTGTGGGTCCTCACCCTCGGCTGGTCCGTCATCGAGGGCCTCGGCGCGGCGATGGTGCTGCCGGCCATGGCGGCCCTGGTGGCGGAGTCGTACCGGGGCAAGGACCGCGCCGTCGCCTACGCGGTCATCGGCGGGCTCGCCGGCGCCGGCATCGCGGTCGGACCGCTGCTGGGCGGCTGGGTGACGACGTACCTCACCTGGCGGCTGGTCTTCGCGGGCGAGGTCGTGATCGTCGTGGCCGTCCTGCTGTGCCGCCGGGTGATCGCTACGCCCGCGCAGACCGGTCCGCGGCCCTCGCTGGACGGGGTCGGCGCCGTGCTCTCCGCGGCCGGACTGGGTCTCTGCGTCCTCGGGGTGCTGCAGAGCAGCACCTGGGGATGGGTGCAGCCCCGCAACGCCCCCTTCACCGTCCTCGGCTTCGCTCCCACGCTCTTCGTGGTCGGGGCCGGGGTGGCCGTCCTGGCCGTCTTCCGCCACTGGGAGCGGCGCCGCGACGCCACCGGCGCCGCTCCCCTCGTCCACCTGTCGCTGCTGGGCAGGCCGGTGCTGCGCTCCGGTCTGCTGACGCTCCTGAGCCAGAACCTCATCCTGCTCGGGCTGTTCTTCACCATCCCGCTCTACTTGCAGGTGGTCCAGGGATTCGACGCTTTCCAGACGGGCCTGCGGCTCCTCCCGGTGTCCGTGACCATGTTCGTGACCTCGCTGTCGGGGTCCGCGCTGGGGCGGATCATGGGACCGCGCAGGGTGGTCCGGCTGGCCCTGCTGATCCTGGCCGCGTCCGTCGTGTGGCTGCTCGCCACCATCGAACCCGCCATCGACGACGCCCAGTTCGCCGGAGCCATGGCCCTGCTGGGCGTGGGGGTCGGCCTGCTCGCCTCGCAGCTCGGCAACGTCGTCCAGTCCAGCGTCGGCGAGGACGAACGCAGCGAGGCCGGCGGGCTCCAGTTCACGGCGCAGAACCTGGGCTCCGCGCTCGGCACCGCGCTCATCGGGTCCATCCTCATCGGCGCCCTGGCCCACGCCTTCACCTCGCAGGTGGCGGACCATCCGGGGCTGTCCGAGGCGACCCGTGACCAGGTCGGTGTCTCCCTCGAAGCCGGGATCACCTTCGTCCCCACCGACCAGGTGCGCCAGGCCGCCGAACGCGCCGGACTGCCGCCGTCCGAGGTGGAGGCCGTCGCCGACTCCTACGCCTCCGCGCAACTCGACGGCCTGAAGGCGGCCATCCTCGCCACGGGCGGTATCGCTCTCGCCAGTTTCCTGGTCACTCCCCAATTGCCGACCGGCCGGGCGGGCCGGCCGCGGACGTCGGACGCCGACGCCGGGGCCGACGCTCCCGGCCCGACGCACTGAGCCCGGAGGAACCCTCCCGTGTCCAGAATCAAGACCGGCCCGAACACGTCCCGCAGGGAGCGGGAGGACTACACCGGCGGTGTCTACGGGTCCATGCTCGCGGCCTCCGTCGTGATCGGCGCCGGCACCCTGGGAGAGTTCCCGCGCACCGAGCTCGTGGTGCTGCTGTTGCTGACCGGCCTGGTGTTCTGGATCGCCCATGTGCACGCCCAGCTGTTCGGCGCCCGCCTGGCGCACCAGACCCTGGACCGCCGGGTCGTCGCCCATGTGTGCCGTGACGAGTGGCCGATCGTCAAGGCCGCCGTCCCGCCCGCCGTGGCGGTGGCCGTCAGCCCGCTGCTGGGCCTGGACGTACGCGGTGCCGTCTGGCTCGCGCTCGCCGTGGCCGTGGCCGGCCAGGTGGGCTGGTCCGTGGCCGCGGCGCGGCGCGCCGGTGCCTCACGGCGGCTGATGGCGGCCACCGCGGCGGTCAATCTGCTGCTCGGCCTGATGATCATCTCGTTCAAGATCGTCCTGACGCACTGACCGCCGCCGAACCTCCCCGACGCACGCCCGACCTGTCGCCGACGCCTCCCGACGCACGCCCGCCCCATTGCCGACGCACCCCGCGACTTATCTCCGCCCCTTGGCCGACGTGCGACGGACCCGCGAGGTCCGGGACGGTCACCTGTATCGGGTGAGGCCCCGACCGGCGCGGCGGCGAGAGGATCGCTGCCAAGGGCACACTCCACCCGTCCCTCGCTGTTGGTGGGAGACCAGCTCGTGCGCTACGAGATCCGAGTCGAAGGACACCTGTCGGAAACGCTGGCCCAGGCCTTTCCTGAGCTCGGCCATGTGGTGATGGCCGGCCAGACCGTCCTGTTCGGCCCCGTCGTCGACGAGGCGCACCTGTACGGGCTGCTGGCGAGGTGCCGTTCACTGGGACTGCGCGTCATGGAGATGCGGCAGGTCCCGGAGTGACGGGACCTGCCGCACGACGTGACCGAGGGGGCCGGGGGCCCGGGGGGACGGTTCAGAGCCGCTCCACCCTGATCCGGCCGGCCCGGCGGGCGGCTTCCAGCGCCGCGAAGTCCCGCTCGTTCTGATCGGCGTAGGACTGGGCGAACTCGGTGAGCGCCCGGTCGAAACGGTCGCTCGTGCCCAGGTAGGCGCTCAGGGCGATGGGGTCGCCGGAGCGGGCGTGGGCGCGTGCCAGGCAGGCCCCGCAGAACCGGCCGAAGAGGGAGAGCATGTCCGGCCCCATGGTCTCCGGCTGCGCGATGCCCTTCCAGTCCCACAACTGGCGCACGTAGAAGTCCCGGTCCCGGCCGTCGAGGCCCACGACGTGCGTCCAGCCCAGGAAGATGTCACTGGTCGTCTGGATCAGGCGCTGCCCGGTCACCACCCGGCGCCCCTGATTGTCGTACGGGTCGCCGCCCGTGTGCGCGGCCAGCACCGACTCCCCGGCCTCCTTGGCCTGGAGGAGCAGGGGATCGTCGTCGTCCCGGCCCAGCAGGAGCAGGATCCAGCAGCGCGTGCCGACACTGCCCACGCCCACGACCTTCCGGGCCATGTCCACCAGTCGGTAGCGGCCCAGCAGGTGACGGCGTTCGGACGGCAGGGTCCGCGCGTACTGCTCGACCAGGCCGCGCAGCTGCTTCTCGCGCCCCTCCTCGGAGGGGTCGTCCAACAGCTGGTCGAGCGGGGTGATCAGGGGCGGGTCGGGGGTGATGCGCCGCCCCTGGTCCGTGACCTCGGTGAGCTTGCCGAACGCCCGCAGATGGGTCCGGGTGCGGGCCCGCCGCGTGGCACGGGCGGTACGGCGTGTCGTGTCCTCGTCCATCGTCGAGGCCAGCAGCTCCCGCATCCGGTCGACGGCGTCCTGCGCGTACCAGATGTCCAGCGTGCGCATCCCGGCGAATTCCCGCATCCGCTCCCGGTACGCCGCCACACAGGCCCGCACGGTGTTGTTCTGCTCCCTGCGCGAGAAGCCGTTCGCGCGGGCCGCCGTCACGAACCCGGCGGCCAGCCGCTTCACGTCCCACTCGAACGGTCCGGGCAGGGTCTCGTCGAAGTCGTTGATGTCGAAGACCAGACGCCGCTCCGGCGAGGCGAGCAGCCGGAAGTTCAGCGGGTGCGCGTCCCCGCAGAGCTGCACCCGGAGCCCGGTGTCGGACAGCGGCGCCAGGTCGGCGGCCATGATCCCGGCGGCACCGCGGTAGAAGCGGAACGGCGACTCCAGCATGCGGCCGTAGCGGATCGGGACCAGCTCACGCACCCGCTCGGCCGACTGGCGCTCCACCATCTCGACGGCGTCGAGCCGCTGCGGCGCGGCCTCGTACGTGCCGTGCGACGAACGCGGCGCCTTGCGCCGCGCGCTCCTGCCGTACGCGGCTCGCTCGGCTGGGGACAGCGACGAGGTGAAATCGCTCGGCACGGTCATGGTCCGTCTCCTCGTCTCGTCCGGTGGCCCGGTGGCCCGGTGGCCCGGTGGCCCGGTGGCCCGGTGGCTCGATGCCGGTGCCGGCGCACGTGCCGGGAACGGCGGGAACGGTTCGTCGCCGACGGCCGGCCGAAGCGTCCCCGGCCCGGAGCGGGCCAGGTCCTGTCCGTCCCCGCCGTGGGGCCCGGCACCGGGGATCTCCAGCTCACCGCCACGGCCGCGCCGACGGATCACCCGTGGTGGGTGAGCCGGTCGCCGAGCGGCGGGTCCGACCCTGGAACGGTCAGGTGTCGCACCCCCTCACCCGCCCCTCCGGCCCCCGGAGAAGATGCCTGAGCACGCGAGGAGGAGCCATGACCATGTCGCGTGGACCGGCATCACCCGCCGGGCAGCACCCAGGCCCCGACGGGGCGGCCCACCGTCCCGCCGGTGATCCCGCGGACGAACTCGCGCGGCTCGGCCGTTCCTGGACCTGGCTCCTGGGCTCGGCCGTGGCGACCCTGGTGCCGGGCATCCTGATCCTGGTCTGGCCGGACGCGACGCTGCACGTCGTGGCCGTCATCATCGGCCTGTACCTGCTGGCGGCCGGCACGTTCCGGTTCGTGGCCGTCTTCGCCCGCGAAGGGCACGAGCGGCTCGCGGGCCTCCTCGTGGCCGTGCTGTTCGTCCTGGCCGGGGTGCTGAGCCTGCGCAACCCGCTCCAGACGATCGCCGCGCTGTCCCTGATCACCGGGGCCGTGTGGCTGGTGTCCGGGATCCTCAGCCTCTACACGGCGATCTCCGCGAAGGACCTGCCCCACCGCGGTGTCGTCGCGGTGGTCGCCGTGCTCGCCATCGCCGCCGGGATCGTGGTGCTCGCCATGCCCACCGAGTCGGCACGCGCCCTGACCCGGCTGCTCGGCCTGTGGCTCGTCCTGCTGGGCCTCGCCGAGGTGGGGCTCGCGCTGGCATGGCGGTCCGCGCTCCGCAAGGCGCTTCCCCGGGGACCGGGCGCCCCCGGCACATCGGCGTGACATCGCCGTTCACCCCCATCGGGTGAGGCCGTCCGGTGCTCACCCTGTCCACGCTGGGAACAGCAGCCGACGGAGGCCGGGCGAGTGCCCGGGACGGAGGAGAGAGATGAGCGCGCACACGTACCTGGCGTACGACTATCCCCTGCTGAGCGTCTTCTGGAGCATGCTCTGGTTCTTCCTGTGGATCATGTGGTTCGTCCTGCTCTTCCGGATCGTCGTCGACATCTTCCGTGACGACGACATGAGCGGGTGGGCGAAGGCGGGCTGGCTGGTGTTCACCATCGTGCTGCCCTTCCTGGGCGTGTTCGTCTACGTGATCGCCCGCGGCAAGAACATGGGACGCCGGGAGGTCGCGCAGGCGCGTGCGCAGCAGGAGGAGTTCAACGCCTACATCAGGCAGACGGCGTCGGGCGGGACCAGCAGCGCCGACGAGCTCGCCAAGCTGTCCGAGATCCGCTCCCGGGGCGACATCACGGACGAGGAGTTCCGCAGGGCGAAGGACCTGGTCCTGTCCGGCGCCGGATCGGCGCAGCACGCGGGCTCCTCCTCCGGCACCACCGCTCGCTGAGCGAACGGACCGCATGAATCGAGGCGCAAGATGACCGCGACACACACCCGACCGGAACACTCGGCGAAGCAGGACTGGGCCGCGGGCCTGACGGCCTTCGCCGCCGTGATGCTCTCCCTCGTCGGCCTCCTCGCCATCTTCCGGGGCATCATGGCCATCGCCGAGGACGACATCTTCGTGACGACACGCAACTACGTGTTCGAGTTCGACCTGACCACCTGGGGCTGGATCCACCTCGCGCTGGGTGTGGTGGCCGTGGGCGTCAGCGCCGGGCTCCTCAAGACCGCGACCTGGGCACGTGTCGCGGGCGTGGTGATCGCGGGACTCGTCATCATCGCCAACTTCCTCTCTCTGCCGTACTACCCGGTCTGGTCGGTCGTCATGATCGCCCTGTCGGGCTCGATCATCTGGGCCCTGTGCGTGGTCGAGCGCGGCAACCTCTTCGACCTGTCCGAGGAGCGCCCCATGGCGCAGGACCGTCCCATGGCCGAGGACCGGCCGCCGGAGCGGGTCGCCACACCGCACGGGCCCGCCTGAGGACGGGCCCGCCTGAGGACAGGCCCCGCGCGGGAAAGGCGACCGCGGCCCGGACCGAGGTCCGGTACCCCGGCAGCCGCCGTCGGCGATCGTGAGCGTGTCGCCGACGGCGGCTGCGTGGTGCTCCGGACGCCGGGCTCCCGGACGGCGCGCCCATCGGGTTGACCGCGCCCGGCCGACGATGCTGGAGTCGGCGCGTGGACAGCACCCCCGCCAACCGGCGTCTGTGGAACCGGATCAGCAGCTCCTACCAGCGCGAGCACGATCCGCGGATCGGCGCCGCACCACGGCTGTGGGGCATGTACTCGATCCCCGACGCGCAGGTGCGGGCCCTGGGAGAGGTGAAGGGCAAGCGGGTCCTCGAACTCGGCTGCGGCGCCGGCCAGTGGTCCAGGGCGCTCGCCGCGGAGGGCGCCACCGTGATCGGGCTGGACCTGTCCGAGGCCCAGCTCGCCGCGGCGGGGGGCGCGATGGGAGCGGACCGCTACCCGCTCGTACAAGGCGCCGCCGAACACCTCCCCTTCGCCGACGGCAGCTTCGACCTGGTGTTCTGCGACTTCGGCGGGCTCAGCTGGGCACCCGCGCACCTGGCCGTCCCGCAGGCCGCACGGGTCCTGCGGCCCGGTGGCCGCCTGGTGTTCAACGTCGCCAGCCCCTGGTTCGAGGCGTGCTACGACGAGGAGGCCCGCCGGGTGACCACGACGCTCCAGCGGGACTACTTCGGGCTGGACGCCATCGCCGAGGGCGACGGCGCGACCAGCTATCAGCTCACCTACGGCGACTGGGTCAGGGTCCTCACCGGCGCGGGTCTCGTCATCGACGACCTCATCGAGTCCCGGCCCGCACCCGGAACCCCCAACGGCTACAACGAGACCGATCCGCCCGACTGGGCGCGCCACTGGCCGGCCGAACTCCTCTGGGTCACCCACAAGCCATAGACAGGCCGCGCCCAAGGGCGTATTACCGCCGTGTTGGCCGGGATACCCGCTGTCGGGCGGGCGGAGCACGGTGATAGACACCCCAGGTGGCAATAGCGCTCTGCTTGAGTCGGTGCGGTGATCATCCGGTGCGCATTCCCGGGCGGACCGCACGGAAGCCTGGCTTCGTTGGGCACAGTGGGTGACCGGGTGCCGCCGGGGTGACCGACGGCGTCCGGCGCACGCGCGGTCCGGAGGGGGTGCGGGAAGACCATGCCGGCGTTGAGTGAGTACAGGACGCAGTCGTTGGACGAGGCGAGAGCGGCGATCGCTTCGCACTACTTCGACCTTCGCCTGGACGTCGTCGGGGAGATGGGCGACTTCGACACCCGGCTCAACGTCGTCACCGTCGGCGCCCTGACCATCGGGGACATCACCTGCGGCACGAGAATGCTGGTGGGCTTCGACGAACCGGGCGTCTATCAGGTGGTGGTGCCCCTGATCGGCGGCTCCCGGGTCCAGCAGGGGCGCGGCCAGCTCGCCTACGCGACGACGAGCAGCGGAGCGTTCATGGACACGGAGCGCCGCATCTTCATGGACGACTGGACCGACGACTTCCGCACCCTCACCGTCAAGGTGGACAAACTGGCGCTCTGGCGGCAGCTGGAGGTACTCCTGGGCCGCCCCGTGATCAAGGATCCGGACTTCTCCCTCACCATCGACGTCTCCCGGGGCGCGGGGCAGAGCTGGGTGGGTCTGGTGCGGTGGGTGCTGCTCGACCACGAGACGCCCCCGGGCCTGCTCCAGCAGCCCGTGATCGCGGAACGGCTCGAACAGGTCCTGCTGGAGGGCCTGCTCCGGACGGCCGACCACGGCTTCCGGGACGCGCTCGAGTCGCCCGCGCCCCCCATGCGCTCCGCGGCGCTCAGACGGGTGGTGGAGGCCATAAGGGAGCATCCCGGGCAACCGTTGAACGCCAACGACCTCGCGGCGATCGGCCAGGTCAGCCTGCGCACCCTCCAGGAAGCGTTCCGCAGAGAGCTGGGCATGCCGCCCATGAGGTACCTCGCCGAGGTACGTCTCCAGCGTGCCCACGACGACCTGCTCGCCGCGGACCCGGCCACGGACACGGTCACCGAGGTCGCCTACCGATGGGGTTTCGCCCATCTGGGCCGCTTCGGCGCCAGTTACCGGAAACGCTTCGGCGAGACACCGTCCCAGACGCTGCGATCGCCCTGAGGACACGTCAGGCGGCCGAGTCCGCCTTCTCCCGGAGCGCCTCGTCCACGGCCCGCTTCACCCGGGCCTCCTCGCGGCCCTTGCGGCGGGAGCGTGCGCGGCGGGCGAGGAGGAACCAGGCCGTGGCGGCGGCGAGCAGGACGAGGAGAAGGAGCAGGAGCGTCCACGGGACGGCCCAGCCGTGCGCCGTGGCCTGTACGGCCTTCCTCGCGGTCGTGGTGCCCGACGCGTCGGTGACGAGCGGGACGACGGTGACGGTGGCCGTCAGCCGGCCCGAGGGCGCCACGTCCCGCACCGGGACCGTCATCTTCCAGCTCTCGCCCGGCAGCAGCTCCGGCGGGGCGGCGACGGTACCGGCGTCGGCGGTGAACATCCCGAACGGGCCCTCGACGGTGACCTCCTGGTTCCCGGACAGCACCACGTTCCCGGTGTTGTGCAGGGTGTACGTCACCGTCGCGTCGCCCCGGCCGAAGGGGTCGGCGGTGCCGTCGTAGCCGACGTGCGGGTTCTCCACGGCGAGGGCGGGGTTCAGGGCGCCGCTGACCCGGAGCTTGACGCGGATGCCGAGGCGCCGGTCGACGTTGATGCCCTCGGCGTCGTCGGCCTGCCGCAGGGACGTCAGCAGTCCGCCCACGTAGTCGCCGGGCGTGGCGTTCTCCGGTACGGACACGGTGAACGGGATCTCGGCGCTCCTGCCCGGCGCGATCGACACGCTCGCCTTGTCCGCGTGCACCCACGCCCCGATGCCGACGGACTTCCTGTCCCGGGTGAGCAGGTCCAACTGGCCCTTGTCGGTGGTGAATCCGTCGGACGCGTACACCGCGAGCCTCAGAGCCGTCTTCCCGTGGTTGGCGACGACCATGGCGTCCTGGACCTCACCACCGGGATTCACGCCGTAGGTGAAGCTGGACCGGGCGTCGCCGTAGTCGTTGGCGGCCGTGCGGACCGTCCAGGTCACCTCTCCCTCGGCGGCGTGCGCGGAGGCGGTCGGCCCGGCGAGGGTGAGGGCGAGGGCCGTGAGCAGCGCGAGCACCAGGGCGCGGGCAACTCGGTTGCGGGGGAGGGGTGATGGCGCTGCGTGCATGTCGGGTTCTCTCTCGGAAAAGGGAGGCGGGGCGGGCCGCCGGTCGTGGTGGTGGCCCGCCCCGCCGGTTGAGCGGGGACGATCAGCTGCTGAGCGCGGTGATCGTGAGGGTGGCGCGGTAGCCGCCCTTCTCGACGCTGTCCGGGATCTTCAGGTCCAGGTCGGCGCCCAGCTTCGCGGTGCCGCGGGCGTGGCCCTGGACCGCGGAGCCCAGGCCCCGGGACACGGCCAGACCGTCGCCGCCGTCGTCGTAGCCGGAGGCCACGGAGGCACCCGCCTGCGCGCCCGCGCCCTGGTTCTGGATGTACGGCGTCCAGCCGAGGTAGGAGCCCGCGAACTTCTTGTCGGCGTCCTTGAACGCGCTCACGTTCGCCGAGACCGACCACGGCGACAGCGAACGACGGGTGTCCGACACGAGGATCGGGTTGATCCTGCCCGTGGCGGTGAAGTGGTCGCCGCCGATCTCCTTGGCGGTGCCGAGGTCCACGAGACCGTTGTAGCCGTCGATGGTCCAGCCGAACTCGCCGGGCGCAGCCTCGGGCACGTCGACCTGGAGCGACTGGCCGTCACCGTTGTACGGGTGGATGCTCACCTTGTCGACGACCGAGCCCACGGGCTGGCTCTCGGTGGTGTTGTTGCACCAGTCGCCGTGCGACACCTCGGAGTTGGGCGCGTCGCAGGTGCCGCTGCGCAGGTTCTCCACCACGAGCTTGTCGTTGCGGACCTGCACCTTGACGTAGCTGCGGACGTGCTCCTGGTTCTGCACCGAGTTGTACCAGTAGCTGTCCGGGTTCAGCGGGTCGGCGCCGTTGCCCGCGCCGCTGGTGCCGCTGGAGTCGGGCGCCGTGATGTCGTAGTACTTCGAGCCCGAGGCCGAGTTGGCGGTCACGTACAGGACGCCGCCGGGGCCCGGGTAGACGTCCGCGGCGCCGGGCTGCTCCTGCGGGTCCGCCTTCTCACCGTTCTTGATGAGGTAGCTGCGGGAATAGCTGTGGTCGTGGCCCTGGAGGACCAGGTCGACGCCCAGCTTCGAGAAGGTGGTGGGGAAGTCGGTCCGGCGGACCTTGTTGTCCTTGTCCTTGGCGTGCGAGGCCGGCGAGTAGATGGAGTGGTGGTAGACCAGCACCTTCCACTTCGCCTCGTCACCGTGCTGGTCGATGACGTCCTCGACGTACTTGGTGTGCGCCTCGTCGCCCCCGCCGCCCTGGGAGGTGGCGTAGCTGTTGCTGTTCAGGTCGATGAACAGGACATCCTTGTAGATGTACCAGTAGTTGCCGCCCGAGGTGTTGGAGTCCGGGTTGCCGTTGGAGTACAGCGAGCCCGAACGGTCCGTGTTCGGCGTCGAGAAGTGCTGCTCGTACGCCTTGCCGCCGACGTCGTGGTTGCCGATGGTGGCCGCCCACGGGTACTGGCGCAGCTGGTCGGGGGCGAGGAACGAGGTCCACTGGGACTCGTTGTTGGCGCTCTCGACCTGGTCGCCGCCGGACACCAGCAGTTCGGAGTCCGGGTTGGCCCGGGTCGCCACGTCCAGCGTGTCCGCCCAGCCCGCCTGGTCCTGCGCGAGGTCGCCCGAGGAGCCGATCTGCGGGTCGCCGAGGAAGAGGAAGTCGTACTCGCCCTCGAAGTCCTGCGTCTTGAAGGAGTAGGTCGGGGACCAGTTGCCCTCGGAGCCCACCCGGTACGAGTAAGCGGTGTTCTCCTTCAGGCCGGTGAGGGTGGCGTGCCGGTTGTAGCCGCCGCTGGTCGCGATGTTGGCGGCACCGAGCGCGTCGAAGGCCGCCGCGTCCGTGGGGAACTCACCGGAGTCCAGCCGCGAGGTGGGGGCGAGCTGGACCTTCTGGGCGGTGTCGGTGGTGGAGTACCAGCTGACGGTGCGCTGGGACTCGCTCGCGCCGACCCCGAGGACTATCCCGGACAGGGTCGCGGAGTCCGCCGCGGCGGCCGGGGTGGCGAGGCCGCCGCCGAGGGCGACGGACAGGCCGAGGAACGCGGCCGTGGCGCCGAGGGTCACACGGTGCCGGACAGGCCCGAGGGCCTGCGAGGGAAGGTTCGGTCTCATGAGATGTCGTTTCTGCTGAGTGCGTGCAGTGTGCACGCGACGCGGTGATCAAGCTGTCGAGGGGGAGTGAACGAGATGTGAATGCGATCTTGGTGCGCGCTGAACATCACCGACGTGCCCGAGGCGCAGGGGGCTGGGGGCACGCGGCTCAGCCGCCCAGGACGCGCTGCACGAACCAGACGCAGCCCATGACGGCCACACCCCCCGCCGCCAGGCCCGTCACCCATGCCGCGGCACGCGGGGAGCGCCGCCGCAGCAGCGCGAGAAGCGGGAACGTCAGCGCGATGAGACCGAGTTGGACCGCCTCGATACCGACGTTGAACACCAGCAGCGACCACAGCAGGGTCCACGACCACGCGGCGTCGATGCCCAGAGCACCCGCGAACCCCAGCCCGTGCACGAGCCCGAAGCAGAACACCGCACCGAGGCGGGCCCATCCGGCCCGGTCCAGCGACAGCGGTCCGCCCGCGCCCCGGCTGTCGGCCGTCACCTCGGCACGCGGACGCCGCAGCCGCCACAGGTGCCAGCCCGCCACCACCGCGATCGACAGCGCGATGACCGGCTCCACGATCCGCGCGGGCACGTCCACCAGGCCGAGGGCGGCCAGCAGGAACGTGACCGAGTGCGCCACGGTGAACGCCGTCGCCGCGAGCACCACTTCGCGCGGCCGACGGGAGCCGGCGATCAGCGCGATGAGGAACAGGATGTGGTCGGTGCCGGTCAGCAGATGCTCGGCGCCGAGCCGGAAGAACTCCACGAACCGTGCGGTCCAAGGGCGTTCGACCGAGAACGAGGGGTGCGCCGAGTCCAGCGCCGCGCTCCCGCTGTGCCCGTCGACCGTGTACGTCACGATCGTCTTGGTGCCGGTCACGTACTCCTCGGAGTCCGGGAAGAGACCGCTGCGGATCTCCTGGTCGGCGCCGTGCCGTTCCGGGCAGGTCCAGTCGAGGTCCAGCAGCGCGTACGGCACCCCCTCCGCCCGGCCCATGCGGAAGCCGCCCGAGGGTTCGGCCGTGCACGCCTCGCCGCCCACGGTCACGCCGAGCCGCCCGGTCACATAGCCGACGGCCGTGTCCCGGTGGGCGTTGAGCGCGGCGGCCTCGGCGGCGGTGTCGTCGGCGTCGAAGGCGTCGGTGCCGGCCTGGAACAGGGCGTCGTCCCTGCCGGAGTCGGCCGCCGAGACGACGAGCAGGTCGTACTCCAGTTTCAGTGCGGTCCTCAGCCGTCCGCCGTCCGCGCCGGTGGCGTGGAGGTACACGGTCGACGAGAAACCGTGGGCGGCCGAGGGTCCGGCGAGGCCGAGGAGGAGGAGAACCGCCGCGCCGGCAGTGAGCAGCAGACGGCGGAAGTGCTGTGACATGGGGCTCCTTGAGGTTGCCCGAGCACCGTGCTGGCCGTGGGTGAATGACGGAGGGCCGGTCGGCGAATCATGGGCGAACACATGTGCGGGACCGGTGCGAAGGATGGAGATCGTCCGCCGCGACGGCACAGGATGAGTCCCGCACCGCTTCCGTACGAGGTCACAGCCCCGGGCCGGCTCCCCGCCGCCCCGCCCACCACCCCGTGCGGCCACTCACGCACGGAGGACGACCGACTTGCACCGCCTGCTGCTGCCCGCCGCCCTGTCCGTGACCGCCGTCCTGCTGACCGGGTGCGGCGCGGGCGACGACTGGTCGGTGGCACGGCCGATGCCCTCCGCGGTCGGCCGGGTCGACCTGGGGTTCATCGATCCGTCCGACCCGCCCGCCCCCGAGGCGACGGTGACCCCGTCCCCCGGATCCTGGTCGGCGGTACGCCCCGCCGAGGGCACCCGGGTCGTCCTGCTCACCGCAGGCGACGACCGGCCGACGCGCACCCTGGTGTCCGCGGTGCGGGAGTGGGCCGAGGGCGAGGGCGTCGACCTGCGCACCGTGACCGCCGCCGACGACACCGACCTGCTGCCCGCGGTCACCCGGGCGACGGACCTGCACCCGGACCTCGTCATCAGCGCGGGCGAGGATCTGATCGACCCCCTGGCGACCGTCACCGCGAACCATCTCGGGCAGCAGTTCCTGGTCGTCGGCGCCGAACTCGCGGAGCCCACCGAGAACGTGACGGCCGCCGACTGGACCGGAGCCTCCTTCCGCGGCGAGGGCCTCGGTGCCTCCTCCGCCTACGACGCCGCCTCCTTCACCCCGGCCCGCTGCGCCGCCGCCGTCCGGGCGGGAACGGCGGCGGTCCTCACCGGGAACACCGGCATCGTCCTGTGGATGGACGACTACGCGTGACGGCGGCCGGGCAACACAACGCTCAGTAGGCGCAGTTCGGCGCGAACTCCCCGCCCGTGAACGGAACGGTCCCGACCGCCGTATCTTTACCGGACCGGGGTCACGGGGGAGGGGGACAGCCATGACGGCTGTGAGCAACACGGTGGGCAGCGCCACCGTACGACCGCTGGACGCGGCGCGCTGGGTGATGTGGACGTACGTCGCCGTCAACGTGGCGATCGTCGAAGTGCTGTTCGCGAGTGCCGGGTCGGGCAAGAACGACGTGCTGACCGTCGCGAAGTTCTTCGGACTGCACGCGGCGCTGCTGATGCTGTTCCAACTGCTCCTCGTGGCACGGCTGCCGTGGCTGGACCGCCGCATCGGGATGGACCGGCTCACCGTGTGGCACCGCTGGGTCGGCTTCAGCCTCCTGTGGACCGTCCTCACCCACGCGACCCTGGTCGTGCTCGGCTACGCGACCCTCGACGACACGTCCATGACCAAGACGTTCGTCGCCCTGAGCGGGGTGACCGCATCCCTCCTCGGGATGCTCGCCGCGGGCGTCATCCTCGCGATCGGGACGATCTCCCTGCGCGCGGTACGGCGACGGCTTCCCTACGAGGTCTGGCACGCCCTGCACCTGCTGCTCTACCTGGCCCTCGGCCTGGCGTTCGTCCACCAGCTGGAGGAGACGACGACCTTCACGTCCTCCGCGTTCGCCACGGCCTACTGGTGGGTGCTCTGGCTGTTCTCCTTCGGCGCCCTGCTGACCGGACGCTTCGCCCTGCCGCTGTGGCGCAACGCCTACCACCGCTTCCAGGTCACGGCGGTGGTACCGGAGTCGGACCACGTGGTGTCCGTCTACGTCACCGGCCGCCACCTCGACAAACTCCCCGCCCGTGCGGGCCAGTTCTGCATCTGGCGCTTCCCCGGACACAACAACTGGTGGAAGGCCAACCCCTTCTCCCTGTCGGCGGCACCCGACGGACAGGGCCTCCGCCTGACCGCGAAGGCCGTCGGCAGCGTGAGCGCGGGCCTGCGTCAACTCCCCGTCGGCACGCGCGCCTTCGTCGAGGGACCCTACGGGGCGTTCACCTCGCTGCACCGCAGCAGGTCCGGCGCCCTCCTCATCGCCGGCGGCGTCGGCATCACCCCCGTCCGGGCGATGCTGGAGGAACAGACGAACGGTGACGTCGTCGTGCTCTACCGCGTGCGCGACGAGGCCGACGCGGTCCTGCTGGACGAGGTGCGCCGCCTGCTCGCCATCCGCGGCGGCCGACTGCACCTGCTCACCGGCCGCACCGCCGAGGGCGCCGCCCCGCCCTTCGGCCCGGACGGCCTGCGCCACCTGGTCCCCGACGTCACCGAACGCGACGTGTACGTCTGCGGCCCGCCCGCGATGACCGGCGCGGTCCTCAGCAGCCTCCGAGCCCTCCGCGTCCCCGCACACCAGGTCCACGCCGAGAAGTTCTCCCTGGCCTGACGGCGGACATCCATGGACCAGGGCGGAACGGCGCGCGGCCTGAGCTGGTTGCCCGACGTCTACGACATCGGCTTCACGCTCACCCTGAGCGAAGGGCTGACGCCGTACGAACCGCTGCGCCGCGTCGGCGCCGAGGAGCGGCACATCGTGCCGCTGATCCGCGCCGCGGCGAGGGAACTGCTGCTGAGGCGCGAAGAGGACCACATCAGCGACCTCGACTTCCTCGACCGGGAGGACGAGGCGGCCGCCGCCCGGCTCACCCACGGCGGCTTTCTTCCCGCCCCGCCCCGCACGATCGTCCGCGCGGGCTCCGTGGCGGACTGGGCCTACGCGCTGGAGGAAATCCACTGGCACGCCGGAACCCGACTCGCTGAACTCTCCCGACGGGGGCGGGCGTTCTGCGTCGACTCCAACGCCAAGGGCTTCACCCGGGTCGAGTTCGCCCGCCACGCCGAGCTGTTGAGCTCCTTCGAGCCGGGGCTCCCGCACCTGGCGAGCGGCGTCCCGGCCGAAGAGGCCCTCGGATTCGTCCACCACGGAGGCGAGCCCGGCCACCTCTCCTTCCTCCGGTTCCTGGAAGGCGCACTCGGCCTCGACATCCCCTGGGAGGAGACGGAGTCGGAGCTTCCGTCCGCCGCGTTCACCTGACAATGCCTCCCCTGTCCCGTTCCCTCAGGGGCAAATCGGGCAGTATCGTGCCGATGGCGCGACCGCGGCTTGTGCGAGATCGGAACGGACGACCGGAGGCGGCGAATTTGGACACGGACAGTCCGGTCAAGGACCCGAGGATCTTCATCTCCTACCGTCGGATCGACACGAAGACGAGAGTGACCTCGCTGGCTCGGGACCTGTCGCTGAAGTTCGGCCCGAACGCCGTTTTCGTGGACACTGACAAGATCCGGGCGGGCAACAGATGGCGGGAGGAGATCGAGGCCGCGCTCGAAGCCGCCGATGTCCTGCTCGTGGCCATCGGAGACAAGTGGCTGAGTGCGACCGATCTCTACCACCGGCGCCGGATCGACAACGAGGACGACTGGGTGCGACGGGAGATCGCCTCGGCGCTGGCGTCCGAGAAGCCGATCATCCCCATCCGGTTCGACGGCCAGGCCGAACTGGAACGAGAGGCGTTGCCGAAGGAGTTGTGGCAGCTCGCCGACATCCAGTCGATAGAGCTGCGGGAAAGCGACTGGGTCGAGGACTTCGACAAAATCGTCCGTCGTCTGCGGGATTTCGGTTTCACCAGTTCGGCTCAGATCGTTCCCTATCCGAATCCGGTCATCAAGGAACCGGTCGCTTCCGAGGTGGAGATCAGGGAGTTCCTGCGGCGCTATCCGGAATGGCAGGTGCAGTACCGCCCTCACCCCACCGACCCCGGTGCTCAACGCAGAGGCATCGGCACCACCCTCACCTTTCGCAACTTCCGCGACGCGATCCACTTCATGTCCACCGCCGCCTGGGGCGTCGACGAACGCAACCACCATCCCGAATGGGAGAACATCTGGAAGTCCGTGGTTGTCTGGATCACCCAGTTCGACATCGGCGGCGACATCACCGGCCGCAACATCGAACTCGCCGAATATCTGATGTCCGTCTATGAGCCGTACGCGAAGACTCTGCGCCCTGTCTGACCGATGTCCTGTACCGCCTGGGGTGGCGACGGGACCGGTGGCCCTGACATGTCGCTCCGTCACTTCACCGCTCCGCCACTCGGATGCTCCGCGTCCGTCAATTCATGGAGGCGCCTCGCGCCGGTCCGTCCCCCGCTGGGGGAATCCTGTGGTGCAGGTCCTCCAGGAGGGTGCGCATCGCCTGCCGGAATATCTCGGCCTGGTGGGTGCCGGTGAAGGAGAAGTGGCCGAAGACCTCCAGGACCACCAGGCCGTGCATCCGGCCCCAGGCGTGCAGGAGCAGTGCGGTCGCGGCGGGCGGCAGGGAGTCCTGGCGGTCGGTCGCCTGGCCCTCCAGATGGGCCCGCAGCTCCGGTGAGAGGCCGCCGGCGTCCGCCCCGGCCAACTGCTCCTCGGTGAATCCGCCGAACAGCTCCCGCTCGAAGACCGCGCTCATCTCCAGCAGCGCGCGGGTGGTGGGCCCCGCCACGGGCGCGGCGTAGTGGCGCAGCGGTGCGCCGTACAGGAGTTGGAACCGTTCGCCGTGGGTGATGGCCCAGCCCCGGTACCCCTCGGCCGCCACCACGAACGACGGCAGCTCCGGCTCCAGCGGCGCACGCTCGGCCGCCGCCCGTACGGCCTCGGTCAGTTCCTCGTACGCCTTCGTGATGAGCACGGTGACCAGGGCGTCCCGGTTCGGGAAGTAGTGGTAGAGCCCCTGCACGCTCATCCCCAGCTCCCGCGCGACCGCCCGCAACGACAGGGCGTGCGGCCCGTGTTCGTCGATCTGGCGCTCGGCGGTGTCCACGATCTCCCGTACGGCGACCGCCCGTCGCCGCTCACGCAGGGACGGTAAGGCCGCGGTGCGCTCGTCTGCTGGCATGCGCCGACCCTACGACGACCCGGCGCCGTACCGGGAAGCCCCGGCATGCCCGGAAAACCTGACACTGTCAGGTAAATCTCGTGCTGCTCAAAGCCTCCCGCGCTCACTACGTTCCTTCTCGGCGAAGGAAAGCGCGACGCCCCGCCCCCGGCTGACCACCGGGGCGAGGGCCGGATCCCGCGCCGCCCCGGAACGCGTCGCACGCGCTCCGACCGGCCTCGCCGTCTCGTCGTAGGAACGCAGAGGAGAAGAACCGTGTTCGAACGCATAGCCGAGCTGGCGATCCGCCGGTCCCGGCTGGTCCTCGTCGTCGCGGCCCTGGCCGTGGCGCTCATGGGCGTGGGAGGCGCCGGAGCCTTCGACAAGCTGCTCGGGGGAGGCTTCGACGACCCGTCGTCACCGTCCACCCGCGCGGCACAGGTGATCGAGGAGAAGTTCGGCGGTGAGGCCAACCTGGTCCTCCTCGCGCGCACCGCCGACGACAGCGGAGGCGACGTCGGCGCACCGGCGGCCCGACGCGACGGCGAGCGCCTCGTCGCCGACCTGAAGGCCCGCGAGGAACTGACGAACGTCGTCTCCTACTGGGACTCCGAGAGCCCCGAACTGCGTTCCGAGGACGGCCGTGAGGCCCTCGTGCTCGCCCATGTGACCGGCGACGACACCGAACGCAAGGAGCACGCGCGGAAGATCCTCGACGACTTCACCGGCACCTACGCGGACACCCTCACCGTCCGGGCCGGCGGCGGCGCCGCGGTCGGCGCGGACCTGTCCGGGCAGGTCGTCGACGACCTCGTCCTCGCCGAGGCCATTGCCGTTCCCCTGACCCTGATCCTGCTGCTGGTCGTGTTCGGCAGCGTCGTCGCGGCCCTGCTGCCGCTCGTCATCGCGCTCGTCGCCGTCATCGGCTCCTTCGCCCAGCTCTCCCTGCTCGGCAGCCTCACCGACGTCGCCGACACCGCCACCAACCTCACCACCGCGCTCGGCCTCGGCCTGGGCATCGACTACGCCCTGCTGATGGTGAGCCGGTTCCGCGAGCGGCTCTCCGCCGGAGCGGACGTGGACGACGCCGTACGGGCGACCGTGCACACCGCCGGACGCACCGTCGCGTTCTCCGCTGCGACCGTGGCCGCCGCACTCGCCGCGCTGATGGTGTTCCCGCAGTACTTCCTGCGCTCCTTCGGCTACGCCGGGGTCGGGGTCGTGGCGCTCGCCGCGCTCAGCACGCTCTTCGTGATGCCCGCGCTGCTCAAGGTCCTCGGCCACCGCGTCGACAGCGGCCGACTGCCCTGGCGGAGGAGGTCCGCCGCACCGCAGGGCCGGACACCGCTGTGGGGACGGCTGGCCCGCACCGTCATGCGCCGCCCCGTGCTCACCGTGCTGCCGGTCCTCACCGTGCTGCTGGCGGCGGCCGGCCCCCTGCTGGGCATCACCTTCGGCACCCCGGACGAACGCGTCCTGCCCGAGGACGCGGGCAGCCGGCAGGTCTCCCAGGCCCTGCGCGAGAACTTCGGCGGCAGCGAGGAAGCCGCCGTCCACATCGTCGTCGACGCCCCCGTCGACACGACGTCCCTGAACGCCTACGCCGTACGGCTCGCCGCGCTCGACGGCGTCGCCCGTGTCGAGACCGGAGCGGGCACCTACACCGGAGGTTCCGCCGCGGCGACAGGCCCCGGCGTGGCCGGATACAGCCGCTCCGACGCCCAACGCCTCAGCGTCGTGAGCGAGTTGACGCCGCGCTCGGACGGTGCCCAGGACCTCGTCCACGACATCCGCGCCCTCACCCCGCCCGACGGCACCCACCCCCTGGTGGGCGGGACCGACGCCCAACTCGTCGACTCCAAGGCGTCGATCGGCAGCAGGCTCCCGCTCGCCGCCGCCCTGATCGTGCTCACCACCTTCGTCCTGCTCTTCCTGTTCACCGGCAGCGTCGTCCAGCCGGTGCGGGCGCTGCTGCTCAACGCCGTCAGTCTCGCCGCCACCCTCGGCGCGATGACCTGGATCTTCCAGGACGGCCACTTCTCCTCGCTGCTGGGCTTCACGCCGCAGCCCATGGAGATGTCGATGACCGTGCTGATGTTCTGCATCGCCTTCGGACTCTCCATGGACTATGAGGTGTTCGTCACCAGCCGCATCAAGGAACTCCACGACCAGGGCGCCGACACGGAGACGGCGGTCGTCGACGGCCTCGGCCACACCGGCCGCATCGTGAGCGCGGCGGCCTTCCTGCTGGCCGTGAGCTTCTTCGCCTTCGGCACGGCGAAGATCAGCTTCATGCAGATGTTCGGCCTCGGCAGCGGACTGGCGGTACTCATCGACGCCCTCGCCGTACGTGGCTTCCTCGTCCCGGCCGCGATGCGGCTGCTCGGACGCGGTGCCTGGTACGCCCCCGGGTTCCTGCGGCGCTTCCACTCCCGGTACGGCCTCGCGGAGGGCGGCCCGGAACCGGTGCCGACGCCGGACGCCGACGCGCGGGACATGCCGCGCGGGAAGTCCACGACGGGCGTCTGAGGTGATGACGGTGACGGCCGCGCGGGAGATCCCGCCCCCGCGCGGCCGTCACGTCCGGACCCGGCCGGTTCAGTCCGTCGTCCCGGGCAGCACCTGGATGGTGCCGCCCACCGCGCGCTCGCCCGAGCCGTCCGAGGGCTTGTTGACCAGCGTGCCGTCGACGGCCATGGCGGTGGAGCCGCCACCGTCCAGGTTGAGGGCCTCGACGGCACCGAGGGACCGCATGAAGGCGGCGGCCTCCTGGAGGGTGAAGCCCGCGCTGCCACCGGACCGGCGCCCGTCGACGGTCGCCAGGATCAGCCGGCCCCGGCCGTCCACGCCCGCCATCGTGCGGGGCTGCCGGGTGTTCGCCCAGGCATGGCCGAAGGACAGGTCGGCCGGGTCCACGACACCCTCGGCAGCCGCGTCGATGCTGATCCGGCCGTGGTGCACGAGCGTCGGCGCGGCGCTCACGATGCTGTCGTCACCGTCGAGCCGTACGCGCCGCCCCGCGGAGTCACGGACGCTCTCCTCGACGTCGGCACGCTGCCCGGCACGGGCGTGGGCGGTGAGCCAGTGGGCGGCCGTCCCGATGCCCTGGAGCACGGTGGTGCCGGCCGGGACCGTGCCGCCGCGCGCGCCCACGGACACCGCGCGTCCGGCGCCGTCCAGCACGACCTGCGTGCCGGAGCCGGTGGGCAGGGGCGCCTTCCACTGGTCGGTGAACCGCACCAGGTCGTCGGTGAGCCTGCATGTGACGTCCTGCCAGGGCCGCTCGCTCGGAGTGCCGCCCGGCCGCCCGCAGTCCCGGACGAGCCCGGGGACGCGGTTGATGCCCTGCGCCTCGAAACGGGACCCGCCCGTGCGCACCGTGACGGTCGTCGTCAGATCCGCCACCCGGACGCGCCGCCCGCCGTCCCCGATGATCAGCGCGGCCCGGGACCCGGCGGCCATCGACTGCAACTGCCCGTGGTCCGCGCTGAGGCCCGCCTGCGTGCCCTGGACTCCGTCGGCGTCCGAGGTGACGAAGAACGAGGAGTTCACCCCGACCAGCGAGCCGAGCGCCGCGGCGACCGAGGACGTGGTCTCGCGCCGGGTGACGTTCCCGTTGTGCGTCCCCTCCACACGGCCCGTGAAGGTGCGCGGGTCGATCACCGCGACGTTGACGTTCTCCCGGTCGGCGGGCTGGTCGGCGTCGTAGCCCGTCCAGTCGACCGAGGGGTGGAAGCCCGCCGCGCCGACCTGCTGGGCGACGCTCTGCGCGTCCGCCTGCGCGGCGTACGAGCCGATCCGCACCCGTACGCCCATGACGCCGTGCGGGGTGTCGCTGTAGTCGGGCCAGTACACCGTCTCCACCCGGGGCGCGAGGCCGGTGGCCCGCAGCTTCTCGGCGGTGTCGTCGGCCCAGGCCTTCGCGCCGACCGAGGCCCAGGTCGCGGCGGAGCTGAGCCGCCCGGTGCCCGGTGCCTGGACGGTGACCGTCCAGACCGGCTCGGCCGACGCGTCGACGATGACGCCGCTGCGCACCCGCACGCCCGGAGCGACCGTCCGCGTCGTCCAGGAGGCGGTGCCCGCGGAGTGGCCGGTGCCGGCACCGAGGGAGGCGGCGGTGGTGATCTCGACGGCCTGCGCCGTCCCGCCTGTCCCGCCGGACGTGATGACGGCCAAGGCGGCCGCGCTGCTCATCCAGACACGTGCCCGCACGGCGGACCGGCTGCGGATGTGACTCATGGTGTCCCTTCGTCTCCCGGCGACCGGACCGCGTGTGCACCGGAACGTTCGCCCTGTGGCGCAGCAGAGCCAAGCGCGCGGTCCGAGCGGCATCCGGGCCCCGAAGCGGCAGGACACGGAACAGTCCGTGAACACCTGCGCCGGAGCGGACGAACGCGACGACGGCGGAGACCTTCCGTGCGGGAACGCCCAGCGCGGCAGGTGCGCCTGCCGGATTGTCAGTCGGCCATGGCACCATCGCGGGCATGACCTTGATCGACGATCAGCGCGTCCGCGAGCTGGCTGCCGGGTTCGGCGTTCCCCCCGCTGTCGCGGGGCAGTTGATGGCGCACACCCGACCGTGTGTGTACCTGGTCCCGCTGGACGAGGTGCCCCCGTCCCTGCGGGACCGCACCCGGCCCGCCGCGCGCAGCGGAGGTCTGCCCGCGTTGCCGGAGGGGACCGACTGGCCCGCGGGGAAGGAGCCGTTGATCCTGAGCATCGACTGCGCCGCCCTGCCGCGCGATGCGCTGGACATCCGGATACCTCCGGACGGGCACCTGCTGGTCTTCAGTGACATCGAATACCCCCCGGACTCCTCCGCGGTGCTGCACGTCCCGGCCGGCACACCCACCCGGGAGCACGACGGAACCTACGAGATCGACGGCGACCCCACCCAGGTCACGGTCTACGAACCCCGCACCCTCTACCCCGTGGCCGGCTTGACCGTGGACGAGGACTGGCGGGACGGCACCCCCTTCGACGACGCCGCCGACGGCGTTCTGGACCGTTTCGAGGAAGCCGTCCTCGCGGCGGCGTCCGGCGGAACCCGCCCCGGCGTCTGCGTACAGCTCGGCGGGTTCTCCGACCCGTGGGACATGCCGCCCGACGAGGGCGACCTCGTGCTGCTCGCGCAGGTGCACGGCCAGGCGGTCGACTACGAGGTGTTCACCCTCAACCTGATCGTCGGCAGCCGCCAGGACATCGCCGACGGGCGCTACGACCTCCTCCAGTACGAGCAGCAGTGCTGAGCCCCCGCCACCGCTGACGGTCCGCGCGCGGAGCGGTCCGGGACGACGGCGAGGCGCGCGATCAACACCCGTACCCGCCTGCGCCGTTCGGCCTACGATGGCGCGATGAGGTTCGTGATGGTGCCGGGTGGCTGGCAGGGCGGCTGGGCGTTCGACGCCGTGGCCGCCGAGTTGCGCCGGGACGGTCACCACGTCGAGGCGGTGACGCTGTCGGGACTGGAACCGGACGGCCCGCTCGACACGGACCGTCCCCCGAACCTCGACACGCACATCGACCAGGCCGCCGAGATCGTCGACCGCGACGACCGGACCCCCGTCGCGCTCTGCGGGCACAGCTACGGCGGGATGGTGATCGCCGGAGTCGCGGACCGGCTCGGTGACCGCCTCGACCAACTCGTGTTCATCGACGCCTATGTCCCGGACGACGGCGACTCGTGCTGGTCGCTGACCAGCGACAGCTTCCGCGAGCTGTTCATGGCCGGCGTCCGCGGCGACGGCCGGTGGGTCGCCGTCCCCGAAGGGCTCGACCCTCGCGCCCGCCCCCACCCGCTGCCGAGCTTCGTCCAGGCGGTCAGGCTCGAAGGCACCTCGGACAAGAGCGCCTTCGGCCGCACGTTCATCAGCGGCGGCGCGTGGCCGGGCAGCCCCTTCGTGGACCTGGCCGGGCGGTTGCGCGACGACCCGGGCTGGCGCGTTCTCGACATTCCCGTCGGCCACAACATCGCGCGCCGCGACCCGCACCGCCTCGCGGCCGTGCTGCGTGGACTGGCGCCCGCCTCCGTCTGACGCGCGGCCTTTTCACCGCGCCCCGACGCTCCCGGTCCGGGCGCGTGTTCAGGGACCGGCCGGTGCCGCGCCCGTCGGCTCCTCGCGCCGTGGGGCCCCGGTGCGGCGCAGCTCCGGAGTGGTCACCGTCACCGCGGTCACCGCCGCCAGGCAGGCCAGGCCGCCGGTGACGAGGGCGGTCACCCCCGAGGACCAGCCGGCGACGAGGCCGCCGCGGAGATTGCCCAGATGGGGGCCGGCCTGTCCGACGATGGTCTCGGCCGCGGTCACACGGCCCAGGAGGGCGTCGGGGGTGCAGGTCTGGACGATCGTGGTCCGTGACAGTACGGCGATGGCGTCCGCGGCACCGGCCAGCGCGAGGAGGCCGAGACCGGCCCAGGCACTGGTCGTCAGGCCGAACAGGGCCAGCGCGATGCCCCAGCCCGCAGAGGCGCACAGCATCACCGGGCCGGGACGGGCCAGCCGCGTCACCGGCCCCGAACACGTCGTCGCGAGGACTCCGCCCACCGCGAGCGCGGACAGGAACAGCCCCAGAGTGCGCGGGTCGCCGCCGAAGCGTTCCTCGTTGACCAGGGGGAAGAGGCTCGTGGGCATGGCGAGGAGGCAAGCCGCGAGGTCGGTGAGCAGGGCGCCGCGCACCACACGGTGACCGACCAGGAAGCCGAGCCCGTCCAGGACGCCATGGACGCCAGGCCGTGACTTCTCGCCCTCGGGAGGCAGCGCGGGCAGACCGTAGGCGCCGTAGAAGGAGAGGGCGAAGCTGAGCGTGTCGATGAGGTAGCAGACGCCGATGCCCCACCAGCCGAGGACCAGCCCGGCGACCGCGGGTCCCACCAGCATCATCGCCTGGCCGGTGACCTGCTGGAGGGCGAGTCCGGCCGCCACCTGGTCCTTGGGCAGCAGCCGCGGCACGAACACGCCCGCGGCCGGGGCGCCGAGCGCGGAGAACGACGTCTGGGCCGCCACCAGGGCGAGGATCACGAGGACGGGCGCGTGCCCGGTGAAGGCCTGCACGGTCAGCAGCAGCGAGCAGATCGCCGAGCCGACGGTGCCCGTGAGGTACATACGGCGACGGTCGACGCGGTCGGCCCACGCGCCCGCGAACAGGCTGACGCCGACCATCGGCACGGCCTGCGCCACACCCACCGCGCCGCTCCAGAAGACGCTGTGGGTCATGTCCCACACCTGGTACATGACCGTCACCATGGTCATGAAGCTGCCGAGCGTGGAGACCGTCCGCCCGAACAGCAGCCGCCGGAAGACGGGAGAGGTGCGAAGCGGCTGGACGTCGAGCAGCACGCCGGTCAGGCTCATGAGCAGGGGACCGGGGCGGAGAGCGGGGTGGGCTGATGCACCGGGGAACCCTAACGTGCCGCCTTCGCACCAGCCACCGAATAGTTCGGGGACCGTACAGACGGCCCGCACGCGGTGGATGCGGCCAAGCCCAAGCCCAAGTCCCGGCCCGGGCCCAGGGCTATGGCTTCGGCCGCGGTTACGGCTTCGGGGCGAGCTCCGCCATGGGGCCCCAGCCGTGCTGGTCGGGAATCGCCACGTTGATGATCTCGGGCGTCTCGGCGATGACCGTGGCCATGGACGCGAGTCCGGCGGCGAAGTGGTCGGACCGCACGTGGGCCGCGGCGGCGTCGTCGTCCGCGAACGCCTCCAGCAGCGTGAAGCTGTGGGGGTCGTCGACGCTGCGCGACCAGTCGAAGAAGAGGTTGCCCGGTTCGGCGCGGGTCGCCTCCGTGAAGGGGCCCACGACGGACAGCCATTCCTCGGAGTGCTCGGGACGGACGGTGAAACGTACGGCGATGAAGATCATGACTTAAGGATGCGCGGCACGACCGGCGGGAGCCAGCCGTCGGCAGGCCCATTCCGACGCTGCCGGAAGTCCGCGAGCGGAAGCGAGACCGACAGGGCATGGTCCCGGCGGTGGGGCAGCGACACGGCGAGGCAGGTGCAGCCGAGGTCCGCCTCGCCCACGGAGACCGCCGGCCCCTGCCGCCGGACGCTCGCGAGCTCCGCCTCGAAGCGTTCTTCGTCGGTGATCGTCCGCTCGGTGAGGCGGGCCATCCCGTGGCCGGCGAAGTAGCGCCGCCGTTCGACTCGGGAGAGCGAGGAGAGCAGCACCTTGCCGTGGGCGGTGGCGTGCGCCCGGGTCTCCAGGCCGGGCGTGAACGGGTTCCTGCCGTCGTCGAAGGGCGCGGTGGTGTCGATGACCGTGATGCGTCCGCTGCCGTACGCGGTGTAGTACGCCTCGGCACCGGTGGCCTGCCGTACACGCGACAGCAGTGCCGCCACCTCCGTCCCCGTGCCCGAGTGCCGCTGGTGGGAGCGGTGCAGGGAGTGGATACGCGGGCCCGGCGCGTCGCCCGCGGTCCCCGGACGAGATACCCGCGCGCTGTCAGCGGCCCGAGCAGGTGGTAGACGGTGGACAGCGAACACCCCACCTGCCGCGCGAGCGCCTTGGCGCTCAAGGGGCCCGGCGCGTCGGCCACCGCGTCCAGCAGCGCCGGCGCGCGGTCCACGGACCGGGGACCGGGCAGGGTCATGGTGGTGATCCTTTCGGGGTGCTGTCGCCACCACGAGGGTAGTGCGGTCGCGCTCGCGGCCGGGCGCGAGCGCGACCGGGACCGGCACACCAGGCGTCACGGTGCCGGTGGCCTCACGCCGGCTGCCAGATACGTGACAGGGCCGTCGGCGTGAGGACACGCTCGGGCGGTCCGTTCCCGAGCAGTCGTCCGTCGCTCAGGAGGAGACAGGAGTCCGCCGCGCGGGCCGCTTCCAGGTCGTGCGTGGCCTGCACGACGGTCGTGCCGTCGGCGACCAGGTCGGTCAGCAGCGCGGTGATCCGCTCCCGGGCCTCGGGGTCGAGGCCGGTGGTGGGCTCGTCGAGGAGCAGCAGGTCGGACTGCTGGGCGAGGCCCTGGGCGATCAGGACCCGCTGGCGCTGCCCGCCGGACAGTTCGCCGAGCTGGCGGGCGGCGAGATCGGCGACGCCCAGTCGCTCCATGGCGGAGTCGACCACGCTCCGGTCCCGCCGGGTCAGCCGCCGCCAGGGCCCCCGCTCCGCCCAGCGGCCCATCTCCACGGTCTGCCGTGCCGTGAGGGGGAGGGTGTCGCCGACCGCGCCGCGCTGCGGCACGAAGGCCGGTGGGTGGCCTTCCGCGTACCGGAGCCGTCCGGATGTGGCGTCGAGCACGCCCGCGAGGACACCGAGCAGGGTGGACTTGCCGCTGCCGTTCGGCCCGACCAACGCCGTCATGGCCACCGCCGGTATGCCCGCGCTGAGTTGACGCAGTACGGGGCGGCCCGGGTAGCCCGCGCTGAGGTCGTCGAAGCGGATGCGTTCGTTCGCCGGGTGGCCGGAGGGCAGCATCGCGGGGTGTTTTTTGAACATGATTTTCATTGTAGGGTCATCGGCATGGAGTGGTTGACGGCCCCTTTCGAGGTGTCCTTCGTGCAACGGGCCCTGTGGGCCGGGATCTTGGTGTCGGCGATATGTGCCCTGGCGGGGACGTGGGTGGTGCTGAGGGGGATGGCCTTCCTCGGTGACGCCATGTCCCACGGGCTCCTGCCCGGCGTCGCGGTCGCCGCGCTGCTGGGAGGCAACCTGCTGGTGGGGGCCGTGGTGAGCGCGGCCGTCATGACGGCCGGTGTCACCGCGCTGGGCCGCACACCGAGACTCTCCCAGGACACCGGCATCGGCCTGCTCTTCGTCGGCATGCTCTCCCTCGGCGTCATCATCGTGTCGCGCTCGCAGTCCTTCGCCGTGGACCTCACCGGATTCCTTTTCGGAGACGTCCTCGCCGTGCGCGAGAGCGACCTGGTCCTCCTCTCCGTGGCGCTGCTGGTGGCGCTGGCCGTCTCCGTGCTCGGCCACCGTGCCTTCCTGGCTCTCGCGTTCGACGAGCGCAAGGCCCGGACGCTCGGCCTGCGCCCGCGGGCGGCCCACGCCGTGCTGCTCGGCCTGCTGGCCCTGGCCATCGTGGCCTCCTTCCACATCGTGGGCACGCTGCTCGTCCTCGGCCTGCTCATCGCCCCGCCCGCGGCGGCCCTGCCGTGGGCGCGCGGCGTCGGCGGCGTCATGGCTCTGGCGGCGGCCCTCGGCTCGGCCGCCACCTTCGGCGGCCTGCTGCTCTCCTGGCACCTGGGCACCGCGGCCGGTGCGACCGTCTCGGCCCTCGCGGTGAGCCTCTTCTTCCTGTCCCACCTGGTGTCCGGGTGCGGACAGCGATGGCGTGCGCGCCGGGTCCGTCGTCCCGTCGGTGCGGCCTCGCTCACCTCCCACGCCCTCACGTCCCGCCCGAACGAAATCTGAGGTTGTCTCCTTGTTCGCCTTGTTCATCCGGAAAAACGTCACACCTCCGATACCGGCGTTCTCGTGTGCGGCCCTGTTGACCACGGCCCTGCTCACGGCGGGCTGCGCGGGTTCGAGTGACGCCAAGTCCGGCGCGGGGCAGCCCTCTTCCTCCGCCACCCCCCACGGCTACGTCGAGGGCGCCGCCGAGGCCGCCGAGCAGCAGTCCCGGCTCCTGCTCGCGGATTCCGGCACCGGTGACACCCGTGTGCTGGACCTGATCACCGGCGAGCTCCACGAGACCGCGAGCAGGTCCGGCGTCACCGACCTCACCACCGACGGCCGCTTCGGCTACTTCCAGGCTGCGGACGGCACCCAGGTCCTGGACGGCGGCGCGTGGATGGTCGACCACGGGGACCACGTGCACTACTACAGCGCGAGGATCCAGCAGGTCGGCGAGTTCCCGAGCGACACCGGTACCGGCTCAGGCACCGGTAGTGGTTCCGGCACCGTTGAGGGTTCCGGAACCGGCACGGACACCGGCATGCGCATCCGCAGCGACGCGGGCGTCACCGTCGTCACGGCCGCGGACGGTACCGCCGACGTGTACCCCCGCGCCGACCTGGAGAAGGCCGACCTCGGCACCCCCGACAGGCTTCCGGGCAGCTACGCCGGGGCCGTCGTGCCGTACGCGGAGCACCTCGTGGCCCTCGTGCGGGACGGTGACGATCCCGCGAAGGCCGTCGTGCTCGACCGGTCCGGCACACGTGTCGCGACCTTGCCGTCCGCGTGCGAGCAACCGCAGGGCGACGCGGTCACCCGGCGGGGGATCGTCCTCGGCTGCGCCGACGGCGCCCTGCTCGTCCGCGAGGACGACGGCACCTTCACCGCCGAGAAGATCCCGTACGGCGAGGACGTACCGAAGCCCGAGCGTGCCACCGGGTTCCGGTACCGCCCCGGCAGCACCACGCTCACAGCCCCCGCCGGGAAGGACGCCGTCTGGGTCCTCGACGTCACCGAGCGCGCCTGGACCCGGGTGGAGACCGGGCCCGTCGTCGCCGCCAACACCGCAGGCGAGGGCGCCCCGCTCGTCGTCCTGGAGACCGACGGAGCCCTGCACGGCTACGACGTGTCCACCGGCGAGCGGACCACGGTCACCGAACGACTGCTGACGGACGACCTCAAGGCCGTCGCCGGCGACGCCGCGACCCCGGTGATCGAGATCGACCGGAGCCGCGCCTATCTCAACGATCCCGCCGGGAAGCGCGTGTACGAGATCGACTACAACGACAGCCTGCGCGTGGCCCGTACGTTCGACCTGGACATCCGCCCGTCCCTGATGGTGGAGACGGGCCGATGAGCGCACGTGTGAGCGCGGCGCGGGTGCGCGCCCTGCTGCTGACCCTGGTCACCTTCTTCGTCGTCGCCGCCACGGCGACCGGCTGCGCGGGCGGCACCGAACGCGCCCGGGTCGTGGTGACGACCAACATCCTCGGGGACATCACCCGGGAGATCGTCGGGGACGAGGCGGACGTCAGTGTCCTGATGAAGCCCAACGCCGACCCGCACTCCTTCGGCCTGTCCGCCGTGCAGGCCGCCGAACTGGAGAACGCGGACCTCGTCGTCTACAACGGCCTGGGCCTGGAGGAGAACGTGCTGCGGCACGTGGAGGCCGCCCGCGCGTCGGGCGTCGCCACCTTCGCGGCAGGCGAGGCCGCCGATCCCCTCGTCTTCCGCACCGGTGAGGAGGGCGGTCCCGACGACGCGGCCGGCGAACCGGACCCGCATTTCTGGACCGACCCCGACCGCGTACGCAAGGCGGCCGGCCTCATCGCCGACGAGGTCGTGGAACACGTCGACGGCGTGCACGGGAAGGCCGTACGGAACAACGCCGCACGCTACGACGCCCGACTCGCCACCCTCACCGCCTGGATGGAGAAGTCCTTCGCCGCCGTCCCCGAGGACCGCCGCGCCCTGGTGACCAACCACCACGTCTTCGGCTACCTCGCCGACCGCTTCGGCTTCCGCGTGATCGGCGCGGTCGTCCCCAGCGGTACGACCCTCGCCTCGCCCAGCTCCTCCGACCTGCGCGACCTCACCCGGGCCATGGAGAAGGCCGAGGTGCGCACCGTCTTCGCCGACTCCTCCCAGCCCAGCCGGCTCGCGGAGGTCCTGCGCCAGGAGACGGGAGGCGACGTCGACGTCGTCTCGCTGTACTCCGAGTCGCTCACCGACAAGGGCGAGGGCGCCGGCACCTACCTGGAAATGATGCGCGCCAACACCTCGGCCATCGTCGAGGGACTCACCGGCGCCTGACCAGATTTCACCGAGGCCGGCACATCGATCGCCGGCCGTTCCACCCACAACCCGAGCCCTCGGGCCGGAGAGGACATCCCCACGATGAACAGGTCGACACGCGCGAGCACGCTCATGGGCACGGCGCTCGCCCTGACGGCGTCCATGGCCCTGACCGCCTGCGGCAGCGGCGACGACGCGTCGAGCGAGGCCGAACCGAAGAAGCAGACGAAGGGCAGCGAGGCCGCGGCGGTGGAGAACCCGCTGGTCGTCTCGTACGACGGCGGACTGTACGTCCTCGACGGCGAGACCCTGAAGCTGGCGAAGACCGTCGAGCTGCCCGGCTTCAACCGGGTCAATCCGGCGGGAGACGAGGACCACGTCATCGTCTCCACCGACACCGGCTTCCGCGTGTTCGACGCGGCTCAGCAGACCTTCACGGAAGCCGAGTTCAAGGGGGCCAAGCCCGGCCACGTCGTCCGGCACGGCGGCAGGACGGCCCTGTTCACCGATGGTACGGGCGAGGTCAACGTCTTCGACCCCGCGGACCTGGCCGACGGGAAGCAGCCGGAGAGCCGTACCCACACCTCCGCCGAACACCACCACGGCGTGGCCATCGAACTCACCGACGGCTCACTCGTCTCCACCCTGGGCACCGAGGAGAAGCGCACCGGCGCCCTCGTCCTGGACAAGGACGACAAGGAGATCGCACGCGCCGAGAACTGCCCCGGCGTCCACGGCGAGGCCGCCGCCGAGGGCGAGGTGGTGGGCCTCGGGTGCGAGGACGGCGTCCTGCTCTACAAGAACGGGAGGTTCACCAAGGTCGACGCCCCCGACGACTACGCCCGCACCGGCAACCAGGCCGGCAGCGACGCCTCCCCGATCCTCCTGGGCGACTACAAGACCGACCCCGACGCGGAACTGGAGCGGCCGACCCGCATATCCCTGATCGACACCCGCACGGCGAAGATGAAGCTGGTCGACCTCGGCACCAGCTACTCCTTCCGCTCCCTGGCCCGCGGCCCCCAGGGCGAGGCGCTCGTCCTCGGCACGAACGGTGTCCTGCACGTCATCGACCCGGAGACCGGAAAGGTCGAGAAGAAGATCGAAGCGGTCGGCGACTGGACCGAGCCCCTGGACTGGCAGCAGCCCCGGCCCACCCTGTTCGTCCGCGACGACACCGCCTACGTCTCCGAGCCGGGCAAGCGCCAACTGCACGCCTTCGACCTGGAGTCGGGCAAGAAGATCACGTCCGTGACGCTCCCCGAGGCCACGAACGAACTCTCCGGAACGATCGCCGGCCACTGACCGAACCGGTCCGACCCTCCACATCGCGCCTGCGGCGCCCACCGGCCCGCGGGCCGGTGGGCGCCGCAGGCACGGTCCGCCGCGTGGCGCGCCGCGCCGTCGAGGAGCCCTCAGGAAGCGTGTCGGCACAGGACGCGAGCGCCATTGTGGACCGTCCGTCGGTGAACCGGGCCAGGAATCCCGTTCCGAGGCGTATGTGCTGCCGCACCCCGTAAGCTGCCCGAGTTCTGTTGGCGTCGGTCCGGGACAGGGAGACGGACGTCATGGGGGAGGGACGTTGGAACAGTGGGGGCCGCTGGTGGCGGCGGTGGCCGGTGTCTGGGCACAGGCCGAAGGACAGCTCGACGCATCGGCGCTGAGCGTCCTGGAGGACGAGTTGGTCCCCGGACTGCGCGCCTACGACGAAGCGTGCGCGGCAGCCGCGGACGAAGCACCTGCCGTGACGCCCGAGACGTTCGACGCCGTCGAGAGTGCCGCGCGGACGGTGGAAGCCGCGTTACTGGCCCGGCCGCCCCTGGGCGCCTGGTTCAACCGGGAGTTCGACCGGCTCGTCGAAGAAGCCGAAGGGCAGGAGCGCTTCGGGCCGGACGCCGTACCGAGCCACTGGACCGCCTACCTGCGCGCGCTGCTCGTACCCGTCATGTACGCCACCGACCGCGCCGCCGACCCGTCCGGCGAAGGCACGGTGACCTACGGATCCCGCCGAGGCGAACTCTCCTACGGTCGGGCCACGGTGAGTGTGCCGGACGAGCGGCCCGTCGGTACGGCGGGCAAACCCCGTTGGTGGCGGCTGCAGTTCCGTCCGGATCCGGGCCGGGACGTGCTCCTCGGAGCGGTCGGACCATCAGGTCCCGATGACTTCGCCGACCAGGTCCGCGCTCAACTCGACACCAGCACGCGGCGCGAGGCCATGGTCTTCGTGCACGGATACAACGTGACCTTCGCCGACGCGGCGCGACAGGCCGCCCAGATCGCCTACGACCTCAACTTCACCGGGCCGGTCCTGCTCTACAGCTGGGCCTCCAAGGGCCGGCTGCTGGACTACCCCGCCGACGGGGACGCCGCCCAGCGGGCCGTTCCGTACTTCCAGGACTTCCTGCGCACCCTCCTCACCCGGACAGGCGTCGGGGAGGTCCACATCGTGGCGCACAGCATGGGGAACCGGCTGCTCACCGCCGGACTGGCGGGTCTGGACACCTCCGAACTGCCCGCGGGGTCGGGGCGGTTGGGCCACGTCGTGTTCGCCGCACCCGACGTCGACCGCGACGTCTTCACGCACTTGCTGCCCGGTGTGCTCCGCCAGGCCCGCACCTGCACCCTCTACGTCTCGGACCGGGACCGGGCCCTGGCGGCGGCCCGGACGCTGTCCGACTTCCCGCGCGCCGGACAGAGCGGCCCTTCGGTGATCGTCGCGCCGGGACTGGACACCATCGACGTGACCGCGCTGGGTGCCGATCTGCTCGGCCACTCGTACGTGGGCAACCACGCGTCCGTGCTCGGAGACCTCCACGGCCTCTTCCGGCACGGCCACACCCCGGCCGAACGGTACGGGCTGACCCGTGCGCCGCACCCGGACGGCGACCACTGGTCGTTCGTCCCCCGGAAATGACACCCGCCTGCGCCCCGTACCCCGCGCCGCAGGCCCCGCCCGACGAGCCAGAACCGAGTGACAGCAGATGACGCACTTCGTGGACCGAGTTCCCTTCCCGTGGGACGCGCCCGGCGCGCTGGAACTCCGGGATCTGCTGGCCGGGGTGTACACCCGGTCCACCCAGGCCGAGCAACTGGCGAAGCGCGCCGGTATGGCGACGGGGTACGTCAACTGGGAACAGCCCATGATGTCCGTCTGGTTCGAACTCCTGGAGAAGGCGGCCAACCAGAAGTGTCTGCGGCCCCTGCTGGAGACGGTCACCGGGGGCCCCGACCAGGCGGTCGCCGAGCGGGTGCGTGAACTGCTCGCCCCGCAGCCGGTCGTGGAGGCGCCGGACAGACCCGCAGGGCCCGAGGACTTCGCGGAGTTCGCCGACCCCGACCAGTGGGAGCGGCAGATCTTCCGTTCCGCCACCCTCCAGGACGTCTCCTTTCTGCGGCGTGGCACCGAACTCGCCGCGTCCGTCTGCCGATTGCGCGTCACAGCAGCCAACGGGCGGTCCTACCACGGCACCGGCTTCCGTATCGCTGACGACCTGCTGCTCACCAACCACCATGTGCTGCTCGACCGCGACGGCGGCACACCGCTCGCGGTCGAGGCGTGGTTCGGCTACGAGAGCGAGCTGAACGGACGGACACGCGAGCATCAAGTGGTCGCCTGCGAGGCCGAGTCGGCCGAGGGCGATCCCGGGCTCGACTGGGCGGTCGTCCGCAGCGCCGGACCGCTGCCGGCCGACGCGCCGGCCGTCGCCCTGCCCGGCGCGGTCCAGGTGTCCCCGGACGACAGGGTGTACATCATCCAGCACCCGCACGGCGGACCGAAGAAGCTCGCCGCCCGCCACAACGTCGTCCGCCACGTCGACGAGACCGTGGTGCAGTACTGGACCGACACGGAACAGGGATCGTCCGGCTCGCCCGTCTTCGACGAGCGGTGGAACCTCGTCGCGGTGCACCGTCGTTGGCGCAGGGTCGGTGCCGACGACCAGCCCGCCGAGTTCCGCAACGAAGGTGTACGGATCGAGCGGGTCCTGGAGGGACTCGTACGGAAGCGACTGGTGTGACCCATGCCCGCGTTGCTCGATGAACGCTCCTTCAACCTCGACGACGATCGCGCCAGAAATCTGCTGAAGGCCCTGGTCACCGTCTACGGCACCCAACCCGCCGCCCGGCAGGTCATCCTCGGCGCCGGACTGGCCGAGTCCGACATCAACTGGGGCCGGAGCATGGCCGACGTCTGGCCGGAGGCCCTCGAGGTCGCCGCACCCGCCGGCCGCCTGCGGCCCCTCGTCCAGTGGGCCGCGGACGACCCCAACACACAGGCCTATCCGGTCTTCGGCTACCTGCTGACGGAGGAGACGACCCCCGCCGAGGCCGACCCCTGCACCGCCTATCTGGTGGCCAACCGCCAGCGGGCGTTCTTCGACCGGCTGGCCTTCCGCAGCGTTCTGCACCACATGCTGGAAGGGACCGGCGGACGTGTCCTCGCCGTGCAGGGCGAGCGCCGGTCCGGCAGGACGCACAGCTGGTATCTCATCGCCCATGTGCTGGACAGCCACCGCGTCAACAGGCGCCGTATCCAGATGGGCGACTTCTGCTCCCCGGTGGAGGTCGCGGACATAGGCGACACCCTCAGGGAACTGTTCGGATGGAACCTCACCCTCGATCGCAACACCTCGGAGGACAGCCAGTCCCGCAGTCTGGTCAACCAGATCAAGCACCTGCTGAACGAGGAACACCGCTCAGGACAGGAGCTGACCGGCCACTGGCTCGTCATCGACGACTCCCAATCGGTGCGCTTCACCGAACCCGCCCTCAGAGCCCTCATCCGGCTGGTGACCGCCGTGGTCGAGGAGGAGATGGGGGACCGGCTCCGCATCGTCCTGCTCGCCTACGACGGCTGGCTGCCATCCGACCTCCAGCCGTACGTCGCCCACGAGCGGTTCGCCCCGCTCACCGGCAAGGACCTACACGACTACGTCCGTGCCGTCGCCAAGGAAGCCGGCCAGCCCGTGGACTCCGAACAGGCCGATCAGCTCGTCCAGGAGCTGAGCACCCTGTCCGGCTGCGGACCCGTCGCCCCCGACGCACCGCTGCCCATGTCCGACCACAGGCTCCAGCGCGAGGCCGCGGCCTGGGGCCGCAACCAGTACCTCCGGGGAGGTGCCCGTTGTGAGCAGGGTCCCGCACAGTGACACCGGGCAGCCGCCACCGGGTGAACGTGACGCCTTCCGGGAACGCACCCTGTTCCTCGGCTCGTTCGCCGCGCAGGACCTCGTTCCGGAGGGCGACCACGACGCGGCCCGGTCCGGTGACGCCGCCCTCCAGGACTTCCTGCTGGACGAATGCACCCGCATCACGACGTCCCAGGGCCGCCGCTGGTGCCTGACGGACCGTACCCGGACCCTGACCCTGGAACGGCTGCGCACCCGGGAGAGCCTGCTCGCCGCGGCACGGGCCGCCCCCGTCGGTGACGACCCGGCCCGCACCTGGGCCGAACGCCTGCTGCGCGGAGGAAACCCACCCCTGGCGGAGCAGGGTTTCGAGGAGCTCTACACCGCGCTCACCGTGGTGGGCTGGTTCCGCGACGCCCCGCGGGCCCAGGAGGCACTCGCGCAGGAAGGCGTGCTGCTTCCCGACCTCGCCGACGTGGAGAGCGCGGTCAAGCGGGCACGGCTCTTCCAGCCGTTGCGCGCCCTCGCCGACAGGTTCACCGGACGCACCACCGAACTCGCCTGGCTGAGCGCGACATTCGACGGCGCGGGATTCGACGGTGCGAGCGCGTCCGGACCTCCTGGCGCGCCGCTCCGCGAGAGCGACCGGGAACACGAAACCTGGGCGTTCGTCCACGGACCCGGCGGTGTCGGCAAGTCCACGCTGCTCGCCCGGTTCGTCCTGGACGGCATCGACGGCATCGACGGCATCGGCGGCCCCCGGAACCGACCGGCTGGGCCGGACGGCCGACAGCGACCGTCGACCCGGCGGTCGCCCCGTTTCTATCTCACCTTCGACCGGCAGGACCTGCTCGCCGAACGGCCGTTGACGCTGATCGCCGAATGCGTGCGCCAACTGGGCCTGCTTCACCCGGACGTGGCCGCACAGGCCGCGGAGCTGGAGCGGGAGCTGGAGATCACCCTCGCCGCCGACCGGTACACCCGCTCCGAGGACAGTCACCACGGTCCCCGATCCGCCCACCAGCGCGACGAACTCACCCTGATCGACGCGTTCGCGACCCTGGTCGCCTCGATCACCGGCGGACCCGATGTCTCCCTGCCGTGGCTGCTGGCACTCGACGCGTTCGAGCAAGTTCAGCGTGGCGGGCCGGTCGCCCTGCGCCGCGTGTCGGACTTTCTCGGCCAACTGCGCCGTGCGCACCCGGGGTTGCGCGTCCTCGCGGCCGGCCGCGTGCCCGTCGGCGATCACGCGTTCAGACCGCTCCGACTGGACGGATTCGACGCCGCCACCGCCAGAGCCTTCCTCCGCCGTGAACTCGCCGCCGCCGCGACGGTCCCTGCCGCCGCGGAGCGTGCGCCGGCCGTGGCCGGTGACCGGGAGACCGAGGAGATCATCGGCATCGTCGGCACCAGCCCGCTCAACCTCAAGCTCGCCGCCGCGCTCGTCCACCGGGAAGGGGCGCGGTTCCTCGACGAGGGGGTGCTGCCGGCCGAACTCCGCCTCAAACTCAGCGTGGAGACGGTGCAAGGGGTGCTCTACCGCCGGTTGCTGGACCACTTCCCCGATCCCGACCTGCGCAGGATCGCCAGCCCCGGGCTCGTGGTCCGCGTCCTGACCCCGGACGTCATCCGGAAGGTACTGGCCGGTCCGTGCGGCCTCGGGCGCCTGGACCCGGAACGCGCGCGGCGCATGTACTACGCCTTCCGGGCCGAGGCCACCCTGGTCGCGGACGTGCCGGGCCAGGAGGCCGTCGTGCACCGGGCCGACGTCCGCCGCGCCATGCTGCCCCTGCTCCGGCGCGACCATCGGACGGTCGTGGAACGGATCCACCGCGGCGCCGTGCGCTACTACGCACACCAGGACGCGCGTACCGCCCCCGTGCCGAGCCGCGTCGAGGAGCTGTACCACCGGCTCGCCCTGGGGCAGTCCAGCCGTGTCCTGGACGGACGGTGGGTCGAGGAAGCGGGCCTCCTGCTGGAGCCCGCGATCGAGGAACTGCCCGCCTCGTCCCAGGTCTATCTGATCGAGAAACTCGGCGGTTCCGCCCCGGACGAGCTCCGTGCCGCGGGGGACGACGAGATCTGGGACCGCCAGGCGCTGCGGACCGGCAAGGCCCTCCTGGCCGCGGACGACGCCGCGGGTGTCGCCGCCCTGCTGGACGAACGACCCCACCGGGTGCGGGGCAACCTCGACCTCATCGCGCTGAGCATGCGGGCATCGCTCGCCCTGCGCCGTCCCGCGAAGGCCTACGGCGTGGTCGGCCGGGCCATGACCTTGGCGGCCGACACCGCCGATCCGGAGGCGTTCGTCGAGCTGACCCTGCTCGCCGCCCGCAGCTGTGAGGACCTCAGCCGCTTCACCGAAGCCCTGGACCTCCTGGAACAGGCACGGCGCGTCGCCGACGGGCCGGGCACCGTGACCCGCCTGCTGTCGGTGGCCGCGGCGCAGCTGAGAAACCTCCGGCGGTCCGGGGCGAGCGCCCTCCCGCAGAGCGTCGACCTGCGCGCCGACACCGTACGGAGAGTCAGGGACCTCTCCTCCAAGGAGTTTCGGCGCCACCCCCAGCTGATCCGTGAACTGGCCGCGGAACTCGGCGACGAACTCCCGCACCTCGTCTCCTACACCGCCAGGTCACTGGGGGTCGGCGGCACCGAAGGGTACGACGACGCCCTCCTCGGTACGCTGACCGGGGAGACCGGCGCGGTACCACGTGCCCCCGCCGACACCGCGGGCACGACGAGCGTCAGCAGCGTGAGCCGGGGCTATGCCGTCGGCGACTACCTGGACACCCACATCGGGGTCGCCGAGCCCTGGAACCAGGCCCTGGTCGACACCTACCGGCACGAACTCGACCGGCCCTACACCGGCGACGCCGTCGTCGTCCTGCCGGGCTTCGCGGGAAGCGGCCTGGTGGACCACGAGACCGGCGAGACGGTGTGGGGTGCCGGTGTCTCCCCCCAAAGGCTGCTGACCCCCGACGGCCAGATCCGCGACCTGGCACGGCTGACGACGACGAAGGCGGAGCGCGCCGGGGAGCTGGGCATGCTGCGTCCGGCCGGGCTGCTGCGGGAGGTCGCCTGGCTTCCCCTGGCGGGCGGATTCTCGCCCTACGGCACTCTCGTCAGGGGCGTCGGCGCATCGGTGCTGCACGACGACGCCGTGCTGGAGTTCCCCTACGACTGGCGTCAGCCGGTCGGCGCCGCGACCCGGCACCTGGCCGGTGCCGCCCTGCGCCACCTGGACCGGTGGCGGCACCACTCCGCGCGCCGGGCATCGGGCCTCAGCGAGGCCGGGGAGGAACCCAGGCTGGTCCTGGTCGCCCACGCGATGGGAGGGCTCGTCGCCCAGGCGGCCCTGGCGGAGTACCCGGACCTCGCGCGCGCCACGCGAGAGGTCATCAGCATCGGCACGCCCTTCCACGGGGTACCGAAGATCATGCAGCTGCTGAACCCGCACGGTTCCCCCCTGGGACGGATGGCGGTGGCCCGCCCCCTGGCGGAGGCGGCACGCTCGCTCCCGGGGCTGTACGACCTGCTGCCCGACACCCGGTGCGTTCACACCGCCCACGGCGGAATGCGCCGGATCACCCCCCGGGACGTCGAGGAGGCCGGTGGGGACGGGGCCCTGGCCGCCGCGGCCTTCGCAGCCCGCCTCGCCCGGCAGGGCGCGCTCGACCGCCTGCCCCGCTGGCACGCCATCGTCGGTACGTCGCAGCCGACCGCGCAGAGCATGAGCATCGAGGACGGTCGCGTACGGCTGTCCCCTCTCACCACCGAAACGGACGGCGAGGGGAACCTCGTCCGCGGCCAGGACGGCAGGCCCCTTCTGGTACGGGGAGAAGGCGACGGTCTGGTACCCCGGGAGTCGGCGGTCCTCTCCGGATACGCCAGGTCCCTGCCGGTGGTGGGGCAGCACAGTTCCCTGCTCACCAGTTCCACCGTGGTCCAGCTGGTGCAGGAGATCCTCACCGGGAAACGAGCCCGCCGGACAGGGGCTCCAGGCGGTCAGGAGGAGGGACTCGGGCCCGTGTCCCTCGGGATCAGCGCCCCGCCCGAAGTCTCCCCGGGAGAGGGATGGACGCTGACGGTCACGGGCGCGGATCACACCGCTCTCTCGTGCAGTCTCGTCCGTGCGACGAGCGGAGAGGTGATCGCGCGCATCCGGACCGAGCCCGCCGAGGACCGTCCGGGCACGTCGACGGCCCGGGTCACCATCCGGGAGCCGGGCTTCTACCAGGTGGTCGCCCGTGCCGGAGGGCTCTCCGCGACGGCACTGGTGGTGGCCGTGAGGTACGCGACGACCGGATGAACACGTGCGCGGACGGGCGGGACGCGGTCACAGGAGGATGACCAGGAGGACAACCAGCGTGAGGATCGCGCACGACGCGGACCCCACGAGCACGACTTGTGCCGTTGTGGCGTCGGCGAGCAGACTCCGCAGCAGGCTCGGGCGCGGGGCGACGGACGGCTGATGCCAGAGATCCATCAGGTCCTGCGGCTCAGGACGGGGGACGGAACCCTGGACACGAGGTGCCGGCAACGGCAGGTCCAGTGGCTGTGACGACAGGACGGCCTGCCCGAGAGGCGGAACGGGCAGTGGCGCGACCGGGAGGTCGGCGGCCAGGCCGAGATCCATCGTGCCGGGCTCGTCGGGCGAGGGCCGCTCGGGGGAGGGCGGCGTGATGTCGGCGCTCAGCGGGCGAACAGGCCGCGCCGGGCCGTCACGCCGGGACGAAGGTCCCTCCAGGGGCCTGGCGAAGCTGCCCAGATCGAGGAAGGGGCGGGGACCGACGGGCGTTCCCGTCGTGCTCCGGAAGGCCATCCGCTCCAGCACGCCCTGCTGCCGCCCCACCTCCGAAGGGGGTTCGAGGTCCGGCTGGAGATGCACCGGGCAGTCCAGGAGCGCCCGCAACCGCGCCGCCGCCTGCCGCACCTCCGGCGTCCGGTGTCCGAGCAGCGTCCGCCACGACGTCGACCGTGACGGATCGCGGAAGTCCTTGCGGGACAGCAGCAGATGGTCGGCTCCCGCCCGGTGCAGACCGGCCCACAGCGAGGTGTCGTGGCTCAGCATCACCAGGGCGCTGTGGATCACATGGGAGGGGAAGCGGTCACGGTGGATCGCCACCAGGGCGTCCGGTTCCTGGAGGGGCACGTTGGTGGACGTGCTCGACGCGAACGTCGTACCGCTCGTGCCGGCGGCGGGTGCCGTGTGACGGACCTCGGTCGCGCCGTCCGGCCCCCGTTCGCCCTCACGGGGCAGCCGGAAGTCGGGGTGCCCGTCCTCGCGCAGCGGCGGCCGTGACCAGTCGGGCACGGTCATGGCGTCGTAGTCGACGAACCGTATGGAGTTCTCGGCGGCCACGAGCACGTTGCCGCTCTGCAGGTCGCCGTGGCTGATGCCCGAGCGGTGCATCTGGTGGACGGCGGCGGCGAACCGGTGGGCCAGACGGCGCAGTTCCTCCGCTGCCTCACCCGGCCGCTTGTCGAGCAGGACGTCGATCCAGTCCGTCAGCCGAGCGCCCGCGACCCATTCCATGAGGACGACGGGCCACCAGTGTTCATGCACCCACAGACCCTCCTCCACGTAGTGCACCTCGGTCCGCCAGGATCCCTTCGCCTGCTCCAGACAGACGGCGATGCTGCGGTAGCGGCGCGCGCGGTCGGGCTCGTCGCGCAGAAAGCATTTCAGCGCCCAGATCCGGCCGTCCTCCGGGTCGTCCAGGCGGTACACGGCGCCGAAGCTGCCTCCGTTCGCGCCCGGTTGGCCGTCACCCCCCAGTTTCGGGGTGCAGCGTTTGAGCCGGGGCTCCGCGCTGTACTTGTCCAGGTGGGCGACGGCGGTCTGGTAGTCGCCCAGGCTGGGCCGTCCGCGGAACGAGGTCACCATGGTCCGCACTCCGCTCTGAGGAGGGTGATGTCGTCGTCCTGGAGCGCGCGGTTCGCGCGTTGGGCCGTGACCCAGGCGGTGAAGTCCTCGGGAGTGGCGCACACGTCGTCCAGCAGCAGCCAGGGGTGTGTTCCCTCGTCGGCCCGGCGTGACCACCACCGTGCCAGCGCGTCCGTCATGAGGTAGAAGACGTCGCTGTCACGCCACAGTCCTTGCTGGAAACGCGGTGGCTGCGCGGAGTCGTCCGAGCCGGCCCGGACGACGTGCGGGACCCGTTTCTGGCAGCACTCCGAGGCCACCACGAGGCCGGCGCGGACCTGGAACATGCAGGAGTCGCCGACCGCGACGGCTTCCCATCGCCCTTCGCCGACGACGGTGTCCCCGCTCGGCCGCGGCGAGGGAAGCAGGCGAAGGGCCATGAGTGTCGCCGCCGGCGACTTGTCGATGCGGACCCGCGCCAGCCACGCTCTGGGGCCGAGGGAGGCATGGGCGACCAGCTCGCGCCGGACGCTCGGCCACCCCAGGGCCGCGTCGCCGGCGACAGCACCGAGGGCGTCACCGCTGTGGAAGCTGCGGCCGGGGGCGGCGCAGAGTGCCTGGACGAGCCGGCTCGCCCACCATCCGCTGCCCGCCGAGCCGCTGCTGCCGTCCGCGACGACCAGCCGGGCCTCGCTGCGGACTCCGGCCGGGGGCAGCACCATGGCCGCCGCGTCCTCGATCTTCGACGGGTCCATCTGCGACTTCGGCAGGCTCATCACCTGGGAGCGGGTGATCATGCAGGGGTTCCGACGTTCAGGAAGAGCATCACGGACTGCATGCTCGCGTTGAAGACGAAGCCGCGTGCCCCCTGTTCCACGTCCATCCCCAGGTCCATCGCGGTGTCACGCATGTCCGGCGGCAGGACGTCGGAGATGGAGAAGAGCTTGGCGCCCATCGGCGGCAGACCGATGCCGGTGCTGGGGAACTGGGTGGGGGTGGCCACGTCGGACGAGATGTGCAGGTTGAACAGCAGCACGCTGCCGTCGTCCGTTCTGATGGAACGCAACTGCTGGGCGGGTCCGGCCGGATCGCCGTCGGTGGACTCGCCGTCCGTGAGGTTGAGGACGATCGGCGGGAAGCTGCCCGGGTGGTCGCTCACCCAGCGGTCGAGGACGCTGTGCGCGTAGCGCAGTGCCTCGCACATCGGGGTGCCGGCCGCGGCGGCCGCCTCCAGCCAGACCGGCAGCTCCGCGACATGGGTGGTCGTCGTCCCGTCCGGCAGCATCTCGGTACGGGTGAGGCGTTCGTTGCGCAGCCTGCCCTGGGCCAGGGCGCTGGCGGGCACCAGATCGCGGCCGCTGAGCGGACCTCCGAGAGCGGGACCGACCTGGGCTCCGTAGCCGATGACGCAGACATGGAAGAAGTCCCAGATCTCGTCGATGCCCCGGCCGCACCTGATGAGGAGTTCGCGGAGCATGCTGTTGATGGCGTCGGCCACGGCCATCTGCTTCGACTGGGTGGTGCTGGGCATGGCCGCCCGCATGGAGCTGGACTGGTCGATGAGAAAGACGATGCACGCCGGATTCGCCCGGCTGATCTCTGCCTCGTACACGGCGGTTGTTCCCCTCTGAACGGTGGATCGGGTCGCGTGGGACGGTGGTCAGGAACGGCACCAGGTGCTCAGCCGTCCGTCGGCGAAGCTGACATGAAGGCGGTCGGACGTGGCCGTGACGTGCACGGGCCTCGGGCTGTCGACGGTGAGCGGTGTGGTCTCCCGGCCCGAGCGCGCGTCCAGGCAGCGCACGCTGTCGGCGCCGCAGACGTAGACCGTTCCGTGGGCGACGGTGACCGGACCTCGCCCGTCGGTGTCGGTGAAGGTCGACCACACGATGTCCTCGAGGTCCGCCGACAGCGCGATCACGGCGCCCGCCCGGTCGGTGACCAGCACGAGACCTTCGGCGAGCACGGGAGGTGCGGTGATCGGGAACGTCGACGCGCCGTACCGCCGGTACGGCATGCCGTCCGGGCCCACGAGGCGGACGTGGCCCGTCCAGGCCCCGATGTACACGCCGTCCGGTGCCACCGTCGGTGTGCACCCCGCGGAGTCCCAGCCCTCGACGGACGAGCGGGTTTCACCCGTCGCCAGGACCAGGACGCTGAGGCCCCGGCGTTCGCCGGGGATCCAGAGACGGGTGCCGTCGGTGGCGAGCTGGGTGACGAGGGGCTCGTACGGCTGGACGAGATGCCGCGAGGGCGGGCTGATGCCGTGTTCGTCCTGGTGGAAGGAGAACAGACCACCGGTCGTGCCGATGAGCAGGTCGTTGTCGACGACCACGGGGGAGTGCGTCCCGGGATCACCGTCGACGTGCAGCCGGATCGCGCCGCCCGGGTCCTTGAGGTCATGGCCGATGAGCGCACCGTCGCGCTGGGCCCACCACAGGCGGTGGGCCCAGGGCACGGGCGTCGATTCGGCGGGACCCGCCAGCGGGTACACCGTGGTGCGCTCACCGGTGTACTCGTCGAGGAGTTGGGCGGTGTCGCCCGACGTCACCAGAAGGTGCCCGTTCAGAGCCAGGGGCGGACAGAGCAGCGGACCGCCCGTTTCCACACTCCACAACCGCCGCCAGGTCTCCTGGGATCCGCCGGTGCCCGTAGGGGCCGGCGCGGCGGGCTGCGCCACGGTGGCGGGTGTGGGGGAGAGCTGGGCGAGGGCGGCCCGCGGATCGGGCCGAGCGGCGTGGGCCCCGGTGCCGTCCTTCCGCCGTGCCGACGACTGTCCTGTGTCGAGGGGTGCCGACGACAGGCCCGTGTCGAGTTCCTGACGGCGCGGGCTCGCACCGAGCGCGGGAGCCCGCCTCGGTGCTTGCGGGGAAGGCGGTGCGGGGCGAGGGAGCACGCTCCGCACGTAGCGCGTCCACACACCGTGGCAGTGCTGAAGAAGCTCCTTGTTCCGCAGCAGCGGAGTCGTCACCCGGCTCAGCCGCTTGGCGCTCGGTCGGGCCGAGGGCCGGTGACGAAGGGAGCGCAGTACCGCCCTGCGTACCTTTCTGCCCGGGTTCCCGTAGTGCACCGCCCACTCGTCCAGGGACTGTTCGGCGGCGCCCCGGGCGGCCTTGCGCTGCATCAGCGCGTCGATGACGTCGACGGGCGGGTACAGCGCACTGCCGGTGCACGCGTAGGCGACGGCGGCGGCCACCGCGTACACGCTGCTGGACTCGCGAGCCACCGTGTCCGCGCGGCGCAGTTCCGGCGGAAGCCAGGTCACCTCCGCCCACAGATGCGGTGCGGGGCCGGCCGCCGCCGACGGGGATTCGGGAAACCGCAGCAGGCTCCGCAGCCCGAGGGCGAGATGCGCGTCGACCACGTGCGCTCCCCGCGTGGTGAGGAACAGGTTGGACGGTTTCAGGCCGGCGAGGGTGAGCCGCCGGGAGTGCATGTGACGGGCGAGCCCGGCGAGCTGCCACAGCAGGTACAGGGCCGCCTCCGCCGGCAGGCTGCGTGAGGAGACGGCGGTGATCAGGTCGACGGCCTGTTCGGGCCGGTCATCGGCCGACGGCTCGGAGGAGAACCAGGACCTGGCGATCCAGGCCCGCTGCTCCTGCTCGTCGTACCCGGCGCCCAGCGGGGTCGCGTAGCGCGCCGCGTGCTGATGGTGCGGGGTGCCCAGTTGCTTGAGCTGGTCCACGATCTTCTGGGCCCGTCGGCCGGTCCGCTGCGGATCGCCCCATTCCGGGTGCAGCATCTTCACCGCGGCCTGCTCTCCGTTCTCCCCGACAGCCAGCCAGGTGTCGCCCAGTACTCCGCTGCCCACCTGATGACCGAGTTGGTATCCCCCGAGCGATCTCATGAACGTGCACTCCTGTGGCAGTGGTGGCGGTACCTCACGTGTGCTGTGACCCGGCGACCGTGACTGCCGCGGTCACCGAGGCTCCTGCGCGGCGGGGTCATCGCGGAGCGAGGGACGGCAGACGCAGGGCCTGAAGCGTGCAGTCCCAGGTGGCGACGTATGCGTGCCCGTGCGCGAGGAGAGGCGGGGCGTGCAGGGAAGCGCCGGTGCGATGCGTCCAGAGCAGATGGCCCTCACGCGCGTCGAGCGCGGTCAACGCGTGCCCGGAACCGACGTAGAGCGTGTCGTTGTCGTGGACGGGCGCGCACTTGATCCGTCGGGAGGTGGAGTGGCGCCACACGCGTGAGCCGGTGTGGGTCTCGTGTGCCCAGACGGTGCCGCCGACGGTCCCGACGTAGAGCATGCCGTGGCCCATGACCGGACCGGTGCAGGCGGCGGTGCGCCCCGCCAGACACCAGGTCTGCCGACCGGTGTCGGTCTCGACGGCGCACAGGGCGCCGGTGCGGCTGGCGAGGAAGAGCCGGTCCTCCTGCGCGGCCGGCGCTCCCACGATGTCCTTGACCTGGGGTAAGCGCGTCGTGCCGGCGCCGTCGTGCAGGCGCAGCGCCTCCAGGTGCCCCTGCCACCCCGAGACGTACACCCGGTCCGCGGCCACGGCGGGCCGGTCGAACACCGGGCCGTTGCCGCGCCCGCTGACCCAGTGGGCCCTGCCGGTGTGTGCGGAGATGCAGTGGACGCCTCCGTCGCGCGCGCCCACGAGCACGCGCTCCCCGTGTACGACCGGGGCGAAGAGGCAGCTGTTGCCGGCGTCGTACCTCCATCGCAGGGAGCCGTCGTCGGTGTCCAGTGCCAGAAGCGTCCGGTCGGAACACGGAACGAAGAGCAGGCCGTGGCCGACGGCGGCCGTGTTCTCGATCCGGGCGCCGAGGTCGCGCTGCCACAGCACGGTTCCGTCCATCGCGTCCAGCAACTGGACCCGACCGTCCAGGGAGCAGACGGCGATCCCCTTCGCCACGTCGACCGGCGAGGTGTACCAGGCGCGTCCGCTCAGGTGACGGGTCCAACTGACCGCGGGGCTGTCCGTGCGGGTGTCGGGCCGTGGGGACGTATGCGATCGGGTCCGCTGCTCGGGCATGAACTTCCGCGTGCGCTCCGCGTGTCTGAGCACTTCGGTACGGGCACGGTTGGGCAGCCACGTGGCACCGCTGCCGCGCTCCTGCCGCGGGCGTACGCCGTGGTGGGCGAGCCGTGCGAGGAGTTCCTGGGCCGTCATACGGTCGGCGGGATCCGGCCTGGTGCACGCCTTCACCAGCTCACGCAGCGGTTCTCCGACGTCGTCGAAGGCGTCCTCCGGGAACCGGGGCCCGCGGTTCAGTAGCACCTCGGTCAGATCGGGCCTGTTGCGCTCCTGGCCGGTGGCCGCGAAAGCGAGGGTCAGTCCCAGGGCGAACATGTCGCTGGGATGGCCCGCGTCCCCGAACATCTGCTCCGGGGCCATGAACGCGTCGGTTCCCACCTTCATGGCCGGCTTGGTCCGTGTCCGGTCCAGCCTGCGGGCCACACCGAAGTCGATGAGCCGCAGGGATCCGTCCGCCGCGCTGAGAATCAGGATGTTGGACGGCTTGAGATCGCGGTGGACGATGTTGTGGCCCTGGAGCCGCATAAGAATGGGCCCTATTTCGGCGGCCATCCGCAGTACGGCCCGTGTTTCCAAGCGCCCGTGGTCGGATACCAGTGTGCGCAGATCCATACCCGGTACGTATTCGGTGGCGAACCACGGAGAAGAGCTGTCCGGGTCGCTGTCCAAAAGCTTCAGCGTTCCATGGGCATTCATTTCACGGAGAGCCTCGATCTCCCGGCGGAAGAGCCTTCGTACGTACTCGTCCTGCGCACATTCACGGCGCAGGACCTTGACGACGGCCAGTATCGAATCCGCGGCACTCCGCTTCTTGCTGGCCAGATACACGGTGGCCATGCCGCCGGCCCCGAGCACGGCCAACAAGGTGAAATTCCCCATGCGTGACGGGTCGTCCCCGTGCAACACCTGCATGCCCTCTTCACTCCCCCCTGCTGAAAAGGACAAAATGATCGAATATTTCGACGCCGCGCTTCATGGGAAAGCAAAAGCTCTCGCAGCGGCGGAAATCCCCCTTCAAGGGCTAGGAGGATACTTCACTTTCTGTCCGGCCGTGTGTGAATAGGGGGTCATCTGGGCGGGAGAAAGAATGTGGGCGCAAAAAGGCTGCGGTGCGATCGCGGCTGCTCGAAAGTGACTGGCGGTGGATCGATGGTGCCGTCGGCAGGGTCCCGCAAGGGTTCGACGAGGGTGTCCGAGGGTGTCCGGGATTTCGGCCGGCGCGCCCTGCTTCAACGGGCCGTCGGCTCAGCTCTCTGTGACGTTCGAGGTGAGCAGGCGCAGCAACTGCTTGGCGGTGGCGTCCTGTTCCGCCGTCAGGCCCATCGCGTCGCCCATGGCCAGAGGGACGGCGGTGGCCTTGTCGCGGAGGTCCAGGCCCGCCGGTGTGAGCTGGACGGCGACGGACCGTTCATCCTCGGTGCGTCGCTCGCGGCGGACGAGCCCGTTGGACTCCAGGCGCTTGAGGAGGGGGGAGAGGGTGCTGGACTCCAGTTGCAGCGCGGCCCCCAACTCCTTGACGGAGATGGAGTCCTGCTCCCAGAGCACCAGCATGACCAGGTACTGCGGATAGGTGAGGTCGAGCGCGTCCAGGAGGGGCCGGTAGCGGGCCGTCACGGACCGGGAGGCGGCGTACAGGGCGAAGCAGAGCTGGTCCTGGAGCAGCAGGGAGGCCGGTTCGGCGGCTGGGCGTGCTGCCTGGTCCATGTCGCGCTTCCTCACGTCGAACGGCCTGTCCGCCCATGCTACCTCTGAGGGCGCCCGCGACTGAGTACCGCGATATGAAGTAGTGCACGTCTTGATACTGCTCGATTAAGTTGCGCACGACTTAATCGGGCAGTACTGTTTTCGTTGTCAGGAGGGCGGTCGGGACAGACCCCGAGCGCCACCGTCACCCCCAGAGGAGCGACTCATGTCCGAATCCTTCGTGCCGCCGGTACCCGTGCTGGAGCCCGCCGCTCAGGCGTTCGTCGAGGCGACGGCGAACCCGCCGTATCTGTTCGATCTGGCTCCGGCGGACGGCCGCAAGGCGGTCGACGAGGTGCAGTCCGGTGAGATCGACAAGCCCGCGGTGGACGAGGAGTGGGTGACCGTCTCCGGTGGCCCGACCGGTAGTGTCCGGGCGCGGATCGTGAGGCCCGCGGGGGCTGTGGGCCCGCTGCCGGTGGTGTTCTACATCCATGGTGCGGGCTGGGTGTTCGGCAACGCGCACACGCATGACCGTCTGGTGC